>NZ_MSCV01000011.1 GCF_002005105.1 Methylocaldum sp. 14B | reverse complement strand
TTAAAGGCTTCTTTGCAAGAGCCCTTCCAGCAGGATGTGTATTTGATATGAAAGGACCATCCGTTCAGTTTGTTGGGGACCAGATTCTTGAGGGGCTCGCAATCTTTGCTTCCACACCTTTTCGGGCACTTGCAAAGCTTGTAACGGACTGCCGTCAATGGCACCCGACAAATCTGATGAAACTGCCATATCCGGATTTTAGTGACGGAAAGAAACGCAGCTTGGCAGAGTTGGCTGACTTGCTGTTAAAGCGAACACGGCTTGAACTTTCAACAGACGAAACATCGAGTTTTTTCGCGCAGCCGTTTAAGGAGCGCCTGCAGATTAGTGATCAGAATCTAATAACTGCAGAGCGGCAGATAGATGAACTGGTTGCAGATTCCTATGGAACCGACGTCTCTGAGTTCCGTGAATTAGACGAGCTTCTAAGTGCCGCCGGCAGCGATTCGGGTGAAGATGACGAAGATTCCAGCGAAGAAGAACGAAGCCCTGTACAAGATGCATTGTCGTATGCGGCAGGTGTTGCATTTGGCCGCTTCGACTGGCGTCTGGCCACCGGCGAGCGCGCCGCCCCGCCGGAACCTGAACCCTTCGATCCGCTGCCTGCGAAAAGCCCCGGCATGTTGTCCGATGGCGCAGCGCCGTTTCACGCCCACCCCGGTATCCTGGTGGACGACCCCGGCCACCCGCACGACCTGGCGCGTCTGGTCGAAGAAGTGCTCGGTCGTGTCGAGGCACCCGTCCCGGAGGATGTCCGCCGCTGGCTGCAACGAGACTTCTTCCTCTTCCACCTGCAGCGCTACTCCAAGAGCCGCCGCAAAGCGCCTATCTACTGGCCGTTGAGCACGACGTCCGCCAGTTACACGCTGTGGGTCTATTACCCCAGCCTCAGCAGCCAGACGCTGTACACGGCGATCAACGACTTCGTTGAGCCCAAGCTCAAACAAGTCGGCGCTGACGTGACGGCGCTGCGTAACAAGGGGTCGTCTCGCACTCGCGACGAAGAAAGGCAGTTCGAGGCGTTGCAAGCCTTTGAGCTGGAGCTGATCGAGCTGCGCGACACATTGCTCAAGCTCGCACCCACCTACAAGCCAAACCACGACGACGGCGTGCAGATCAGCGCCGCGCCGCTGTGGCCGCTGTTCCGCCACAAACCCTGGCAGAAAGTGCTCAAAGACACCTGGGCCAAGCTGGAAAAAGGTGACTACGACTGGGCGCACCTGGCCATGAACTACTGGCCCGAGCGCGTTCGCGAGAAGTGCAAGACCGACAAGTCGCTCGCCATCGCGCATGGCCTGGAGAATCTGTACGTCGAGCCCGAGGCCAAACCGAAAAAGGCACGCAAGAAGAAGGGAGATAGTTGATGGTGGCTGTTCACTATCATCTGGGCGCATTCCCCCCGGCCGAGCTGGATTGGCCTCAGTTGATTCCCCTGTTGGGGCCCGCGTCTGCTGCAGTGGCGCGCTACGACGGTACGCTGGCCGCCATTCCCAATGCCGCGGTGCTGCTGTCACCGTTAACCACGCAGGAAGCGGTGCTGTCTTCGCGCATCGAAGGCACCCAGGCCACCATGGGCGAGGTGTTGGAGTTCGAGGCCGAAGGCGGGGCACCTGAGTTGAGCGAGGCGCGGCGCAACGATATTCATGAGGTGCTCAACTACCGCGCCGCGATGCGCATGGCGGAAAAAATGCTGGCGACGGTGCCGCTGTCGCAGCGGGTGGTGCGTGAATCGCACAAGGTGCTGCTCGATGGCGTGCGCGGCCAGGGCAAATCGCTCGGCGAGTACCGGCGCATTCCCAACTGGATTGGTCCGGCGGGTTGCACCGTAGAACAGGCGCGCTTTGTGCCGATTGGCGCGGACAAACTGCCCGACGCCATGAGCGCCTGGGAGCGCTATCTGCACACCGATGCCCCCGACCGGCTGGTGCAACTGGCCATCGTGCATGCGGAGTTTGAGGCGCTGCATCCATTTCTGGACGGCAATGGCCGCCTGGGACGCATGCTGGTGCCGCTGTTCCTCTGGCAAAACGCAGTGATTCAACGGCCGATGTTCTACCTGAGCGCATTTCTGGAAGCGAACCGCGACGAGTATTACGAGCGCCTGCTGGCGGTGTCGCGTGATGGCGATTGGACGGGTTGGTGCCGCTTTTTTCTGCAGGCGATCAAGACCCAGGCCGAAGAGAACCAGCGCAAGGCGGCTGACATTCTGGCGCTGTATGAGTGCATGAAGCGGGAACTGGCTGATTTGACGCGCTCGCAGTACGCCATCCACGCCCTGGACTGGATCTTTGAGCGGCCCATCTTCAAGAGTTCGGACTTTGTGGCCAGCAGCGGCATTCCAGAGCCTACCGCCAAGCGCATGCTGCCTGCCCTGCGCGACGCCGGTGTGCTGCGGGCGCTGGTAGAGGCCAGCGGCCGGCGGGCGGCCACGCTGTGCTTCCCAGCGCTGCTCAACATTGCCGAAGGACGGGAGGCATTTTGATGCGCACGGGTGCGATACAAGCGCTTTTGTTGCGCATAAAGTGGCGGTTTGTGCGCCATAAAGACAATAGAGGTGAATCCATGATCCACAAACACGAACGCTTGGGGGCAGGCGTATGAGCATTGCCGAGTTCATTCGCGAGAGCGTGCTGCGACCACGCCTGAAGCAAGCGGGCTGCCTGGTGGTGTACGACGCAGACCGCCGCTATCGCGAACAATGCTTCGACCTGGCAACGGACAAGGTTTGCGTGGTCGATGCCTCCGACAGCAGCATCGAGAGCCGCGAGGCGGCGCTGCTGGCATTGCGCGAAGTGGGCAAGGCTGCGCTGGAAAGTGTGTTGATCTATGTGCCCACCAAACGACCCGAAACAGACGAGCAGAAGCAGACTGACCCATTCGCCCTGTACGCGGAATGCGGTGCGGTGTTCCCGCAAGATGATGGCGACGAGTACCTGAGCCTGTGCCTGCGCGCCAGGCCGGATCACGCAACCGAGATTCGGCAGGTGTTTGCCACCTCTCCGTCTGGGCCGACCTTTGCGGTGATTGATGCCATCGGCGGCGGTGTGAGTTGGCCCCAGTTGCGAGCCACATTGCGGGTGGAGTCGGGACGCGAGATCCTGGCCGCACTGCTGGCCCCGAGTGCCAGTCAATCCGAAGCGCTCAAGGGGCAGGAAGGCTGGGTACAAGAAGCGCGCGATTTCCTCCGCGCCACTTTGGGCCTGAGTGTGAAGACGCGCGGCAAGACGTGGTCTGCCCTGGCGGATGAACTGTGGCGCTACGTGCTGTTCAGTGAATTCGTGTTCGATTTGCCGGTGGCACTGCCAGACACACTGAAGGGTGTGCCGCATGCGTCGATGGAAGCCAGACCCATCGTCGAAGATGTGTGCGACCGCCTGCGCAGCGACCCGAAGTCACGCGCGACGTACATCGAGCGCGCCGAGACCACCGAGGCTGAACTTAATCTGGCCGATCTTTGTGGTGCGATCGAAGACCTGGGCGAGCGCGACACCTTCCCCTTCGAAGAGCGGACCTTCCTTCGCACGGCGATCAAAGGCATTGTCACTGGCGACACCGATGCCACGCGCCGTGTGCTGACCCGCCACAAGAGCTCGGTATGGCTAGGCAAAGGCGAAAGCCAGGCCCAGTGGGAGTTGGTGCGGTCTGGTTTGAGCCTGGTCGAGGCCTGCGACGATTTTGAACGCCAGTTACCGGACCACGCCCGCTCGCAAGCGGAGCTGATCGACTTCTACCTGGGCAGCCTACGCGAGGCAGATCGCCTGCAGCGCGAGTTTGAGCAAGCGGCTGGTGACTTCCTTGACCCGCATGGCTTGATGCATGAAGTGATCAGCCAGGCACGGGCGCGCTATCGACGCTTGGCGGAAAAGGTTCAGGGCGTGTTTGTGAAACACGTCGAGACCGCCGGTTGGCCACCCACCGGGCGCCTGGCCAATGCCGATGCCTTTGATCGCCTGGTGGCGGATCGCCTCAAGGAAAGCGGACGCAAGGTGGCCTACCTGATGGTGGACGCACTGCGCTATGAGTTGGGTGTGGCCCTCGAAAAGCTGCTGGCGGAGGATGGGCCTGTGGAGCTGCAAGCGGCCTATGCGCAGCTGCCGACCATCACGCTGGTGGGTATGGCCAGTTTGCTGCCGGGCGCACGCACGGGGCTGACCCTGTCGCTGGAGAGCGAGTCACTGGTGCCGAAGCTGGCGGGGGCGCCAGTGAGCAACGTCGCACAGCGTATGAATGTGCTGGCCAAGCGGTATGGAGATCGCTTCGCGGAAATGCCGCTCAACGATTTTGTGCGCGGCAAATCCAAGATCGCAGACACCGTCGATCTGCTGGTGCTGCGCTCCACGGAAATCGACAGCCAACTGGAAAGCAACCCCGAGACGACGCTGGGCCTGATCCCCGGCACGCTCAAGCTGATCCGTGTCGCGCTACACAAGCTGCGTGGCATGGGTTTCAAAGAGGCGGTCATCGTCACCGACCACGGCTTCTTCCTCAATGCGCAAGCGGAAGCTGGCGATGTGTGCGTGAAACCGCAAGGGAAATGGCCGGTGAATGCCCATGACCGCATGATGCTGGGCGACGGCACAGCCGATGGTCACAGCCTGGTCGTCAGTGCAGAGAAGGTCGGCATTCGCGGTGATTTCACGGAAGTGGCACTACCACGCAGCATGGCTCCCTATCGCTCGGGGCATCTGTATTTCCACGGCGGCGCATCCCTGGCCGAGGCCGTTGTACCAGTGCTGGTGGCACGCCTGGATACCGCCGCCCATGCGGAATTGCGCAAGGTGGTGGTGGAGCTGAGCTACAAGAACGGTGCCAAACGAATTACTACGCGATTGCCGGTCATCGAAGTGATACTGGTGGCCGACGATATGTTCTCGCAAGACATGAGCGTGGAGATTCTGCTGGAAGCCCAGGACAGCAAGGGTAATGTGGTGGGAGAGCCGCGCCCAGGCGGCGATGTAAACCCCGCGACCAGAACCGTGACCCTGATGCCAGACCAGCGCAAGCAAATTGCGCTGCGAATGGATGATGAGTTCAGAGGCAAGTTCTCGGTCAAAGCGCTGAACCCCACAACCCTGGCAGCTTACAGCAATCTGGCGCTTGAAACCGACTATACGGAATGAGCCCTATGGACGAACTCGACAAAAAATTAAACGCCACATTCGACGGGAAGGTGCTACGCAAGGACCTGTTACATCGAATTAAGAAAGGCACCAACGTCCCGACGTTCGTCCTGGAGTTCCTGCTCGCCAAGTATTGCGCCAGCAACGACCAGGCAGAGATGGATGCCGGCATGGAAGCCGTGCTGTCGTCGCTGCAGGAAAACTACGTGCGGCCCGACGAGGCCAATGCGGCGCAGTCCAAGGTGGCCACCAAAGGCAAGCATCGGTTCATCGACAAGGTTCACGTTCGCTACGTCGAAAAGGAAAAGCGCCACTGGGCATCGCTGGAGAACTTCAACTCGCAACGCATCGCGATTGGCGAGAAGTTCTACCGCGACAACGATCGATTGCTGGAAGGCGGCATTTGGGCGGAAGTGACCCTGGCGCACAACGACATTGACGAAGACGACTACGCGTTTTCCATCGAGGATTTGCGGCCGATTCAGCTGACCCGCTTTGACTTCGAACGCTATGCAGAGGGGCGCGGGGCGTTCACGCGTGATGAATGGCTGGCGGCGGTGTTGCGCTCTGTGGGATTGGAACCCAGCAAGCTCTCGAAGCGCGTGCAGATGCATTTCATCGCTAGGCTTGCTGCGCTGGTGGAGCCCAACTACAACTACATCGAGCTGGGGCCACGTGGCACCGGCAAGTCTTACTTCTTCAGCGAGTTTTCGCCCTATGCCACCCTGATCTCGGGCGGCCAGGCGACCAAGGCCACACTGTTTTACAACAACGCGCGCCGCAAGGTGGGTTTGGTTGGGTTTTGGGACACGGTCGCCTTTGACGAGGTTGGCGGGATCAAAGTGCGTGATCCGGACACCATCCAGATCATGAAGGACTTCATGGCCAACGGGCGCTTTTCGCGTGGGGCCGAGGTCATTGCCGATGCCAGCCTGAGTTTTGTCGGCAACATCGACGTGTCAGTGCAGCAGGTGGTCAATTCCAACGAGCACGACTTGTTTCAGCCCCTGCCGCCGGAGCTCGATCTGGCCGTGATGGATCGCTTCGCCGCGTACATCCCAGGTTGGGAGATGCCCAAGAACAGCAGCGAGTTCCTGACCAGCAACTACGGGTTCATCACCGATTATTTGGCCGAGGCCTTCCACTACCAGTTCAAGCACACGAATCGGTATGAGGAAGTGAGCAAGCGCATTCGACTCGGCAAATCGATCGAAGGGCGCGACGAGAAAGGCATCAAGAAGACCGTCTGCGCGTTCTTGAAGGTGCTGCACCCCAACGGGCCGCCGACGGACGAGGAGTTCGAGGAATACGTGGCCTATGCCACCGAGTGCCGCCGCCGCGTCAAGGAGCAGATGAACAAGCGCAAACCGGACGACGAGTTTGCGAGGATCAACCTGTCCTACTTCAAAGCCAGTGGCGAGGAAGTGGTGGTTTTCTGCCCTGAGTCGAAAGATGCGTCGGCAACGCAAGAGCCTGCGCGTCGTCGTTTGAATCAAGTGGATGGGAAGCCTGCTGAGGCGGTCGAGGTTCAGCCCGCTGCGCAACCGACGCCTGCTGCTGCGGATTCTCCAGCAGTGCCGACGCCGATATCACCGGCCCCTGATGCGGCTTTGACTGCGATTGGGCCGTCACCGGTTGAGCTCAAGGAACAGCACTTTACCATCCTCTATGGCGATACCGGGTACAGCTATGAGTCGATCCTCGGCCCCTACCTGCAAGGCGCGAAGTCTGTTGTCATCGAAGACCCCTACATCCGGCTGCAACACCAGATTCAGAACTTCGTGCGCTTCTGCGAGACGGTCCTTAAGGCGGGCACGGTGAAGAAGATCAACCTGATCACCGGATATGACGACAAGACCCAGTTAGCCGACATTGCTGAAAAGCTCGATGAACTGAAGCAAAGCCTGCTGGAGTTGGATGTCGAGCTGGAGGTAAAGCTCAACCCGAACATGCACGATCGGGAGATTCGTATCGACAACGGCTGGGTGATCAAGATTGGCCGGGGGCTGGACTTCTTCCAGAAGCCTGGAGGCTGGTTTGAGGTGGGCGCGAACGATCTAAGTCTGCGCAAGTGCCTTGAAACGAAGGTGGATATCTTCCGGGCTTGATTGCCCGGAGGTCACGAGAGCAGCGCAGCTTCTTGCTCTCGTCGCGCCACCAATCCTGGGAGCACCTTTCCGCCGCCATAGACCCATCGGCGCAGTTCGGTTGCGGCTGCGGCCCAATCTCGTTGGTTGATCCGCCGCCGCAGCGTCGACGTCTGCAGCCGCCCGGCTCCGAGGTTGAAGGTGAAGTCCACGATGGCCGCGAGCCGCCCCTCGGGCTCGGTGGCCAGCACCGGGCAGTAGCGCAGAGTCGCCGCCAGTGCCGTCTGTAGATCGCGCGCCAGATAGACCTCGGCTTCGGCCTCGCTGATCGGTGGGTGCTTCGGATCACAGAGATGGCCGTACCCAATCGTCCAGAAACCTGCGGGGCAAATGTACGGAACGGCGGTGATCTCGATTCCACGCTTCACCTTGCGCTCAAACCCTTCGAAGCGCTTGGCCAGCTCGATGGCCGCTTTCGGAACTTCGATCACGGCCGCGCCCGGTCGAACACGCGCCCGAGGAACCAGAAGTTCAGCACTCCGGCCCACAGCGCCTGATCGGCCTCTGTCCACGCGTGTAGAACGGCCGTGCCCCAGCCAGCGCCAGCGGTCACGGCGGCCGCGAACGCCGCCGTCTTGGCGGCGCAATACAACGCCATGAACCAATAGGTGATCACCGGGCGCACGCTGCTCGACAGCGCATCGGCCCAGCGCACGCCGGTTTTCTCGCCCTGAGTGCGCACGGCGTCGCGCAGCGTCTCGATGGCTCCGACGTTCCAGGCCGCATCGGCACCTGCGCCGATTTCGGTCATCCGCTGCGCGCCGCGCAGCTTCTCGAACTCCAGCGCCTTGTCCTGCATCGCCAGTTCGTGGCCGCGTTCGCCCTTGCGGTCGAGCCACTTGAGCAGCTCGGGCGCAAGGCGGAAGGCGCCACCGAGCAGGCCGCCGAGTAACGTCTCGATCATTGGCCACCTCCAAACACCTTGAGCTTGATGAGTGCGCCCGCCACCAATGCCAGCAGGAATCCGGTGGTGACCATCTTGATGACGGTCTGCCACGCGGTGTGCTTGGCGGTATTGAAGGCATCGAGGAGTCCGCGCAGTTCGCGGATATCGTGTGCGGCGTCGTCACCGTCCAAGCCAACATCGGCAAGTGCACGCCTGGCGCCGCGTTCGGCGGCGCGGTCCAGAAGTTCTTCGAAATCCTCCTTGCGCAGGAGGAGCATGTTATCGACCAGTGCGGGTATTTGTGGGTCAGTCATAGGGTGGGCTCCAGAAATGCAAAACCCGCCACTTGGGCGGGTTTCCGGGGGTTCAGGGAAAGAGGTCAGATGGCGATGCCGGGACTCCAGCCGGTGACCTTGTAGGCCGAGAGCACTGCCTCGTCCTCGATGAAGCAGAGCCAGCCGACTTTAGGGATGTGGTATTCCCAGACGCCCGCGATGCGCGCCGCGATCTGATCGGTCTTGCCGCTCCAGACGCCGGTTGCGCCAACGGGAATGAGGTAACGGTCACCATTTACCGGGCTGGCAGGTGGTGTGGCCAGATCGCGGTCTTTGACCGACAGGCTGACGACGGCGCCCAGCCGCTTCAGGTTGGCATCCATGCCGGCGCCCCAGCCGCTTTCGCCGAGCGTCCAGCCGTAGTTGAGTCCCAGGTTCGGGTCAGTGATTGCGGGCATCAGATGCCTCCGTAGTACTTGTCATAGTGAAGTCCGTAGCCGGCACGCTCGAAGGCGATCGAGTGCTTCTGCAGGCTGATCACGCCCGAGCGGTTGGATTCGAGTTCGATGCGCAGCGCGGCGTTGGGTCGGCCAAGGCCGGAATCAGCGGTGTCGTCTGCCAAGGTGTAGGTCTGGCTGGCGCCGGTCAGGCCGGAGTAGGTGCGGCGCAGGCTGCCCGCTTCCCCGTAGATGCGCAGCGTGTACGTCACGCTGGCTTCGGGGCCGATGTTGCCGTTGGTCTGGGGCACCAGGCTCACCGTCTGGCTCAGCCGGTCCCGGTGCGCCCAGGAGATGACCAAGTCACCCTTGGCGACTGCCGGGTAGGCCACGTTGTTGATCTTTATGTTGCCGGGTGGGTATGGGCGGTTTTGCCGGCGGTTCATGGCCAGGGAATCGGTTGGTGCCGATGCCAGCGCCAGCGTGCCTTTTCCGGTCACGGTGAGTAGTCGCGCGTTGACCGTTTCGCCAGCGGCGTACTCGGTCGGATCGACGCCCTGCGCGCCATCGGCGAACCAGATCCGGCTGCCGGCTGCGTGGCTGGTTGGCACGGTATCCATGACGCCACGGGTCAGGGTCAGGCTCTGCGTGGTCGTATTGATGGCCGTGACCAGGACGACCTCGTCGTTGATGTAGGCATAGCTCCCGGTTGCGACCAGATCGATGTCGAGTTCGCCGCTGTAGGTTGTCGTGCTCGTTACCTCTTGCGCAAGGCTGGTGGCGAGCACCGCCGTGGGACAAAACTCGCCTTGGCCGCGCTGGTTGTAGGTCGTGGCCGAGTTCGTCTTGCTGTACAGGTCGTAGTTCAGCGCCCCTGGGGCGGGGCGACCGCCCAGGGTCTGCAGGAAGCAGTCGGTGGCATCGAGGTAGGCGAGCTCGGATGCAGACAGCGCGCGGGCCACGTCCCAGTACGGCGCTTCGAGCAGACGCCGTGGTGTGGTCGCGGATGGCGCTGGCACCGGGTCGGTCCAGCCGGTGGGCTGGGATGCGGTGTAGACCGCTGACGGCAGGCCGAACACATCCTCGACAGCGTCGATGCTGATGGCGCCGTTGGTGAGTGACCCGCCATCGACGCCGGCAATCCGCATCACCAGACCGGCGATCCCGAGCGCAGGCCACTCCAGCTTGAAGACATCGCCCGGGTACAAATTCCATGCCTTGCGGTTCACCTTGAGCCGCACCTTGGCGAGCGGCGTGGACACGGATGCCAGATCGCGCATCGCGACGCGGGCGGCGAGGTTGTCCGAGGTGATGCCGGGGTAACGGCGAGTTTGCGACACCACGGCGCCCTGAGCCTGGATATTGGCCAGGTCCTGGACCGCGATGCTGGTCTCCTTGAACGTGTCCGGCTTGGTGTAGATGAGCACGATCTCGTTGGTCGTCTCACCCCAAGCAGCGCGCTGAAAGCTCTCCAGCTCAATGACGTTGTCCGGGTTCAGGATGGGGAGCGTCGCTACGGTGTAGTCCGCCCGCACCAGCTTCAGGACGAAGCGTCCCGTAGACGGTGACGTCGTGAGCACACCGCCGATATGGTCCATCACCTCTTTGACGAACTGCTCGATCTTGCTCTGCTGCAGCCAGATCATGTTGAGCCCAAAGCCTTCGGACGAGAGCGTATCGGCGGCCGCCTTGAAGCTCGCGTCGTCGATGCTCACCGACGGATACCCCATGCCCCAGGCGGAATTCGTGAGGCACTCGTAGAGGATGTGCGCCGGATTGGCCGCGCCCGAGATCTCCGCCTTGGTCGAGTACCAGTCCCGAAAGCAGCGCTTCACGCGCAACGCCCAAGGCTTGATGTAGGGGTTGTTGGCGGCGATGTAGACCTGGCGCAGGATCAGGCTCAGGAGGCCGCGATACGCCGGCTGGGGGGTTCCGATCGTCGAAGCCAGGTAGTCGTTCGCACCCTGCGTCGATTCCCCGAAGGCCGCATCCACCGCGCCCGAGATCCCGCCTTCGCGCTTTTCGCCGCCGAAGAGCTCGGGCGCATTGACCGTGATGCGCCCGCTGGCCGTGAGGTTGCCGCTCCAGGCCTGCCGCTCGCCGACCTGGATCTCGGTGACGGCGTCGACCGGCCC
The DNA here is from genome assembly GCF_002005105.1 of Methylocaldum sp. 14B. Lineage (GTDB taxonomy): Bacteria > Pseudomonadota > Gammaproteobacteria > Methylococcales > Methylococcaceae > Methylocaldum. Next base: position 149,239 of record NZ_MSCV01000011.1, on the reverse strand, counting down.
ATGGCAGATCGCCAGATGCATGCCCAGGTAGTACCGATAGCCGACCGTGACGCTCTTGCTGCTACCGCCCATCCTCTCCTCCGGCATTCATCCGTCGGCTGGCCACTTGCACCACGTCCTGGGCCATGCTGTCGCCGATGGCGAGCAGCACGTCCGCGGGCAGCCCCTCGTCGATGAAACGCGACCAGTCGAGCCCGTGACGGGCGAACCATTCCCGCGCGCCCCGGTTGCAGTACCCAAGGGAACGCATGTCGGCATGGGTCACGATCAGCTCGCTCATGGCGCACCTCCCTGTGCGCCACCCTGACGGGCGCCCTTCGGGCGTGCAAAACGCCAATCCTGTCGTTTTGTCATTTCTTGCCGCCCTTGGACTTGATCGGCGTCGTGCGCAGGTCGCCGTACCACACGACGTTGGCGCTCTTCACCAGCACGGTTCCGAACACCACTGGCACGGGACGCCCCTCGTCGGCGGTCGGTGCATCGAAGTCCTTGAGCTCGGCGGCCTGCGGTTGGGGCGGCTTGGGGGCGAGGGCGTACTGGATCAGCGCCGTGACGATCCAGACGACGATTTGCATCCAGGGCATGGGACACGCTCAGTAAATCGGACTTCCCCCGAAGGGGTTCTTGGTCGGAATGAACGGAAAGCCGCCGAAGTTGGCGCTGTTGCCGAACTTGCTCTCGCAGGTGCTCAGGGTGTGATCGCACCCTGGATAGAGCACGACGGTTGCGCCGACCGAGAGTCCCGGCGGCGCCGCCGCGAGGGTGATGCTGTCGGCCGAATGGACCAGGATCATCCGCTTCTCGGTGATGCCGCTGGCCGACCAGGTGGCGAAGCCGCCGGCGAAATGGCCGGGCGCGAAACCGGCGGCGGCCGGCACGCTGACGACCGTTCCGGCGATGGCCCCGACCGTTCCCTGCACCCGATGGACGATGGGGCTCGCTTGGCAGAGACCGCCGTAGAGCACGTGCGGGCAGTTGCGCTGGTACAGCCGCCGCAGCCCGGTGCGCTGCAGGCTCGTGTAGACCGGCTCGCAGTTGAGCTCGACCTCGGAGCCCCGCCATTCGGCGTTGAGCACGCGCCCCATCCAGACCACTGCCGTCTCGGGGTCACCGCGGTGCTGCCGATACACCGTCAGCAACGTCACCTCGGACGGCGGGGTCGCGATGAACTCACCGACGACTTCAACGTCCCGGGCCAGGGTGATCCGCAGCCCCGCGCGCCCGATCTCATTGGTCTGCTCGATGCTTCCCCGCTTGAGGAGCACGGCGGTGTAGTTGAAGGCGTTATAGACGACGTCCTGCGATGCGCTGGTATAGCGCCACGCGTTCGAACCGCGCCGAAACTCGTAGAGTTCGACGGGGCTGGCGGCATCGGTCGAAACCTCCCGGTCTGCGTAGGTCATAGGTCGTCCCGGAGGCTTCGCAAGGGCAGCACGACCTCGGCCACCTCGTCGGTGACGTGCGCGATCTCCACGTTGTCGGTGTCCAGCCGCACCAGATGCATGAAGGAGATCCGCTGGAACTGGTGGGGCTGCAGCGTGGTGCCGAGCGTGCCGTCGATCGCGACCATCTCGCTCGCGGCATCGATCTCGGAGGCGGCGGTGATGCGGCGATAGAACCTCACCCCCGAAACGGTGGTGATCAGGAGATCGCGCCGGCCGATCGCCGCCACCGGCCCCTCGGCGTAGCCGCGGTTCTCCACGGTCAGAAAGGCGTCGGTGCCGCCGACCGGCGCGACGACCGCGAGGTCCGACTGGAAGCTCGGCAACCAGAACGGCTTCAGCTTGCCGGCCCGGGCCGCGAGCCACGCGCGAAAGGCCGCGACGGCGGCACGACCCACCAGCAGCCACCGGTGCGTTCGGTTCACGCCTGCCACACCGGTCAGGTCATCGATCACGCGGCGGCCGGTCAGGTAGTCGAGGTCGTGCCATTTCCGCCCGAACCGGCCTTCGAGATCCTCCGTCCAGTTGGGCGGCGTCAGCATCACCGGGTAGCCGAGGTAGTCCTGCGACTCGGAGGCGGGCGTGATCGGCCATTCCTCTTCCAGTTGAAACTGAGGTCGGGAGGCCGCGATCGCGTCGGTCAGGTAAGCCACGCCCAGGTCGTTCTGCACCCGGGCCGATCGCACCGGCACGATCTTGGTCCCGGCCGGCCAGTCGTTGGCGATCGGATCATTGAGCGTCACCGAGTTCGCGGTCACGGCGGTGATTTCCGCGAACTCGGAGCGCAATCCATTCACCAGCCCCACGATGCCGCCGACCACGAAATCCTTGTTCGCCGTCGAAACGGCGAGGCTCGTCGCTCCGGCCGGGATGGCGCTGGCGGTGATCGAGGCATCGGTCCAGACCGGCAGTCCATACACGCGCGCCTGCCAAGAGATCAGCCGGTTCTCCATCTGAACGCGCGCCTGATCGGAGCCCAGAAGTACGCGGTACTCGAAGCTTCGGCGCGGCTCGGCGCGCAGGCGTACCCGCTGTTCGACGCCGACATGGGACTCCATCACGTCGGTCATCCACTCCAGCCGCTCGATGACGGGCTCGCTCCAATCCGGCGCGAAGACCCAGCCCACGATCCGGCGACCGAGCGCCCGCAGGATCGGGTCGTCGAGCGCGAAGTCGAAGCGGAATGCGGCATTGACGACGGGCGGCCCGTTCGGCGTGACCGACAGCACATAGATCCGGGACTCGAGCGGTCCGAAGCTTGTCGGCGGCACCGAGGGACCGGACAGGGTCATCCCCTCGGCGTTGGTGGCAACGATGTCGGCCAGCGCGTTGGCTTCGAACCACGCGTTCCACACTTCGACCTCGCGCGTCTGCACCGACATTGTGTTGCCGAGGTCGATGCGGTTCGGCCGCACGTGCACGCGGTAGTAGTAGTCCTCAACGAAGCTGCGCGCGTGCACGCCGGCAAGTGCCCGGGGACTGCTGTCGACCGGCGCGTTGTTCGTGAGCGGGCCGAATCGACCGACGGGGATCGCCGAGGCCCGGCGATTCTCGTAGAGTGCGTCGCCGAGCTGGTCCAGCGGCACCACGTTCAAGTGGTCCCGCGTCCATTGCAGGAACGCGGTGGGATAGAACCCGGTCAGGGCCGGCACGATCAGGGCCCGTCGTAGCGCACGGCGACCCCCAGGAGCCCCGTGCTGTAGTTGCCGTCGCTGTAGGCCACCTGCTTGCCGTCCGGATAGGCCGCGTTCTTGATGTGCCAGGGAAAGAGCTTCCAGCGGTCGGTGCCCAGCTCGATCACGTCGCCCGGGTTGTAGTTGGTCAGGCGCACGAACCGCAGATGGCCGACGTGGCCGATGCTCATGTAGTGGCCGTCCGTGTTCTGCAGGAACAACTGGAACGGCGTCAGCACCGTCTGGCCGTTGAACACGTTTGGGTTGTACTTGTGGATCGGGGAGACGATGGTCGGGCAATGCACGCCGATCGCCGTGCTCCCGATAGGGGGCTCCCACACGTAGCCTCGCAGTTCGCAGTGCACATTGCTGGCGGCGTTCTCCTGGTAATAGCCGTTCCAGGAGTCGCGCATGGAGGGGCTCCAGAAGAGCGCACACTCTCTCGGGCTGCTCGGGTAGTAGGGTTGCTGCGAGCCGTCGATCAGCGAGCACACGCCGCCGTCCGCGGAGGCCGGCGTGTGCTGAGCATGGAACCATCCGCCGCCGGCCCAGTTGCCGTACTTCTCGACCGTGCCGAAGCCGATGTGCTGGTGAGTGGTCACGGCGAAGTTGATCGTGCACCAGACGGTATCCGGGTTGTCGAACGCCGCGAGGTGATAGGTGGCCGAGGCCGGCCACGCGGTGTTGTAGATCCGGGAATGACGCCCGCACAGGTCGGGCGCGACGAAGTTGCCGTTTCTCGCGCCCTCGATGCGGACCTCGGAAGCGCTCGGCGCCGTCAGACGGATGTAGGTACCGCCCTTGCTCAACACGTTGCCGTTGGCCGTCCAGCCGTTGGCCACCGCGAAATCCGTGATGGCGACGACCAGGTCTGCGGCCGAGGTGATGACTCCGGTCTGATAGGCCATCACCCGATCCTCATGGCGAAGAAGTCGCTCAGCCCGTTGCGGGTCACGTCCTGCAGGACGACGTGGGTCTCCGTCCCCACGGTCACCGTGTTCTCGACCGCATTGCCGAAGCCGGTGACGAAATGGACGCCGTCAAGCACGCCGTAGGTGTTCGACGTGTCGTAGAGGGTGACCGGCAGCAAGGGGTAAGCGCCGTCGGTGTCGCGGAACGTCGTCGTCTTCGAGTACGGCCAAGCCTGGGGCTGAATCCACGATCCGTCGTTCTTGCGCAGTTTCAGCGTCGTCCGATTGCCCTTGTAGGGCAGGTTCACGGCGCTGTCGGAGTAGCGCGTCCCCGAGGCGGACGGCAGCGGCGCCCCAATCAGCAGCGGGTAGGGATACTGCTGGGGAGTGCCGAAGGGCAGTATCTTCCCCGCGTAGCTCGAGAGGTAGGCCGTGTCGACCTTGGCCGAGACGATGACGCGCTGGCCGTTGCCGCTGAACCAATACGGGATGGGCTGATTCCACAACGGGATCGCCAGGGCGGTGAGTGCACCCGGTTGGTCATCGAACTGGGCGGCGCCCACGAAGCCCGTGCAGCCGGTGACGGCGATGTTGTAGTAATCGTTGGTCGGGCGATCGTACAGCTGGAAGTTGATGTAGCACGGATCGAAGCCGGTCATGCCCGGCGCCTTGAACCAAACCGCCGGCCGGCGCGCGTGGTTGAAGTCCTGGTAGATCTGCCATTCGGGCAGCAGCACCTGCACGATCACGGTACTGGTCGTGTTGCCGCCGTTGGCCGAGACGAAGATTCGCCAGTGGGACTTCGCGCCCGGCGAGGTGCCATCGATCGTGAACTCCTTCGTTTCGTTGTTGGCCCAGGTGATACCGGTGAAGACCTTCCGGTCGGTCCAATTGATCCCGTCATCCGACCATTGCAGCGTGAAGTCCCTGGGGGACTGGTTCGCGGTGGCGCTGCCGACGAGTTTCAGCCGGGTGATGTCGAACGGCTGAACCATCTTCCAGCGCAGCCAGCAGTTGGCGTACTGCCCGACAGCCGTCGCCCAGCCGTTCGCGTGCGCGTGGTACGGACCCTTGAAGGCGGTCCAGGGTTCCCAGTTGACCACGAAGGAGCTGGCGTCGATCTCGGAGACCCCGGTGTGCCGGAGTACCTGCCAGTTCTCCGATGCCCCGAGTCCGGTGCTCAGGAACGTGACGAGTCGTTCGAAGAGATCCACATGGTTGGCGGCGGTGCCGATTTCGAATGCCATGTCGTCGCCTTCAGCGCAGGACCTGTCGCACCGCCCCGGCGTTGCGCTGCAGGATGTTGAGGATGGTCTTCTCGCCCGCGGACGAGTTGAGGTAGTCGGCGGCCATCGCCGGGTCGATCACGTTGACGATGCGCACCGCCTGGCCCTGCGATTGCGGGGGCGGCGTCTCGGGCACCAACCCGCCGGCGGCGAAAGCGAGCCGGGGCCCCTGGATGCGCGGTCCGCCTTCGATGCCGTTGATCGCCTCCAGGAACGCCACGCCCACGCGCTTCACGGCGGCGGCGTTGAGCACGTACTCGCCGGCGGAGAGCCGTGCCGGGATCGAGTCGCTGGTGGAGGTGCCCGGGCCGGTGACGTAGCCGCCGCCAGCGAAGCCCTGGAACAACGACGAGACCAGCGATCCCAGGCTGAACCCGCCCGCACCGCCGCCCCCGAACAGACTGCCGAACAGCGCCTCGGCGAGCTTCTGCGAGGCGATGCGGTTGATGGCGGCCAGCACCGAGCGGGCGAAGTCGGCGAAGGCGTCCTTGGCCGACTTGGCGCCGCTGCCGATGGCCTCGAACATCTGCGCGAAGCCGTCCTGCACCGCCCCGTCGATGGCGACCGCCACGTCGTCCACCACGAGCTTCACCTGCGCGATCTCGTTCTTCCAGGCCTGCACCCGGGCGACGGCCTCCGGGCCAATGGCCGCGGCGGCGGCCTCCAACTGCGGCAGGAGCGCATCGAGCGATTCGCCAGTCTGCCGATGCAGCGTGAGGATCTGGCTTCGTGCCTGGGATTCGGTGAGCAGCCCCGACTGACGCTGCAGGTTGATCGACTCCTCGGATGCACGCATCCGGGCGAGCGTGTCGTTGAACTGGCGCTCGTAGTCGGCGAGATCGGCGGCCGCCGATTTGACGTCGATGAGGCGCCCGACCGTGGCCGCGCCTTCGGTGTCGCCCTCGGCACGCAGCCGCTCGATCAGGGTCTGGTACTGCCGCTCGATCGCCTCGCGTCGATCCTGGCTGGTCGCGGCGCCGGTGAGGTCGAGCAGTTCGTCGCGCACCTTGGCAAGCTCCTCGCGCAGCTCGCGCTCGGCCTGGGCGGCCTTGCGGGCATTGGCGACCTCGACGTCCGCGCGCTTGTTGTTGAGGACGGTGAGCTCCGCTTCGAGCTTGGCGACCTCGGTTTTCGCCTTGAGACGTGCCGGTTCGTCCTTGCCGGTCTTTTGCAGGCGCTGCTGCTCCGCGAGCGAGACCTGCACGCGCCGGATCTCCGCATCGATCTCCTGCTGTTCGATCCGAGTCTTGGCCGCGTAGTAGTCCTTGAGCGAGATCAGCCGGTCTTCGAGGGAGGCATCCAATGCCCGCGCCTGGCGATCCAAGGCGTCCTTGAGGAGCTTGAATTCGGCCTCGGCCTGGGCCTGCACGAGGGCGAGCTTCGCTGCTTCGCCTCCCTTGTCGGATGTCGGCTTGGCCGGCGGCTGCGAACGGCCGAAGACGCCCGACTGGGTTTGCTCAGGGCGGATACGCCGGGCGATGGCTTGCGCAGCCTCCCCGACGTAGTCACGCGTGACGGCGTCGCGCACGGCTCCAGCCAGCTCCTTCCCGAAATCCCGCACCTCGCCGAGCTGGCGGCCGAGTGCCGCGCGCAGCGCCTGCATCGAAAAGTCGCCGCTGAAGGCCGCTGCCACGTCCTGGCCCAAGGCCTTCGCCAGTTCCCCGATGTCGGAGAAGGCGCTACGAAAGCGCTCGACCAGGAAGGCGGCCGTGATGCCGACGACGCTGCCGATGGCGTTGAACGCGCCGATGACGACGTTCACCATCGCGCGGACCGCCGTGCCGACGGCGTTCAGCGCGCCGACCATCGCCGCGCGCACGCGGGCCCAGGACAGGTCGTTGATACCGATCAGCCGCCCCAAGGCGCTGACGACTTCGCCGACCTTCTCGACGACCAGGTCCCAGGCGGCGGCGACGATCTGCTTGATCGAGGCGGTCCTGCCGCCGAATTCGACCACGGCGTCGCGCGCCGAATAGAGTGCGCCCGCGAGCAGCCCCGCGGCGGTCACGATGACGCCGATGGGCCCGCCCAGGAGCGCGAGCACCCCGCGCAACAGACCCGCCGCGCGGCCGAGCAGGGACGTGGAGGCTACTGTTTGAGCAACTGCACCGGAGGCGGCGGTGGCTTGCAGCCGGGCCTTGGCCGCGTCCGCGACCAGCGCGCTGGTGGCAACCCCTTGTGCACGTGCCTGAGCCAAGGCGGCATCGGCGAGCCGCACCCGAGCGAGCGCCTCGGCTTCCAGCGTGCGCAGGTTGGCCAGGCGCGCGGCCGCTTCCGCCCGGGCGGCAGCAACACTGGTCGCAAAGGCGCCTGCCATCCGGCCGAAGGCAGCGACCAGCACGACACCGGCCAGGTCGATCAACAGCTCGAGATGCCGGGCGACGAACTGGATCGCCTGCGCCAGTCCCGCCGTCAGACCCGAGCTCGCGTCGCGTTCGCCGAAGGCTCGCTGGAAGGCGTTCTTGAGGCGGGTGAGCGCACCCGATACCGTATCGGGGAGGCTCGCGTATTCCTCGGCGAGGCGCGTCCGCTCCTTGAGCAAAGCATCGAGCACGGCCTTCGAGGTGATCTTGCCTTCCTGCGCCAGGGCCCGCAGTGAGCCGAGCGGCACGCCCATGCCGTCGGCGATGGCCTGCGCCAGGCGCGGAGTCTGCTCGATGACGGAATTGAACTCCTCACCGCGCAGCTGGCCCGAGGCGAAGGCCTGCCCCAGCTGCAGCAGGGCACCGGCCGCCGCGTCGCTGGATGCGCCGGAGATCGACACGGCCTGCCCGATGGCATCGGTAGCCGCCAGCACGTCCGCCTGCGAACGCCCCAACGCCTGCACCGAGGGTGCGAGCCGCGCATAGAGCGTGACGGTCTCTGCCAGGGGCGCGCGGTTTTTCTGGGCGATCTCGAAGAGGGCCGCGTCGGCGCGGTCGAACTCCTCTTGCGAGGTGACCGCGAGCTTGAGGCGCGCCTGCAGGTTCTTGTACTGGTCGGCGACCTCGACCAGTTCGCGCACCCCCAGCCCAAGGCCGATCGCGCCGCCGATGCGTGAGAGCACCTGGCCGACCTGGGCGGCTTCGCCGCGCAGGCGGGCGAGATTTCCCTGTACAGACTGGAAGGCCCGTCGCGTCTCATCGACGGCGGTGATGAGGATCTGGGCACGGTTACCGGCCACGTTCAAACCTTCGACATTGCTTTACGGATGGCCGCCGTCAGGCGGGGAAGATCGCCTCGCACCGAGCGGGCGAGGTCGAACCGTTTTCTCAAGCTCACGCGTCGCACGAGCACGGCGATGGGAATCTCCTGGCCGCGCCGCACGCGCCTGGCGCCGGTGCGCTCCCGCTCGGCACGGCGAAAGCGCGCGAGCGGCCGGGCGTTCTCGGCGATGTTCTCGGCCATCAGGATCTGCCGGCCGTTCTTCTCGATGAAGAAGGCATTGCCGGAGCGCATCAGGGCATCGATCACCCGAGCGAACGCCTTGCGCCCGATGCGCCGGTGCTGCGGCAGCAGCGGGACGAGCATCCGCCCCCGGATCGTTCCGCCCTGTTCGTGGATACCCAGCCAGGGCACTTTCGAGCCGATGTAGAGGGCCGGGAATTCCTCGGCCTTGCGGTTGAACACCTTGGCGTGCATCGAGCGGAGGAACTTCGGCTTCACGACCTTGAAACCGGCGCGCATTTCGCTCCGCGCCCGCTCGGCCATCTCCTTGCCGGTGTCGCGCATCGCGCGGGCCACGGCGGTGTGGATCGTCTTGCGGGTGTCGCCCTGCCAGGCGCTGAAGCGCCGCCGATCCAGCAAACCGTCAGCGACCAGATCGATCTTCATCACGCATGCCTCGATGGAGTTCGGCCTGGAGCTCACGGATGCCGTCGCGACTGCCCTGGGCGGCAGCGGTCATGACGGCAAGCCGGGTGGCGAGCCGTTCGTGTTCGAGGCGGCGATCGGCGGCGAGGAAGGCGTTCAGCTGGCCCAACGTGTAGCCGAGGATGTCCGGGTAGCGGTGACCGCCCCGAATCAGGCGGGCGATGGCGTCAGCCCAGCCAAACGGCCGTTCAGACGCTGCGCCAGATCGCCCACTTTCGGCGCGATCCGGCGCACGAAAAAATCCGCGTTCACCTCGAACACGGTCGCCGCCAGGGTGATCGCATCGTCGAGAGCCAGCGCGTCTACCCACTCGCGCGGTTGGCGACTGGCGATCGCCAACGCGGTGAGCAACGCATCGCCGTGGTCCGAGAGCAAGGCGAGCCAGTCCGGTTCGCCCGCCAGTCGTTGCGCGAAAGGCTGCACGGCCTTGAGCATCGCCGGCAGCTCGCCGAGCACCAGCGGGCTGATCGCGAGGCGTTGGCCGGCCAGATCCACAACTTGCGGCTGCGGCACGAGAACATCCAGATCGGAGCCACTCATCGTCATCCCCCTCACAGCAGCACGATGCGGCCGAACTGGCCGAGGTCACCGGCGGCGGGCTTGAGCGTGTCGGCCAGCACCTGGCCTGAAAGCTCGAACTTCAGCAGCTCGTCGGTGATGACCGAGAGCTCCTTGGCCGGGTTGATGGCCACGCGGTAGAGATCGATCACCACCTCGCGGTTGCCGTCGGCGGTGTTGAGCCCCTCGAAGCGCACCCAGCGCTCGGGCAGCGGCTGGGTGAACATCGCGGTGACCGAGGCCGTGCCGTAGGCGTAGTCGACCTTGAAGGGCTCGACGTAGGGGCCGCCGGTGGTGGCGTCGAGGATCACCAGCGAGCCGTGCTTGGCGTTCACCGAGTACTGCGCGACCGGCAGGGTCTTCGGGGTGGCGCTGGAGTCCTTCACCACCACCGACGAGACGTCCTGCTTGGCGAGCAGGTAGAGGCTGCCGGGAGTGACCGGGTTCGGCAGCGCCTCGGCGGTGACCGTGCCCGGGGTCTGGGCGGTGGTGGCGCCGTAGAGGGCGAGCGCCAGGTTGGTCGCGATGAGCTCCTCCAGGGTGCAGGCGAACTCGCCCTTCTTGGTCTTGATGAGCTGCAGATCGGTGAGGCGCTGGCCGCTCACCGACTCCTGGTGCTCCAGGGTCTCCACCGAGAGGGACACCTTGAGCTCGGGCACGTTGCCCACGTAGGCCAGGCCCTGCGGGTTGCCGAGTGCGTCGCGGGCGCCGATGTAGACGCGCCCCTGTCCGGAAAAGTAAGGCATGGTCAGTCTCCTTTACGGGTCTTGATCGGGGTCTGGGGTTGGGGGTCGGCCGGCCGCGCGGCTCCGCGCTCGATCAGCCATTGGGCCGCTGCCTCGTCGAGATCGAGGATCTCGCCGGGGGCGTGGAGTCGGCCGGCGTGGGTGTGCGGTTCGATGAGTTCGATGTGCATGGTGACTATCCTTTTTGGGTGAGGTCGGAGGCCAGGGTGCGGTAGCGGATCTCGTAGCGCGCGGGCACGGCCAGTGCTTGGCTGTCGGCGTCCTCCGTGTCCCACTCGCAGTCGATCTCGCGCACGCCCAGGGCCAGCCCGCCGAGGCTCGGCTCGGCCATCAGCGCGCCGTGCGCCGCGACGATGAGCGCGTCGGCCACGTCGAAGGCGTCGTCTTCGCGCGCGAGCGCGACCAGCCTCAGCGTCAGGGCGCGGTCGAGCCGGTCGTTCGCCTGCGTGAGGACCTGATCGCCTTCGATGAACAGCAGGAGCGCGGGGCTCGCCTCGCGCGGGAGCGGCACGGTGGGCTGGCGATGCAGCGGCGTCGGTGCGATCGCGGGACCGATACGCGCCACGACCGTCCGGACCAGACGCTCGCGGACGGAGGACGTCATAGCCGGGTCAGCTTGGCCTGCATCTCGGAGCCGTCGCGCAGCTGGCGGACCTCGCGCACCCGATACGGGCTTCCCGCGATCTCCACCGTGTCGCCGGCGGCGAGGGTGAGCCAGGCGCTCGGGTACTCGAGGTGGTAGTCGCGGTTCAGTGCGAGCCCGTCGAGCGCCAGCTCGTCCGGGGCGCTGAAGACGCACTGCACCGTGAGCGAACCCACCATGACGTCGGTGAGCAGCCCGGCGCGGCCGGCGGCCTCGTATAGATCCGTCACCTGCGTCATCACGCTGCCGTCAGCTTCACCAGCACACCGGGCCGGTGGCACATGGGCAGCGGGTTGCTCTGGGTGTGCAGGTCGGTGCCGCGGTCGAACTTGCGCGGCTCCTGCTTGGCGTAGAGCGGCAGGCCCAGGGTGTTGACCGTCTCGTTGAAGTCGGCGGGCGCGACGTAGGTGGCGAAGGTGTCGACGGTGCCGAGCGGGAAGCAGTGGGCCTCGCCCGCCGCGATGAAGCGCCGGGTGGTGCCGGACGCGTCGCTCGCCTGGCCGCGGTACTCCTCGAAAGTGATGCCGCCGAAGGTGAAGCCGCGGCGCATGTCGTTGATGAGCACCGCGCCCTGCTGCCAGTTCTTGTAGGCCTCCTCGACCTTGGCGTGGCCGGTCAGCGCGTCGAAGAACTCGGGCGAGCACAGGCAGTGCACGCCGGTCGAGAACTCGCCCGAGAGGTTGTCCTCGATGTGGCGCAGCACCTCGGCGCACTTGCCCTTGACGTTGGTGTTGGCGTTGCCGAGGGAGAAGTTCACGCTCTTGGGCGTGATGCCGAACTCGGTGTAGAGATTGACCAGCGGCGTGGCATCGGCATCGAGGATCTCGCCCTTCAGCGCCCCCATGCGCAGGTGCTCCAGGGTGATGGCGTGCTTGTTGCGCATGGTCTCCAGGTGGCGGGCGAGCACGCCGGCCACGCTCTCGGTCTCGGTCTCCTGCCCGAAGCTGCGGATGCCCTGAACCTCCTCGGGCAGCACCACGTCGTCGTGCGGGATGTGCGGCACGACGAAGGCGCGCATCGCCCGCTTGCCGCGCTTGCCCACGGTGCCGGGCGAGCCGGGCGGCAGGGTCGGCAGCAGGTTCAGCACGCCGTGCATCTCCTCCACCACGACCTGGCGGGTACGCACCGGCTTGATGGGGAACAGGTCTAGGGTCTCCAACCGCCCGTAGCGGTTGGGGATCAGGTTGATGGCGGCGGTGAGGCTCGCCATCGAGAAGGCGGGATTGGAAAAGGGATTCTGCATGGTCAGGCTCCTTCACGAACGAGGATGCCGCGCGCTTCGAGGGCGGCGATGGCTGCGGATTGCTGCGCGGGCGTGATGCCGGCAGGCCACACGAGCGCGTGGCGGGCGACGATGGCGTGGCGCGCGACGATGACCGCATCGAGGTCGGCGGCGGTGGCGTCGGCGTCGACGATCAGCACGCCGGCGGGCAGCTCGGTGCCGTCGGTGGCGGCCGGGTCGAGCGCCTTCAGCTTGTTTGTGGCGGTCTCGCGGCCGACGACGCTGCCCAGGAGGAGGCTCCGGCCGGCGGCGACCGTGGCCGGGTCGCGCGAGTACAGGTTGGGCGCCTCGTACTTCAGCAGGTCGCCCAGGTTCATCGGTTCAACTAGGGTCGGCATGGTTCACTCCTTTCCGGTGAGGTGCTTGACCGCCTTGATCAGCGGGTTGTGTTCGGGGGAAGCGCGGTGCGCGGCGTGCGCATCCGGATGGATCGCCGAACCGATCTCGGGGCTTTGGGTGCGGGCGGCGAGCAGCGCGCGGCGGACATCGGTTTCCGAGAGTCCTGCGGCCAGGAACTCGGCGGTGCGCTCCGGGCAGCCGCCGAGCTGGCACAGCTCGGCGATGGCCACGGCCTCGCGCCGGTCCGCCACTGTGGTGGTGGGCGTCTCGGGCGCGGGCGCCGCGGAGGCAGCAGCGGCGATGAGGGTCGTCTCGGGGACTTCGGGGGTCGGATCGGGGGATCGCATCGGGTCGTTCTCCTGTTTGGCGTAGGCGGAACCGGGACGGGTGCGGGGGGCCGGGTTCCGCAAACGGCCCTGCGTGTTCAAGAAGCTCGCGAAGACGGCGAGCAGCTGGTCGCGGCTCGCCACGGCGTCGGCGAGCCCGCTGCCTATCGCCTGCTCGCCGAAGAAGAGCCCGGCCTCCGTGGCGCGCACGGCGTCGGGGTCCAGCCCGCGCATCGCGGCCACGTGCCCGACGAACAGGTCGTAGAGGCGATCCACCTCCGCCTGGAGGCGCACCAAAGCCTCGTGGTCCAGCGGCTCGTGGGGCGAGAAGTCGTTCTTGTGCCGGCCGGCGGTGATCGCCGTGTAGCGATAGCCCTGCTGGGCGTCGCGGACCGACTGGTCGACGTGCATGGCGATGACCCCGACCGAGCCCACGCCGCCGGTGCGCGTGACGGCGAGATGCGAGGCGGCGCAGGCGATGGCGTAGGCGGCCGAGAAGGCGGAGTCGGCGGCGATCGCCCAGACCGGTTTCACGGCGTCGACCGCGCGGATGCGCTCGGCGAGCTCGAACACGCCGCCCGCCTCGCCGCCGGGTGAGTCCACGTCGAGCAGGATGCCGGACACGGCAGGGTCGGCGAGCGCAGCATCCAGACGGGCGCCGATCTCACCGTAGCTCATGAGGCCGGAAGCGGCCTCCAGCCCCAGGGTTCGGCGCACCAAAGTGCCGTGGATCGGGATCACGGTGATGCCGGGCGGTGCCGCGACCTCCGGGCTCGCGGGCATCACCGCCGGTACGGCGGCTTCAACGTCGGGCAGACCGATGCGGGGACCGAGCACGGAGAGGATCACGTCCAGCTTCGAACGCGCGATGAGAAGCGGCGTCCCGTAGAGACGGGACGCCAGGTGTACGAGCTGCATGTCAGAGGTCCTGGATGTCTTGCGGCGGTGCCGGGTCGGAGGCCGCCGCGGGTGGGTTGCGGTCGTGGCGCGGGTCGGAATCGAAGACGAGGCCGAGCGCATCGGCGCGCCGGTTGTCGGCGGCGATCTCCCGATCCACGTCCTCGGCGTCGTAGCCGAAGGAGGACACCGCCTCCGAGCGGGACAAGAGCCCCGCCCGGATCGCGGTGAGCATGGCGTTGAACTCCTTCTGCGGATCGACCCACTGCCAGCCCTGGGGAATCCACTTGCACGCGAGCCAGGCGCGGCGCCGCGCGGCATCCCGGGCGAAGCCGGGGAGCTCGAGTCGTCCCTCCAGCACCGCCTGCGCCATCCACGCGCGCCACACCGGGCGGCAGAGCTGGTGGACGATGACGCCGTGCTGGATCGCCTCGCAGCGGCGGCGGAATTCCAGCAGCCCTGCGCGGATGGAGGAGTAGTTCACCTGGGTGAGGTCGCCCGTGAGCTGCTCGTAGGTGACGCCCATGGCCGCGGCCACCGCGCGAAACTGCTGGCGCATGAACTCGGCGTAGGAGCCGCCCACGTCGGCCGGCTGCGAAAACTTCACGTCCTCCCCAGGTTCGAGGATCTGCAGGGTGCCCGGCTCCAGCCCCGCCAGCGCCACGCCCGAGGCATCGGCCGGCCCCTCGCCCATCAGGGCGTCCTCCGGCTGGTCGCGGGTGACGAAGCCGGCGAACATGGCGGCGGTCTTCTTGCGCACGAGTTCAGCGTCGTCGTACTGATCCAGCTCGTTGACCTTCACCAAGGCCCGCGCGAGCCATGGCTCGCCGCGGATCTGCCCGGGACGCAAGGGCCGGAACAGATGCACGATCTCGGCGGCGGGTACGCGCACGGTCTCCATGCCGCCGCCACCGGACATGGGCGAGAGCAGGCCGTCCTCCGGGTGCGAGCGGTACAGGTGGTAGGCCACGCGCCGCCCGAGCCGGTCGAACTCGATGCCGGCGCGGATCACGTTGCCGTTGTCGGCCAACCGGTTGAGCGTCACCGGCAGGTGCTCGGGCTCCAGCACCTGGATCTGGAGCGCCACCGCCAGCCCGTCATCCGGCCGCCGGTAGCGCAGCCGAACCAGCGCCTCGCCGCCTTCGAGCATGGCGCGGCAGGCCAGGGCCTGCAGACCGTAGAAGTCGGTGAGCCCCTGGGCGTCGGCCTCCTCGGTCCAGTCCCGCCAGAGGGCCTGGATCGTCTCGCGCAGGCCCGGGTCCTCGACCATCGACTGCGGCTTGATGCCGGTGCCGATGGCGTTGGCCACGAAGGCCTCGATGCCGGCGGCTGCCCAGGCGTTGCGGCGCACCAGGTCACGGCTCTTGGCGCGCAGCTCCGTCTGCGTCGTGAGCAGCGCGGCCACCGCGCCGGGGTTGCCCGGCATCCAGGCGAGCGCGCGGCGCCCGGCGCCCACGCCGTCGTAGGTGGGGGTGGCGCCTAAGGCGAGCTTGAGGCGGCTCCAGAAACCCATCACAGCCCCTTGCCCGTGGTGACCCGGATCTGGCGCAGCTTGGGTCGGCCCGCCTCGCGGGCGAGCGCCGCATCCACCTCGCGCAGGGCCGCGCGCAGCTCGTCCACCGAGCGGTACTCCACCGTCTTGTCGCCGAAGGTGACGCGCCGCTCGCCGCGCGCCAATGCCCGCTCCAGCGCCTCGCGATCGGCCGCTGTGTAGGCCATGGTCAGACACCCGCCAATGCGGCCAGCTCGAGGACCAGCTCGGTCTGGGCCGTGTTGCCGTTCTTGAAGGCGATGCGCACGAAGCGACCGATGGGTCGGCCCTGGACGGTGAAGGAGTCGCTGCCGTTCGGCGGCTCGTGCGAGCCCGTGTTCTCGTCCGGATAGATGCCCGCCGCCGGCAGCCAACGCACGCCGTCGATCGAGCTCTGGATCTCCATCGCTTCCTGCTTGGAGGCGACGCCGCTCTTGCGGGCCAGCAGCAGCGTGTAGCCGTGCTCCTCACCCAGATCGACCGCGTCGGTGGTGACGGAGCCATCGGCGGACAGGGCTCCCACCGCGAAGGCGGAAGCGAGGGCCGGCGTGCCCGTCAGGTGTCCCGACGCATCGCAACGGATGCAGCGGATTTCGTCTCGACCGGTGGTCGGGTTGCGGTAGGTGCCTTCCAAGATCATCTTCAGCTCATCCAACGACTCTTGACGACGGACCGGCGCCGGATGCGTCGGCCCGAAACGACGACGCCCCCGGAGTCGGGGGCGTCTTCTGTGATTACGGTGTGTTCGTCCTGCTCGGGCGGTGCGGCGATGCCCAGTTGTCTTTCCAGCTCGCGCCAGTGGCGCTCCTCGAAGCGGTCGAGACCGCTCGCTGCCGCGGCGGCGCGGGCGTACACGTAGCAGTCCAGCGCCTCGTTGCGCTCGCGCAGCTTCTGCCACTCCCGCACCGGAAAGCCGTTGCGGTCACGGCGGGTGATCAGCTGCTCGGCGCAGAGCTGCTGGACGTACTCGGCGTCGACCTTGGGCAGATGGACGAAGCCTGGCGGATAAATCGGCGTGGTGCCGTCGCCGGCCACATCCGCGCTCTTGCGCAGGTTGTTGTAGAACTCGAGCTTGGCGAGTCCCACCGCCACCGAGTACACCTTGATGCCCCGGCGCAGCTTCTTGCCGCCCTGCGACACATCGACGGCGGTGGGCGTGCCGATCAGGGCCGCGCCGCGCGGGACGCCCTTGATCGCCATCAGGCGCGTGTCACGCACGGCACGCACGAAGGCGTAGGCCTCCTGGGTGGCGAAGCCGGTGTCGAGCGCGAAGCGCGCCAGCGGAACCTGGTTGCCGGATTCGTGCGTCCAGGTCTCGTCGATCAGCTCGGACAGCCGTCTCCACACCGCATCCCGTGCGGTGTCGCCCATCAGCACGCGGTGTTCGACGAGCCAGGACGCCTTGCCGCGCCCGAAGGCCCAGATCGAGGCTTCGATGCGATCCTTCTGCACGTCGGCACCGCCGACCAGCAGCAGGCCGCCCATGGGGACGGTGCCGATGCGGTAGTCCTCCCGCCGCTCGATCAGGCGCTGCCAGTCGGGCGCTTCGCCTTCCTCGACCCAGGTCTCGCCGAGCTCGGTGTTCTTGAAAGTCTTGATCGCGGCGGCCGAGCCGGACTCCTTGCTGACCGCGCTCTCCCACGCGCTCGCGATGTCGCGCCACGAGCGCCAGCCCACCGGGCTGTAGAGCGACGAGAGATGGAAGCCCGCCGTCTTGACGCCGTTCTCCGGCGCCATCGCGCGCCACTCGCCGTGCTCCAGCATCCAGGTCTTGTGATGCTCGGCGATGGGCGTATCGCACGACTCGCACACGTAGACCGCCGTCTCCGGCCGGCCCCTCTCCCAACGCAGCTGCTCGAAGCGCAGCCACTGGCGGTGCGAGCAGTGCGGGCAGGGCACGAAGTAGCGGCGCTGGTCGGATGCCTCGTACTCGCGCTCGACGGCGCTCGCCCCGGCGATGGTCGGTGTCGAGACGATGAAGATCTTGCGCCGCGCGAAGGTGCGCGTGCGCGCCTCGGCGAGCGAGATCGCATCGCCTTCGCCCTCGACGTCGAGCGGGTAGCCGTCCACCTCGTCCAGAAACAGATATCGCACCGGCATCGAGCGTAGGCCCACGGCGCTGTTCGCGCCCGTCATCACCAGCACGCCGCCGCGGAACTCCTTGGCGAGGATGGTGTTGCCCGAGTCGCGCGAGCGTGCCGGGGCGATCAGCTCGGAGAGTACCGGCGACTCCTCGATCAGCGGGTCGATGCGCTGCTTGGAGTTGCGCTTGGCCATCTCCACGGTGGGCCACACCGCCATCATCGGACCGGGCGCGTGGTGGATGACGTAGCCGATCCAGTTCGAGCCGGTTTCCGTGGCGCCCACCTGTGCGCCTTTCATTAACACCACGCGCTCGACCGGCGAGGTCGGCGACAGGCAGTCCATGATCGCCTTGAGATACGGCGTGCGGCTGGTGCGCCAGCGGCCCGGCTCGGCCGAGGACTTGCTGGAGAGCATCCGGTGCCGGTCGGCCCACTCGGAGACGGAGAGCAGCGGATCGGGCGTCAGTCCTTCGCGCCAGGCGCGCTCGATGGCGTCGAAGCCCTCGTAGACGTAGTCGTCCATCAATCGACGCGGACCTTCAGTTCACCGAGCTCGGCGAGGTGCTCGCGCACCGCCGCCTCCAACGCGACGTGCAGCGCGTGTGCGTCCATGCCGAGCCTGGCCGCCATCTGCGCCGAGATGCGCGCCGGCCAGTTGAGCCAGGCGTCGCGCTCGGTGCGCGCGAGCTTGAACACGTGGGCGATGGCCTGGTTGCGATCGACCAGATCGCCCTTGAGGCGGGCGAGGCGCACCTTGTTGGTCTGCGCCTTGACCACCTCGTTGACCGTGCGCGCCTGCAGCAGCGAGGTGCCGCCCACGGGCAGCCCGGCGGCGAGGTTCGGGGCCGGATCGTCCGCCACCCGCACCTTCGCGGCTTTGGCGCTCGTTCCCTCCTTGGGCGGCTCGGAGTTCCTTGCCCAGTCGCGGTCGGCCTTGTCCGGATCGATCGTGCCGTCCGCCTCGGGCGTGATGCGCCCGGCGCGGATGGCTTTGTGTACGGCGGTGTCCGACACCCCGCGGTGGCGGGCGTAGGCGCGAATCGACAGTCCCATGGTCTCCATCAAGCATTGGGCGCCTTCCCGCTCGGATTCAGCTTGGCTTCTCTCGGGGACAGCGCGTTCATGTCATCACCATCAACGACACCTCGAGGAGAAGCACGTGACCGAGCAAGCCGAAAAGGACATCGACCGGCAGCTGCAGCAGATCGCGCTGGATCACCTGTTCATCGACACCCTGGAAACCCGCAACAGCGACCGGCTGGACTTCCATGAGGTCAGCGTCTGGGCCGTCAAGAGCGCCTTGATAGCCGCCTACCAGGCAGGCCGGCAGGCCGCGCGGCAGGGCTGAGAAAGCAGCGGAAGGCGCTTGGCTTCTCCAGAGAACAGCGCGTTCATGACCACACCATCAACCACCACGAAGGAGCATCGAATGAGCACCATCCAACTCACCCCCGCCCAGCACGCCATCCTGGCCTACGCCGTCGAGCACACCGGCGGCAAGATCGAGTGGTTCCCCGACAACGTGAAAGGCGGCGCCCGCAAGAAGGTGCTGGACGGCCTCTGCAATCGGGCCCTGATCACCACCATTGGTCCCGCCTGGTTCGTCGCCGCCGAGGGTTACGAGGCCCTGGGGCGCCCGCGTCCCGCGCCGGCGCCGGCGGAGGCAGATGCGGATCTCGAGGCGGAGGTCGCAGCCGCCGAAGCCACCTGGGCACCGCAGCGCGCCGAGACCAAGCCCCGCACCCGCGAGAACAGCAAGCAGGCCCAAGTCATCGCGATGCTCCGGCGCCCGGAGGGCGCGACGGTGCGCCAGATCTGCGAACTCACCGGCTGGCAGGCGCACACGGTGCGCGGCACCTTTGCCAACGCCTTCAAGAAAAAGCTGGGCCTCACCATCACCTCGGACAAGCCCGAGGGCGGCGAGCGCATCTACCGGATCGCGTGATTCGAGCGGAATGGGAAGCCAAGCAGAAAACGCTTGGCTTCCCGCGCCAGCAGCGCGTTCATACGTGTGTCGCAACGATCAACGAAGGAAACAACGATGACCATCGCCAAAACGATTCCCGCCACCCGCAACGAAGCCTGGGGCTTCTGGGGCACGATGGACGCGCACGCGCAAGCCGCCTGGCCCATCGCGATGAACGCCATCTCAGACGCTACGGGACAGCCCTTCGAAGCGGTGCGGGCCTTCCTCGACAGCCGCCACGGACGCCACTTCGCGGACGAAGTCCTCAACCGCATGCATGCGGGCCATGCCCTCCACGACGCGATCCGCGCCGCCACCCGGCAGTGGATGGAATGGACCATCGGACGCCGCACCAGTAAGGACTACGGTATTCCGCGCGGGCTTCCTTATCTGACCGGGTTCGTGATTCACTGCGAGATCGTCCAGGAGGAAGTCGCCGCCTGATCGAACGCCAGGCCATCCGATTCGCGGGTGGTCTGCTTGCCCGTCCAGTCCTGCCAGCGCCGCACGATCACGTCCGCATACTTCGGGTCGAGTTCGATCAGGCGCGCCACGCGCCCTGACTTCTCGGCGGCGATCAGGGTGGTGCCGGAACCGCCGAAGGGGTCCAGCACCACGTCGCCGGGACGACTCGAATTGCGGATCGCCCGTTCGACCAACTCCACTGGCTTCATGGTCGGGTGCAGGTCGTTCTTCTGCGGCTTCTTGATCTGCCAGACGTCGCCCTGGTCGCGGTCGCCGCACCAGTAGCGCTCCGCGCCCTCGGGCCAACCGTAGAGGATCGGCTCGTACTGGCGCTGGTAGTCGGCGCGGCCCAGCGTGAAGGTGTTCTTCGCCCAGATGATGAACGTAGACCAGTGGCCGCCGGCAGAGCGGAACGCCGCCTGCAGGGTGTCGAGCTCGCTCGACGACATGGCGACGTAGATCGCGCCGCGGGTGTGAGCAACGAGCAGCGACAGCGCGTCGTAGAGAAAGTCGTGAAAGCCTGCGCCGAGCGCGTCGTTGAGAATGGGACGGTGCTTGCCCCGCAGCTTGTCCTTGGCGCTGTTGGCGTAGTTCACGTTGTACGGCGGATCGGTGAAGACCATGTCCGCCCGCTCGCCGTCCGGGAACAGCTGCGCGTAGGCCTCTGCCGCGGTCGCATCGCCGCAGACCAGGCGGTGCGGCCCCAGCCTCCAGACGTCGCCCGGCTTCGACACCGGCTCTTCCGGCATCTCCGGGACGGCGTCGTCCTCGGTCTGGCCTTCGTGCTCTGGCTCCTCACCGGCCAGTAGCTCGGCCAACGCATCGGCATCGAAACCGGTCAAATCGAGGTCGAAGCCTTCGTCCTGCAGTGCCTCAAGTTCGATGCGCAGTAGCGCATCGTCCCAGGTCGAGAGCTCCGCGAGCCGGTTATCGGCGAGCACCAGCGCCCGGCGCTGCGTTGGCGTCAGGTGATCGAGCACCACCACCGGCACGGTGGAAAGGCCCAGCTTGCGCGCGGCGGCGAGCCGCCCATGGCCAGCGACCAGCACACCGTCGGCGCCGACCAGGCAGGGATTGACGAAGCCGAACTCGGCGATGGAGGCCGCGATCTGGGCGATCTGCTCGTCCGAGTGCTGGCGGGCGTTCCGCGCGTAGGGCAGTAGCTTGTCCATCGGCCAGTGCTCAATGCGCTCGGCGAACCAGTTCACGCGGCCGCCTCCGCCGTCTCGCCCAAGCGCTCGGCCGCGACCTCGGCGAAGGGCTGGCCGGTGGCCGCGAGCACGGGCTCCATGCCCGGGTGGTGCTGCAGCCAGCGGCGCAGCGCGACGTCGACGTACTCGGGCGCGAGCTCGATGGCGCGCACTTTGCGGTCGGTGAGTTGCCCGGCCAGCAGCGTGGTGCCGCCGCCGGAGAACGGCTCGAAGACGATCTCGCCCGCGTCGGTGTAGGCCTCGATGAAGAACTTCGGCAGGCCCAGCGGGAATACGGCCGGATGGTCGATGCCTTCACCGATGCGGCCGCGCTGGCGCGTCACCTCGACGACGGAATCCGGGATGCGGAACTCCTGCGTGGGCTGTCCGGCGTGGTTCCATTCGCCGACCTTGCCGTCCTTGGCGCGCATCGCGGTGGAGGAGCCGTCGGCGCGCAGGTGCGTCTCGTGACCGGCCCACTTGCAGGGCACGATCTTGTTCGGCTTGCGCGCCTGGCGGTTGAAGTGGAATACGAACTCGTGGCGCGGTGCGAGGCGCCCGGCCCAGTCGCCGGGCACGGTCACCGACTGGTCCCAGACGTACCAGCCGAAGCGGCGCCAGCCCTGGGTGCGTATCCATTCGATCCAGCCGTCCCAGTACGGCTGCCACTCGCCGTCGCGATGGACGAGGCCGAGGTTGACCAGGATTTGCGCGTCCTCGCGCAACGCGCCGCGGGCGGCGCCGAACACGCCCTGCATGAGCGCGTTCCAGTCATCGATCCCGCCGGTGGTGTAGTCGCGCTGGTTCGCGTAAGGAGGACTCGTGAACAGCAGGTGAGCGCGCTCGCCATCGAGGAGGCGCGCGACGGCGGCCGCGTCGCTGCTGTCGGCGCAGAGCAGCCGGTGTTCGCCCAGGAGCCACAGATCGCCGGGTCGCGTGACCGCAACCGTGGGCGGCGTGACGTCGTCCTCGTCCGCGTCGGGGACCAAAGCGCGCTCGTCCTCATCGGCGGACGGTTCCGTCTCCTCGATGTGGTCGAGCAGGCCTTCGATCTCGGAGGCAGAGAAGCCGGTCAGGTCCAGATCGAAGCCGGCGTCGGCCAGCTCCGCGAACTCCAGCGCTAACATGGCCTCGTCCCAGCCGGCATCGAGCGCGAGCCGGTTGTCGGCGATCACGTAGGCGCGCTTCTGCGCCGGGGTGAGGTGCGCGAGCTCGATCACCGGCACCTCGGTCAGCCCCAGCTTGCGTGCGGCCAGCAGCCGGCCGTGGCCGGCGATCACGCCATGCTCGCCATCGACCAGGATGGGGTTGGTCCAGCCGAACTCGGCGATGCTGGCGGCGATGCGCGCGACCTGCTCGTCGCTGTGGGTGCGCGGATTGCGGGCGTAGGGGATCAGCGTCTCGACCTTGCGGTATTCGACGTTGAGTGTGTTCAGGATCGGAACCTCGAAATGGAAAGCCCGCCGACGGAGGACCGTGGGCGGGCTTGATGTGTATCGGGGAGTGCACAAATCCGCCTGGAGCGGATTTGGACAGCCGCAGGCTGACCGCGAAGCGGCAGGCCCCAGGGATGGGGCCTGCAAACCGCAAACCGTGCAAACCCCGGTTTGCACTCTGACGCTAGAAAAGCATCGCGCTCGCGCCCCCCGCATGGCTTTTCGGCCAGGAAGGACCCATCGCGCTCGGCGGGTCGGATCGCGAAGGCAGAAACGACGAAGGCCACGGATCGCTCCGTGGCCTTCGCACATGCTTCTCTCGCGAGGTTAGCGAAATCCTAGCGCAAAAACGGGTGAAGTGTTGCACGTCCAAAATGGCTCGAAACCGGCATCTTTCCGCATCCGCACGCATGGCTTGGATCGCTTTGGAAACGACCCGCAACTTCACTCATGAAAGGCTGGCCACCGTCCGGCGGGTCTGCTCGTTCAGACGGCAGGCGACGATGTCGAGCGCCTTCTGCCACCGCCGCCAAGCCGTGGTGCGGTCACAGCCGAAGCGCCGGCAGATCTCCCGCCACCCCCGTTCCTCGGCGCGCATCCAGACGAGATGGCGCTGCTCCTCGGTGAGCCACAGCACCCAGCGCATGGTCTCCTCCATGCGGTCGATGGCGGCCGGGTCGGGCGGAAAGCGGTACAGCACGTCGTCGCCGGAGTAGGTCTCCCACGGCTGGCGCAGGATGGCCGGCCAGGTGTTGAAGTAGCCCTGGACGCGCACGGGCGGCAGGCGCCGCGCGGTCTGGGCGGCCTCCCGGAAGCGCTCGGCGACGCCGTCAACGCTCCACATGGCCGTCTCCCAGGCGACCGTAGAGCCGCTCGCCGATGCGCTTCACCAGCTCCCGCTCGATCCAGTCCAGCCGCTCGTCGTCGAGCGACACCACCAGGATGCCCTGGTCGCGCCAGCCGTCGCGTTTGATGACATCGACGTCCGGGCGAGTCGGTTGCAGGCGCCCCAGGGGGCAACGATAGTGGGGGTTGGGCGCGTTCATGCCGGCACCTCCTGCGTCGCGATCGCCCACATCAGCAGTGCCAGCGCGTCGGCCTCGTTGTCGTCCGCGGGCCGGAAACCCAGGGCCTGCATGGCGGCCACCATCTCCTGCTTGCCGGCGTTGCCCTTGCCGGTGGCGTGCTTCTTGATCGTGCCCACCGGCACACCCTGGTACGGGATGCCGTGGTGCTCGCACCAGGCGGTCAGCTGGGCCATGAAGCCGCCGTAGGCGTGGGCGGCATCCACTCCGGCGTGGCGGCGCACCTCCTCGAAGTACACCGCATCCAGCCCGTCCGCCGATTGTTTGACCTCGGTGAGCCAGCGCTTGAAGCGCAGGTAACGCATGCCGCCGCCCTCGAAGCGCCGGGGCTTGAAGGACTCCGAGCCGCTGGTGATGGAGCCGTCACGGCCGAGCAGCGCCCAGCCGGTCCGGGTGCCGAGGTCGAGGCTCAGGATGGCAGTGCCCGGTCCCCGATCCCGACCTTCCGTGCCGGGCAGACCCCTTCGGGTCGGGGGAGAGGACACCGCGTGTTCCTCTCCCCCCGAAGGGGGGAGGGAGTTTTCGCCAACTTGGAAATCTCCGGAAACCCAGCAACCACGCGGGTTTGGGGAAGTTGGCAAGTTGGCAGCGTTGCCAACTTGCCAACCTGCCGACAACTCCCTAACACGTTGATCAGTATGGGATTCAAGTTGGCAGGCGTTTGCCAACTTGCCAACGTCTCTGAAAACCGGGGGGAAGTTGGCAGCGGTTTTGCCAACTTGGCTGTGCGTGTTCATGCGGGCTCCTCGGGGTCGTTCAGGTCGTCTTGGTAAACCCACACCTCGGGGTTCTCGACCGGCAGCGCGGCCCCCGATTGCGGGCATTTGAAGTGGGTGGGCAGCACCGGCAGTTCGCGCAGCGACACTTCGCCGGTGTCTGGATCGGGCTCGCCGACGACCGAGCGCAGCACCATCGCCTCGACGCACAGGTAGCCGAACTTGGTGCGGGCGGGCGGCAGGCCGTAGTCCTGCGCGTTGCGGAAGTACTTGATGTAGCCCTGGGTCGAGAGCGCGGAGAGGCGCTCGCGGATGGTGCGCTCGCCGCCGAGCCCCGCCTTGCCCTCGAAGCTTTCCGCGAACTGGTTGGCGGTGTAGCAGCGCCCCTGGGCCGCCTCGTCGAACAGGATCTGCAGGATGGCGTCGCGCTTGCGCCGGCGCTCGGCATCGAGGCGCTCGCCGTAGTCCTTCATCACCAGCCGCTCGTTGGCATCGACCTCCCGCCACTCGCCGCGGATCTTGTCCACGTGCATCGAGGGGATGGCCGCGCCGTTGCGCAGTTCGAAGATCAGCTGGCGCGTGGTGCGTGTCTCGTCCGGGCGAAACAGCAGCATGCCGGTGGTGTAGTAGCCGCGCAGACTCCCGGCCCCGGCCAGGGCCTGGAACGGGTCCTCCTCGAACTGCTTCTTGCCGAGCTTCTTGGTGTGGTGGGCCAGCACGACGCCGGCGTCCGGGTTCACCGCGTCGCGCAGGCGTTCCACCCGCTGCGACAGGAAGAACAGCATGGCGGCGTTGTCGTTCTCGCCGCCGGCGTCCCCGCCGTCGAAGACGTTGCGGATGGGATCGATGGCGATGATGTCGGGCGGCTCGCCGCCGAAGGCCTGCGCGATGGCGGGGATGACCTGATTGATCCCGGCGTCGTCCAGCACCAGGCGCAGCTGGGGCGTGGCGACGAAGTTGGCGCGTGCCGCACCCAGGCGACTGGGCGGGAGGCGGATCTCCTTCACGCGCTCGCGCAGGTAGTGGTACTGCACCTCGGCTTGCAGGTAGAACACCCGCAGCGGGCGCGGCGGCGTCATGGCGAGGAAGGTGGCGCCCGCCGCCATGTGCGTGAGCCAGACCAGCAGGAAGTCGCTCTTGCCCACCTTGGGCGCGCCGCCGAAGACGAGCATCCCGCCCGGGGTGAGCACGCGGGGCGCGACGAGGTCGGGCGGCAACGGGGAGTCGTCGTCGAGCAGCATGCCCAGGGTGAAGGTCGGGAGCCCGGGGGCGGCGATCTTCACGACCCTGCGCTCGCCCTCTCGAATGAACTCGGCGCAATCGAAGCCCTCGGCCACGGCGTCGGCCGCATCCCACTTGTCGGGCTTGTCCGTCGGCGGCATGAGGATGGCGACCGAGGCCGCCCCGGCCGCCACGCAGGCACGGGCGGCGTTCTCCGCGTAGTCCCAACCGGGCGCATCGCGATCCGGCCAGATCAGCACATGTTTGCCGGCGAGCGGCGTCCAGTCGGTTTTCTCCACCGGGGCCCGCGCGCCGTTCATAGCCGTGGTCGCCGTGATGCCCGTCCCGATCAGCGCCGAGGCCGCCTTCTCGCCCTCGACCAGTACCACCTCGCGCGCCTGGGCCACGGCCGGCAGGTTGTAGAGCGGACGCGGGTCGGGGGCGCGCCATAGGCGGGCGCGCACGTCCCAGGGGCGGTACTCCTTGCCAGTGGGCGGATCGAAGCGGTAGACGCAGGCGATGAGCCGACCGTCCTCCGCGAGGTAATCCCACTTCGCGGTGTAGGGGCCGAGCTCGTCGATCGGTGCGCTGCGGACATCCGATGGCTTCGCTCGGCCGATGGGCGGTGCGAGCCCGAGCCATCGGCGGATCTCGTCCGCGAGCCGGGGAAAGTCGTGCCGGGCGGAATGCCCCCGCGAGCGCGCCCATAGATCGATGACATCCCCGCCTTCGTCGGAGGCGAAGTCCTTCCACAGACCGCGCCGCTCGCCCTCGAGCTCGACCACCAGGCTCTTGCCACGGTTGCCGTCGACGTCACCGACATAGAACCTGCCGCCGCGGATGCGGCCCTGTGGGAACAGGTAGAGCAGCACCGCCTCCAGGCGATCGAGAAGACCCCTGCGCAGCGCCTCGGTATCGGATGACGCATGCGTCTGCTGATCCGGTGCATCATTGAAATCGAGCCAGACGATGTTTTCCGCCATCAAGCCGGTCTCCAGCAGCGGTCCTGCCAGGGACACGACTTGCACTCGAAGTGGGTCGGCGTGGTGGAGTGCCGGGGCAGCAGCTCGCCGGCCTCGGTGGCGGTGATGACCCGCACGGCCCGGTCCGACATGCGCTGCGCGAGCCCGCCGTCGAACGGCACGAGCTCGAACCAGATCTCCTCGCTGTCCTTGTTGATGGCGGTGAACAGCGCGGGATTGCTCGCGATGCCCGGCACGGCGCCTTCCATGTAGGCCTGGTAGACGGCGAGCTGGGCGGCATAGATCGGCTTGGCGCGGGCCACGCCCTGCTTGACGGTCTCGCGCCAGGACTTGTCGTTCATCGTCTTGCACTCCCACAGCGCGGGCCAACGCATGGAGAAGTCGAGATCGATGTCGGCGGGGCCGGCGGCGAGAATGCCGTCGACGTGTCCTTGGATGCGGCCGCCGGCGACGGAAAAACCGAACTGCCCGCCGTCGGCCCTGCGCGTGTAGAGCTCGAAGCCGGCCAGGCGCAGCCAGCGGATCGCCAGATCCTCCAGGGCATGCCCGACCTCGAACACCCGCAGCACCCGCCCGGGCAGCTCGCGGCCGGGATCGACCGGCGCCTGGGCGTACTCGTACTGCAGGGCGCGCTCGCAGGCCACGCCGAGCCGTGACGCGCCGAGATAACGGCGCGGCGTTTGTGAGGCACGTTCACGCGCCAGCGCCTCGTCGATGACGGCGCCGAGGCGCTCGTGGAACTTGGGGCGGTGGTTGTAATCGAGCATGGCCACCCCCTCAGAACGGCACGTCGTCGGGCGTGATCTCACGCAGGTTGTCGAAGTAGGCGGTGAGCACCACGTCGACCAGTTGCAGGACCTCCTTGCGGCTGTAGGCCGACAGCGGCCGGTCCATCCCGATGGCGGCGACGTATTCGCCGAGGTGGGGCAGCACGGCCTCCATCGCGGCCTTCTCGTTGTGGGTGGGATCAATCACGACGCCACCTCCCGCCTTCAGGCTGTGCAGATGGATGTCCTGGCAGCGCATCGAGCAGAAGCGCTTGAACAGGGGTTTTCCGTCCGGCGCACGCGGGCCATTCCTCGGCGACAGCCAGCAGAAGCCGCGTCCCTCTCGTCCGCAGATCGCGCATATCACGCCGCCCTCCGGTGTTCGTCGTTGGCTGCCAGCACGAGGCGCTGGATGGACGACTTGTTGAACTGGAAGGCGAGCAGCGCCGAGGCCTGGTAGCGGGTGAGCCCGAAGTCGGAACGTATGGCCTGCGGCAGGTAGCGCAGCTGCTTCTCGGTGGGCGGCTCGTTGAGCCAGCGGCGCGTCTTGTGGGCGGTGTCGAGGGACTCGTTCTCGTTCAACCAGTCGTCCGCCTTGGCCATGCAGACCGTGCGATCGCCCACCGCCAGCAGACGGGGCAGCAGGTCCTTGCCACCGCCGACCGCGTGCCAGCGGCCGTTCAGGAAGAAGACGCCACCCCAGGCGCCGAAGCCGGTGGCCATCAATGCATCGTCGCAGCCAAAGAGATCGCACCAGCGGAAGTTGGAGCGCTTGAGCAGGTCGATCTCCGTCATGACGAAGTCGTCCATGGCTTCCGCCTGCTCGGCCGGATCAATGGTCCATTCGAAGCCGCACAGTGGGCACTCGCGGCAGCCGAGCGGCACGGTCGCCTCGCAGGAGGGACACTCCTTGGTGGGCGCCTCGCCCTGGTGCTGGTGGCCGTCCAGGTTGGCCTCCTGCTCCAGCGAGCCGTGCATGAGCGTCGCGGTGCCGAAGTCGAGCACGATGCAATCGGTCTTGACCACGCCGGGATGCTCGGCCGGATCGACGGTCCGCAGCCCCCGCCCGATCATCTGGGTCAGCGTCGACTTGTGGGAGCTCGGTCGCAGCAGCACCACGCAGGAGGTGGGCGTGTAGTCGTAGCCCTCGGTCAGCACCGCCACGTTGACCACGACCTGCGCCTCGCCGGTCTCGTATTCGGCGAGGCGCGCCTTGCGCTCGGCGTCCGACAACTCGCCGTGGATCAGCACGGCGCGGATGCCGGCGGCATTGAGCGCGTCGGCCACGCACTGCGCGTGCGCCACGGTGGAGCAGAACACGATGGTCTTGCGCTCGCCGGCCTTCTCGCGCCAGTGACGGATCACCGCGTCGGTGATCGGCGTCCTGTTGAGGATCGCCTCCACCTCGGTCATGTCGAAGTCGGTGGCGGTGCGGCGCACCTGTGCGAGGGCAGACTGCGCGCCGACGTCGATGACGAAGGTGCGCGGCGGCACCAGGTGGCCGGAGGCGATGAGCTCGCCCAGGGTGATCTGGTCTGCGACGTTGCTGAACACCTCGCGCAGCCCCTTGCCGTCGCTGCGCGCGGGCGTGGCGGTGGCGCCGAAGATCAGCGCCTTGGGGTTGCGCGACAGCACGCGATCGATCACGCGCCGGTAGGACGGCGAGGCGGCATGGTGCGCCTCGTCGACCACCAGCAGATCGAGCGTGGGCATCGCGTCGAGATGCGCATCGCGCGAGAGCGTCTGCACCATCGCGAAGGTGGCGCGCCCGGCCCAGGACTTCTCCTTGGCATCGAACACCGAGGTGGTGAGACCGGGATTGACCCGGCCGAACTTCTCCCGGTTCTGGGCGGTGAGCTCGTCGCGGTGCGCGAGGATGCAGGCTTTTGCGTCGGGCTCCTCCAACACGCCGCCGGCCACCGCCGACAGCATGATGGTCTTGCCCGAACCGGTCGGGCCGATGGCCAGGGTGTTGCCGTGCCGGTAGAGCGCCGCGAGCGAGCGCTCCACCAGCAGGGCCTGACGGGGACGAAGCATCATGCCGGCAGTCCCCCCTTACTGCGCCCAGCTCGGACGGCCCGTGATCGGAGCGCGACCCGTGGCTTGGGCATATGCGTTGGGCGTGGTGGGCGCCGGGGCGGACGGACGCGCGTTGCCCATCAGCGCGGCGTAGTCCTTGTGATCGGGCTGGATCGCCTGCTTGATGACCGCCTTGTCCTGGCCGTTCTGGTCCTTCTCCCAATCGACCTTGCCGAGGAACTCGATGCCGTCCAGATCGGCGAAGCCGGCGATGCGCCGCGCGTTCTGGGCCTGGGGACTGGCATCGCCCGGATGGACGCCGCGCGCCGAGTTCAGGATCGCCTTGACGAAGGCGCGGCCCATGTTGGCCCACTCGGGACCCTTGGGGCTGTAGAGACCGATCAGCGACCACAGCTTGCGGCGGGCGTACTCACCCTCCATCACCACGAATTCGCAATTGAGGTACACCGAGCCGGTGTTGTCGTTTCGGGTGGCGTAGCCGCCGGTCCAGCCCTGGCTCGCATCGTCGAAGCCGCCCGGGCGGATGGCCATGCGCACGCGCACCAGCGTGCCCTTGGGGATCAGGTCGAACGAGGACTGCTCGTTGGCGTCGTTGAAATCGAAATAGCTCATGGTCGTGGCTCCTTATTGCTGTACGGGTTCGGAAGGCGCGGGGCGCGCGAAGTCGAGGCGTTCGAGTGCAGGGCGGGCCGGGCCGGCGATCTTGGCCATCAGCCGGCCGAGGTGCGGCTCCTCGATCTGGTCGAGGCGGCCGGAGCGGTCCTTGGCGGGGTAGCCCCAGGGGTTGAGCGTGTGGCAGACGAAGGCGCGGTAGGCCGTACCGTCGTCGGCCTTGAGCTCGGCCAGCGTCACCACCTCGTCGACGATGCCCGGCAGCTCGAGCCCGGTCTTGGAGCCGTCGATCTGCAGCTGGAAGACGCGGCGATTGAAGTCGTCGAGACGCTCGTCGAGGATGCCGACAAACCACACGTTCTTGCCGCGCGTGTGCTGCAGGTGGGTGAGCCAGGCGATCATCTCCTGGCCCATTAGGCCGTAGGCGCCGCGGGTATCCGGCTTGCCGGTCTTCTCCGAGTAGGCCTGCGGCTGGCCCTTGCACCACTGCAGGCACAGACGCCCGGCGACGGTGATCGAGTCGACGAACACGGTGTCGTAGCGATCGAGCACGGTCGGGTCACCGAAGCGCGCGCAGACGGCGTCGAAGTGAGCCTGGCTGAATGGCTGGTCCTCACGCAGCGCCGGATTCGGACCGCCGATGAACACCGCGAAGTCGCGGCACTCCTGCCAGGTGCGCGGGCGGATGGTGTCGCCCGCCCAGCCCTCGACCGCGAGGTCGCCCGCCTCGAGGTCGAAGAACAGGGTCGCCTCGGGCGCCAGGGTCCAGAGCTGCGAGGTCTTGCCGATGCCACTCTTGCCGACCAGCACGCCTTTCACGCCGCGCTTCTCGGCCAGGCGCTGGTCGGCGGAGATGATGGGAAGGCTCATGAGCGGCCCTCCTTGTCGGCGATGGCGTCTCCGATCCGGTGCGCGCCGAGTGCACCGCGTTTACGGGCGAGGTCGTAGAGCTCCCGCAAGGCGTTCATGCGGCGACTGATGGGCCGGACCTCGTTTTCGAGGGCGATGACGGCGAAGGCGATCTGGTCCAGAGTGGCGTCTTCGATGGCCACGTCGGCGCCATTCGTCTCGATCCGTTCCGGCAGGGACTCCAGCAGATAGGGGTGCTGCTTTTTCAGCTTGTCGAGCAAAGTGCGGTTCTTGAACATGACGGTCACTCCTCCAGCAGGGCGAGACGGAATCCGGGCTTGCCGGTCTTGAGGGTGCGGGCGGGGGCGAAGGCGCTCTTTAGCGACTCGGGCCAGGCGTTGAACTTGGTCTCGGAGACGCGGTAGGCGGTCTCGACGTACTCGGCGGGGTCCTCTCCGCCCTCGGCGATGCGGCGCACGATCTCGGCGAGACGCTTCTGGTCCCACTCGACCCGCTTGGGGAGGTCGGCGGTGACGCGCACGCGGCCGTCGTCGAAATGCACGACACCGGTATCCTTGCGGGCGGCCAGGCGCAGGGCGTGCGCGCGGTCGGCGTACTTCAGCTCCAATGCGCGTTCGAGGTGCTCGACGATGGCCTTGGCGGCCGAGAGCAGATCGGCGGCGTCGTTCTTCAGCTGGAACAGCGCATCGCTTTGCAGCGCGGCGAGCTCGCCGGCCGGCGTGGCGAGAACCTGGTCTGGGGTGAGGCGGCTCATGCCACACCTCCCGCGCCGACGCGCTCGGAGGTGCTCTTGCGCAGGCACTCCGCCTCGTAGGACTCGACGTCCTCGACGCGGTAGAGCACGCGCCCCTGGATCTTGAGAAAGACCGGCCCGATTCCTTCGGAGCGCCAACGTTCCAGGGTGGCTTCGCTGACGCCCCAACGGTCGGCCAGTTGGCGTTGGTTGAGGTGTTTGATACTCACGATTCGCTCCTTACGGGTTGTTGCGGAAACGTGAGGTCATTCTGGGTTTCAGGGGGTGGACAAACCGGCGGGCAAAGCGGGCAGGATGGGCGGGCAAATCGTGCAAATCGGCCCTGCGCAGAGCCGGAAAAGAAAAAGGCCCGGAGTGGTTGGCTCCGGGCCCTTATCGGGGGTGGAAATGCGGGGTGGTCAGCCGGGAGGCGGGAACGGATCTTTGCCGTAGCTGTTGCGCTCGCGGATCTTCCCGTCCTCGCCCTGGATGAGCACCTCGCTGCCCTGGTTGCGCGCGATGTCGCGTGCGCGCTCGAAGGCTTCCTGTTGTGTATCGTGTACGGAGGTCAGGCGGTCGTTGCCTTCCCCCCGGACACCCCACTTGTCGCCGTTGCGGACGACCCACTGGTTCTTACCACTCATGTCATTTACCTCATCCAGATCGAAGTTGAACTGCCGGATGAAAGGATTGCGCTTCGTTGGGTGCATCACCTCCTTTGGTCGTTGACGAATTCGGGTTTCAGCCAATAGTGACCGTCGTTGTCGTGGGCGACGAAGGTGCGGTAGACGGCCTTGTGCCGCTTGCAGATGTCCGCGCCCTTGCACTTGTCGACATCGATTTCCAAGGCGTCGGCGATGGTGCGTTTATGGACGGGATCGCCGCCGCCCTGCGCGAGTACCGAAAGAAAGCGGTAGACCTGGGGCGACAGTGCGTGCCGCTCTCCGTCGATCAGTGCGATGCGGCCGGAGTGCATGAGCCGCAGGGAGGTTTCCGAATCCCGTTCGCCGATCCCGGCGGAGCCGTCGAGGTATGCGTCGAGATTCTCGATGACGAAGCCGGCCTTGCGGAGATGCGCCACGGCACGCAGCGGAACGACGAGATGGCCGGCGGCCTGGATCGCTTGGGCGACGTCGGGTGTAGTGGTGATGAGGACGCCGCAACCCGGTGCGCAGGCAGTGCGAAGTCGATGTTCGATGATGGGCGTCAAGGCCGGGTCGTTCAGCCTTCGACCGAAGAAGATAATGCGCCGCTTTCGCCGATGTTCGATCTCGCCCAGGCGCCACAGCGCTGTCGGAACCAGCTCTTCATGTTGATACCGTCCCGCAAGGCCCAGGGCCGAGGCGAGCCAGCGGACGATGCGCGTGATGTCTACCCTGAGCCGTGTCACTTGATCACTGGCCAGATCCACCCAGCCGCAGTCCGTGCAGTACCCCTGGCGGCCTCCTTGCTCGAAGCGAATCCCCTCCAGATCGCCCATTCCGCACCAGGGACAGAGAATGCTCGATCCGACACCGTCGCCCGCCCCGAGGGCGCCGAGGTCGAGGAGATGCCGATAGGCATCCATTTGTCCGGAATACCGGGCGGCATCCGGATGGAGGCTTTCCTCGGATTCCTCGACGAGCCCGCAGAGCAGGCCGAAGGCGATGTCGTTGCGTGCTTGCACGGCGGCTTCTACGCGACCAGGGCCAGTTCGACTTCGGTCGGTTCGGAGACGCGCCAGGCACGCAGGAGGCGCTCAGCGAGCTTGGCGTCCTCCTCTGCCATGTCCTGGAGGTTGGAGATCCCCGATTGCTTGAGGTCGATGTTCAGTACGCGACCGCGCTTGCCCACCTCGGCAGGGGCGAAGTAGATGCTGATGAGGGCCTCGACGATATTGAACGGACCGCGGAACAGGTCGTGGTCCTTCAGGTGGGCGCTCGATGCAGCGAGCACGCAGTGTTCGGCCTGATCCGCCGGTACGCCTACCCAGAAGTCGCAGATCGGCGCCCTCGTGCTCCTGAGCCGGGCGCGGCGGAGGCGAATGCGATCAATGCCGTGGGCGGCGAGGTCGATGTCGCTGTCCTCCGGAAGGTCCAAGCCGTGCCGCAGCCGGTTGAGATAGAACATCGGCTGCTTCACTGCCTCGGGCTTGACCTCCTGTTTCAGCAGATGGCGTGCGAAGAGCGTCACCAGCGGCTGGTGGACCTTGGCGCCGCCCCGGCCGACGGTGTCGACGATGCCGGATGCGGGAAAGTAGACCAGCGCGAGATTGGTCGCCGGGCGGGTCGTTCGGCGGCGCATGCCCTCCTCGACGAACTCCACCAGATCGTTGGGATCGTCCTCCACGTAGACGCTGATCTGCACACCGCCGTCCAGGTGACGGTCGCAGACGTCCACATGGCAGGCGCGCCGTGGTCCCTTGCGTTTCGAGAGCACCTCGGACAAGGCGGCCTGCAATCCCTCGATGTCGGCAGCCTCTCGGGACACCGGCTCGGTCACCTTGATGGCTTGCCGTTTCCACGACCGCTTGCCGACGCCGAGATCGAATTGGAGCAGCGCCTCCGCCGTCATGAAGGTGTTCGGCCAGTTCACCAGCACCCACAAGGCCCGTTCGGCGTGGTTGCGCAGTTTTCCGAAGTCCTCCCGAATGGCCGCGTCGTTGTCGCTGGCGTTGAGGATCGCATCGATGCCTTTCTGGGTCGCGAGGGCGTGGGCATGGCGCAGTTCCGCGTGCAGCAGTGCCTGTTGATCCGGTTCGAGTTCCTCCAGGAGGGCGATCAGGGCATCGGAAAATGCCTTTTCCTCGGCGTTCCAGTCAAAAGATTCGGGGATGGCGATGGAACGGGAGGACAGATACGCCTGCCAAGTGGTGGCCGGAACCTGACGGGCGAGGTGACGAGGGTTGAACGCGGTCATGCCTTTCTTCTCCTTCTTCAAACGGACGATGCCCGGCGCCGCCACATCCCACCAAGGACGCGAACGTTCGGTGTGCCGAACGTTTCGGATTGTCTCGGACTGATGCTGGGTTTGTCAAGCAGGTACGAAATCGTTCGGCGTAGTGGTAACATCTTCGGCCTGACGCAGAACGATTAGGAGATACCGGTGCCATCGCCCTTGGGGGACAAGATCCGCGCATTGCGGAAACAGAAGAAGCTCAGCCTTGAGCAGTTGGCCGAACTGACCGACTCCAGCAAGAGCTACATCTGGGAGCTGGAGAACAAGGACGAACCGAAGCCCTCGGCTGAGAAGATCGGCAAGATCGCTGCCGTACTCGAGGTGACTACAGAATTCCTGCTCACCGAGTCGGCGACCACGCCGGACGAAGAAGTGCTCGATGAGGCCTTCTTCCGTAAGTACAAAAGCATGTCCGAGCCGGACAAGAAGAAGATCCGCAAGATTCTCGACGCGTGGGAAGATGAATGACAGAGGCCAAGAAGCCCATGGCCGAGGCCAACCGCATCTCGGCCATGCTCAACACGGTTCTCGGGGCGGATCGGTTTCCCGTCAAGGTCGATGAGCTCGCCCTGGAGTACTCGCGCCAGTGTTTCGCCGACTCGCCGATCGACAAGATCCGGGGGGAGGATCTGGACGGCTTCGACGGCCTCCTGGCGGCCAACAAGACGCGGTCGAAGTGGCTGATCCTCTACAACAGCGCCACTCCATCGGAGGGACGCAAGCGCTTCACGATCGCGCACGAGTTCGGTCACTACATCCTCCATCGCCATCAGCAGGATCGTTTCGAGTGCGGTGACGACGACATCGAGACCGGTGACAACGACGAGCGGGACATCGAGGCCGAGGCAGATCTTTTCGCGTCGACCCTGCTGATGCCGCTGGACGACTTTCGGCGTCAGGTCGACGGGCAGCCGATCAGCTTCGATCTGCTGGGTCACTGCGCCGACCGCTACGGCGTCTCGTTGACCGCGGCAGCTCTGCGCTGGACCGAGATCGCGCCCAAGCGGGCAGTGCTGGTCGCCAGCCGCGACGACCACATGCTGTGGGCCAAGTCGAACAAGGCGGCGCTCAGGTCTGGCGCCTACTTCGCGACCCGCAGGAACACCATCGAGCTGCCGCACGATGCTCTGGCGCACAGCTACAACGCCTTTGACATGGCCGACAGCCGGACGGGGCGTGCCCAGTCCTGGTTTGCCCGTGAACCTGCCACCATGCCGATCACCGAAATGACCCGCGTCGCTGCCCAATACGACTACACATTGACCCTGCTGGTGCTGCCCGAGGCCGAATGGCAGGGCGCGCGCCAGGACGACGAGGAGCCGGAGGAAGACACCTACGATCGTTTCATTCGCAACGGCCAGTATCCGGTGCGGTAGCCCATGGCGGATCGATCGTGAGCGCCCACAAGTGGCAATTCACCTCCCGTTTTCGCCGTCATGCGTTCGGCTGGCGATCCGACACGCCGGTGCAGCGGATCAAGGAAGCCATCGCGGAGATCAAGCAGGTCGCACGCAAGGAGCCTGTTCTCGCAGCTGAGGGCGCCATCACCCTGCTGGAAAAGCTCTCGCCAGCCCTGGAGCAAGTGGACAGCTCATCGGGCGCCCTGGGTTCGGCCGTCAACAAGGCCATCGACACCCTGGTGCCCATCATCGTCAAAGCGGATGTCGAGCCACAGATGCGGCGACGCTGGCTGGAGCGTTTGTGGCAGGCGCTGCAAGACGACGAAATGCCCTACATCGAACTACTGGGCGACTACTGGGGCGAGCTGTGCGTGACCCCGGAGCTGGCGTCACACTGGGCCGACGAGTTCATGCCGGTCGTCGAAAGCGTATGGAGCCCGAAGGCGTCTGGCCACGGATTCTTCAAGGGCACGAGCGCCTGCCTGGCATCCCTGTGTGCGGCAGGCCGCCATCAGGAACTGCTGGCGTTGCTCGACAAGGCGCCTTTCAAGTGGTGGCACGACCGGCGCTGGGGTGTGAAGGCACTGTCGGCGATGGGCAAGAAGGCGGAAGCGATCCGCTACGCCGAGGAATCACGTGGTCTCAATGACCCGGGTTGGCAGATCGCGCAAGCCTGCGAGGCCCTCCTGTTGTCCTCCGGGTTGATCGACGAAGCCTACCGGCGCTATGCCTTGGAGGCGAATCAGGGCACAACGAACCTGGCGACGTTTCGTGCCATTGCCAAGAAGTATCCCGACAAGCTGCCGGAAGAGATCCTGCGCGACCTGATTGCCAGCACGCCCGGCGCCGAAGGCAAATGGTTTGCCGCTGCCAAGGACGCGGGTCTCTTCACCGTGGCTGCTGAACTGGCGACACGCAGCCCGACCGATCCGCGCACCTTGACCCGCGCCGCCCGCGATTGTGCCGTGAAGCAGCCTGACTTCGCGCTCGCCGCCGGCCTGGCCGCGTTGCACTGGATCTCCCTCGGATATGGCTACGACATCACCGGGGCTGATGTGCTCGATGCGTATTCGGCAGTCACGCAGGCGGCGGCAGGCGCAGGCGTCCCTGCCCAGCGCGTCAACGAGCAGATCCGGGAAATGATCGCCAGCGCTCAGCCCGGAGATTCGCTGGTGAAGACGATCCTCGCCCGTCATTTATCGAACTGACAGGAACCTACTTTTCGCCACAGCCCGCATCAGTCCGCACGCCTCCGAAACTCCCTGATGGTGTCGGCGGCGGTCCATCCGGACAATTTCGCGTCATGCGAGTTGGACAGACAGGACCGCTACCGATGCATCGATTCAACCACCTACCACCCGACCGGATGACGCCGGAGCAGCGCCGGCGCGAAATTGCGTCCCTGCTGGCAAACGGGCTGGTGCGCTTGCGCAACGCCGGTGCTGCGCAGTCCGCAAACATAGCCGCAGAGAGCGAGTTTGAGCTTGGCTTTTCCGGCAACCAGCGCGTTCATTCAGACCCCGTCAACAAGACAACTACGGAGTCAGAATGAGTACGCCGAAAGAGACGTTTTCAACGCCGCCATCGGTGGCGGGGCAAATCGCCCGATTGCCCGAGCTTCCGATGGCCGAGATCAAGGTGCTCTGGAAAAAGCTGGTCGGTGAGGACGCGCCCACGCACAACCGCCAGTTCCTTGAGCGACGCATTGCGTACCGGCTGCAGGAAGCGGAATTCCGCAAAGCCAACGCCTGCCTGCTGGATCGCAACAAGCGGCGGATCGCCGATCTGGTGGAAACCGGCAAGGTCAGGAAGCGCGACCGCGATTACCGCCCTGCGGCCGGCACGGTGCTGACCCGGGAATACAAGGGTGTCGAGTACAGGGTGGTCTCGATGGCCGATGGTCAGTACGAATTCCAGGGCCGCACCTTCGCCAGCCTTTCGATGATCGCCCGCGAGATCACGGGCACACGGTGGTCCGGTCCGCTGTTCTTCGGCCTCAAGCCGTCGGCCAATCCCAAGCCCGGCGCGAGGAAGGGAGGCCGGCGATGAGCGAAGTTCTGAAGCGTCGCATGCGCTGCGCCGTCTACACGCGCAAGTCCACCGACGAAGGTCTGGACCAGGAATACAACTCCATCGATGCACAGCGCGACGCGGGCCATGCCTACATCGCCAGCCAACGCGCCGAGGGCTGGATTCCGGTCGCCGACGACTACGACGATCCCGCGTTCTCGGGCGGCAACATGGACCGGCCGGCGCTGCGTCGGCTACTCGCCGACATCGAGGCCGGCAAGATCGACATCGTGGTGGTCTACAAGATCGATCGCCTGACACGCAGCCTCGCCGATTTCTCCAAGATGGTGGATGTGTTCGAGCGCTATGGCGTGTCCTTCGTCTCGGTCACGCAGCAGTTCAACACCACCACGTCGATGGGGCGGCTGATGCTGAACATCCTCCTGTCCTTCGCCCAGTTCGAGCGGGAGGTGACCGGCGAGCGCATCCGCGACAAGATCTCCGCCAGCAAGCGCAAGGGCATGTGGATGGGCGGCGTGCCGCCACTTGGCTACGACGTCGAGAACCGCCGGCTGGTCCCAAACGAAAGCGAGGCCAAGCTGGTCCGCCACATCTTCCAACGTTTCGTCGAACTCGGCTCCAGCACGATGCTGGTCAAGGAGTTGAGGCTGGACGGCGTGACGTCGAAGGCGTGGACCACGCAGGACGGCAAAGTCAGGGAAGGCAAGCCGATCGACAAGAGCCTGGTGTACAAGCTGCTCAACAACCGTACCTACCTCGGTGAACTGCGCCACAAGGAGCAGTGGTACCCGGCCGAGCATCCGCCGATCATCGAGCGGGAGCTTTGGGACCGGGCTCACGCCATCCTGGCCACCAACGGCCGGGTCCGCGGTAACACCACGCGGGCGACCGTTCCCTATCTGCTCAAGGGCATCGTGTTCGGCAACGATGGCCGGGCGCTGTCGCCCTGGCACACCACGAAGAAGAACGGGCGCCGGTATCGCTATTACGTTCCGCAACGAGACTGCAAGGAGCATGCGGGAGCGTCCGGGTTGCCGCGCCTACCGGCCGCCGAACTGGAATCGGCGGTCCTCGACCAGCTGCGCGCGATCCTGCGCGCGCCCGATCTCTTGGGCGAGGTGTTGCCGCAGGCGATCGAGCTCGACCCGACCCTGGACGAGGCGCAGGTCACGGTGGCCATGACCCGGCTCGACGCGATCTGGGATCAGCTGTTTCCTGCGGAGCAGAGCCGAATCGTCCGGCTGCTGGTCGAGAAAGTGATCGTGTCGCCCAACGACCTCGAGGTGCGGTTGCGCGCCAACGGCATCGAGCGTCTGGTGCTGGAGCTGCGTCCCGAGCCCGCCGAGCAGACGGAGGAGGCGCTGGCATGAGTGACATCCGCATCCTGAAGACCGGCGAGCCGGACATCCTCCAGACGAGTGACGGCAGGTTGACCCTGTCCGTGCCGATCCAGATCAAACGCCGCAGCGGGCGCAAGCTGGTCACGCTGCCGAGCGGCGAAACCGCTCCCGTGCGGCCGTGGGACGTAACCCCGACGCCGCTCCAGTTGGCGCTGGCGAGGGGGCATCGCTGGCTGGCCATGCTCGAGTCGGGGGAAGCGAAATCACTGAAGGAGATCGCCGCGCGGGAGGGGATCGACAACAGCTACGTGAGCCGGATGGTCAACCTCACCACGCTGGCGCCGGACATCGTGGCCGCGATCCTGGACGATACGCTGCCGAATCACATCACCCTGTTCGACTTGGCGGTGGACCCGCCGGCGTTGTGGGATGAGCAGCGCGCGCGGATTGGGCTTGGAAGTGGCTGACCTCACGCCAGCCGATTAACCTTGTCCTGGATGGCGGCGCAGGTTTCCAGAATCGCATCGAACTCCGGCTGATCCGACAGCAGCAGGCCATCCTCACGCATCGCCGCAAAATCCTGCGCCAACGCCGTGCGCGATGCGCCTTCCGGTACCAGCTTGATCGAGCCGCTCACAGCCTCGACGTAGTCGATCTTGCCGCCGTTGGCATCCTTCTCGGCGAAGAACATCGACTTGTGCTCGGCCACCTGATGCGCCAGTTGCCGATCGGCGGCCGCCTTGTCGAAATGCTCGGTTCGCGCCAGCGCCGCCAGGTCGTACCAATGACGTGAATAGCGTTCGCCGCGCAGGCGTGCCTGACGGCAGTAGACGTGTGCGGCCGTGGCCTTCTCCCAGAACGTACGTTCGGCGGCCATGACCAAGGGCCGTGCCGTCGGAAAGGTCACGCCCTCGATCCACGGCGCGATGTCGCAAGCCACCGGATGGAACTGATGCGGCTCGCCCGTGGCCCGCGCCCCAAACTCCAGTTGGACAGTCGCGGAGACATAGCCCGTGCCGGTCTTCACGGCGGGATAGGCGATGATCAGCTTGTCGCGCTCCTGGCCGGCGAGACTCAAGTCCGCCTGCAAGCCGCTCGCGGCCAAGGCGTCTTCGATGACCGGGCGTACCGTCTGCTCGATCCACTCGGGAAGCCGTGCGCGTACCGCGCGAGTGATCTTCTTCTCTTGGCTCATCGATGCCGGAATCGGATTGCCTTCGCGCAGCAGATCCGGCACCAGGGCGCGGATGTCGTAGGTCAGATCGATGTCTTCCGAAAAGCGGTCGATGACCTTGTAGACCTTGGAAAGCGACGTGCCGCCCTTGAACGTCAGCGTGTCGGCGATGGGGGAGGCGTAGATTGCCGAGAGCGTCCACACCACCCAGATGTCTTTTTCCAGCAGGTGTGCCGGGCGGCCGCTCTGGGCCGCCGCGTATTCCACGGCCTCGACCCGATCAGCCTGGCTGAGCGCGAACCAGGACTCAGCCATGCGCATTCATCTCGCTGACGGCGCGGGCCATCCATCCCGGCAGGGCCGCCCGCGCGGCCTGCAAGGCGGCCCATTCTTCCGTGGGCAGTTGGGCATGCAGGATGTGCAGGGCGGAGGGCGCCTGCTCGGGTCCCAGCCAGGACAGGGCGCGAATGGCCTTGCCGGCCGGGCGCTTGCCGAGCGCGAGCTGCCAGCGGCTGCCGTGCTTGAGCTCGACGGTGCGGTTACCCAGGCGCAGCTTGCGCGTGGGCCCCGACGTCAGAAAGATCTCCCGGGTCGGCACCTGCGTGGTCAGCCCCAGCGCATTGGCTTCCGCCGCGCCGTTGGGCACGACGACTTCACCGTGGGTGGACGCGATGGCTTCGACGACCGCCTCGGTCGAGGGCGGGCGGGAACCGAAGCGGCTGGCCACCGGCAGGGCGTAGGCCCCCCGTCCGACGCGCAGCAACTTCCCCTCGCGTGCCAGCCTGGCCAGTGCCTGATCCACCGCGGCCCTCGACGCCAGATGCAGGAATTCCTTGGGCGAGATCAAGCCTCCCTCCGGGAGGGCCTGGGCGGCGGACAGAATGGCTTCGCTGAGGTGGCTCATGGGGCGGTCTCCGTTTGTCAGAAGTATATATCTGTTTCTGACATCTTTCAAACCGCCTCGGCGTCGGCATGAACGGTGTGGTTTCCTTTGGTCGGGCGATGCTTCGATCCAACCGCTTGATTCGTCCGCGCGTAACTCGTTGATTTTTAGGCGTGGCGATTGCGGCCTTTGCGGACTTCGGGCCAGTTTCCCGGAGCGAGGCCGGAGAGAACAACGGCCGGGAGAGAGAGGAAGGTGGCCCTGGACGGGGCCATGGGCCGGATGCCGAAGTCCGCAGGCTTCCGCAGGAGTCCCCGCGAACACGCGGGAGCCGGCGCGATCAGGCAAGAAAAAACCCCAACCGAGAATGGTTGGGGTTTTGTTATTGGTGGAGGCGGCGGGAATTGAACCCGCGTCCGCGAATCCTCCGCCTTTGGCTCTACATGCTTATCCGACTCTATTGATTTAACCGGTCGCTACCCGAGCGGCAGGGAAGACGGCCGGCGGTTCCGTTAGGTTTTAGCGAATCGGCCCCGGACAGACCTCATCGCGAGCTTACAATTGGGTTACCCCCAAAAACCGACGCCTATAAGCGGGCTTCGGATCAGAGGCCGGCCGGATTAAGCGGCCAGAGCGTAGTTGTCGTCGTTGGCAACTATATTGGTTGCAGATTGATTAACGAGGTTATCTGCACCTCGGCATGCACCTCGGGTTTTGCGATCCTCGTCGAAGCCAAGTCGCCCCCTAGGTCAGGAAGATAGACAGTATAACGGCAAAAAAGTTTCGAGCAACCAGCGTTTGAGTCGTGGCGCGATAATCGTGCGAAACAGCTTTTCTTGGCGGAACGTTGCGATACGCTGAAGGGATCGGGTAATGCAGGCTAGCGACTACCGGCAGGGGACAAATTTCAATCACGCTAAAGCGGCATGGCGCTATGCGCTCATCTCTCGTGAGATGCAGTCTTCCTTAAGGCCGGAAGGGTGTTTCCGGCCTTAAGCACGGACAAGTCCGTGAGTAGAACTGGTTTTCAGTCTTTCAGAGATCGTCCATCCATTCCGCGTCGCGGACGAAGCGGTGTTTCTCTTGTTCTTCCATCTCCGCGAGATTCGCGAACACTTCTTTGGCATGCGGATCGTCGACGATGATTGCCGCTCCTTTATAGAGTTCGATCAGCGCGTTGTCGAAGGCCATGGCGATCTTTATGACGTCATCGACGGACATATTGGGCCTAACGGCGCAATTCTTTAGCAGTTGTTCGACGTTGGAGCCTGGAGAATATTGGAGCCAGAAATTGAGGATGCTCTTGCGCGATCCATCTTCGAACCGCTGCATCGCCTGTTCCCGATTTTTTTCGTGGCGGCTGAGGTAATCCAAAAGCATTTTTACCCGAGCCTGATCGTTTTGTTGGTTCAGCGAATCGTAAAGTTCTGTCAGTTGGCTGTGTAGTTGAATACCGTAGTCGAGCACATCTTTAACTTGCTCGAAGTTATGCATCTGCTGGTCCATATGGCACTCCGAAAGTGTTATTCGGCAGGTTTCA
Organism: Methylocaldum sp. 14B; assembly: GCF_002005105.1. GTDB lineage: Bacteria > Pseudomonadota > Gammaproteobacteria > Methylococcales > Methylococcaceae > Methylocaldum. Next base: position 106,280 of record NZ_MSCV01000011.1, on the reverse strand, counting down.
TACGGTTCGAAGCATCTCTCTTTTGGCATCGCAAGGCAATAGTGCAATCGTGCGGTCGGTTCGACCTGCGGAATTCCGCAGGCGCGACCTGATTGTCACTTTCGGCGCGTGACCGTATAACTGGCCATCATGCCCGCGTCGATGTGGTCATTGACGTGGCAGTGATACATCCAGACGCCGGGATTGTCGGGTTTCATATCGACGGTGACGTGGGTTCCCGGAAGCAGATTCACGACATCTACGCGGCGCCCGGTCTCGGTGAGCGTATTGCCGTGCCAATGCGGGGTATGGAGATCGACTTCGGTTCCGAGGGACAGTTGATACCAGCGCACGGTTTCGCCTTCTTTCATCGTCATTCCCGGAAGGTTGTGATAGACGTAGCCGTTCATGCTGTGCATCAAGTTGCTTTCGACGAAGCTTTCGTCATCTTTCTCGTCCGTGGCAGCCGGTGCGAAGGTGCTGATGTTCTTGTCCAGAAAGAAACTCTTGTTTTCGTCGAACACGGTGAACAGCACGACGAATTCGCGGTCGATGCCTTTCAGTTTACCGTTGTTCTGCAGAACGCCTCGGCGGGAAATGATGATGGGTCCTACCAGGCCGGTATTCGTGTCGACCACCTCGTTGACATGGGAATGGTAAAGCCACACGATCGAACTCGGGTCCTCGGGGCCCGGACCCGAACGTTCGGGTACTTGCCAGAGGTAGGTGTGGGTTTCGCCCGGTTCGACCGTATCGTCTTTGCGGTCATCTCCGGATGTGCCGTCCGCGTAATGAGTGCCTTCGCTGTCCTTCCGGTAAAGCACGCCGTGCGGATGGAGTGAAATCGGCATGTTTGCCAGTTTATTCCTCAGCACCACTTTGATGGTGTCGCCGACGTTGGCGCGAATTACAGGCCCTAGTATCCCTAAGTGCCGCCACTCGGGCGGACGTTCCTTGATTTGGGTAAAGCTGGCGTCGGCGTACTCGATATAACGCGCTTTGTAATACTGTCGGCCGATCCGATCGGCGTTATTCCCTTCGACGAAGACTTTCTCGTCCTCGTTGAATTCTGCGCCATGCATGGGATTGACGGGATAGGAGGGGGCGTAGTCCCACAAGATTTCTTCGGCGGCGATGTAGTAGGTTCGCGTCGAATTGGCCGTCACGGCTTCGGAGAACAACAGTAGAACCGCCAAGTGTGAAAGGAGGATTCGGATCTGGATCACGGCGATAAACCTGGGACGGGGAATCGATCGAAAAAGCGTGAGAAAATGATAATCAATATCATTATAGGATGCCAGTATTTGTTCCCCGGAAGTGGCCAAAGGCTTTTATGGTAGTATTGAGCGCCATAAACAATGGGATGAATCTCTTTCCGGGTTTCGGGATCAACACTCTTTTCCATGAACGAACATACACTTACCCATCTCAAGCAGCTGGAAGCCGAAAGTATCCACATCATCCGCGAGGTGGCTGCCGAGTTTGAGCGTCCCGTAATGCTCTATTCGATTGGCAAGGATTCCGCAGTCATGCTGCATCTCGCGATGAAGGCGTTTTTTCCCGGCAAACCGCCTTTTCCGCTCATGCATGTCGATACGACCTGGAAATTCCGGGAGATGATCGAGTTTCGCGATCGCCGCGCCCACGATCTGGGGCTGGATCTCATCGTTCACGTCAACCTGGAGGGTGTGGAGCAGGGCATCGGTCCGTTCACCCACGGCAGCAAGAAGCACACGGATGTCATGAAAACCGAGGCTCTCAAGCAAGCCTTGAACAAATACCAGTTCGATGCGGCATTCGGCGGAGCGCGCCGGGACGAGGAGAAGTCGAGGGCGAAAGAACGCGTTTATTCCTTCCGCGACCGAAACCATCGTTGGGACCCGAAAAATCAGCGCCCGGAGCTTTGGAATCTCTACAACGGCAAGATCAACAAGGGCGAGAGCATCCGGGTGTTTCCGCTTTCGAACTGGACCGAGCTGGATGTCTGGCAGTACATCTATCTGGAGAACATTCCGATCGTCCCGTTGTATTTCGCCAAAGAGCGGCCGGTGGTCGAGCGCGACGGGATATGGATCATGGTGGACGACGATCGCATGCCGCTGGCACCCGGCGAAAAGCCGATCATGAAGATGGTCCGCTTCCGTACCCTGGGTTGCTATCCCTTGACCGGCGCCGTCGAATCGACCGCCGCCACCTTGCCCGACATCATCCAGGAGATGCTGCTGACCAAGACGTCGGAGCGCCAAGGGCGTGTCATCGATCACGATCAAGCGGGGTCGATGGAAGAGAAGAAAAAAGAGGGTTATTTCTGATTTTCGCTATGGAAGGTGCCGAGCGTGCATTCAACGTTGGCGTCTGCGTCTGACCCATTCATCCAGTGAATTAGTCTATGTCTCATCAGTCCGAGCTCATCAGTTCCGATATCCACGCCTATCTCGCTCAGCACGAGCGCAAGGAATTATTGCGCTTCTTGACCTGCGGCAATGTCGACGACGGCAAGAGCACCCTGATCGGGCGCCTGCTGCACGATTCGAAAATGATTTACGAGGACCAGCTGGCGGCGATCAAGAAGGACAGCGTCAAATCGGGTACCACCGGCGGCGATATCGACTTGGCGCTGCTGGTCGACGGGCTCCAGGCCGAGCGGGAGCAGGGCATCACCATCGATGTGGCCTACCGGTATTTCTCCACGGCGAAGCGGAAATACATCATCGCCGACACGCCGGGGCACGAGCAGTACACCCGCAACATGGCGACCGGAGCGTCCACCTGCGATTTGGCCATCATTCTGGTCGATGCGCGCCACGGCGTGATGACGCAGACCAAGCGTCACAGCTTTATCGTGTCCCTGCTGGGCATCAGGCACGTGGTCGTAGCCATCAATAAGATGGATCTAGTCGGCTACAGCTCCGATGTATTCGAGCGTATACGCAGCGACTATCTGGCGTTCATCGAAAAACTGGATATTCACGATGTCCGCTTTATCCCGCTGTCGGCTTTGAAGGGGGACAACGTCGTCAGCCGTAGCGAGGAAATGCCCTGGTATCAGGGGCAGGCGCTGATGGAGCTTTTGGACACCATCGAGATCGCCAAGGACCAGAATTTTACGAATCCGCGCTTTCCGGTGCAGTACGTCAATCGACCGAATTTGGATTTCCGCGGTTACAGTGGCACCGTGGCCGCGGGGGTTTTTCGCAAAGGCGATCCGATTACGGTGCTGCCGTCCAAGAAGACCAGCCGCATCAAGTCCATCGTGACTTACGACGGAGAACTGGAAGAAGCATTTCCGCCTCAAGCCGTTACGATCACGCTTACGGATGAAATCGACGTGAGCCGCGGCGACATGCTGGTCCGTTCCGATGACTTGCCGATGCTCGGCACCCGTTTCAAGGCCCATATCGTGTGGATGACCGAGGCGCCTTTGGTTCCGGGCCGCCAGTATTATCTGAAGCAGATGACCAAGGTGGTCAACGGCTCGGTTTCTCAGATCCATCACCGCGTCGATATCAATACCTTGGAGCAGCTTCCGGCGGACCAGCTCAAGCTGAACGAAATCGGCTTGTGCGAGGTCTCCCTGAGCGGGCCGATCGCGTTCGATCCTTACAAGGTTTGCAAGGGCACCGGATCGTTCATCGTCATCGATCGCCTGACCAACGTTACCGTCGGCGCCGGCATGATCCTAAGTCAGGCGGACGGCGAATCCGGTTTACGGCGGGTGACGGTTGAAGAGCGGAGCGCGCGTTTCGGACAAAAGGCGGTGACGCTATGGATTACCGGCGAACGCCGGCACGATGTGGCGTATGAACTCGAACGGAAGCTCTTCGATGTCGGGCATGCCAGCACCGTTTTGGATAACGAGGCGCTGGGCGTACAGGTTCAAGCCATTGCAGAGCAGATCAACCATGCCGGACTGATCTGCATCTGTCCTTGCGAAGCAAGCCCGAGTGGCGACGGTTTGAGCGCGCTCCATGTTTCGGCCGATGAAATGGAAGCGGACGAAGTGCTTGCGTTATTGAAGGAAACTCAGGTCCTCGAGTTCTGATCGTCTGACTTGATTTTCCGTTTCCGCCCATTCCGCCATCGCCGCGGAATGGGCATTCCAGTATCGGCCGTTTTCCCTGCGGTAGCTTTCCAGTTTTAGATCATCCTTCCGGTTGCCTACGAGCACGGTAAGTGCGCCTGTCTCGGCGGTATTCAGTACCGGTATGTTCATGTTTCCGTAGCGTTGCAGCACCGCCCGATGAGGAAACCCGTATCGGTTCAGATAGCCTGCGGGAATGAGAGCGTAACGAGGCTTCACGGCAGCCAAAAAGGCGGAGCTTGAAGAGGTTTTACTGCCATGATGGGGGACGACCAGAATGTCGCTGGCTAAAAGATGCCCGTAACGGTCAACCAATAGGCGTTCACCGGTTTTTTCGATGTCGCCGGTCAATAGTGCGCTGCCGCCGGGCCCGCTGATTTTCAATACGCAGGAATTGTCGTTCTCGCGCTCGCTTTTTTCGATGGGCGCGAGCATCTCGAATTTGACGCCGTCCCATTCCCAAGACTGTTCGGCTTTGCAGGTTTCAGTCGAAAATTCCGATAACTTTTCCGGCACGCTGGTATAAGTCCGCCCGACCACAAATCGTCTGAGCAGCGACGGCGCGCCGCCGATGTGGTCGTTGTCGCCGTGACTTACGATCAAGGCGTCGATGCGCTCGATCCCGCGATGGCGGAGATAAGGCTCGATGACGGCGGAGCCGATATCGAACCGGCTCCCGAACCGGGCTCCGGTGTCGAAGATCATGAGGTGTTCGCTAGTCTCGACGGCAACGCCGAGTCCCTGGCCCACATCGAGCAGGGTAAGCAGGAAGCCCGCTTGAGGCGGCCTATCGGGCTGCGCGGTCACGGCCGGAACGGCCAGAACGAGACCGAGCCAGCGCGCCGGAATGCCCTTGGGGGATAGCAGCAGCACGAAGCCGCTCAATGCCAGCGGAATGGTCCAGAACGGCGGTCCGGCATGGGTCCACTGAGCCACCGGCTGTTCGGCAATCCATTGGAGAAAAGGCCACGTCCATTCAAGCAGGCGTGATGCCAGGATCAGCAGCGCTTCGCCCGCCACCGGCAGTATCGGTAACAGCAGTGCGCCGGTCAGGCAAACCGGAATCAGCAGCAAGCCGATCACGGGGACGGCAAACAAGTTGGCAATTGGAGAAATGATCGAAACCTGCTGAAAGAATAACAACAGCAGGGGTGCAAGGCCTAGCGAGGTGGCCCAGTTCACCCGCATCATGGCCCGCCAACCGCCGATTTCGCCTCTTCTGTATGAAACAGCGAAAAGGATTAGAGCGACAGCTGTGAAGGAAAGCCAGAATCCCGCCGAAAGAACCGCCAACGGATCGTAAAGCACCACGGCCAGCAAGGCCGTCGCGAGGACATGAAAACTATTGAGATGCCGCTGGCCGATGACGGCGCCCATGACGATGCCGATCATAATCATGGCGCGTTGAGTGGGAATCGCGAAGTTCGCCAGCGCCGAGTAGAAGAGGGCGGCCGCAAAAGCACAAACGGCCGCAACAGTCGGCGGCGACCAGCGCATGATGCCCAACCTCGACCACATTCGGCGTATGACGAAAAAGACAAATCCTGCGACTAAACCGATATGCGAGCCGGAAATCGCAACCAGGTGAGTCGTGCCCGTGCGCCGAAGCACGTCCCATTGAATGGGCGTAATGTCATCGTCGACTCCCATGACCAGAGCCTTGATGATTCCGGCTGCGGGTTCGTCGTTCAGTGTTGCCGAAAGGCTATCGTAAAGGGCCTGCCTCCAAATTTCGAATGAATACCGGTTGTCTCCCGCATCGAGCCGCCGATTGTCCGGAGACTTCGCGACGTAACCGACCGCGCGGATTCCCTGGGCAAACAGCCATTGTTCGTAGTCGAGACTTCCCGGGTTCAGCATTCCATGCGGCGGCTTGAGCTTTACTCTGAGCTGCCAGCGTTCGCCCGCTTTTGGCGAAACTCCGCGGTCATACCAGCTCAGGCGAACGCGTGACGGCAAACTTAGGTCGTCGGGCTGTAGAGTTTGTTCAATATCGAAGTCGAAACGGAAACCGTGGTCCACGGGCTGGGGAATGGTACGAACGACGCCTTCGACGACGGCCGTTTGTCTCTCAGTTGCAGTCGGAAGACCTTGGTCGAGTCGAATTGCGGCAAAGGCAAGCGCCCAGAGGATGCCGAACGCAAATGCTGCCGGAAAACGCAGCTTATAATAAACGGCTAGACCGAAAGCGGAGCTCAAGAGGACGAAAGCCCAGGCACCGGGCAAAGACGGAAGTTGCTGGACAGCGCTGACCCCGCCGACAAAGCCGATGGCTAGCGGAAGAACCAGCGGGCTGCGGGTTTGTGGATGGAGAATTTCATTCAACTTTGAATTTCAAATCCGTACAATAGCGCGCCTTTTACCTAAAAAAATAGTTCACAATCATCCCAGTTAAGGGCTATGCCTAAAAAGTTTTTTAAGCGCTACTTGCCGGACCCGAAAAAAGTAAAGGAAATTAAATCGCTGGAGTTTTTGGGGGATAAGCTTCACTCGCCGAATTTATGGCATCTGAACCGTCGGTCGGTATCACGGGCTTTTGCCATAGGGCTATGGGCCATGTATACCCCGCCATTGCCCTGGCAACAAATCATCGCCGCGGTTTTGGCGATCTATTTCAATGCCAATTTACCTATCGCCGTGGCCTTGGTCTGGATTACCAATCCGCTGACCTGGGTGCCGATGTATTACTTCGCCTACAAGGTAGGCGCGCTTGTTATGGGACAAGCAGCTTTCGACTTCGATCAGTTCTCGGAACTGTTCACCATAGAAAAAGCATTGGAGTTAGGGGCACCCTTGCTGATTGGTTGCGCCATTCTGATGCACCTCGGGGCCGTCCTAGGCTATTTCGGCATACTTTTCATGTGGCGGCGATCCGTGCGACATCAGGTGGAATTGAGAAAGTTCCGCAATGCGGAATTGAGTACGGCCATTATGGTCCGGGAAAGCTACGCGTCGTACAAGAAGTTCCTGGAACACCGGCACAAGCATCAGAACGATCGATTGATCGGAGCAGCGAAGCCTGTCGCGAAGAAAGCAGGCTAATCGTAATGCTGCTTTAGGCGGACGGGTTCGGATAGGTTTTCCGGCTTGACGATCCGTCCGTCTTCCAAATGCAATATCGTGTCCATCCGCTGAGCCAAAGACGGATCGTGAGTGACGACTAGGAAACTCACCCCGTTTTCTTGGTTCAGCTCCAGCATGAGTTGATACACCTGTTCCGCGGTTTTTCGATCCAGATTTCCGGTCGGTTCGTCAGCCAAAACGCACTTTGGTTTCGTGACCAGCGCGCGGGCGACGGCTGCGCGCTGGCGTTCGCCGCCCGATAATTCTCCGGGTTTATGCTCCAGGCGTTTGCCGAGTCCGACCCGCTCCAACATCGAAGCCGCGCGCTTTCTTGCTTCATGTATCGGCAGCTTCGCGATCAAAAGCGGCATGGCGACGTTTTCCAGTACCGTGAATTCACCCAGCAGGTGGTGGAATTGATAGACGAATCCAAGCACCCGGTTACGCAGTTGGGCGAGCTTGCGTTCGTTCAGTGTTCCCAGGTCCACGCCGTCCAGTTGGACTTGCCCTCGGGTTGGCGCGTCTAGACCCCCGAGTAAGTGCAAAAGCGTGCTTTTGCCCGAGCCGGACGCTCCCATAATGGCGACCTGCTGTCCCGGTTCGACGGAAAGCGTTATGCCCTGCAACACATCGACGCTCAGATTGCCTTGGGCATAACGCTTGTGCAGATCGCGGCACTGCAGCACCGGCTTATTCATAACGGAGTTCCTCGGCGGGCTTGATGCGAGATGCCTGCCAGGCCGGATAGATCGTCGCCAGGATGGAAAGCAGGAAGGCCATGCCGGTAATCCGGTACACGTCGGACCAGATCAGTTTCGACGGCAGCTCGCTGATGTAGTAAACGTCGGCCGACAGGAAATGAACGCCGAACAACCGCTCGATCGCCGGTACGATGGTTTCCACATTCCACGCCAATAAGACTCCGCCGACACCGCCCAGCAAGGTGCCGAACGTACCGATGACCGTACCGAGCACGATAAATATTCCCATGACTTCGAGTGGAGTCATGCCCTGGGTTCGGAGGATCGCGATATCCGAACGCTTGTCGGTGACCACCATAACTAGTGTGGAGACGATGTTGAAAGCGGCGACCGCGACGATGAGCAGGAGAATGATGAACATTACCCGCTTTTCGGTTTGTATGGCTTTGAAGAAGTTGCTGTGCGACTGCGTCCAGTCGGCAATCTGATAACGCCCATCGAGTTTGGGGCCAAGGTCCCGCGCCACTCGCTGCGCGTAAAATACGTCGTCCAGCTTGAGTCTAAGCCCCGATATGGCGTCATCGAGGCGAAACAGCTTGGCGGCGTCTTCCAGCTGAATCAGCGCCAGATTCCGGTCGTACTCATACATCCCGACCTGGAAAACTCCGACCACCGTAAAGCGCTTGAGGCGCGGCAGAATGCCGGCGGGTGTTGCCGTAAGTTGCGGGGTGATGACGGTCACCTTGTCGCCGGTGAGGACACCCAGATAATCAGCCAGCTCAGAACCGAGAATAATGCCGAATTCGCCGGGTTTGAGCGCTTCGAGGTGGCCTTCCACGATGCGGTTGGCGACCTCGGACACGCGCGGTTCGTAGTCGGTCATGATGCCGCGCAGCATCACGCCGCTAACTCGGCGGTCCGAGTTGAGCATGGCTTGACCTTCGATATAAGGTGCCCAGCCTAGAATACGGGAGTCTTGTTCGAGCGGGGGTTCAAGCGAGCGCCAGTTCCGCAGTTGGCCATCCAAGCCGGAGATGGAGGCATGCGAAGTCATGCCCAGTATGCGTTCGCGAAGTTCCGCTTCGAATCCGTTCATCACTGACAGTACTGTAATCAAGGCGGTGACGCCCAAGGCGATGCCCAGAACCGAAGTGAAGGTAATGAACGAAATGAAGCGCGTGCGCCGCTTAGCCCGCGTATAGCGCAGACCGATGAAAAAGATCAGTGGCTTAAACATGCGCCGATATCGACCGGGCTCCGCAAAAAGTGAGCTTCATGGGGAAAAAGAAGGTTGTCGGGAATCAGAGAGGCGATTGGCCCTTTTGGCAATCCATGCAGATGCCGTAGAGACAGAGCGAATGATCCGTCAGCTTAAAATGCTTCTCGTTTGCTATTTCGTTTTGGCGGCGCTCGATGAACTCGTCGCTGAATTCTTCGACTCGGCCGCACTTGACGCATACGATGTGATCGTGATGCTCGCCGCGGTTTAGCTCGAAGATCGAGTTTCCGCCTTCGAAATGATGGCGTTTGACCAAGCCCGCCGCCTCGAATTGGGTCAGGACTCGGTAAACTGTGGCCAAGCCAATTTCTTCACCCTCGCTGAGCAGCGACTTGTAGACTTCTTCCGCTGTCAGGTGTCGATCCGATCCGCTACGGTTCTCCAGCATCTCTAGAATCTTGACGCGCGGGAGAGTCACTTTAAGCCCGGCGTTTCGTATGTCTTGACTTTCCAAAGCGGCAACCTACGCAGTGTTTTAACTCTGTCGATCGAGTATGATTGGACGTTGGGTCCGATTCTCCGCAATCATAACATGCCGAAGCGTTTCATCGTAATAACCTACTGCCTGACTCTGTTTTTAGCCGGCTGTTCCACCGAAAAGCTTAAAGAGTCCCTACCTGGGGTGTACCGGCTCGACATCCATCAGGGCAATATCGTTTCTCAGCAAATGGTGGATCAACTTCGGCCCGGTATGGCCAAGCGGCAAGTGGCATTCATCATGGGTACGCCACTGGTCGTCGATCCTTTCCACGACGATCGCTGGGACTATATCTATTCCAACGAGCCCGGTGGCAAGCAACGGATGCAGAAGCGGATTACCCTGGTTTTCGACAAGGATGAATTGATCGGGCTTCAGGGTGACTTCCGACCGGGCAACCTTCCCGAGATTGAACCCGGCAAGGATGTGACGATCGATATCCCGAAGATCGAGCGCGAGAAAAGCTTGTGGGAAAAGATCACGGGTTTGTTCCGAAAAGGCGATTAGTAGAGTGCGAGGAGTCTCGGTCCGCGGTTCTACTTCTTCGCTGCCCGCGCGCGCCGAGCTTCTTTGGGGTCGGCGATCAAGGGGCGATAAATCTCCACTCGGTCGCCCGGCTTTATCGGTTGGTCGATGGAGCAGACCTTGCTGAAAATTCCAATCTTGTCCTTTGTCAGGTCGATCTCCGGGAAACGGTCCAGGATACCTGATGCGGCGATGGCGGTTTCCGCTGTCGCATTTTCCGGTACGTTCACGGTGAGAATGACCTGTACATCCGGTTTCGCGTAAGCGACTTCGACTTTCATTTCTTTTGCTGCTTGTCCGATCTTTACCGAATCAAATCACGCCGACGGCGCTAAGGGTGACGAGGGCGACAGCCAAGGGAGAAACGTAGCGAATAGTAAAACGCCAATAGTTATAAGCCGACCCCATTTCGAGCTCCGTTTCCGAGGTCTCGCGCCTCATGATCCAGCCGGCAAATAAGGCAACCAAGATGCCGCCAAGGGGCAACATGATATTGGCCGTGAGAAAATCCACGAGCTCGAAGAAATTCTTGCCGAACCAGGTATTTCCGGACCATAGATTGAACGAAAATACGGTTCCGAGCCCAAGTAGCCAGCAGCCTAGTCCGCTCCAAAGACAGGCCTTCTCGCGGCTCATCGCCTGGTTTTCGGACAGCCAGGCCACGGCGGGTTCGATCAAGGCAATCGCGGAAGTAATCGCCGCAAAAAATACGAGAACGAAAAACAACACCCCGAACAGTGAACCGCCGGGCATTTGACCGAAGGCGATGGGCAGCGTCTGAAAAATCAGGCCGGGGCCCATGGTCGGCTCCAAGTGGTTGGCGAATACGATTGGAAAAATGGCAACACCCGCCAATAAAGCCACTAGGGTGTCCGCGGAGGCGACAAAAATGGTAGACCGCGAAATCGAAACATGATCAGGGAGATATGAGCCGTAGATCATGATTGCGCCCATGCCCAATCCGAGAGAGAAAAAGGCCTGCCCCATCGCGACCAGCACGCTCTCGCCGTTGATGCGGCTGAAATCCGGCTTGAACAGGAACGACATTCCCTGGCCGAATCCGTCGGAACTCATCGCATAACCGTCCAGGAGTATGAGCATGATGAACAAGCCCGGCATCATGAAGCGCGTCGCTCGCTCCAGTCCGCCGCTGACGCCGCGGCTGACGATGAGCATCGTGGCGGCCATGAAGACAGTGTGCCAGATAAACTGAATTTCCGGAGCGCTTTTGAGGTCGTCGAATACCCGTGCGGCGGTTTCGGCGCTGATATGGCTCATGTAGCCGCTGTTCATCTTCAAGATGTAGACCATCGACCAGCCGGCGATGACCGAGTAATAGGACAGAATCAGGAAGCCCGACAACACGCCGAGCCAACCGGCATAGTGCCAGGCAGGACCGGCTTTCGCTTCCTGTGCCAGCGACAACATGGTATTGATGGGATTTTGCCGACCGCGGCGCCCCAGCATGGTCTCTGCGATCATGATCGGAATACCGATGGCAGCGACGCATAAGAGGTAAACCGCGACGAACGCTCCGCCTCCGTTTTCGCCGGCCAGATAGGGAAACTTCCAGATATTCCCGAGGCCTATGGCCGAACCGCTTGCAGCCAGAACGAACGCCAAGCGCGATGACCATTGGTTGTGCAGAAAACGTTGATCGGTCATGTGTTCTCCGAATTATTATGCTGAGCCAATCGAAGGTCCGGGCAACCCGAGGTTGGGGTAAAATAACAAGATTTTTCCATCGAGTCAGGCAATTTAGTTTTAAGTACATGGCCGCAAAGAAAAACAAGGATACAGCCGGAAGTGGCACCATCGCTCTCAACCGGCAAGCCACGCACGAGTATTTCATCGAGGAGCGCTACGAGGCGGGACTAGCCCTGCAAGGGTGGGAGGTGAAAAGCTTGCGTGCGGGAAGAGCACAGCTGAAGGAGAGTTATGTCACGCTGAAAAACGGCGAAGCCTGGCTGCTCGGAGCACATATTTCTCCGCTGGCTTCTGCCTCCACCCATGTCACACCCGATCCCATCCGAACCCGGAAGCTGCTCCTGCATCGTCGAGAATTGAGCAAGCTCATCGGTCATGTGGAACGCAAAGGTTATACTTTAATTCCGCTCGCGCTGTATTGGAAAAGCGGACGTGCCAAGCTGGAAATCGGTTTAGCGAGAGGTAAGAAGCAGCACGATAAGCGTGCCGCCGAAAAGGAAAGGGACTGGCAGCGCGAGAAGCAGCGCGTATTGAAGCAGCGCTGAGACTGAATTTTTGGATCTGGCCTCTCCTGCCCAGCGGGTTGCCTCAGGAGTGAATTTCCGGCTGCCCCTTGCAGATTTGGCAAAAATCACGCATTCAGAAGAATTTGACGATAACGATGCATTGGATTGAGCACAATCACCTCTTGGTCTTGGCTTTATTGGTCTTGGCGACTGGCTTTTCCTTCGCTCATCGAGCGGAGGCCGGTCCTTATGCGGCGCTGGTGGTGGAAGTCGAATCCGAGCGTCCACTGTTCGAGCGGAATGCCGACGAGTTGAGGCATCCGGCATCGCTCACCAAGATGATGACGCTTTATCTGGTCTTCGAAGCTTTGGCTAACGGACGCCTTTCTTCCGATACCCTATTTCGGGCGTCCCGGTTTGCGGTTCTTCGTCCCCCGTCGCGATTGGGGTTGAAATCAGGCGATACGATCACGGTCGAGCAAGGCATATTGGCTTTGGTAACCCGGTCCGCAAATGACGCGGCGGCGGTGATCGCCGAAGGAATGGCCGGTTCCGAGTCCGCATTCGCGCAGCTGATGACCGAGAAAGCTCGCGAGCTGGGCATGGAGCGCACCGTCTACCGGAATGCGTCCGGCTTGCCCGATCCCAATCAAGTCACGACGGCTTGGGACCAGTTCCGGCTCGGGAAGTCCCTGTACAAACATTTTCCCCAGTACTATCCCTACTTCTCTACGACCCAGTTCCAGTTCGAGGGCCGTAGCTTTCATAATCACAACCATCTCCTGAAAAACTATCCGGGAACGGACGGGATCAAGACCGGGTTCGTCAATGCGTCCGGTTTTAACCTCGTTGCATCGGCGCGGCGAGGCGGTCAACGGCTGATAGGGGTGGTTTTTGGCGGAACCAGCGCTTCGGCGAGGGATGCCCATATGCAGGATATACTCGACTACGGCTTTGCGCAGCTCAACGGATTGGAATACGAGGTGCGTACGGCCTCCTTTGACCAACCGGAACCGCCTGCTTTACTCTCGCGTCCAAAATTGCCTGAACGGTCGGTCGAGAAGTCGGGCGGAAAGAAAAACGTCAAGTTAGCGGGAGGCAACAGGCGCTCCGCCGATGAAGGAGATGGACGCGAGAAATCGGGCACCAATCGTGGAAAGCAGGCCTGGCACATTCGTGTGGGCACATTTTCCGCCGAAAAGCCGGCGGAACAGCGGCTGTCGAAGGCTTTGAAGCTCGCTCCATATCCGCTTCGTCATGCACGTGCAACGGTGACCGCGCGCTCACAGGGCAGAAAAAAGCTCTATCTGGCCATTTTCAACGGAATGACGAAGGAGGACGCAACCGCGGCCTGTCAGGCGCTCAAACGTAAACGCATAGAATGCGTTTCGGGGCGTTCGTCTAGGTGAGTCGACGCCGGTGCTTGTCATATTCGTGAAACGTTAACAGGGCGGGGATGGCTAATTTGAACAAATGCATGGCAGTAGCCGGCATTCTCGCAGTCGGCTGGCTGATTTATTTATTGATGCCCATTTTGACGCCTTTTGTGGCCGGCGCGCTGATAGCCTACCTGAGCGATCCCCTTGCCGACCGTTTGGAAGCGCTCGGACTAAAACGTCAAAATGCCGTCATCGTCGTGTTTGCAGTCATTGTTTTAGTTATCGGTCTAGTGCTTCTGCTGATCATCCCAATGTTAGAGGAGCAGATCAGCCGGTTCATCGATAATCTCCCCGCATACACCCGCTGGTTTAAAACGTCCGTTGTCCCTTGGGTGCAAAAACATTTAGGAGTCCGCATCAAGTTTGTCGATCTGGAACAGGTGGCCGGGGTTTTGAGCGGGCATTGGCAGCAGGCGGGAGGGGTGGCGACCACTGTGCTGTCCTCTTTGTCGCATTCCGGCGCCGTAGTCATCTCGTGGCTGATGAATCTGGTGCTGATTCCGGTGGTCATCTTTTATCTGCTGAGGGACTGGGATGACATAGTCGCCCGTGTCCACGATCTCTTGCCCCGTCGCTGGGCGCCGGTTGTCGTCATACTGGCGGAAGAATCGGATGAAGTGTTGAGTGCCGTGTTTCGAGGTCAGTTTGCGGTCATGGCCGCTCTGGGCACGATTTACAGTATCGGATTATGGCTGGCCGGATTGGACTTGGCGCTTCTTATCGGCATGTTTTCCGGGCTGATCAGTTTCATACCGTATGCGGGTTCCATCTCCGGCGTGGTGGCTGCATCGATAGCGGCGTTAGCACAATTCGGAGATTTGTGGTCGATCGTCCCGGTTTTGGCTGTATTCGGCGTAGGCCAAATGCTTGAGGGCGTTTGGTTAACCCCGTGGCTGATAGGAAATAAGATCGGACTGCATCCCGTCGCGGTCATTTTTGCTGTTCTGGCAGGCGGTCAGCTGTTTGGTTTCCTAGGGGTGTTGCTCGCATTGCCCGTTGCTTCGGTAATCATGGTGATGATTCGGCATATTCATGGCTTTTATAAAATGAGCGATCTGTACGGCGACGACTCTTCTGAGGGAAATTCCGGACAGTTCGGCTGATGAGCCGTGGAAATACGGTTTTCGATGCGCAGGCTTAAATATCATTCATAGCTAATTAAGCCAAATTGGTGTATCATCCTGCGCCGCGGTGTACGGTGATATATCGGATCAGTTCAGGAAAACGGCTTTGGCAAAACAGGGTTTGTTGTCCGATTTGCCTGGTATCCGTGAGAACGAAAAACAGTAGTGTTGGAGGTTATGTAATGATTTTTGCTAAGAAAGCGATGCTTGCTGTGGCGGGTGTGGCGATGCTGGCATCGGCCGCCGTTAACGCGGAGACGATCGAAGTAAAAGGCCAAGGTGTGAAATTCGCGCCCGAGTTTATTCACGCTAAAGTTGGCGATGTTATTTCGTTCCGCAATATGGCGACCCATTTCGTGGAGAGCGTAGAAGGCATGTGGCCGGAAGGGGCTCCGAAAATGCTGTCCGCTATGGGCGCCGATTACGACTATGCCGTCGAGAAAGAGGGTCTGTACGTCTTCAAATGTCCGCCGCACTGGGGTGCTCGCATGGGCGCCGTGATGGTAGTGGGCCAACCGGCTGATCTGGACGCTACGGTAGAAAAATACCTTCAGGTTGCCGATACCGTTAAAGAAGCGAAGCCTGCGAAAGGTCTTCTAACGAAATTCAAAGAGTCTGAGAAGAAATAATTATCCTTTTTCAGTCTCTATTTAAAGGCGCGCCGAGTTCAGCTCTGCGCGCCTTTTTTCGTTTAGGTCTTGTGAGGCGATATTTCTCTATGGGTTGCCGGCCGGTATCCCGTGACGCTAGGGACATTGCCGTCCCGCGAAGATCCGAATTATTCGGGCTTGTTGAAAATGCGGTTAGGCTGAATCAGCGGTGGGTATATGTGGCTCTCAATGCCTCTAGATCCAGTATACGGATATGTTTATGGCGGACCGTAATCAGCCCGGCATCTTCTAGATTCCGCAAGGTACGGCTGACCGTCTCGAGTGCTAATCCCAAAAAATTGCCTATTTCCTGACGAGTAAGGGTGAGATTGAAGTCCACCGGCGAAAAGCCGCGTTTTCGAAGGCGGTCGGACAGATTCAGGATAAACATGGCAACCCGGTCTTCTGCCGCGCGCTTGTTGACAATTACTTGATCCGTTTCCTCGTCCAGCTTGGCGCTGGCATGGCGGAAAAGTTCCCGCAGCAAATTCGGTACTTCGTGGCACAATTGGTCGAGTTGATTGGCGGGAAGTTCGCAGTAGCTCAAGGTTTCGAGCGCGATTGCAGAGCACTTGTGGTGATTCGTGGCCAGTGCGTCGAAACCTAATAGTTCCCCCGGTAACAGCAAGCCGGTGATGTATTCGTAGCCTTGCGCGTCGTAAATGACGGTCTTGGCCGTTCCTCCCTTGATCGCGATGACCCCGCGGAACTTGTCGCCCTCGCGGAAGAGATGCTCGCCTCGTTGTAAGGTTTTCTTACGAGCGACGATGCGGCTGATGCGTTCGATATCCTCCTGGGCTAATCCCCGAGGAATGCACAATGAAGTCAAACTGCAATTTTGACAGGTAACTTGCAGTTTCGTCTTAAGGTCGAGCGAAGGTGTTGTGGTCACGAGTTCGATTGGACGGATAATCAGCCGGGATAAACCGTTTGCAGTTTTTGACGATTGGTAACAAGTCGGAGGCGGATGCTAATAGTTGCTCAAGCCGCGTATTCCATCGCATGAGCGCCCATAATCGCGAGGCGATGGCCTTGCGTCAAGTCATCAAGCGGATAACCAGCGTGTATCGCTAGCGCGGTTGATTCGCTCGCGGTGTTTTATATTAAACATATCATCTCAAATTGGGGAGACCGCCCGATCGAGTTAAACCGCTCAGGAACCGAACCTGTTAAAATTCGCGCGATTTTTGACGTATCGGAATTATGATGAATCCCCCCGACGTAATGACCCCGTACCAACTCGTCGGCGGCGAGAGCGCCGTTCGGGAACTGGTGGAAAGATTTTACGGGTACATGGATGTAATGCCGGAAGCTCTCGATATTCGAGCGATGCATCCTGCGGATTTGGCCGGTTCGAAAGACAAGCTGTTCAAGTTTCTGTCCGGTTGGCTGGGAGGTCCCGATCTTTTTCAGGAGGAGTTCGGGCATCCGCGCCTTCGGATGCGGCATTTTCCGTTTTCTATCGGCACGAAGGAACGGGATCAATGGCTGCTTTGTATGTATAAGGCTCTCGACGATATGCCCCTGGACCCCGCTTTGCGCGAGTCTCTGGCCCGGGCATTCGCGCAGACTGCGACTCACATGATCAACCGGGGCGAGTAACCGCTCATTACACACTGACACGGAACATACCATGAGAATGAGCCCCAAGGCGTTCTTGGACTGGGAGACCAAACGCATCACGCTGCTGGGCATGTCCGGCGTCGGCAAAACGACGCTGGCCAATAGTTTGCCCAAGAAGACGTGGTTCCATTACTCCGGCGACTATCGAATCGGCACCCGGTATCTGGACGAGCCGATTCTCGACAATATCAAGCGGCAAGCCATGGACGTGCCGTTCTTGCGCGATTTGCTGCGTTCCGATTCGATTTATATCCGCAGCAACATCACCGTAGACAACTTGGCGCCGGTTTCGACGTTCCTCGGGAAAATCGGCGATCCGGCGAAGGGCGGACTCACTCCGGCCGAGTTCAAGCGTCGTCAGGCCCTGCACCGGCAGGCCGAAATCGCCGCCATGCGCGACGTGCCGGAATTTATCGAAAAGGTCGACTCTATCTACGGCTACAAGCATTTCATCAATGACGCGGGCGGCAGCGTCTGCGAACTGGAAGATCCGGAAACCATCAGGATTCTCGCCGAGCACACGATTATTCTGTATATCAAGACCACTCCGGAATTGGAGCATCTTCTAATCGAGCGCGCTCAACGCGATCCCAAGCCGCTGTACTATCGGGAAGAGTTTCTGGACCGGCAACTCGCCGAATTCATGGCGGAAAAAGCCTATTCGGCCATCGAGGATATCCCGCCGGACGAATTCGTTTCCTGGGTGTTTCCCCGGCTGTTCCGCGCGCGCTTGCCCAATTACCAGGCCATCGCCGACGAATACGGCTACACCGTCGATGCCAATGAGATTGCGAACGTTCGAGGTGAGGACGATTTCATTCGTCTCATCATGGACGCCTTGGCGCGCTGATCGCGTTAATTCAGTTTCGGAGAGCTTGAAGACATGTCTTTGGTAGCGCACACCGAATTGCCCACGTTCAGGCGCTTGAGGGAGGAGGGGCAGGAAATCCTCTCGGTCGAGCGCGCTCGCCATCAGGACATCCGAGAAATGCATATCGGGCTTCTCAATATGATGCCGGATTCGGCTCTGGAGGCGACCGAGCGGCAATTTTTTCGCCTGGTTGGGGCCGCCAATCCGATCGTGCAGTTTCACATGCATCCGTTCACGATCGAAGGCATACAGCGGAGCGAACAGGCGCAAAACCATATCGACCGCTATTACGAGACCTTCGGGCAAATCAAGCGCGATGGGCTCGACGGGCTGATCGTGAGCGGCGCGAACGTCACTCATCCGCATCTTCCTGAGGAGGCGTTCTGGCAACCGTTGACCGAAGTGTTCGACTGGGCGAAGCAGAACGTCACGTCCATTTTATGTTCGTGTCTTGCGACCCATGCGCTGTTTCAGTATTGCCACGGCGTAGAGCGCACTCATTTGGGCTTCAAGCGTTGGGGAGTCTATTCCCACCGAGTGGTCGAGCGGCGCCATCCTTTGGTTGCCGACATCAATACCCGTTTCGACGTGCCTCACTCCCGTTACAATGAAATTTTTCGGGAAGATATGGAAGCTGCCGGGCTTAAAGTTCTGGTTGAAAGCGAGGAGGCGGGCGTCCATCTCGCGGTGAGCCCGGACCTGTTCCGCGTAGTCTATTTCCAAGGGCATCCGGAGTACGACACGATCAGCCTGCTGAAGGAGTACAAGCGCGAAGTGATGCGCCACTACCACGGAGAACGCGAGGATTATCCGCCGTTTCCGGAACATTATTTCAATTTGGACGTGGGCGGTGTACTTAACGAATACGGTCAACATCTCCGAAGCGCCCGGCGCCTTGGCAAAACGCCTCCGGAGTTTCCCGAAGAGGAGGTGATCCGGCATTTGGACAACACTTGGCGGGATACTGCGAAAGCGGTGTTCAACAATTGGTTGGGGTGTATTTACCAAGTCACCGATCAGGACCGCCGTAAACCGTTTATGGACCATATCGATCCCGATAATCCTCTGGGGCTAAGAATATGATTCGGCGTGGCTCTGTGCGGAACCGCGATTAGTCGTTCCGAGTCGTATCTCCGAAACTCGGGACGATGGGGCGCACGTACGGCGAACTCCGGCCGCTCGAAAACTGATCATGGATTATCCAGACTGATGACAGATCAGGCCTATTTATGTCACCTTCTTTGCCCTTAGAACGAGAACAGGAGATAGCCATGTCCGAACCGACCATCCCTCAGAAGGCCCCGTACGCCATGGATCTAGCGCCGGGTAAATACTGGTGGTGTGCCTGCGGGCGATCCGCCAAGCAACCGTTTTGCGATGGTTCCCATAAGGGAACGGAGTTTTCGCCAGTAGTTTTCGAACTTGCCGAGGCAAAGAAAGTCTGGCTCTGCGGCTGCAAGCATACCGATAAGCAACCCATGTGCGACGGAACCCACAGCCGATTGTGAAGACTCCGAAGGGCGGGGCGTCGACCGGACGGTTGACTGACCCTCATAGACAGCAGATGCCCATTTTTCGTAAAATCCCCGTTAAATTAGCGATATCCACGAATAACAGCAACGGGACGGACCATATGGTCCCTCCCGTTTTGCATGTCTAAGGTGACACAAATTGAACACGCTCGCATTGCTGGCCTTGGAAGACGGCACCGTTTTTCGGGGTATATCCATCGGAGCAGAAGATTGTTCCGTCGGTGAAGTGGTTTTCAACACGTCCATAACCGGCTACCAGGAAATCCTGACGGACCCGTCCTATGCCCGCCAAATCGTAACGCTCACGTATCCGCACATCGGTAACGTCGGCATCAACCGTGAAGACGTGGAGTCGGGGGGCGTCTACGCCAGCGGACTGGTTGTTCGCGACGTGCCGACGCGCTTGAGCAATTGGCGGGCCGACAAGGGGCTCCCGGAGTATCTGAAAGAAAATAGGGTGGTTGGCATTGCCGGAATCGACACCCGGAAACTGACCCGCACTCTTCGCGACAAGGGAGCCCAGCGCGGTTGCCTTATCGCCGGCAAAGAGATCGACCCGGATTATGCCGTCGCCAAAGCGCGGGAATTTCCGGGGCTGCAAGGCATGGACCTGGCCAAGGAGGTCACCGCACGACAAAGCTATGCGTGGTTGGAAACGTCCTGGCAGCTCGGGCAGGGATACGGCGAACTCGATCAGAATCGCTTCCATGTGGTCGCATATGATTTCGGCGTCAAACGCAATATTCTTCGCCTTCTCGCCGACAGGGGTTGCCGCTTGACGGTAGTTCCGGCCACGGCATCGGCCCGTGAGGTTCTGGCATTGAACCCGGACGGAATCTTCTTATCGAACGGACCGGGCGATCCCGAGCCCTGCGATTACGCCATCCAAGCAATCCGGGAGTTTCTGGACATCCAAATTCCGGTATTCGGTATATGTCTCGGCCATCAGTTGTTAGCTTTGGCAAGCGGCGCGAGGACGATGAAGATGAAGTTCGGTCACCACGGCGCCAACCACCCCGTTCAGGAACTGGATACCGGTCGCGTATTGATCACGAGCCAAAATCACGGCTTTGCTGTGGACGAAGGCAGCCTGCCGCGAAACGTACGACCGATCTACCGCTCGCTCTTCGACGGCAGCCTGCAGGGCATCGAGCTGACCGATCGCCCGGCCTTCAGTTTTCAAGGCCATCCCGAGGCCAGTCCCGGACCGCACGACCTGACGCCGTTGTTCGACCGCTTTATCGAAAGCATGGCCTGTCGCCAGGACGGCCGGTCCGCACGCACGGTACCCGCAGGTTGAGTTTATTCGCACAGTCCGGAACGGTTTTCGCTCAGACATAGATCAACGATACAACGCTTCATGCCTAAAAGAACCGACATTCAGTCCATCCTTTTACTCGGCGCCGGTCCCATCGTCATCGGGCAGGCCTGCGAGTTCGACTATTCCGGCGCACAGGCGTGCAAGGCACTAAAGGAAGAGCGCTACCGGGTGATCCTGGTCAACTCCAACCCGGCCACCATCATGACCGATCCGGAGATGGCCGATGCCACCTACATCGAGCCTATAGACTGGCAGACCGTCGCCAAAATCATCGAGAAGGAGCGGCCGGACGCGCTGTTGCCGACCATGGGCGGACAGACCGCGCTGAATTGCGCGCTCGATC
This sequence comes from Methylocaldum sp. 14B, assembly GCF_002005105.1. Classification (GTDB taxonomy): domain Bacteria; phylum Pseudomonadota; class Gammaproteobacteria; order Methylococcales; family Methylococcaceae; genus Methylocaldum. The sequence goes on along the minus strand of NZ_MSCV01000011.1, from coordinate 85,058 downwards.
TGGACCGTAACGGGGTGCTGGAGAAATTCGGCGTACAGATGATCGGAGCCTCCAAGGAAGCCATCGACAAGGCCGAAGACCGGGAAAAATTCAAGCAGGCCATGACCAAGATCGGTCTGGGCTCGGCCCGTTCCGGCGTTGCCCACAGCCTGGAAGAAGCGCTCGCCTGTCTGGACGAAATCGGCTTTCCGGCCATCATCCGTCCTTCATTCACGCTGGGCGGTTCGGGCGGCGGCATCGCCTACAACCGACAGGAATTCGTCGAAATTTGCGAACGCGGCCTGGAACTTTCGCCCACCCACGAGCTTCTCATCGAGGAATCGGTGCTGGGCTGGAAAGAGTTCGAGATGGAAGTGGTGCGCGACCGCAAGGACAACTGCATCATCATCTGCTCCATCGAGAATCTGGATCCCATGGGAGTCCATACCGGCGACTCCATCACCGTCGCCCCGGCGCAGACCCTGACGGACAAGGAATACCAGATCATGCGCGACGCCTCCATCGCGGTGCTGCGCGAGATCGGGGTCGACACCGGCGGTTCCAATGTACAGTTCGCGATTAACCCCAAGGACGGGCGTATGATCGTCATCGAGATGAATCCCCGCGTGAGCCGTTCCTCGGCCCTGGCGTCCAAGGCGACCGGATTCCCGATCGCCAAGGTTGCCGCCAAACTGGCGGTCGGCTATACGCTGGACGAACTCAGGAACGAGATCACCGGAGGCGCGACGCCGGCCTCGTTCGAGCCGACCATCGATTACGTGGTCACCAAGGTGCCCCGGTTCGCGTTCGAAAAGTTTCCGCAGGCGGACGATCGGCTGACGACCCAAATGAAGTCGGTCGGCGAGGCCATGGCCATAGGCCGCACCTTCCAGGAGTCTCTGCAAAAAGCCCTGCGCAGCCTGGAAACCGGCGTGGACGGTCTGGTCGGAAAGCTCGACGTTTCCGCCGAGGATGCCGGCAATATTCTTCTTCGGGAGCTTCGCCATCCCGGACCCGAGCGCATCTTCTATATCGCCGACGCTTTCCGGGCGGGATGGATGTTGGACGAGGTGCATGCCCATTGCCGCGTCGACCCGTGGTTCCTGGCCCAGATCGAGGAGTTGGTGCAGGAAGAAATGGGACTGGCGAAGCGCACCTTGGCCACGCTGTCTTCGGAAGAACTGTTCGCTTTAAAACGCAAAGGGTTCGCCGATTCGCGTCTCGCGGCGCTGTTGGGCAGCGCCGAGTCGGAAGTCCGGGCCGTGCGCCACAAGCATGGCATCCGTCCGGTTTACAAGCGCATCGACTCTTGTGCGGCGGAGTTCGCCACGGCAACGGCCTACCTTTATTCCACTTATGAGGAAGAATGCGAGGCGAATCCTACCGAGCGGAAGAAAATCATCGTTTTGGGCGGCGGACCCAATCGAATCGGCCAGGGCATCGAATTCGACTACTGCTGCGTGCACGCCGCGATGGCGCTGCGTGAAGATGGTTACGAAACCATCATGATCAACTGCAACCCGGAAACGGTCTCCACCGACTTCGACACGTCCGACCGGCTCTATTTCGAACCGCTCACGCTGGAAGACGTGCTGGAGATCATTGATCTGGAAAAACCAGCCGGGGTCATCGTCCAGTACGGTGGCCAGACGCCGCTGAAGCTGGCGCGGGCGCTGGAGGCGGCCGATGCGCCCATTATCGGCACCTCGCCCGATTCCATCGATCTGGCGGAGGACCGGGAGCGTTTCCAAAAGCTGGTCGATCGCCTAAATCTCAAACAGCCGCCCAACCGTACCGCGCGTTCCCTGGACGAAGCCATGCGCTGCGCGAACGAAATCGGCTATCCGCTGGTGGTGCGGCCGTCTTATGTATTAGGCGGGCGGGCCATGGAAATCGTGTTCAACGACGAGGACCTGGGGCGCTACATGCGCGAGGCGGTGAGCGTTTCCAACGAGTCGCCGGTGCTGTTGGACCGGTTCCTGGACGATGCCATCGAAATGGACGTCGACGCGATATGCGACGGAAAACGAGTCCTGATCGGCGGACTGATGCAGCACATCGAGCAGGCGGGCGTGCATTCCGGCGATTCGGCGTGCTCGATTCCGCCGTATGATTTGAGCCCCGAGCTTCAGACTCGGGTGCGCGAACAGGTTCGTCAGCTTGCCGAGGCCCTGGGCGTTGTGGGGCTCATGAACACCCAGTTCGCCATCAAGGGCGAAGAAATTTTCATTCTGGAAGTCAATCCGCGCGCTTCGCGCACCGTTCCGTTCGTATCCAAGGCCACCGGCTATCCGCTGGCCAAGATCGCGGCCCGCTGTATGGTGGGAAAAAGTCTGGACGAACAAGGCATCTTTGAGGAACGCATCCCCGAGTATTACTCGGTCAAAGAGGCGGTGTTTCCCTTCATCAAATTCCCCGGCGTGGACCCGCTGCTCGGCCCGGAAATGAAGTCCACCGGCGAAGTGATGGGCGTGGGAGTCACGTTCGGCGAGGCTTACGCCAAAGCGCAGCGCGCCGCCAGCGTAAAACTGGCCCACAGCGGCAATGTGCTGATCAGTGTGAGGGAGAGCGACAAGTCCAAGGTCATCCCGATAGCCCGAGATCTTCTGGCCAAAGGTTTCCGATTAGTGGCCACGCGCGGATCGGCGAGAGTGCTCGAAGACGCCGGCATACCTTGCATCACCGTGAACAAGGTTTACGAGGGGCGTCCGCATATCGTGGATATGATCAAGAACGACGAACTCCAGTTCATCATCAACACGACCGAAGGCAAGAAAGCCATTGCCGATTCATTCACCATTCGGCGCCAGGCACTGCAACAGCAGATTACCTACACGACTACTATTTCCGGTGCCCGTGCCACCTGTTCCGCCCTTAGCGAACTGGATGCCGGCGATGTCAATCGCCTACAGGATTTGCACCAGGAATTCTGCAAAGTGTGACTTTTGAGGAAACGCAACTATGAATAAAGTTCCACTGACCGCCCGTGGGGCAGAAAAGCTGCGCGAAGAGCTTAACCACCTTAAGACAGTCATGCGCCCGAGGATTATCGAAGCCATCGCCGAGGCTCGGTCGCACGGCGATTTGAAGGAAAACGCGGAATATCACGCGGCGCGCGAGCAACAGGGATTTACCGAAGGCCGGATCAAGGAAATCGAGGCCAAGTTGGCGCACGCTCAAATCATCGATGTGACGACGCTCAATGCCGGGGGCAAGGTGGTTTTTGGGGCCACGGTCGAGCTTGAAGACATGGGCAGCGGCGATTCGGTGACTTACCAAATCGTCGGCGAGGATGAAGCCAATATCAAGGAAGGACTGATCTCCATCACCTCGCCCATCGCCCGGGCGCTGATCGGCAAGCGGGAGGGCGATGTCGCGACGGTACAGGCGCCGGGTGGCGTAAGGGAATTCGAAGTTTGCTCGGTCAAATATATTTAATTATTTCTTGTCAGGATTTTGCCGATAAAGCGTGATGATATGGCCGATCGATTGAATCAATTCGGCGCCCAGTTCTCCGCAGATCTGGGCGGTCATCTCGCGGCGTTCTTCTCGGTCGGCGGCGTTCACCCGCACCTTGATCAATTCATGATGGTCCAAGGCTAAACCGATCTCGTTCAATACGGCGGGTGTGATTCCCGCCTGGCCGGTGATGACGACGGGTTTCAGGGAATGGGCCTTGGCACGCAAGAATTTCTTATAATCAGATTTCAACTCGGATTTCCTCGGGAACTGGGATTCAATTTGGCCGTACATTAGATTATGCCGCGTAGTCGAAGCAGCCGTCGTTGGCTGGCCGAACACTTTTCCGACGAATATGTAAAACAAGCCCAAGCGCTTGGCTACCGCTCACGGGCGGTGTTTAAGCTGAAAGAATTGGACGAGCGGGAGCACTTGTTCAAGCCGGGCATGGTGGTGCTGGACTTGGGAGCCGCGCCGGGCGGTTGGTCCCAGTACGCAGCTGAGCGGATCGGAAAAAGCGGCGAAATTATAGCGCTTGATCTTCTGCCGATGGAAGCGATTCCGGGTGTGACCGCAATTCAGGGCGATTTTCGGGAAGAATCCGTATTGGAGCAGTTGCAGGCGAAACTGGAGGGCCGGCCGGTCGACCTGATTTTATCCGATATGGCGCCCAACATGAGCGGCGCGCGCGTTGTGGATCAGGCAAGAGCGATGTATCTCGCCGAATTGGCTCTCGATACCGCCGAACAGCTCCTCAAGCCCGGCGGGAGCTTCGTGGCCAAGCTGTTCCAAGGACCCGACTTCGACGACTTCGTGCGGAAATCCCGCCAGATGTTCGGCAAGGTGTCGGTGCGAAAACCCAAAGCTTCGCGGGATCGAAGCCCCGAAGTCTATTTGGTGGCCAAGTCGAGAAAATCGTAGATTAACCCGCATTTCTCACTCTCCTCCAATCGCAAACGTCGCTTTAGTCGCGACCTTCCAATCGCAAACGGGCCTTTAGTCGGCCCCTTCCAATCGCAAACGGTCGCTTCGGGAGCGCCGAAGCGACCCTTCCTACTACGGACGCCGTCCCAATTGCAAACAGAGGCCGTAGGATGCTGTGAAGAACGAACCGCCCTTCGACTGGGCTCAGGACAGGCATCGTTCGCGAGCGATGCACCCAATCGCAAACGGTTGCTTTAGTCGCAACCCTTCCTTGGTCGGCACATCCTATAGCCTTGGCACGGCGGCTCGACGTAGTGTCGGCTACGCCTCCGCCGTCGCTCAGTCCGTGCGGCGCGCCACAGCGGCGTTTCGACGCCGTCGCTACGAAGGAGGGTGAGAAATGCGGGTTTAAACCTGCTCCCGGCTCAAGGGTATGGTTTTGGGTGGTTTTACCAACTGAGCCGGGGCGGCGTCTTCCGGCGGAATTTCCTCTTCCCCCAATCGCGGCCAAGCCGCCAGTACCGCCTTGACCAATGTCGCCAAGGGAATGGCGAAAAACACGCCCCAGAATCCCCAGAACCCGCCGAAAAACAAGATGGCGACGATGATGGCCACCGGGTGCAGGTTGACCACTTCGGAAAACAGCAGCGGTACTAATACGACCCCGTCCAGGGCCTGAATGATGCCGTAAGCCAGCAGCAAATACCAAAAATCGTCGGTGAGTCCCCACTGGAAGAAAGCCACGATCATCACCGGAAACGTTACCAATGTCGCGCCGACGTAGGGAATGATCACCGAGAGCCCCATCAGCACCGCGAGCAGCAGCGAGTAATTGAGCCCCATCAGCGAGAACACCGCATAGCTGACGGCGAGCAGCACCGTGACCTCGAAGAACTTTCCGCGTACGTAATTTCCGATTTGCATGTCTACCTCGCGCCACACACGGGTAGAAAGATTGCGGTCGCGGGGCATGTATTGGCTAAACCAACCGAGGATGTAGTCCTTGTCTTTAAGGAAGAAAAACACCAGCAACGGCACCAGGATCAGATAGACGATCAAAGTGATGGCGCTGACCAAGGACGCGTACGAATAAGTCAGCATGGATTGGCCCCAGGCGAGGAGTTCTCTCCGTACCACGCCGGTCAATTCGTAGATCTGTTCCTCGGTAATGAAGTTCGGATACTGCTGCGGCAGCTGCATCACCAGCATTTGTCCGCGGTTCATCCAAGCCGGCAGCTGCTCTATGAGTTGCACGGTTTGCTGATAAAGGAGCGGCAGGAGTGCGACGAACAAAAACAATAGAAAAGCGAGGAAAAGTACGTAGACGATGATGACTGCGGCAAGGCGGGGCAGCTTTTTCCGCACGCCGATCGCGACTAGGCCTTCCAGCAGATAGGCAATGACGCCTGCCGCGAATACCGGCATGAGCATCTGCCCCAAACTGATCACCAGCACGAAACCGACGATCAAAAGAATTGCGAAAGAGACGGCCTGCGAGTTCGGCAGCACTCGCTTGACCCAGTCACTCAACCATTCCCGCACGCTTTGCATGGTGAGAAGTTGCCCTTGTTATGAATTGTTGTTGTGTATTGGCGGACAAATAGTACAACAAACCCGTTGGACGAATAATGGACGTGCGCCAAGTATCTTGATTTCAATGCATTTTAACGCTTTTCTTGCACAATTTATCCACAGGCCCTCAACAGAGTAAACCACAGGATGTTGTGCTTGACGATATGGCGGACCACATTCTATAGTGTATGTCGTAATACATACAGCCATCCTCGGAGGACACGCATCTATGGAAACCGAATCCGCAGCCCGTACCAATCAGCCGACCGCGATTCCCTTGGATCTGCCAACTGTTTCCGCCGATCTGCGCGCAACCGCTCCCGGCGAGATGCGCGTCATCCGGCGCAACGGCAAGGTGACTATTTTCGACGCCGGCAAGATCAGCGTCGCCATTACCAAAGCATTTTTGGCCGTCGAAGGTAATACCGCCGCCGCTAGCCGCCGCATCCACGAGACCGTCGAGGAGCTGACCGGCCAGGTGGTCAATGCCCTGTTCCGGCGGAATCCTTCCGGCGGCACCATTCATATCGAAGACATTCAGGATCAGGTCGAACTGGGCTTGATGCGTGGGGGGCATCACAAGATCGCCCGCGCTTACGTGTTGTATCGCGAGGACAGGGCGCGGCTTCGGGCGCAGAAAGCCGCGGAGCAAGAAGAAGCCCAAGCGCCGGTCATTCACGTGACCCTGCCCGACGGCAGCCAAAAGCCATTGGACATGGCGCGCCTGCAAAAGATCGTCGAAGAGGCCTGCCGCGATCTCGCCGACGTGGATGGAGCCTGGATTCTCGAAGAAACGCAGCGCAACCTGTTCGATGGCGTGCCCGAGAAAGACGTGGCCCCGGCGCTCATGATGGCGGCGCGCGCCCGGATCGAACAGGAGCCGAATTACTCTTACGTGGCCGCCCGGTTGCTGCTGGACAGCCTGCGCAGCGAGGCGCTGAGTTTCCTCGGCCACGGCTTTTTCGAAGCCACTCAAGACGAAATGGCGGACCGCTACGCGGAATATTTCGCGGATTACGTGAAGCGCGGCGCCGAACTCGAGCTCTTGTCGCCCGAGCTGACCCGATTCGACTTACAGCGCCTCGGCGCGGCGCTCAAACCCGAACGCGATCTTCAGTTCACGTATCTGGGCCTGCAAACGCTGTACGATCGTTACTTCATTCACGCCAAAGGCGTCCGTTTCGAGCTGCCCCAGGCGTTCTTCATGCGCGTCGCGATGGGGCTCGCCATCAGCGAAATCGATCGTGAAGCGAAAGCCATCGAGTTCTACAACCTGCTTTCCAGCTTCGATTTCATGAGTTCCACGCCCACCTTGTTCAACTCCGGCACACTGCGCCCGCAGCTCTCCTCGTGCTATCTCACCACCGTGCCGGATGATCTGGACGGCATCTTCGGTGCCATCAAGGACGACGCCCTTCTGTCGAAATATGCCGGCGGCCTGGGGAACGACTGGACCCGGGTTCGCGCCATGGGGTCCCATATCAAAGGCACCAACGGCAAATCCCAGGGCGTCGTTCCTTTCCTCAAGGTGGCCAACGACACGGCCGTCGCCGTCAATCAGGGCGGAAAGCGCAAGGGCGCCATGTGCGCCTATCTGGAAACCTGGCACCTGGATATCGAGGAGTTCCTGGAACTCCGCAAGAACACCGGCGACGATCGCCGCCGTACCCACGACATGAACACCGCCAACTGGGTGCCCGATCTGTTCATGAAGCGGGTGGCGGAAGAGGGCGACTGGACGCTGTTCACTCCCAGCGACACGCCGGATCTGCACGACCTCACCGGCGAAGCCTTCGAGAAGCGCTATTTGGAGTACGAAGCCAAGGTGGACCGCGGCGAAATCACGCTGTACAAGCGGCTTCCGGCGACGCAGCTTTGGCGCAAGATGCTGTCCATGCTGTTTGAAACGGGACATCCCTGGGTCGCCTTCAAGGATCCGTGCAACCTGCGCTATACCAACCGGCACATGGGCGTGGTTCACAGCTCCAATCTCTGCACCGAGATCACCCTGCACACCAACGACAACGAAATCGCCGTGTGCAACCTGGGCAGCGTGAACCTGTCGAATCACGTCACCGAGGACGGCGTTCTCGACGCGCAGAAGCTGGAGAAAACGATCTCCACCGCCATGCGCATGCTGGACAACGTCATCGACATCAACTACTACAGCGTTCCCCAGGCGCGCCGCTCGAACCTGCGCCATCGGCCGGTGGGGCTGGGCATCATGGGCTTCCAGGAGACGCTGTACAAGCTGCGTATCCCCTATGCGTCAGACGAAGCCGTAAGCTTCGCCGACCGGAGCATGGAACTGGTGAGCTACTACGCCATCAAGGCGTCCACCGATCTCGCCGAAGAGCGCGGTCGATATTCCAGCTTCGAAGGCTCGCTGTGGAGCCAGGGCATCCTGCCCTACGATTCCATGGCTCTGGTCGAACAGGGCAGGGGCGGTTATCTGCAACAAGACCGCAGCTTTACGCTGGACTGGGACGCGCTCCGCGAGCGGGTGAAAGCGGTCGGCATGCGCAACAGCAACACCATGGCCATCGCCCCGACGGCGACCATCTCCAACATCTGCGGCGTGTCGCAGTCGATCGAGCCGACCTATCAGAACCTGTTCGTCAAATCGAACCTTTCCGGCGAGTTCACCGTGGTCAATCCGTATCTGGTGAACGATCTCAAGAAGCTCGACCTGTGGGATGCGGTCATGATCAATGACCTCAAGTACTACGACGGCAGCCTGCAAAAGATCGAGCGCATACCGGACCAGCTCAAACAGATCTACGCCACCGCCTTCGAAGTCGATCCGCGCTGGCTGGTCGAAGCCGCCTCGCGCCGGCAAAAATGGATCGACCAGGCGCAATCCCTCAACCTGTACATGGCCGAGCCCTCCGGCAAGAAGCTCGACAACCTGTACAAACTGGCCTGGATTCGCGGCCTCAAGACCACCTACTACCTCCGCACCATGGGCGCCACCCACGTGGAGAAGAGCACCGCCTTCGACGGCAAGCTCAACGCCGTGAAGACCGACCCCATCGACGATGCGATTCCCGGAACGAAGCACCACCCGGCGGAAGCCGCCTATGCCGAGGCGGCGGCTTCGGGGGTGAAGATGTGTTCGATTGATGATCCGGAATGTGAGGCGTGTCAGTAATTTACTTCCTCTCTACTGTGGGACCTTTCAGTTCCCTCTCCCTCTGGGAGGGGGTTAGGGTGAGGGTATGGTAGGGTGGGTTAGGCCTTTGGCCGTAACCCACCGAATAAAAGGTTTCGCTTCGCGAGGGTTCATTTGACTGTGGGTGCTCGGACCCACGGCCGAGGCACTTTTCTTTGCTTGTCCAAAGAAAAGGAGCCAAAAGAAAGGACACCCGATTGCCGCTTGTCTCCTCCGCTCCTCGCTTTCGTCGGGGGTTGCCGGAAGGGCCATCCATGGCCCTCCGGCAACGCGCGGAATCCTTTCCGCGCCCCTCCCGGGCTATTCCCGCCGAAAGCTCCGGTGCTCGGCGCGGCAAACGGGGAAGGGAATTTCAAGATCAGTTTTCCCAAGTAAATGAATTCCACATTTGCCATTTCTGAACTCAATATCGAAGGCAATAAATATGTCGATTTCCACGTTTAATCGTCATGAGTTTGGAGAAAAGTTAAATACAGTGGTGTTTCCATCTCAGCCGATTCAGAGTATTGAACATCTCTTTGGGCGCGGAGAAGAGCTTGATCAAATCGATAAGGCTTTATATGCTCCAGGTAGACACATATTCATTTATGGAGATCGAGGGGTCGGAAAGTCTTCTCTTGCGGCGATAGCTGCAAATCAATATCAAAGCCCAGAGGCTGATTATATCGATGTTTCGTGCTCTCCCGATGCGACTTTACTCTCAGTTGTCGCCGATATCGCAATGCAGGCCGCAAATATAAGTCGTTTCCGTTCGATAACAAGACAAGTCAAGAAATCAATTGATCTGCGTTTCTTTAAGATCGAAAAGAATCAAAATGAAACACGCTTGAATATTCGTGAGCAGATTCGAACATTGCCTGAGGCCGTAGAGTTACTTAGAGAGGTCTCGTACCTTCACTCTGAAAAACCAATTGTTGTATTGGATGAATTTGATCGGATTAGCTCTGCAGAAGAGAGAAACCTTTTTGCAGATTTAATTAAACAACTTGGTGACAAAAAAATACCGCTCAAATTTATTTTTACGGGTGTCGGAAAAACTCTAGAAGAATTGCTTGGCGCACATCAGTCTGCCTATCGACAGTTACAGACGATTGAACTCCCTAAATTGCCTTGGGAGGCTCGATGGGAAATTGTGCTCCATGCAGCACGAACATTTGGTATCGATGTGGACAGAGATGTTTACATTCGTATTGCACAAGTGAGTGACGGATACCCTTATTATGTACATCTAATAACGGAGAAAATGCTATGGCGGGTTTATGATGAGGCAAAAGAAGTTGAAAAAGTAACGTGGGAGCATTATCTTCCTGCAATTAGGGACGCAATACATAGTATTTCCGCAGAGCTAAAACGTCCATATGAGTTAGCGGTAAATCAACCATCAGGTGATTATGAGGAAGTTCTCTGGTCAACAGCGGATTCGGATATGTTGCTCCGTTATTTAAAAGATATGTATTCTTCTTACGGCAAAATAATGGATCAGTACACCGATAAGCTGCGGCTTGATAACGGTAAATACAGTGCCAGAATTAGAAATCTGAAAAATGCTTCTTGCGGTTCAGTTTTAATTTCCGGAAATCGGCCTGGCTTGTATTCATATCGCGAAAAAATGCTACGCGGTTACGTGAGAATGCAGGCTGAAGCAAATGGGATCGAGTTGTATGGAGAAGAAGCGCGATCTAGAGAGAAGCAATATATGCATGTTCCAGCTCGTGTCTCCACTGGATACCGGCAGTCTATGATTCCGCGGGGGATTACTTTTTCCAGAAATGGAGAAAGGAAATGAAATATTTATACCAATTATATCTATGAGTGCGTGCTTGCACGAGGCACAATTCGGTATAAGTATTACCCAATAGTGCTCTGATACTGTCTGACTGCACACATTATCGGCGTGCGACATACACGATTTGTATCCCGTCGACGTAGCCGAGCATCGCAGACGCGGGCGGGAATGGCCCGAAGGGTGGACGCAGGGATGCGTCCACTCGGCAGAGGGATAGGAAATCCCTTCTGCCGAGCCCCGACCGGGCCTGCGACGCGCAGGGCACCGCGAAGCGGCAAGTCGTCGGGCCGCTTTTTCTTTGGGTCCTTTCTTTTGGCGGCGCAAAAGAAAGGACCTCGGCCGTGGGTCCGAGCACCCACAGTCAAATCAATCTGTCGCGGCAGCGACACCTTAATAGCGAAACCTTATTCTTTCGAACTCGAAAAAGATAAATACCATATTACGGAAGAGCTCTGAACGATACCGGCCATGCCGGTTGTCCAAAGAAGTAGGCGCATGGAATAGCCTGCAAAGGACAGCGTGACACACGAGAATCCCGAGTTTGGCACATGGTCGAGCTGAAATTCCTTCGGCATCCAACAATCTAGGACGTGATGAGTCATCAAGGCGGTGAAATGCCGAAATACACGCTCGATGCTGTCAAGGCGTTACGGCGGCTGGAACCGCCGCAGCGGGCGGAGGCACTGTCGCATTATCCGCCGGAAGTGGCGCGGGCTGTTTTTGAACAGTTCGAAGCGCCGCTGCAGAAGGAGGTGCTGGCGTTTCTGCGCGATCATCAAGTCAATCGATTGCTCGAGGATCTCGATCCGGATGACCGAGTCCGCCTGCTGGATACCTTGCCTGAGCCGGTAGGCCAGGCTCTGCTGGCCCGCCTCAGTCCCCGCGAAAGGCGCCTGACTCACAAATTGCTCGCCTTCCCCGTGGAGAGCGCGGGCCGCATCATGAATCCGGAGTATTTGCCGCTTCGGCCGGAGTTTTCGGTACGGGACGCGTTGACCTTAATCCACCGCGAGGGCCGTGCGGTCAGTACCGTGAACGTGCTGCCGGTCCTCGACAGCGGCGAGCGGCTGGTGGGATTGGCAATGCTTAGTGCTCTGGTGCTGGCCGACCCGGGCCAGCAGGTGGAGGACGTCATGCTGGCGCCGGTACCCACGGTAGCGCCTGAGACAGACCAGGAGCAGGTGGCCAGTCTGATTCAGGCGGCGGATCTGTTGGCGCTGCCGGTAGTCGACGATGCTCGGCATTTGCTCGGCTTGATTACGGTGGATGACGCCATGGACGTCGTTCAGCTCGAACAGGAGGAGGACTTTGCTCGGGCCGGTGGTAGCGAGCCGGTGGATCGTCCCTATTTTTCGATCACCTTGTTGGATCTGGCCCGCGCCCGCTTTGTCTGGCTGTTGCTGCTTGCCTTGGCCGGCGCCCTGACGGTCAACGTAATCACCGCTTTCGAATCACTGCTGGAGCAGACGATCAGTCTCTCGGTGTTCATACCCCTTCTCGTCGGTATTGGGGGCAATTGTGGAGCCCAATCGGCGACTACCGTGATCCGTGCCATGGCTACAGGCGATGTCAACGGGGTGGGAGTCGGGCGCGTGGTATTCCGCGAGACTCGGATCGGCATTCTGCTCGGCACTGCCGTGGCTTTGCTCGCCTATGTGCCCGTGTTGCTGCTGTTCGAATCGGGGCTGGCTACGACAGTTTCCCTGACCCTGATCGCCATCTGTGTCCTCGCAACTCTGGTAGGTGCCGGAATGCCGCTGTTGGCGCGACGGTTCGGTATCGATCCGGCGGTAGTGAGCGCTCCTGTTGTGACGACGCTGGTCGATACTCTCGGCTTGGTCTTATATTTCCTGATCGCAAAGGTCGTCATGGAGTTTTGATGGCGGCGCGAATGGGGGGCGGGCGGAAACACGATTGACGTTTATCCGCGAGTAACCGGTTTACCCTGCCGGGGGGGCGGCGGATTGCTCCGCCAAAGCTCATTCGTGTCGGATCGGCTTTCTTTTTCTCAGCCCCAGCAAGAAACAATAAGCCCCTATCGCCGCCAAAACATGTTTGAGCGCATGCCCGCTGATCGGGTACATCACCTGAAAGATCGTCTCATCCAGCAGCTCCGCCAGTTTGGCGACCAAATAGAACCCGAGCAATGCCCAGATATACCCGCTTCCCGTGAACGAAGGCGAGAACAACAGCAGTATCAGCGGAATCAGCAGCATGGGTAGAAATTGGACGAGGCCGTAAGGGCGTAGGTCCCCTTGTCCGGATTGTTCGGTCACGTGCCAATAGATGATGGAGGCAATACCGACGAGAATCAGCGGCCATAACAGTTTTTGCCCCGCCTGGCGGGAAATATATTCGCCGACGATGATGGAGACGAAAGCCATGAAGGCGACGGTCATGGGCAGACGGTCCCAGACCAGTGTCGTATTGTTTGGATCGAGATGGTAATACGCCGAGCCGGGGCCGATCAGTGCGATACCGATGAAGAAGGCGAAATAGCTTGCCCGGAGCTCCGGGAGCGTTCGATCCGGCACTCCCCGGACGAGTTCCCGAAGCGCAGCCAGACCGACCAGGAGGAAGAGGAGATTGGTCGCGACATTCCAGAAATGCGGCATGCCGAACCACCGGCTGCGGTCGGCGAACTCGTGATAGGCCGGGTCTTGCGGGACGGCGGGAACCAAAAACATGCCGATGACCGCGAGCGCGATAATGCCGAGCAGTAAAGCCAGTTTTGGGGTTCTGTGGCGTTCTGTTTTCATGCGATGAAGCTAAAGGAATGCGAGCGTTGACGCACTCCATGCTATACACAGCCGGCCGGTCTGCATACTATTAGCCGACGGATGGCCTTGGGCGTCCGTGTTCAGACATGAGGAGACATCCTATGAAAACAATAACGCTGGGGTTGCTGGTCATGCTTTTAGGGGAGAGCGGCACGACAACCGCTACCGAGGCTGGTATCGAAAGCGCCACCAAACAACTCTTGAAAGATACTGCCAAAACGGTGGTTCAGCGCGGTACGCGCGAGCGAGTGCACGTGGCGGCCGAGAGCATAGAGAAAGCCAAAAACCTGAGGGAAAGCATCGATAAAGCGTCTGCTGCGATAGGAGAGCAAGCCCTAGACACTGCCAAGGAATCTGCCGAGGGGCAGCTGAAGGATGCTGTCCCGGCACAAGCCAAACAAGGCGTCAAGGCTGTCGAGGACGGTGTGGATCAGGCCAAGGCGATCAAAAGCCAAGTCAAAAATGCACCCAAATCGACCCGGGACGCTGCTCAGGTCGTAAAACGCAAGGCTAAACAAGAAGCGGCCGAGAAGGCACTCGAGCTATTGCGTTAACCTGCTTTTTGCGCCTCGCCCGGTCAAGGGCGAGGTGGCAACCTCGATTGATAAACTCTTGGCCGGATTCACTCGGGCGTACGCCGGCCGATAGACCGTCCATATCCCGTGCAGTGTAAACACAGCCTATTAACGGCGGAATACCGCGGTGGACCATAACGCCCGCCCGAATTCGAGCCCATATCCTTGTTGAGATTCACGTTTGACGATGACCGAATACCGGAGCAACCGCACGATTTTTCCTCTTTCGACGGCAAAAACGACCATGGCGGGTTTTCCCACGGATGCCTCTGTGTGCGTGGGCATCTGCAGAAAAATGCCGGAACGGCTCAGGTTTTTGGTGATTCCGCGTGATGGATTGCCGGCAGGGGGGATGAGATAAGTGCGAACGGAAGAAATCGAACGCGGTGCGACCCGTCGATCTTCGGGGGAGTCGGTCTTTTTATTCATCGTGTCCAGCCTTTGTTATTAGATAACCCCAACGTCGAAATTTCATCACATTTGTCAGAGCTTGACGAGAACGGTTTGCACATCCCCGGTTCGGAGGCAACCCACATCCGAACTGTCTAAGGAGTAGAATAAATACCACAAATCGAGAGTCGACTTGGACTCGGAAGAGAATCAGTCGATCGAGATGCGACGCAGCAACCAAAGGAGCTCGGATCATGGCCGAAAAACTTTTGCGCGATATTAAACCGGTTTCCCCTGAAAACCTTGACGATCTGATGCTGATCATGGCCAAGAACATCGAAGAGTCGTTATTCAAGAGCGGAGCACGGCCGGGGCTCGATTATTCCATCTTGGACCTTTACAAACTGGCGCAGCCCTTTGCGCTGGAAGTGTTCAGGAAGAACATCAACACCATGTCCTTTACCGTGCAGTGGTAGCGCGGTTCGGCCCAAAAAACGCGGGAGAGGCTTGCCGGCAAAAGTTATAGCCTACATATTGTGTCTATAATGTTTTTGTGCACAATATATAGTCGCTTAGGTTGGCAACCGCTCAACGATCGAGAGTTGCATAGATATTTCTCCTGAACACTCACGGGCCGAAAAGAGGAAAAAAGCATGTTGAATTGGGAAGATCCCCTCGCTGGCGTTACCGGCAAATCCGTCAAAGCTGAAACTAATCCGAATGCGCCCCGGCTGGCGGAATGGGGAGGGGAACTAGCCGCAGCGCGCGATACCGGCAAGGTCAGTCCCGAATTTCAGGATTTTTTTGCTGAAACGCGATACGAAGCGGACCAGGGGATTGCTGCGGGCAGCGACTCTCGTACCGGTGCGACTGGCCTTGAGAGCATCGAAATGGGGGCCCGGCGCATCCAGGTCGATGACAAGCAGATTATCAATTGCCGCGCCGACCTGAATCAGCTCGTGCCGTTCAAGTACCGTTGGGCCTGGCAGAAATATCTGGATGCCTGCGCCAATCACTGGATGCCGCAGGAAATCAACATGAACGCGGACATTGCGCTTTGGAAGAGTATCGACGGACTGACCGAAGACGAGCGCACCATCATCAAGCGAAATCTCGGATTCTTTTCCACCGCCGATTCCCTGGTGGCCAACAATCTGGTTTTGGCGGTATACCGGCACATTACCAATCCGGAGTGCCGCCAATATCTGCTGCGCCAGGCTTTCGAAGAGGCTCTGCACACTCATGCCTACCAGTATGTCGTCGAGTCTCTCGGCATGGACGAGGGAGAGGTGTTCAACATGTACCGTGAATTGCCGGCCGTGGCGCGCAAGGCGGAGTGGGCCTTGCCGTTCACCCAGTCTCTGGGCGATCCCGCATTCCGGACCGGAACGCCCGAAGACGATCAGCGCCTGCTTCGCGATCTCATCGCCTTCTACGTGATTTTCGAAGGGATCTTCTTCTACGTCGGCTTTACCCAAATCCTTTCGATGGGGCGACGCAACAAAATGACGGGCACCGCCGAGCAGTTTCAATACATCTTGCGGGACGAATCGATGCACATGAACTTCGGCATCGATGTCATCAACCAAATCAAGATCGAGAATCCGCATCTCTGGCGCAAAGACTTTCAGGATGAAATCATCCGCATGATTCGCGAGGCGGTGGAGATAGAGACGCAATATGCCTACGACACCATGCCGCGTGGCGTATTGGGGCTGAATGCCGGCATGTTCAAGGATTATCTGGAGTTCATCGCCAACCGACGCTGCGCCCAGATCGGTTTGCCGGAGCAGTACCCCGGCGCTGGCAATCCATTCCCTTGGATGAGCGAAATCCTGGATCTCAAGAAGGAGAAGAACTTCTTCGAGACCCGGGTAACGGAATATCAGACCGGCGGCGTTCTGAGCTGGGATTGATCTCGGTCTCTTCCCGGAACTACGCTCTATAGCATTTTTCCGGTTTGGCGTGGCGCCCGAAGGTGCAGTAGGTCGGCATCCTTTCCCAATCGCAAACGGTCGCTTTAGTCGCGACCCTTCCCGACGCAGCGGGTTTGTCGGCAAAGGATTGCCGACCTACAAACTCCCGATCCTCGCCGCTAAACCGCGGTGAAAAGCGCTCTATAGGCCATCAGGCTTCCCTGTCCGGTTGGCGACAGTGCAGCGCTTATCGATCGTGCTGCGCTGTCTCGCTGGCCGACCGGAGCAAGCTTCCTCTACCGACGGAGAGTCCCCGGCATCGTAGTCTTCCCGTGTAAAGCCGGGCAAGCTAAGGCCTCATCGCCGGGTATACCGGTGCTTGGCGCCAGCCGGGAAGTACTCGGGATCCTCGAACGGCCGTAGCGTAACTTTGGGGAGTTGTTTTTCCGGCGGCGTGTAGTTGGCGAATTCGCTGTTGAGCCGCAACAACTGCGCTTTGACGGATTCCGCAAGCGTCCGGCATTTCTGATCGTCCGCCGTGGCGCCGGGCAGAAGTTCGGCGGTCACGCTCAGGTATTTGTCCCCGTCTGCCGATTCCTTCGTTTCCAGGACGAATTTGCCCGTCGCCCAAGCCATGATATGCGGCTGTTCCAGGCCGACCGTCACGTTTTCCGGATAGATATTGGCACCGTAGAAAGACACGGTGAAATCCGCGCGTCCGAATACATAAACGAAGGGCAGGGGTCTACAGGGAAAGGTTTCGTCCAAACCGTATTCGGCCAGCGGGCCCGCTCCCCAATCTCGCAGAAAATCGCGCATCTCACCGTAACCGACAACTCCGCCTTTATCGGCGATGTGATAGCGGATCAGCGGCACTCCGTTGTCGCCCGAAACCACCAGGGTTTCCTCGTGGACCTCGAACAACCGGCTGATCGGGTCGTACTGAACCAGCGTAGGCAGGCGCGATTCGCCGAAGAGCTCCCTGGCCGCCTCGGGGCGGTCCGCCAGAAAGCGGCGGACGGCGATGCTCAGCGGCGTTTCGTTGCCCAAAACCCCGGCATCCGCCGTGCCATAGAGCGAGGCCGAATCGTAGCAGGGCGCTTTCGAGCCGACCCGCTCGCCTACCAGGTTCCGCCATTCCTCGCTGAACACTTCGCCGGCGAAGACCATTTTCACCCGATAGCGCGGCCATTCGATTCCGGCGGCAAGACCCGCATCGATGACATCTTTGATGAACGGCGGATAGCCGAGGAGCACGGTTTGTTCGAAACTCGGCGAGAGTTCCTGGATCACCCGGAAGATTTCGTCCTTTTTGTTGCCGGGCGTCGCCACCATCAGGGGATACCCTTTGGCTGCGAGATGCCAGGCGCAGGACGTGGTGTACAGTCCGCCGACCCAGTTCCCGAGGGCGAAGCAAACCACGGCCAGCGTGCTGCGTTCGTGCGCCCAGAAACTGTCGTGAAATATCTGCTCGAAACGAAGCGCGATATCGAGCTCGTCGATGATCGATCTGGGCCAGAACGTGGGTTTTCCGGTCGAACCCGAGGAAACCGCCACCCGGTCGCACTCCGCCAAGCGGCCGTTGCGGCAGCGCTCCGGCAGTGGGTAGACATGCATGTAATTGGGCTTGTCGATCAGGGGAAGCTGCCGAAAGGCATCAAAAGATCCGACGGTCTCCGGCGCTATGCCATGGGCGCCGAGAAATGTTCGGTAAGCCGGAACACGGCTCGCCGTTCGGTGGAAAAGGTCCAATACGACGGATTCAGCATCCATGGCAAGCCGGTCGGCCATCAGTTCGTCGAGCGACCTAAATAGAAAGTGGTGAAGCCGGTTTTGAATTTCGGAAGTGCGATGGGTCAACACGGTTCGTCGCGCCGATTAAAATGTGGTGCTTTAAATTATGATCTCCGGCCACCCTGGGCGCCACCGCCATCGAAACTTCGCGGGCGTGCCGAGGTGTGCTTATTTGGATTTGAAGTCGATGAGCAAAGTTTGGGTTTTTCAGCAATCTACGTTAGAAGTCGCATTGGACGAGTGGGTCCAGGAGCAGATCGATCACTATCCGCACAAGGAGGAGCTTATCCGCACCGTGGCCCTCGCGATGCGCGATTTCCTCGATTCGCGGCAGGTGGCCGAGCACAAGATGGTGATGAACTTGCCGGACAAACCATAGGGCGTTTTCCGGCTTGGTGTGGCGTCCTCACTATGCAAGTAGGTCGGCAAACCTTTGCCGACAATGCTCTCGGCGACCCAGTGTGTCGGCAACGGATTGCCGACCTACAAATTTCCTAAAACTCACCGCTAAACCGTTGCCGACAAAGATGTCTTGACGCCATTCCGCCGATCTGTTTCAGTCGACAGGGCGGTTGTTCCGATTCCGGCTTGCCCAAAGGAGGCAATATGCACGGCTTGATTAAGACGGCGGTTTTGTTGATCGCTATCGCGAGCGGAAGCGTCTGGGCTTACGGTGGCGGGGGCGGCGGAAGCAGCGGGTGCGCCGAGCCGAAATTCTTCGAACCGAATCCGACCGGCGCCGTTGCCGCGCTTGCCGAGTTCGCTTTCGTCGCGTCGGACAATACCGACAGCGATACTCTTACGGTCGAAATCAACGGCCAACCGGTTACGCCGGTACTCGAACGCCTGAGAAGCGGCGACTGGCGAGTCAAGGCCGTCCCGCCGCAGCCCCTTACCGAGCCAGGTAAGGTTCGGATCACGGTCAAGGCGAAGAGCCGGGACGGGTGCTGGGGATTTCAGCCGTATGCTGTCGAGGTCAAGCCGTGAGTTTCCGGCCGACCGCGCCAACGTGAGCTTTTCGGCCGTTTTATCCCCACTGCTCCAGCACTACGACCTTCCACGCGCGGTTTTTTGTAGGCCGAACCGTTTGCCAGGCGGCAATGCGATTGGATTCTCGGCCGCTTCCATGGGTCGGGCCGTGGTAATAGCCGATGCCGGCTTCCTGATCCGCAATCTGTCTCGCGAGCTGGCGCAATTCGGGAATTTTGTCGAACCGTTCTTCGCGGAACAGGTTTTCCCCGATTTCGTCGGTATCGGTGTCGTAAAGGATGAAACCGTCGTCCTGAATGATCCACACCGCTCTCTCCTGGGTTTGGAGTCCGGCGGGCAATAGTTTTCCCAGGAACTCGGCGGCCTTGAAACGGGCGGACAGAAAACCCGGTATGGTCTTGCCGCGCTTTATGGGTACGACGAGGGTTACGGCGTCGAAACCTTCGGGCGCCTCGTAGACGCGGCTCAGTATGGGTTCGGTCAATTCCAGCGCCAGACGATTGTGTTCGAGCCGGGAGGTATCGGCGCCGATGGCTTCAGCGTATTTCGCCGGCGCCACGGCGGTGATCGTGCCGGGGGCGATCGTGGCGGCAAAAAGCTCGGCGTCGGGATACCGGGTCAGCAGGGATGTCAGAATCGGAGTCATGGCCTTGCGGTCGCCTACGTTGCCCGCGGCGTCCGCGAGCCGTTCCATCCCGCTTCGTATCGAGCCTATGGCATTCGCTATGTCTTCCGCGATCTGATCGGCGGCGGTCAGGTTTTCGTTGGATATGCGGGTGACGTCGGCCAGCGCCGTTTCCGCGCGCTCGCGGGCATGGATCGCCATTCGTCGCTCGGCGACGGCCACTTCCCGCTCTTTCCGGGCATCCATGGCAAAATGGACCGCCAGCCCCGCACCGATCGCGACGGCCATGACGACCGCAAGTCCAGCGGAAAGCGCTGCCTTGTTGCGGGCGACGAAACGGCGCAGCAACTCGCCGCGCGAATAAGCGTACGCGCTGACCAATCGTCCATCGCGGAAAGCGCGCAGCTCGTCGGTCAATTCGGCGGCGTCCCGGAAGCGGCAAAGCTTGTCCTTCGCGAGGGCCTTGTCGCAAATGGCGGTAAGCTCGGCCGGTGCGGGAACCGGACCTTTGCGCGAGGAGGGCAGCGGCGCTTTGGACTTGAGCTGCTCGACGATGGACGAGAGGCTGCCTTTGAGCGGCGCCCGTCCGACCAAGATGTGATACAGAATGCAGCCGAGGGCGAATACGTCGGTTCGCGCGTCCACTTCGCCATAACGCTGATCCACTTGTTCGGGCGCCATATAAGCGGGTGTCCCGAGGATTTCGCCGACTTGAGTGAGGTCGTCGGATCCGGCCTCTTCGGATGCGGCCGGTACGGCCCGGCGGAAGACATCGGCTTCGATGCCGATCTTGGCGAGACCCCAGTCCAGGATGATGGTTTCGCCGAATTGTCCCAGCACGATGTTGCCGGGTTTGAGATCCCGGTGCACCACGCCTTTCGAATGGGCGTAGGCCATAGCCTCGCAGACATCGATGAGCCGGTCGAGCAATTGCAGACGTTTTGCAAGCGCCTGTTCGGGCTGTTCCGAATTGCATGCGGAAAGCGCTTCGGCCAGGGTCTGCCCCCGTACGAGGCGCATCACGTAATAAGGAGCACCTTGGGAAGTGGTTCCCATGTCGTAGACCGGAACGATGCCCGGATGCTCCAGGCGTCCCGTGATTTGGGCCTCGCGGAGAAAACGGAGCCTGATGGTGGGGTCGACGGCTTCGTTCGACGCGAGCATTTCCTTGATGGCCACCTGACGCCCAATGCGCTCGTCGAAACCGAGCAGCACCCGCCCCACGCCCCCCTGGCCCACTGTGCCGCACAAGGAGTAATGATCGGTGAGTCTGTAATCGGCTGTGGATTCCTGCGAACCTTGCGCAGCATCGAGCTGGAGTTTCAGCACCGTGTAATCGTCGAAATCGGCGTTATCGTTACCGCGCATTGGTCGATCGTGTGTATTGAACGAAGCTCACATTAATGTAGTTCGTCATCGGCTAAGGGACAAACGGACGGCGACGATCGCGCCGAACCGATCGGCGCCACGGTCGGCTCTTATCCAAGAACGGAAGGGGCGGAACGCGGGTCTAATTGCTTGACGTTGCCCGAATCGTACGGAAGTAGCGATATGGTCA
Organism: Methylocaldum sp. 14B; assembly: GCF_002005105.1. Taxonomy (GTDB): domain Bacteria; phylum Pseudomonadota; class Gammaproteobacteria; order Methylococcales; family Methylococcaceae; genus Methylocaldum. Next base: position 63,538 of record NZ_MSCV01000011.1, on the reverse strand, counting down.
CTAAGCGCGTAATGGGCGATTTAGCGACAGGGGCAGAGAACGAAGGCGTGCGGAAGGGAGTCGCCGTCAGCTCAGGGAAATCGAGTCCGATCAGGTGCCTTTTGTTCTGCCTTCTCGCGAGCATCGCGGTCTTGTGGTTTCGACCGGTGCATTCGGCGGAGATCTACAAATGCCGAACCGATGCCGGGTTGTTATATACCGATGAACCGGCTTCGAGGAGTTGCCGTCGGATGCATATCAAGGTCACCAAACCCGACCCCGAGGCGATTGCGCGATTGGAGGAATGGAAAGAGCAGCAGGCGGCCGAGGCGGCTCGGAAAGCGGCGGAAGCGCGTGAAGAACGCTTGGTCCGGGTTCGCGAGCTGGAAGCCCTGGCGGCATGGCAATCGGCACGCGCGGCTATGGTGGACGCCGAGGCCGCTCAGTATTGCCAATATCCTCAGCCGGTCTATTTTCCGTTATGGACTTATCCCGGAGTCCCCATTTTTCGCGATTATTCGAGTTTTAGCGGATATCCGTTCCCGTATGGGCACGACGCAAGACGCTACTCGCGATACGGAATGTCGCCCGACCGAATTCATTTCTGGCGAGAGCGGCGATAAGGACCGGGCCGAACAAGGGAACATTCCTCGCGCCGGCAGGTGCGGCAACGCGAAATCAAACCGAGCCGATAAGAAAGGCGACGACGAACGAACCGAAAAGAACAAACAGTCTCCCGAGAAGCCTGACGCCAAGTCTCAGCTCCACGACGGGGTTTCCTAAAACCGCGGCTCGTCGCGTTTCTGTCTGACGCGGATGTTGTTCTCGACCGACTTGACGCCTCGGATTCCGCGCGTGATCGCCTCGGCATGCCGGCGTTGATCCTCGTCGGGAACGAAACCGCCGAGTTGCACATGCCCCTGATGGGCTTGCACCTGGATGCCGAGACCGCCGACATAAATGTCCTGTAAAAGCGCTGCCTTGACCCTGCTCGCAATAGTAACGTCGTCGGCATTGGCGCCGAACTCCGTCTTCTTGCCTTCCGAATTGGCGCAGCCGGTCAGGACGAGCACCGCAATGGACACCAGGAAATATCGCCGTTTCATTTTTTCCTTGCCTGGTTTCGATCTACGGCAGTAGCCAAGCCCAAATGCTCGTTCAATCCAGTCGTACTTGAAGCATGAGACGCTCTTAGCCAGCCGTCCCTAGAGCGTCTCGTTTCCTCCGTCATCTGAGCGAGATCGGGGTTTTCGTGCTGGATTCGCGTTGGCGCTCGAAAGGCGCTTCTGTTTAGCGTCGGCCGCAAACCCGATGTGAAAATCTATTGGTTTTGCCCGTCTTCGGAGCCGCCTTCTCCGCCTTCCGTGCCGCTGTCTCCGCCCGTTGCCCCGCCGGGACTGCCCGTACCTTGCTCGCCTTCGGGCTGCCGTTGCTCCATCCCGGGTTGGGGCTGCTGGCCTTCGCCTTGGGGTTGCTGTCCCGTCTCCGGCTGACCGGTTCCGCCTTCTTTTTGTTTTTCCCCGAATGGTTGGAAACCCTCCCAGCCGGGGTAGGACTTATCGCGATCGGCTTCGGTCCCCGCGACGACAGTCGCCTTGTCCAGAGATTTCTTAGCCGCCCAGACCGGATTCGCGACAAATAGCAGACTCGATACGGCTGCCGCCAGGGCGATCGAGATTTTGTGGCGCATGGATTCCCTCCTGTTTCGCATCCTTATTCGGAAGCTGCCCGACAACATCGAATGAAAATTACTAATAGCACGAACGCCGGTCTCGGTCTCTATGGACTATTACGAGGGGAAGGTGCCGAGCTCATGTAAACATGCAAACACCCATACTCCGATTTCGCCCCACGGCCCGGTGAAATGCGGTTAATCGGAGGTCTCGTGAAAAGACGTTAAACTACGCGCCAACTTTTGCCTCCGTCCCGTCCGCAGAGGGGGATCATGCGGCAACCCTATGCGGCGATGGAGCGGGCGAACCCTGCGACTTGTCACGAAACACAATCAATATCCAATAATGTTCAGTATTTGGGCGGAATTTGCCGCTTGCTTCCTCTTGATCGCTTATGCCGGAACGAAGCTTTCGTTATACGGCGATGTCATTGCTGACAAGACCGGCCTCTCGGGAAACTGGGTGGGACTGGTCATGCTTGCCACCGCGACATCGTTGCCCGAGTTGATTACCGGGTTAAGCTCGGTCACGCTCGCATCGGCGCCGAACATCGCCGTGGGTAATGTGCTCGGTGCTTGCGTTTTAAATCTGATGATTCTGGTCGTGGTCGATTTCCTCCACCGTAAAGAATCGATTTATCGCCGCGCCGGCCAGGGCCATATTCTCTCCGCGGGTTTTGGAGTGGTCATGATCGGCCTGGTGGGGTTCAACGTTCTCCTCGGACAGCGAAACGGTTGGGCCATAGGGCATGTAGGCGTTTATATGCCTGTTATCGTTCTGATGTATTTGATCGCCGTGCGTTCGATTTTTCATTACGAAAAGCAGCAGGTGATCGAGTTCGCGGAAGAGGTTACCGATCGTTATGCCGGCATCTCGCTGCGCCGCGCGATCGTGAGTTATGGTGGGGCCGTGGTGGTCGTAGTCGCCGCCGGCGTATGGATGCCGTTCATCGCGACCAAGCTCGCGACGGCCATGGGGTGGCACACGTCATTCGTCGGCACGCTGCTGGTCCCGATAGTCACCTCGATGCCCGAACTCACGGTTACTCTGGGTGCTTTGCGGCTCGGGGCACTCGACATGGCGATCGCCAATCTCCTGGGGAGCAATCTTTTCAACATTTTGATTATTGCGATCGACGATCTGTTTTACCACCCAGGGCCTTTGTTATCCAACGTATCGGCCATCCACGGCGCGTCGGCGATGTCGGCCGTAATCATGACTGGCCTCGCGATCGTGGGCATTCTCTATCGACCGGCGACGCGTGTCTTCAAAACAGTGGGCTGGATCAGCCTCGGGCTCTTTGCGATTTATTTGCTAAATTCCACGGTGCTCTACCTCCATAGCGAGTAACCGGCCGAAGGTAGGCTTTGCCAGTCGGTTCGCCGGAAGAGTTTCTCAGCTCAAAAAAACGGTTCTCGGTCTTGAAAGAGAACTTCGATCCGCGCTCCGCCGTGATCGGAACGTGACAGCCGGACCCGCGCGTCATGCTGCTCGGCAATTTCTTTGACGATCGCAAGCCCGAGCCCGCAGCCGTCGCCGGGACTGCCCGGGGGGCGATAAAACCTCTCAAAAATCCTGTCCGCCTCGGAATCCGGAATGCCCGGCCCATCATCTTCCACGATGAGGCATGGATGGCTATCCGCCGCGAGCCGTACCGTAATTTGGCCATGATCGCGTCCGTAGCGGATGGCGTTGTCCAGGAGATTGTTGAGCAATTCGCGGAGCAGGGTTTCCTCGCCTTGCACGTACACCGGAGCCTGCGGTCCTTCGAAGCTCAGATCCATATCGCGTTGCAGCGCTCTCGGCACCCAATCCATACAGGCATCCCTTGCGATGGCGCGGAGGTCCGCCCGCGAACCGGGGCGAGGGCCGCCCAGAGCCGTTTCCGAGCGCGCCAGCACCAGGAGCTGCGTGCTCAACCGCGATGCCCGGTCGGCGCAGTTTCGGATTTGCGCGAGGGCGGGGCGCATCGTCGCCAGCTCGGTTTCCCGCAGAGCACGCTCCGCCTGGACTTTCAGGCCGGCCAACGGGGTTCGCAGCTGGTGCGCGGCATTGGCGATGAAGCGCTGCTGGGCAGTGATTGCCGTGGAGAGCCTCGCGAGTAGATCGTTGATGGTATGGGTCAGCGTGAGCACTTCGAGAGGTACGCCGGTATCCGGGATCGGCGCGAGGTCGCGCGGCGAGCGTTGGGCGATTTCGCGCGTCAATGTGTTTAGCGGATGCAGGCCCCGGTTGATGCCTATCCAGATGTACAGCCCCGCGCCAAAAACCAGCAAAAATTGGGGTACCAGCTCGGCCAGGAGAATGTCGGTCATCATGCTGCGTCTTTTCCTTATCGTCTCGGCAACCTGGACCAAGACTTCCTCGGAACTGTCCTTGGGCGTGGCGAGCATGGAAACCACCCGGACGCTGTGGTTTTGAATCATACTGTCGAAATACACCGGCTGATCGCGGACCGAAGCCAAGTCGGGCGGAGGTGGAACTCGTTTGTCCCCGGCCATGAATCCGTGGCGGGACGATTCGATTTTGAAGAAGGTTTGATCCACCTCGTCCCACTGGAAAATCTCCAATGCGGTGGGTGGCAGTTCGAAGGTCACCTTGCCTTTCTGGGCCTTGACTTCCTGCGCCAGCGAGCGTGCCGAGTCGAGCAGCCAGCGGTCATAGGCCGCATTGGCGTAATGAAACGCGATGTAATAGGAGGCTATGGCGTCCAGCACCACGAACAGGGCGAGAGGGAGCGCCAAGCGCAGCAGAAACTGGGTTCGGAGGCTCTGGACTTTAGCCATCGGTGTCTTTTTCGAGTAAATAGCCTAGGCCGCGCACAGTCCGGATTCTCACGCCGAATGCCTCCATCCGTTTGCGCAGCCTGTGAATATAGACTTCGATGGCGTTGTCTCCCAGTTCTTCGTTTCCCGCCGACAGGCGCTGGGCGATACGGTCCTTGCTGACCACCCGCCCGGCCTGGATCAACAGCGCCTCGAGCACTCCGTATTCTCGCGCGGACAGAATGATGGGTGCATCGTCCACCAGCACTTGGCGATTCAGGGTGTCCAGCGTCAATCGGCCGACCGTGAGATCGCCGAATCCTCCATAACGGCGACGTATCAGAGCGTGAATTCTTGCCTCCAACTCTCGGAGGTCGAAAGGCTTGACCATGTAGTCGTCCGCGCCCCATTCGAGACCCTTGATTCGGTCATTCAGGGCATCTCGTGCGGTCAGGACCAAGACGGGAACGGGATTTTTCCGCGCTCGCAACCTTCGCAATAGTTCGCAGCCCTCCATGTCGGGCAGTCCCAGGTCCAGAATGACCAAATCGAAGCTTTGGGTGAGCAGTGCGGATTCGGCATAAGCTCCCGAAGCCGCACCGGTGACCGCGTAGCCCGATTGACCGAGCACGTGCGTGAGGCCGTCGGCCAGAACGGTATCATCCTCCACGAGTAGAATCTTCATAAGTCAAACAAGCGTTATGAAAGGTTTGTGAAAGCTTCGGATTATAGAATGGAGCGTTAGGGCGCCCGCGCCGAGAGCGCTATGGGGTGAGTGTCTAAGTCAGCGTGGACCCGGTGCATATTTTCGTCGACAGATTAAGATCCCGATGACCGGACAAAGCTTACACAAACAGCGAAACCTTAAGCTCGATTTTTTTCGCGGCCTTGCCTTGCTGATTATCTTTATCAATCACATCCCCGCCAACGAGCTGCTGCTTTATACCCCGTCTCGTTTCGGCTTGAGCGATGCGGCCGAGGTCTTCGTGTTTCTCTCCGGCTATGCAGCGGCCATCGCTTATGGCCGCAGTTTCCGCACGTCCGGTTTATGGTTGGGCAGCGTTCGGGTGTTTTACCGCTGTGGGCAAATCTACGGCGCCCACCTTGCTCTGTTCATGCTTTTGGCGGCTGTTTGCGTGCTGGGCAACGCGGTTTTCGAAGAGCCGGATTATATCCACCGTCTCAATATTCGATATTTTTTCGATGATACTCAGGAGGCCCTTCTGGGATTGATTTCCCTACGGTATGTTCCGAATTATTTCGATATTCTGCCGATGTATCTGGTGGTCATGTTGTGGATACCGGTGGTGTGGACGCTGTCCCGCATTCATATAGCGCTGGCCTTCGCCTTCCCTATCGGTGTTTACCTCGCCATGTGGCGATACGGACTGGAGCTTTCGGCGGACCTGCACAGCGATCGCCCCTGGTTTTTCAATCCGTTCGGCTGGCAGCTGATTTTTTTCACCGGCTTCGCCTTCGGATCCGGCTGGATTAAACCTCCCGGACACAAGATATGGCTGGCGGCAATCTGTGTGGCGTTCGTGATTCTGTCTTTGCCGCTGAGTCCCGAGCCGGCGCTCCGGCCGACCGAGTTCCTGATTCAACTCCACGCCGGTTTGCTGCCCTGGCTGGACAAGACCCATCTCGGGCCGTTACGGTGGGTGTATTTCATGGCCTTGGCCTATCTCGTCACGACATTCCTGCGGAACCGGGAACATTGGCTGAATTCGAAGGCCGTCCGGCCCATTATCGAAATGGGTCAGCAGTCGCTGCCGATATTCATCGTAACGATGGCGCTTTCCTATGTCGGCGGTATGTTCTTGGACCAATTCGGTCACGAGGTCGCGGCGCTTACGGCGGTCAATTTGGGCGGCTGCGCGTTGCTCTTGCTTACCGCCCGCACGATGGCGTGGTTGAAGTCTAGCCCATGGAAAGTTCAGAGCGGGCGGAGTTCCTTGTCGGCCGCTTGGCACGATGATGGAGCGAGCGACTCGCTCTTTCCGGTTTTTGCGGTACGGCCGAGCCGATTGAAGCAAACTCCGGTAATGGTTCTCGTAGCTTTTGTGGCAGCGGTGCCTTTGTCTCTTTCTCAAAGGAATTCGGACGCTCACTATTCCATGGTGGCCATGCGAGGGGCCGGAGGGATCTTAGTGCAAGATCATGTGCATGGTCATGTAAACGAGGCAGTGGGCACTCAAGAGAATTTCAAGTAGCAAGCTCGGGCGATGAGTACGTCGCGAGTGCGTGACGCATTTGGCCGCAGGCCGGTCCAATGCGTGCAGCGTCGGTATCTGGACCGGCACCGTCAAACGCCGATTAACGAACATTTGAAGAGGCAACTATGAGACCGTTCGAGAAACTATTATTGGAAAACAAAGCATGGGCCGAAGAAAAAACGATCCGGGAGCCGGAATACTTTTCGCGGTTGGCTAACGCTCAGACACCGGATTTTTTGTGGATCGGGTGTTCCGATAGCCGGGTTCCGGCGGAAATCATCGTCAATGCTCAGCCCGGCGAGATTTTCGTACACCGGAACATCGCCAATCAGGTCATTACCACCGACTTCAATAGTCTCAGCGTGATCCAGTATGCGGTCGACGTGCTCAAGGTGAGCCACGTGATCGTATGCGGGCATTACAACTGCGGCGGCATCCGGGCGGCGCTCAGCCCGCAACGCTCGGAACTGCTGATCGTCAACAAATGGCTGATGCATATCAAGGACGTGTACCGTTTGCACCAGTCCGAGATCAATGCGCTGGAGACCGAAGAAGCGCGGGCGGAGAGATTGGTGGAGCTCAACGTCATCGAACAGGTTCAGACGCTCGCGCACACCTCGGTAATCCAGCATGCATGGAAACGCCATCAACGCCCGGTACTGCACGGGTGTGTATATGGCCTGAAAGATGGAATCATCAAAGAACTCATCCGGCTTCCGCCCGAAACGCTGATTCATCCGATTTACCAGTACACGGATCTGCCCGAGGGTTGACCCTTCCAGTCGGCGCGCTTAGAGCCTATTCTGGTAGGTCCCCAAACCCTTCGACAAGCCTGTCCTGAGCACCGTCGAAGGGCCTGTCCTGAACCAAGTCGAAGGGCTCAGGGCGAACGGCCGACCGAGATAGGCTTTCGGCGCGCATCCGGTTTTTGCGTCTGCGTAGTTCCCATACACCTGAAGCGTCGCGCGAGAAGAGATTTGCCGCCCGAGAACCGTTAGCGGTATAAGAGAGTCCGAGAAAGAGAAGAATCAATCGGAACCGGAGGCTTGCCGGCGAGCTCCGCCTCGGAAAGGTCAAACACATTCACCGGGAGTCGCGGAGAACGGATGCTGCGAAATATCATCGTCATCTTTATCGGGTTGTGGCTCACGGCGGAGATCGCGGGTGGAGCCGAGCAGCCGTCCGAACGTCCGGCTCCGCCGCCGAAGGTGGTTGCGCAATTGACGATAGATGGTCCTGTGGGGCCTGCGACCAGCGATTATATCGACCGTGCGCTGAAGGATGCCGAAGCTCGAAATGCGAGCCTGGCAATCATTCGGATGGATACGCCGGGCGGCCTCGACACGGCGATGCGCGACATCATCCGAATGATTCTGGCTTCGCCCTTTCCGATAGTGTCCTACGTCGCCCCAAGCGGAGCCCGGGCGGCCAGCGCAGGGACTTATATTCTTTATGCCAGCCATGTTGCTGCGATGGCACCCGCCACCAATCTGGGCGCCGCGACGCCGGTCGCCATCGGCGCACCGGGAGGAAACGAAGGCAAGCCCGGGCCGAACGATAAGGATGAGCCGAAAGCGCCGCGCGACTCCGGCGACGCCATGTCCAAGAAGATAATCAATGACGCGGTGGCCTATCTGCGCGGTCTTGCTCAGCTTCGGGGCCGAAACGCCGACTGGGCCGAGAAATCGGTGCGCGAAGGGGTCAGTCTTACCGCCGAGGAAGCGCTTAAGATGCACGTCATCGACATCGTCGCGTCCGATGTTCCTACTTTGCTGGCGAAATTGCACGGACGGCAGGTCGACGTGTTGGGCCGCTCCGTAACGCTCGATTTGACCGGGGCCGCCGTGGAAGCGATCGATCCCGATTGGCGCAGCCGTCTTCTCGCCGTCATCACCAATCCCAATGTTGCATACATCCTGATGATGATCGGGGTGTACGGACTCATTCTCGAATTTTACAACCCCGGATCCATCGTACCGGGCACGGTCGGCGTCATTTCCCTCCTGCTGGCGATGTATGCCTTTCAGGTCCTGCCGGTCAATTATGCCGGTCTCGCCCTGATCATCGTCGGCATCGGTCTGATGATCGCCGAAGCGTTCGCGCCGAGTTTCGGGGCGCTCGGGCTAGGCGGCATCGCGGCGTTCATCATCGGCAGCGTAATCCTGATCGACACCGAACGAATGCCCGGCGTCGGCCTCAGTTGGGCCGTGATTGCGGCATTCGCCCTGGCCAGCCTGATGTTCTTCGGCGTTGCGGTAGGCCTGATCTTGCGGTCGCGGCACAAGGCCGTCGTCACCGGGCGCGAAGAGCTGATCGGTGCGGTGGGGACCGCCCTGGAGGACTTCCAGGAATTGGGCAGAATCCATGTCCGAAGCGAAATCTGGACGGCGCGAACCGGGATTGCGGTGCACAAGGGTCAACGCGTTCGCGTAAAAGGAATGGACGGATTAATTCTCAACGTCGCGCCATTAGAAGAACGAAAGGAGCTAGAGCCATGATCACCACCTATTTCGTCGTTTTTCTCGCCGTCATCGTACTGATGTTTCTGTTCGCGGCGATCAAAGTGCTGCGCGAATACGAGCGAGGCGTCATCTTTCTGCTGGGCCGATTCTACAAGGTCAAGGGACCGGGACTGTTCATCGTCATTCCGATCATTCAGCAGATGGTCAAGGTAGATCTCCGGACCATCGTGATGGACGTTCCGACCCAGGATGTGATTTCGCGGGACAATGTTTCGGTCAAGGTGAATGCGATCGTCTTTTTTCGGGTGATCGATCCGGCCAACGCGATCATTCAGGTGGCCAACTATTACGAAGCGACCAGTCAGCTCGCGCAGACAACCTTGCGTTCGGTGCTCGGCCAGCACGAACTGGACGAGATGCTGGCGGAACGCGAGAAATTGAACATCGACATACAGGGCGTCCTCGATCAGCAGACGGATGCCTGGGGCATCAAAGTATCCAATGTGGAGATCAAGCATGTCGACTTGGATGAGAGCATGGTTCGAGCCATTGCGCGACAGGCGGAGGCGGAGCGGGAACGCCGCGCCAAAGTGATACACGCCGAAGGCGAGTTTCAGGCTTCGCAACGCCTGGTCGAAGCGGCTCGGACATTGGCGCAGGCCCCCAGAGCCATCGAACTACGCTATCTCCAGACCCTGACCGAGGTTGCGGGCGACAGATCTTCAACCATTGTGTTTCCGTTGCCGATGGAAATCATCAGTGCCTTCAGAAGCGGGCAAAGCACGACATCCTGATCGGTTTAGCGCTAGGCCGCACCAGGTGCAGGCCAGCGTGGCGAGAGAAAGGAACGGCAATCGCCGCTCTTTCGCGGCGATACCACAGGTAGGATAATCCGATTGCGGGCAGCCTTGCTGCCCAGGCCGCGGCTCGGTCGCGTCGATTCCTACCAGTCAAGCGAGGTTATGCTGATATGCCGCTATTCATTTCCATATTGCTCACCATAGGCATCATTTATTGGTATTACCGGACCGCAGAGCGGTTGGGATTGAAGTCGCTGCACTGGGGTGTCGCGGGAGCCATCGCTTACCAGGTGCCGGCCTGGGCGTGGATGATCTTGGTTTCCAAACCGTACCTGTCCTCACTCAGAGGAGCGGCGAAAACCGGAATGTCGGCGTTCCTGATCGGTCACTCCTGGATTTTGGTGGGCGCATTATGTGCCGTGTTGGTTTACAAGTTCGTCCTGTTGAAAGCCAATGTTCGGGAATCGTAATCGGTCATTTTTCGGTAGCTACCGAGCAACCGATTCTAGGTTCGATACACGGAAAAAGGGATTCCGAGCTTAAACCGGAATCCCTTTTTGATTTCGATGAACCCCCTACGCCAGGTTTTGGGCGGCGACCATGAAGTAAAGCATCGGGATCGAGGACATGGTGTTGAAGCGGCTGGCCAGCATCGCTGTCCGCGCGGCCGTCTTTTTCTCGTCATCCGTGGCTTCGACCAGCCCCAGCGCCTTCTTCTGATTCGGCCAAATGATGTTCCACACGTTGTAGGCCATGATCAGGCCAAGCCACATACCGAGACCGATATAGGTAGCCTGTCCGCCCTTGAAGTAGCCCAACAGCAGGGCCTGGATGACGTAGCCGTTCAGGATCGCCAGGATCAGTCCGGTGACTACGGTCGACAAGGCAGCCCAGCGGAACCAGAACAGAGCGGCCGGTGCGATGACCTTGCCGATCGCTGGCTTTTGTTCGTCCGGGATCTTGGGCATGGACGGGATTTGGACAAAGTTGAAGTACCACAGCAGACCGATCCACATGACGCCCGAAAGCACATGCAGCCAGCGAAACAGAAACGCAAACCAGACTTGCGACATCTGAACGGTGCCGGTGGCGAACGCCAGAGCCACGACCAGCACGGCGCCGAAGATCAGAGCCCTTTCCAGTTTGTCCAATCCGAATTTCGCAAGTGCGTTGATCACCTGAAGCATGACATTTTGCATTGTCGTTTTCCTCTTTTTTGTTAGTGTTGACTAGACCGTGCAAAGTGTGCGCGGGCTCAACAGGGTATTCTTCTCTCGGGCGGCAATCAAATGGAATTCGGCGGCGTGGCCGATATAGGGGACGACGATATTTGCGACGCGTAGCGCCTTCCTCCGCGAACGCTACACCAGGCGAGAAAACGTGTCAGGCGGGCGGCTAGCGTCCTGGCTTATTCGGTCGTAACAGTTTCCGTATCATGGATGCTTTGCCGACATGGCGCACGGCTCAGCAACCAGTCAGTCAACTCATGGGCGGGCATGGCTCGTTGAATGAAATAACCTTGTCCTTCTTCGCAGCGTTGTTCTCTTAGAAAGTGCAAGTGGCGCGCATTTTCGATGCCCTCGGCAATAACCTTGATTCCCAAGCTGTGCGCCATTGAGATGATGGCTTTGGTGATCGTCCTGTCGCTCGCTGAGGTATGAATGTTCTGGATGAACGAGCGATCGATCTTCAGTGCGTCGATCGGCAATCGCTGTAAGTAGCTTAAAGAGGAATAGCCGGTACCGAAGTCGTCGATCGAAATCCGGATGCCTCGGTTTCGGAACGCCTCGAAGATTTGCAGTGTGGCGTCGAGGTTTTCGATCATGATGCTCTCGGTAATTTCCAGTTCCAGGCAGCTCGGGTCGACTTGTGTTTCAGCAATGATGGCATCGAGTAACGGAACAAGATGATCGAGACGATATTGCCGGACGGAAATATTGACGGCCAGGCGTAACGGATACAGCCCCAGTTTGTGCCATTCGCCGAGTTGCCGGCACCCGGCCCGCAAGACCCATTCGCCGACCGGCAGGATCAGATTGGTTTCCTCGAGCAAGGGTATGAACTGATCCGGCGGTACAAGCCCAAACTCGGGGTGGTTCCACCGAATCAGGGCCTCGACTCCGATGACGCTTCCGGTTTGAAGATTGATTTGCGGCTGATAGCTCAGGACGAACTGGTTCTTCTCCAAAGCCAACCGCAGTTGGGTTTCCAGTGTGAGTCGTTCCAGGGCCGCGGCATTCATGCCGGGCGAATAAAATTTGAAGTTGTTGCGTCCCTCGCACTTAGCCGTGTACATGGCGCGGTCGGCATTCTTGACCAATTCTTCCATCTCGGTAGCGTCCGACGGGTAGAACGCGATTCCGATACTAGGCGAAATGAAAACTTGATGACGTTTCAGGTTAATCGGCTTGTTCAGCGCATGGATAATCTTTTGTGCAACGATTTGCGCCTTTTGCGGCTCCGTGATGTTCTCCAGAATGACCGTGAATTCATCGCTTCCCAAGCGCGCCGTCACGTCGCTCTCTCTGACCGACTGCTTGATGCGCGCGGCGACCTGCCGCAGCAATTCGTCGCCGGCGTTATGACCCAGGGAATCGTTGACGGTTTTGAACCGGTCGAGGTCGACGAACAGCAGTGCGAGGCCGGTATTGTTTTGCCTGGTCCGATTGATGGCTTCATTCAGTCGTTTATTGAACAGTTCGCGATTGGGAAGCCCTGTCAGCGTGTCGTAATGAGTGAGATTGCGGAGACGATCTTCGATCTTCTTGCGTTCGGTGATGTCCGATATGGTCGCGATGTAGTTCAACAACCGGCCGTTCTCGTCTCGTACGACATTGATGGTGAGCCATTGAGGATAAATGTCCTGATTCTTCCGCTTGTTCCAGATCTCGCCCTTCCATTGTCCGGTCAGATCGATAGCCTCCCACATGCTCCTATAAAATGCCTTGTCGTGTCTGCCTGAGCTCAGAATAGCCGGCGTATTGCCGACGACCTCCTCGGGCGCGTAACCGGTGATCGAGCTGAATGCGGGATTGATCGCGATAATGCGCGTTTCGGAATCGGTGATCAGGACACCCTCGGTGACGTTATGAAACAACATCTCGGCAATTCGATCCCGGTTTTCCGATTCTTTCTGGGCGCGGAGCAAGCGTTCTCGGTCGAGAACCTTTTGAATGACAGACGGCAAAAGATCGAAGAATGCCTCGTGCTCGTCCTTTACGACATAATCCGTGGCGCCAAGCCGAAGAGCCTCGACAGCGACATCAAAGGCGTGCTCTCTACAAATCACGATGACGCCGGGGACGAACGGCAAGGCCAGTATTTCACGAAGGGTGGTCAGTCCGTCCTTCCCAGGAATAAATTGATCGAGAATCACGAGGTCGTACTGTTCCCTAGCCAGCGTTTCCAGAGCCTCGTCGCAGCTTGCGGCGATATCGACGCGATGACCAAGTTTCGTTAGACGTGCCTGTACGAGAAGCGCCAGGGAGGCGTCTTCTCCAAAGTAGAGGAAGTGAGCCATTATGATTTGTTATTGTGCTGGGACTGGTGAACCAAGCTTAGTTTATCGCTCAGGACATAACCACAGTTCGGCACACAAAGCGTGCTTGCTCAGAAGAACATCGGATCGTGCGGCTTTATGTCGCGATCCAGGCGGAGCGGGCAAACCCGGTTGGCAACTCGGGCGTTAATCAGACGTTCGGCAGGAGGAAAAGAGACGGCTCGGTTTCTGCGTATCAACGGGATCGCCAGAAACGAAAAAAGCCTACAGATGTTGATCTGTAAGCCCTCAAATTGTTGGTAGCGGGGGCAGGATTTGAACCTACGACCTTCGGGTTATGAGCCCGACGAGCTACCAGACTGCTCCACCCCGCGTCAATTCAGAGTACTATACCGTAAATGCTTCCTCGATGCAATCCAACGTTTACTTTGGGTAACGAAACAGGCTCTTCGGATCTTCAGATTCCGAATCCCGTTCGTAACAATATTAAGCAAATGGCTGCGTAAATACCGGCCAATCCATCATCGAGCATTATTCCGAGTCCGCCGTGAACGCTACGGTCGAGCATGGCGATCGGCCAGGGTTTCCAGATGTCGAAAAGACGAAAGGCCAGGAAGCCGGCGAGCACCCATTCCCAGGAGGCCGGCGCGAACATCATGGTGATGAGAAAGCCGGTAATCTCGTCCCACACGATGCCCGGATGATCCTGCACGTTGAGCTGTTGCTCGCACCGCCCGCAGATATAAACGCCGGCGATCAACAAGACGATTACGGTGAGTGCATAAAACGGGGTGCTTAGATTGGCTGCCAGCAAGTAGATCGGAACGGCGACCAGCGTTCCGAAGGTTCCCGGTGCGACCGGCGCAAGACCGGAACCGAAGCCGAATGCCAGGAAGCACGCGGGATTACCGAAAATCTCCGCCGGTTTGATGAGGCGATGGGACCTTGTTTTTATTGTCTGATTAATCACTGGAAAAGTGCTGATATCCGTCTTGGGAAAGCTCGATGGACCTGCCGTCTTTGAAGAGTCTCAGGCCGGTTTGCGGCTCGATTTGGCCAATCAGGGCGAACGGAAAACCGCCTGTCGTTAGGCAGCGCTCCAACTTCTCCCGATTTCCCGGCGGAACGGTGAAACAAAGTTCGTAATCGTCGCCCGCCGATAACGGCATCCGCCAGTCGCCCGTTTCCTCGATATAACGGCGTACCCCGTCCGGTAATGGCAACCGTTCCCAGGCTAGCGTCGCGCCTACGCCGCTAGCTTCCAAGATATGTCCGAGATCGGCGGCAAGTCCGTCGGACACGTCGATACCGCTGTTAGCCAAGCCGCGCAGCTTCAAGCCGATATCGACGCGGGGTTCCGGTCTTTCCAGATGGGCAATGGCCGTTTGGTCTTCGATACCGGTTCGGCCCTGACGCATCTTGAGTCCCAGCCCTGCGGCGCCCAATTCGCCGGTCAAATAAATCAGGTCGCCGGGACGCGCGCCGGAACGTCGAAGAGCGCTGTCTCGCGGCGTGAGGCCAAGGGCTTGTACGGTAATCGTCAAAGGGCCGCGGGTGGTATCTCCGCCGATCAATTCGACGCCGTAGCGCTCGGCCAAAGCGAAAAAACCCTTTGCGAAACTTTGCAGCCAAGCGGCGTCGGCATGGGGAAGGGTAAGCGCGAGCACCACCCACTTGGGCTTCGCTCCCATCGCGGCGAGATCGCTGAGATTAACGGCCAGTACCTTGTGGCCCAGGCTTTCCGGATCGACATCGGACAGGAAATGGACTCCTTCCACCAGCGTATCGGCGGTTACAGCCAGATCCTCGCCTTCCTCGACGCGCAGTAAAGCGCAATCGTCGCCGACGCCCAAAATCGTGGACGGATGCTTGACGGTTTGATCGGTGAAAAAACGGCGAATCAGTTCGAACTCACCTAAGGCCATGGCATTGTGCAAAGTAGAAGGGTAGTGCGGCAACTGCTAGGTTTTATGCCGCGTTTGTATTTCCGCCGTGCGGTGCTTACGGGCTAAGCGATCCAAGATGCCGTTGATGTACTTATGGCTTTCCGTGGCTCCGAAGTGCTTGGCGAGATCGATGCCTTCGTTGAGCACCACCCGGTACGGTATTTCCAGGCGGAACAGCAGCTCATATGCGCTGATCCTAAGGATGGCCCGCTCCACTGGGTCGATTTCGGCAACCGGGCGATCGGCGAATTCGCCCAGCGCCGAATCGATCGTGTGAAGGTGTTCGGGCACGCCATGCAGCAGTTCCTTAAAATAACGGGCGTTGATTTCGGGTGCGCAGCAATGCTCGATCAGCTCGTCGAGCGGCGGCCTTTCGGGCTGCTGATCTTCCGTTTCCCTCTGGCGGCAGTATTTCTCGAGCGATTCTTCGAGCAGATTTTGTTCGTGATCGGTCAGGTCGTATCCGCTCTTATATCGTCTGAAAAGGACCTTTGCCTCCTTCAATTCACCCAGGAACTGGGCTTCGATCGCCGACAGATCGGCGTCGCTCAACTGCCATTGATAAACGGCCTGTACCGCGCAGCGGCGCGCCATGGTTCGCGCATTACTCATGCCGAACCTATCTGGTTCAATAAGTTGACCATCTCGACCGCGGATAACGCTGCCTCGGCGCCTTTGTTGCCGGCCTTGGTTCCGGCCCGTTCGATGGCCTGTTCTATGGTATCCACCGTGAGGACGCCGAAGGCGACCGGAATTTCATGCTTGAGCGAGATGCTGCTGATGCCCTTCACGCATTCGCCGGCCACATAGTCGAAATGAGGCGTTGAGCCGCGAATGACAGCGCCGACGGCCACGATGGCATCGTAGCGCTTCGAGGCTGCCGCTTTCTGCACCGCCAGCGGCAGTTCGTAGGCCCCGGGCGTCTTGACCAGATGGATATCCTCTTTTTTCGCGCCGTGCCGCAAAAGGGCATCCACCGCGCCGGCAACCAGATGGTCGACGATGAAGCTGTTGAAGCGTGACGCCACGATGCAGAAGCGGGCGCCCTGGACCAAGAGTTGGCCTTCGTAGGTTTTGATATCGGACATCGATGTTCTCTCTATATTCTCAGGAAACGTATTCGACGACTTCCAGCCCGTAGCCGGATAAGCCAAGGTATTTTTTCGGCGCGCCCAATACGCGGAGCTTGTGCACACCCAAATCGGCCAGGATTTGCGCACCCGTTCCGGTGGTGCGCCAATCGTCGGTCTTCGGCTCGTCGACAGCCATTTCGATGCCGTTATCTTCCATCTGATACTGGTGTATGCGTTCGACCAGAAACTTGTCGTCCTCCTCCTTGCGGATAACCACCAACACTCCGCGCCCTTCGTCGGCAATACGTTTCATGGCATTGCGCAGGGGCAGTCCGCTGTCGTTCCGTCTGGCACCGAAAAGATCGCTAAGGAGATTGCGTCCGTGCACCCGGACCAGTATCGGCTCGTCGCCAGCAACTTTTCCCATGGTCAGCGCCAGATGCAGGCGCTTGTCGACTTGATCCTGATAGGCGTGCAAACGGAATTGACCGAATTCCGTCGGAAAATCGCAGGAGCAGATCCGCTCCACGGTCTTTTCGTTCTGAATCCGGTAATGAATCAAATCGGCGATCGTTCCGATCTTGAGTCCATGCTCTTGCGCGAATTTCTCCAAATCGGGGCCACGGGCCATGGAGCCGTCTTCGTTGAGGATCTCCACGATCACCGCGGCGGGCTCGAGCCCTGCCAGCCGAGCGAAGTCGCAGCCGGCCTCGGTGTGTCCGGCGCGATTGAGCACCCCTCCCGGTTGCGCCATCAGCGGAAAAACATGACCCGGCTGCACCAAATCGTCCGGCTTGGCGTCCGGCGCTACAGCACAAAGAATGGTGCGGGCGCGGTCCGCGGCCGAAATCCCGGTGGTGACACCGCTTGCGGCTTCGATGGATACAGTGAAATTCGTGGAATGCGGCGTCTTGTTCTCGTTCACCATCAAGGGCAAGCGCAGCTGCTGGCAGCGTTCGCGGGTCAACGTCAGGCAGATCAGTCCGCGGCCGTAACGCGCCATAAAATTGATGTCCTGGGGACGTGTGTGCACGGCTGCCATGACAAGATCACCCTCGTTTTCGCGGTCCTCGTCATCCATGATGACGACCATTTTGCCGAGGCGGATGTCCTCGATGATTTCTTCGATGCTGTTCATGTTCAGGAGATAAAGCCGGTATTCTTGAGAAGTTCTTCGGTGATGGCCGGCCCGCTTTCGGCGGCGCGATCGCCGAGCAGAAGGCGCTCCAGATAACGGGCCAGGATGTCCACTTCGAGGTTCACCCGCTGCCCCACGCCAGTTTCGCCCAAAGTGGTCTCGGCCAAGGTATGGGGAACGATGTTGATACCGAATCGATTGCCGTTCACTTCGTTCACCGTCAGGCTGATCCCGTCTACGCAAATCGAGCCTTTCTCGGCGATGTATTTCGCCAAACCGGCCGGCGTTTCGATGGTAAACCGCACCGAGCGGGCTTCGGCGCGCTCGTCGACCACCGTGCCCACGCCATCCACATGGCCGCTGACGAGATGCCCTCCGAGGCGGGTGGTAGGGAGCAGGGCGAGTTCCAGATTGACATGGGTTCCGGCTTTGGCTTCACCCAATGTGGTGCGCGACAGGGTTTCGCGCGAGACATCGGCGGCGAAAAACCGGTCTCCGAGTTCGATTGCCGTCAAGCACACGCCGTTGACCGCGATGCTGTCGCCCAATTGGACATCGGCGAAAGGCAGTTTGCCCGTAGCGACCGTCAAGCGGCAATCGCCGCCTTTAGGCTCGATGCGGGTTATTGTTCCGATTGCTTGGATAATGCCGGTGAACATAAAGAGCTCGTTGGTGATTCAAAAAAACGCTACTGCCTGAGCAAGGTCAGCCTGAGGTCGCGCCCGACCTGCCGCACGTCGCTAATCGTCAGCTCGAACCGCTCGGCCATCCGGGTCAAATCCGGCAAGTGGAATAGTCCGCGCGCCTTATCGCCCAAAACCACCGGCGCGAGATATATCACCCATTCGTCGACCAGGTTTTCCCGGAGCAAGGCGCCGTTCAGAGTCGGGCCGGCTTCCACCAGAACTTCGTTGAATTGATGGTGTCCGAGCCAGTCGACGACCGCCGTCAAGTCCAGTCGCCCGTCAAGCGTTGCGGGCAGGGTTTCGATGTCGAAGCTGTCCGATAAGGTCTGAGTTCGTTCCTCGTCCGACACGGTCGTCAAGACCACCGCGCGGTTCCCCCCGCCGGCGAGATGCATGTTCGCGGCCATGCGCAGCCGGGAGTCGAGGACGACACGGACCGGCTGCAAAATCTCTCCCGCCGTTTCCGGCAAGCGTGCCGTCAGTTCCGGGTCGTCTTGCAGCGCCGTGCCGATTCCGGTCACGATGGCGGAGCTTCTGGCCCGCAAACGATGGGCGTCGCGGCGAGCGTCCTCGCCGGTAATCCATTTGCTTTCGCCGGAGGGCAGGGCGGTGCGACCGTCCAGGCTCATGGCCAGTTTGCTGCGGATATAAGGCCGGCCGGTTTTCATGCGTTTGCAGAAACCGGGATTCAGTGCCGTAGCCGCGTTTTCCAAAAGCCCGCAGGCGACGTCCACGCCGGCGTCTCTGAGTGTTTTCAGACCCTCGCCCGCAACCCGTGGATTCGGATCTTTCATGGCCGCGACCACGCGGGCGATCCCGGCCGAAATCAGAGCGTCCGTACAAGGCGGCGTTTTGCCGTGATGGCAGCACGGCTCCAGGCTGACGTAGGCAGTCGCGCCGTGCGCCCGCGCGCCGCTTTGCCGGAGCGCCTCGACTTCGGCGTGAGGGCCGCCCGCTTGTCGATGCCAGCCCTCGCCGACGATTTGGCCGTCTTTGACGATGACGCAACCGACGCGCGGATTGGGATCGGTCGTGTATAAACCCCGTTCGGCTAGATGCAGCGCACGAGACATGAATTCCGCATCTTCGCGGGCAAAAACCGTAGATAGCTCCATCGGGCTATGGCTCCGAATCGTCGCCGAACAAGTCCGGCTGATCCTTCTTTTCATCCGGATTCGGCTGTTTCTCGAGACGATCGATGACCTCGCGAAACTCGTTCACGTCCTCGAAGCTGCGGTACACCGAGGCAAACCGAACATAAGCGACATGGTCAAGCCCGCTGAGTTCTTGCATCACGCTTTCGCCGATCAGTCGCGATGAGACTTCGCGCTCGCCGCGGGCCAATAGCTTCTTTTTGATGCGATTGATGGCCGCCTCAATCCGGTCGCTCCCCACCGGTCGCTTTTCGAGGGAGCGAAGAATGCCGGCGCGAAGTTTTTCTTCGCGGAACGGTTCACGGCTGCCGTTGGCCTTGATCACCCGAGGCATATTCAGCTCCGCAGTTTCGTAGGTCGTGAAGCGTTCCCTGCATTCAGTGCATTCGCGGCGCCGACGTACCTGATCGCCTTCTTGTGACAAGCGAGAGTCGATTACTCGGGTGTCTTGAGCACCGCAAAATGGACAGCGCATTATTGTTTTTTTGAAAGCGGAACGGCGCAGCCCGGTAAGAAATCCGCGTCGCTCCGAGAAAAAACGCTCAATCCGCGTAGACGGGATATCTGCGGCAAAGCTGGAGCACGTCCTCTTTTACTCGCTCGATGACCGATTCGTTCTGCGGCTCGTCGAGTACGTCGCACATCCATCCGGCCAGCGTTTCGCAATCGAGCTTGGTGAAACCGCGGGTGGTGACAGCCGGAGTGCCGACGCGAATGCCGCTGGTGACGAACGGTGACTGGGGATCGTTCGGAACGGCATTCTTGTTTACGGTAATGTTGGCTCGTCCCAATGTTTCGTCCGCCAGTTTGCCGGTAAGTCCCTTCTCGATTAGGTCCACAAGGAACAAATGGTTGTCGGTGCCGCCGGAGACGATTTTGTACCCGCGGTCGATGAAGCGTTGCGCCATGGCGCGCGCATTTTCGACGACGTTCGCCTGGTATTGCTTGAATTCCGGCTGTGCGGCTTCCTTCAAGGCGACGGCTTTCGCCGCGATCACATGCATCAAAGGTCCGCCTTGAATGCCGGGGAAAACCAGTGAGTTCAGTTTCTTTTCGATATCCGGATTGGATTTCGCCAGAATCAAGCCGCCGCGCGGGCCGCGGAGGGTCTTGTGGGTGGTCGTCGTGGTGACGTCGGCGATTTGTACCGGGCTCGGGTAGACACCGGCCGCGACCAGTCCCGCGACATGCGCCATGTCCACGACCAGAAAGGCGCCGACCGAATCGGCGATGTCGCGGAAGCGCTGCCAGTCGACAACGCGCGAGTAGGCCGAGAAACCGGCAACGATCATCTTCGGCCGGTGCTCCTTGGCCAGGGTTTCGACCTGTTCATAATCGATATGGCCGGTCGCCGGATTGAGACCGTACTGGATGGCGTTGTAAATCTTGCCGGAGAAATTGACCTTGGCGCCGTGGGTCAGGTGGCCGCCGTGGGCCAAGCTCATGCCGAGTATGGTGTCGCCGGGTTCGAGCAGGGCCATATAGACCGCCGCATTGGCCTGCGAGCCGGAGTGAGGCTGGACGTTGGCGAAATCGGCACCGAACAGTTCCTTTGCGCGTTCGATAGCCAGACTCTCGACGATATCCACATACTCGCAGCCGCCGTAGTACCGTTTGCCGGGATAACCCTCGGCATACTTATTGGTGAGCACGGTGCCTTGTGCTTGCAACACACGGGGACTGGCGTAGTTTTCGGAAGCAATCAGCTCGATATGGTCTTCTTGTCTTCTTTCTTCTTTTTCAATGGCAGACCACAGTTCGTCGTCGAATCCCGCGATTTCCATACCCTTGCTAAACATAAAAGCGAACCTACAGGCTGGTGGTTAGATGAATGGCATATTGTAACGCAACGGCCACGGGGACAAACTCGCTTTGTCATACAAAAAATTATTCGACGATGGATCACCTCGAGTTGGCGGCATGGCAGCAGTAATTCGGTACTGGCGGGGCCGGCGTGGGCCATACACACCTTTGGTTCCGGAGCGTTTTGGCCGCTGCTGCATTCAATCCGGCAGCCGGAAGGATTGCTCGGCGAATTTTTCCTTGAGGAATCGTCCGTGCACCAGCAACCCTTGGGCGTCCTTTTCAAACAGGCTTTTCGCAAGATCGTGCAGGGCGCGATCAAGCAAGTTCAGTTGGTCGTTGAGCGATTCCTCGGCGGTCTTGCCGCTGCTCAACTGTTGCGAGCGCGCCAAGGCCGGCGGAAGTTGCAGATATTGGTTGACGGTATCCGGCAGATAATCGAAAGCGATCTTGCGCACCTCGAAAGGCGTTAAATCGAACACATCGCCGCCGCTATCGGTCCTATCCATGAGGAACGCCAATTTTTCTTCGATTTGTTGCAGCGTGCGCAAGGTGCTTTCACTCGCACGTTCGCGCAGTATTTCTCTGAGAGGCGCGAGCCGTTCCTTCCATAACCTTACGTGCGGCGAAATCATGTCGGCATCGCCCACGGTGAGGTGTATCTCCTGATCGATCAATTCGTTCGAGGCGCGTTGAAGCTCATCCTTCAGTTCCGCCAGTTCCATGTGTGCGCGTTTGAAAGGAGGCAGGTTTACGGGGAAGGGCAGCATTTGTTTCAGGATGGCCGGAAAACGCAGCAACGCCTGCTCCCTTAGCGAATCGATCGTTCTCGGCGCAAGACCGGTATGTTCGAAATAGGGCGCGATGATCTTGATTACGTCGAAGGTTTCCTGAACCTCGTCGGCGATTGGCGCCGGCAACCGGCGATGGGCCTTGCGGACCAGTTTCTCGACCCGTCTGAGTTCCCGGGACAGACGCCAGGACACGTCCGGCATCGGCGCCTCGGTTCCGGCCGGCAACAGAGCCCAAAGCGCCAGATAAATCCACATCGTCAGGCTGAACGAAAAGAACACGGATAGGACGAAGAGAAAACGCACCAGCGTGACGTCTACGCCTAAATAATCCGCGATCCCTGCGCATACGCCGCCCAGCCTGCGCCGCTGACGGTTGCGTTGGAGTTTGGGTCTGGAACTCATTTTTCGGAGCGATTGGAACGGATTTGCTGTATCCGGATAGCCAGTGTTCGGCATGGGTCTAGATTCTAAACGAGAAGTTGACACTTCGAACGAAAAAGGGCGGGAAAGTTTCGAAATCCGAAACGCCGCGGTCGGAAAAGCCGTACGGACTAAGCCGGCGCATTCAGCACAATGGCACATCCCGATTCCGGTAAGATAGCGGGTAACGAGTTGGAACGCCAAAGTGCGGAAATCCTAGCAATGAACGATTTAGAAACAGGACAGAACCCGATTGGCCTCACCGAATCGATTTCCGAGATGGCGAGCGTCGACTGGGAAAACTTGGTGGATCACAGAACCTGCGTTCAGCAGAACGAGCCTCTGGCTCGCGTCCAGGAGAAGTTCCGGCAGGCTGACGTCAGCTTCATGGCCGTCCTCGACAGGAAACGCGTGATCGGCCTGTGCGCGCGCCACGAAATCGGCATGTGTCTCGGCTCTCAATACGGGTTCTCGCTGTTCGGAACGGCGCCGGTCCGCGATCATCTGGTCGCACAGCCTTTGTTGATCAACATCAACCAGCTTTGGGCGGACGTGCTTCAGCGCGTGTTTTCGCGGACCGGCGAAAGCTTCAATCAGGACGTGCTGTTGGTCGACGATAGATGCACGTTCCTGGGGCTTATTTCGGTGCAAACCTTGGTCCGCCTCCAGACCCGGCTGTTGATGCAAAGCATCGTGCAATTGGAGCAAAAGCAGGCCGAAATCAGCCGACGCAATCAGCAGTTGACGGAAGACTTGCGCATGGCCCGCGAGGTACAGCTGGCCATGTTGCCGCGGACGGTGCCGACCATTCCTCCCGAGGTCGCGCCGGACTCAAGTGTTGTACGCATTTTCAGCCACTATGCCCCCCTCGGTCTGGTAAGCGGCGATTTTTTCGAGGTTTTTCCGATCGCCGACGATGCTATCGCCATTCTGATCGCTGATGTTATGGGGCACGGTGTGCAGGCAGCCTTGGTGATGGCGATGATGGGGGCGTTGATACAGAATCATCGCGAGGCGGCCAGCGATCCGGGCAGGTTACTGACGTCGCTGAACCGAAGTCTTTGCGAGATTTTGAAGTGCAGCAATCTGTCGACGTTTGTCTCGGCTTTTTCGTTGGTGATCGATATCGGAGGCGGCCAGCTCCGATACGCCAATGCCGGACATCCTTGCCCCATCCACCTACGTCGGGGATCCGGACGCGCAGTGCACCTGGATTGCGCGCAATCGAGCAATGGCGGCGTACTCGGCGTGAGACCCGACGTGACTTATCGTACCGGTAGCGCCGAATTGAAGGCGCGGGATGCCGTGCTGCTCTTCACCGACGGACTGTTCGAAATCCGGGGGGAGGACGACGACATCCTCGGCCAGGAGCGTTTGCTGGAGTTAGCGGCAGCGACCATGAGCCAATCGGGCGAGGTACTGGTTCAGGAACTGCTCAACGGTGTTCGTGGCCCGTCTCTCCATGGAGAGTTCGAAGACGATGTATGTTTGTTGGCTGTCGAAATCGGCGATATCGCGTTCGAAAAATCCCGTTTTCAAGTGTGCATGGAATAGGCAGAATCTCCGAACCAATGGGTTTGGATTTAGCGTCTGCTGCATTCTGATCATGACCGGTTGTACGCCTCACTCAAGCTTTCCGACCTTAAGCGGAGCACCGCCCGTCGTCATCGCCCACCGTGGCGCTAGCGGCTATTTGCCGGAACATACGCTTGCAGCGTATGAGCTCGCGATCGAGCAAGGCGCGGACTTTATCGAGCCCGATCTGGTGTCCACCAAGGATGGGATGTTGATCGTGCGTCACGAGCTAAACATCAGCGAAACCACCGATGTTGCCGAGCATCCCGAGTTCGCCGCCCGCCGCACTTCCAAGATCATCGACGGGAGACAGGCGGAGGGCTGGTTTGCCGACGATTTCACGCTTGCCGAAATTAAGACATTGCGCGCCAGGCAACGTCTTCCGTTCCGCCCGCAGCAGTTCAACGACCGCTTCGAAATCCCGACCTTCCAGGAAGTGGTTGAATTGGCAAAACGAGCAAGTGAACGGAGCGGACGGGTCATCGGCATTTATCCGGAAACCAAGCACCCCACTTACCATCGCTCGGTCGGCCTGCCGCTGGAGGAGAAACTGGTCGAGATGCTGAAGCGACACGGACTGAACGGAAGAGCGGCTCCTGTAGTGATCCAGTCCTTCGAGACGGACAATTTGAAAGCCTTGAGGAAGATGACGGAGGTCCGGCTCGTGCAGCTCATCGATGGGGATGGTGTTGCGCCGGGTGGCGGCCCGATACCCGGCAAGCCGTACGATTTCACCGCAGGCGGCGATCCCCGTACCTATGCGGACCTTTTGACTCCGGAGGGGCTAATGGAAATCAAAACCTATGCCGACGGAATCGGACCATGGAAACGTTATTTGATCGGTCTTGCCGATCCCGGCGAAGTCGGCGCGTCGGAGAATGATTACGGTGAGAAATTGGGGTACCCGACCGCTGTCGTTCGGGATGCGCACAGTGTCGGCCTGTTCGTTCACGCCTGGACGTTTCGCGACGAGTCTCGCTATCTGGCAAGCGACTATGGCGGCGATCCGCTGAAGGAGTACCACCAGTTTTATAGCTTAGGCGTCGATGGCGTATTTTCGGAGTTTCCCGATACGGCAGTCGCCGCGCGTGCAGGCAAGAAAAACAAAGGGATCAAGTCCCGCGATAGATTTCAAAATGGCCGTTGATCAGATGACTGACGAATTCGGTCCATGTCATCTGTTGATTGGGTTCGGCATTCGGCATCCAAGCGTTGGGATCGTATTGTATCGCTACCGTGTTTGCCGCCGGATCCAAGCCGACGATCTGGAAACGGTTACCGGAAAGATGGTCGTGTCCGACATGTTTGTTCATAGGGTAGGTCTCCTATTTGAGTCGTCGCAGAAGATAAGTGGATAAGTGAAGTCATCGACGTTCGATGAGCCAGGGCGGCTAAGGAGATTCCGTATTCTAGCTTAAGAGTGGCAGTTTGTAGGTGTTTTGCCCCTTGAAGGTGATTCTAGCGCGCATGTGACCGATTTTTTCTACAGTTTGGGAATCTTCCGAGGTCGAATGGCGCGCTACCGGATCTTGCGGGACACCAAAGAACCCGTTGCGTCATTAGTTTGTCAAATAGAAACGATAGCCTCGTGTTAGGAAAAGACAACAGGAAGAACTTATATGCAGAACGGGTGTATCAAAGTCATTGGGCGTCGGCGCGTTTATCCGGTCCGAAAGGGATGGAATGAGCCGTTAGAAGCCCACCGGCGGGACGCGAACGGGAGTGAAAACGAGTGCCAGAAACAGGAGACACCGAGCACTCAAACTATTCCGACGCAGCCGAGCCGAATGGAAAGGGATTGACAGTTCGAATACGAACGAGCAGAAGGTGAAACGGTCTGTCGGGGATGATGCTTTATTGCTCCGCGCCATTCCCCCTCGCATGACCATCCGATGCCGCCTCGTTGGCTAGTCGGTCGGAATTGTCGATAACGCGAAGCTTACGACATTGCGACCGACGAGCGGCCGGCGTCGTGATGCATCTGGCGCAGTTCTTCGTATTGTGTTTAGGGGCATCATGCCACCTCAGCGGAACTGGCGCCGGCCAACGAACCTGTTACGAGCTTTCACGGATACTTCGAAGAATCAATCATCTAGGCCAAGATATCGGTTGACTCAACAGGGTTCCCTAGCCTCGATAATGCAATTGGCTAACGGAGTTCCTAACAGGCTTTGGAGTCCAAGTCTCTTGCTTACCCACCTCGTTCTGGATTCGCCGTGTTCTGCCGGAGCAGAATCTGGTTGTAAAAGCGAGACGCTCTTCCGCTGTCGGGCTCGCTTTAGAGCCGAATCTCGTCCGATTCGTCCAATTCGAATTCTTTGATGACCTCGGCTTGCTGTTCGCTCCGAACCCGGTCGAGATAGGTCTTGGCTTTATCGACTTCGTGCGTTAGAAGCTTGACGGTCTCCTTCATATTGCCGAGCGCCTGAGTCTTGTATGTCGCTATCGCATCCATGGTCTCGTAGATATTCTCGAACGCCTGTTTCAGCTGATCCAGGGATACCGCCGAACTGGCGGCTTGTTCGTGAGTACGGGCCGCTTGCTGTTTCAGGAGGCGCGACGTGGAGGCGATGAGATTGCCGGTGGTGGTGTTCAAGGCTGAAATCTGATCCAGCACCAGCTTTTGATCGGTCAGCGCTTGCGCCACGATGACCGCGGTTCGCAGTGCCGATATGGTCGTCGACGTGGCTCGGTCGACGCCTTTGATCAGCTCCAGGTTGTTCTTGCGAATCATGTCCATCGATAAATAACCCTGGATCGTCACCGCCATCTGGGTCAGCAGATCCTGAACTTTCTGGCGCGTATAAAAAAGCATCTCCTCGCGGACGACGCGCGCTTTCTCGGGATCTTGCGCCTCGATTTCCGGTAGGCGGCGTTCAATGGCCTCGTCAAGTTTTTTCCCCACATAGATGTATTGCTCGAGCCTTTGCATGACTTCCCAGGCATGAATTTTTTCCTGCTCCAAAGCGGCATTGTCTTTGCGGAGCTCGTCCTGGCCATTGTAGAGCGCCTGGATGATGGCGTTCAGATGCGTTTGCGCGGATTGATAGCTTTCGAAGTAATTTTTGAGCTTGTTGCCGAGCGGAATGATTCCGAGGAGTTTCCGCGGGGCCAGGAGGTCGCCCTGACGCGAAGGGTCGAGCTGCTCCACGGTCGCGCGCAGTTCCTGAAGCGATTTCGAGATGCTCGAAGACTCGTCATACACTCCGGATTTCATGGCCCGTACCGGGCGTTCCAGAAGCCGGTTCGAAACCGTTGCCGCGGCCCTGATCTCGCGATTGCCCATGTTGTGTACGCCGGATAGCCGTTCCCGGAATTCGGCGTCGTTCACATCGGCGGCTAGGACGGTGTGCAGGAATTCCGCAATTTTCTCGTCCAATTTGGAAATGGTTTCCTGATCCAGTTTAACCATGCTGGTCGCCTGTTCCTCGTCGATTTCGGGGACCGGCTGGGGCGGAGTCAAGGTCAGAGTGTCGTTCGAAGTGGCTTCGGCCATGGTTTTCTCCGGATGAAAATACGGTAAAAAGTAGTGAGTAAAAGGCGAATTCACATTCCAATCGCAAACGGCGTCTTCGGGAGCGCCGAAGCCGCCCTTCCAATCGCAAACGGTCATCCGGGGAGCGCCCGGATAACCCTTTCATTAGATCGAATTCGAGACAATTTATCGAACTATTCGATGCGGACCATGTTAGCCGACATTCCGAATCAGGATTGCTGCCCCCCCGAGCGGGCTTCGCTCGATCACGAGCTGGCCGAGATAGGTCCGCACGATGGAATCCACGATGGCGAGGCCCAGGCCGTGTCCCGGCACCGAGGTATCGGTGCGCTCACCGCGGCGGGTAACGCGCTCGGCCACATCTTCGGCAATTCCGGGGCCGTCGTCGTCCACCCGCAATTCGAGATGCGAGCTCGTTCCCAGCGGTTCCAAAACCGTCCGGGCGCTCAGTTCGACTCGGCTTCGACACCACTTGAAGGCATTGTCGAGTAGGTTCCCAAGGATCTCGAGCAAATCGCCCTCGTCGCCGTGAAAGACGACGTCGTCCTCGACCATGATTCGGCAGTCGACCTGTTTTTCGGCATAGACCTTGGCCAGTGCGGCCGCGACTTGGCGGGACTTTTCCGCGACACTGACCGGCGGAGTCAGGTGGGTTCGCCCGGAGGCGGCGGCTCGCTTCAGTTGGTACTCGATAATTCGAGTCATGCGGTCGATCTGTTCCTGGGCTACCGCGCCGATTTCGCTGTCGGCGTCCGAATTCTGTTTTTCGATGGCGCCGCGCAACACGGCGAGCGGGGTTTTCAGGCTGTGCGCGAGATCGCCCAGCGCATCCCGATACCGGGCAAGGTGGGACTGTGCATTCTCCAACAGAGCATTGAGGTTGTCGGTCAGTCCGCGCAGTTCTTCCGGATACTGGCCAACGAGTTTGTCGGCATGGCCCGCCTCGATGGCCGAAAGGTCGGCCGCGACCCGGCGGAGCGGCGAGAACGCCCAGCGGAGAATAGCGCCTTGCACCAGTAGCAGCACTAGCGCCGCGGCTCCGAGCCAGCTCCAGAGACTGCGCCGGAATTGATTGACTTCTGCGTAGAATCCGTCCAGGGTCTCGGCCACGCGAAACACGCAGCGAACCGGTCTTCTGCGCCCCTCTTCCTCCCACAGTACGCTGAAACTGAGCACATAAACCGGCGTGCCGTCTTCCAATACGGCGCTGCTGAATGTGGCAGTGCCGGTCTGGGGTGTGAGTGTCGAGGGAATTTCAATACCCGCTGCGGAGGGGGATCGCCAATCCGGCTTGCGGTTGCCTCGACGGATGTCGGCGTAAAGCCCGGACCCGGTTTGATTGAAGCGAGGCTCATGCAGGTTTTCGGGGCCCTTCATGACGCCTCGGGCATCGAGTTCCGAGCCGGCCAGAAGGGTATAGACAAACCCTTGCAGCCTGTCGCGCATGGCCGCCTTTGCGCTGTCGCGGAAGGCCTTGTCGAGGACCAGCCCGGTTGCGCTGAGAAAGGCGATCAGCACCACACTGGCGACGAGCAGTCCCCTCGTCCGAAGGGAATAGGTCATCCGGGCGTGCGTTCCAGGGTAAACCGGTAGCCGCGTCCGCGGAGCGTCTCTATGGGGCGATGGACGTTCTGGGGATCGAGTTTCCGACGCAGCCTGGCGATGAAGACTTCGATCACGTTGCTGTCCAGATCGAATTCCTGGTCGTAGATGTGTTCGGTTAGGGCCGTTTTGGAGATGACCTTGCCGGTATTCAGCATCAGATATTCGAGAACCTTGTATTCCTGCGCGGTCAACTCCACCGGCTGGCCGTCGACACGTACGCTCTGTGCTCCGGTATCGAGCACGATAGGGCCGCACCGCAGCAGGGATTGCGCGATGCCGGCGGACCGCCTCAACAGCGCCTTGGTCCGGGCGAGCAGTTCTTCGAAATGGAAGGGTTTGCTCAGGTAATCGTCGGCTCCGGCGTCCAGCCCTTCCACCTTGTCTTGCCAGCGGTCGCGCGCGGTGAGGATCAGAATCGGAAAGTTGATGCCGTCGGCGCGCCAATGTCTGATGACGTCGATGCCGGACACCAGCGGCAGCCCTAAATCGACGATAGCCAGATCGAACGGATATTCGTTTCCCATAAAAACTGCTTCCTTGCCGTCGGCCGCGGTGTCGACAGCGTAACCGAGGGCTTGCAAGCGCGACTTCAGCTGAGAGCGGAGCTCGGTTTCATCTTCGACGATCAGTAGGCGCATGAAACTCGCTTGAACGCAGCTTGTTTGAGGGACTTAGCCGACATCACTCGTGGCAGCGGAGTTTCGGCACGGGAGCCAACCGCAGCGATCATTCCGGACTGGCGCCTTTGGTGTCTCATCGGTTGGCGTCGACATGGAAGACGCGCACGCGGCCGTCCGGCATGAGCACTTTGATGCGATAAGTGATCGTGCCGTTATTTCTGATGGTATCGGCAGCCAGTATGCGACCGCCGGTTTCACGCCGGATGCGCTGAACAGCCTCGTCTAGGCTTATGCCGGGCCCGAACTGAGGCTGGCGCGCGATGAACGGCGTCATCAAACCCTCCGGACCGAACGGCGGCTGTGAATAGGACGGAAATGCCATCAGCAGCGAACAGCCCAGGGTGAAGGACAAAAAGCGTTTGTTTATCACGCGGCTCGATGCGACTAGGGCGTTTCCGAAGTATGAGCCGGGCCGCAAAATGCCGCCCGGCACTGAGGTGAGCGCAGAATAACACTGTCGTTTCCAGACCGACAACGGGCTCTACCAAGCCACGGGTCAATGATGTTCCTGGATCAGTGGCCGATCTCGTGTCCCAAGACGGCTCCGGCTACCGAGCCGGCGATGATGGCGCCATGATTGCCGTAGCCGACTTGTTCTCCAACCATGCCGCCGAGGACGCCACCCGCGACGATCGGTATGGCTCCGGACAAACCGCTGCTACGGCCGTAATAGGAAGGGTAATCGTCGTGATAGACGACTCGCGGCGGCTGGTAATGGTGAATATGGCGATGTACCACGCGCGGCGGCCGGTAATAACGTGGCGCAGGCTCGTAGTAATGGTGAATCACTCTCGGGCGGTGATGATCATGGCCGTGGTGATGATGTCCATGATCGTAGTGACCATGGTGACGATACCCATGATCGTGGTGGCCGCGATGATGGCCGTGGCCCCAATGGTCGCGGTCGGCGCGCGCGCCCGATGCAAAGGCGAGTAAGGCGATTGTGCTTAGGGCTATGATTTTATTCAGCGGTCTCATGACTTGATCCCCCGTTCAAAAACTCGAAACTGGCGCCGGATTCAAACCCGTGAGATTTGCCGGCAGGATGAAGATAGTCTTCTGTTCCTGAACGGAAGCTGAATGGGAATGGGCGGCTTTATGGCTCCGGCAGCTTATCGCTAACGATGCGCTTCCCTTCGTTCAGCGCATCCTACGGACTTCGCCGCATCAGGCAATCAGCTTCAGGCCGGGGGGCAATGCCTCGCCGAAGATGCGTTTTTCGTCGGCTTCGGAAAGTTCTTTTACTTCGGACACCATGCCAATCCAGGAGTCCGGCGCTTTGCCGACTCTCAGCCGCTCGATGACGCGTTGCCTCAGCGCCGGATCGATGTCACGCTCCCGGTCACCGCTGAGTCTCGCGATGAGAGCGGCGGCGAAGCCGGCATGCGGCTCTTTTTTGAAGTCGCGGCTCAGGATCTGGGCCAGCCATTCCCCGGCCGTGACGCGGGAAACCACGTTATGCACGCTGCCGTGGAACGGTACGCGAGCACCGACGCGGCCTAGCGCCCACCAGCTTTCGGCGGGTTCGCTGGGCTTGGACAGGCGCTGGAGAAGCCAGCTTCCCAATTCGGCCTTTTGGGATACGGGGAGCCGTTCCAGTACGGCCGCAAGTCTCACCATGTCCTCATAGCTGCGCTTTTTGGCGAGGGCAGGGAGATTGCCGCGCTTGGCGGTTTCCGGATTGATGAAGTCGGCCACATCCTTGAATATCGAAAGCTGCGCCTTTTCGTTCAAGCCGCCAGCCAGGCGGCGCCAGAACGTCCACCATTCAGTCCAGTTCTGGATTTCGTTGACGAATTGCAGACCTTGCCCGTAAATCGCGAAGACCTGTTCAACCCGCCAATCGTCCAAGGGATAGCCGAATCCGGGACGGAGGCAATATCCGGTCAGGCTGAACCACAGGCGCTCGTGCTCGGCCGATCGCCGCCGATGAGGCAGGCCTTCCAGCAGGGCGCCGAACAAATCGCGTAATAAGGCGGTGTCCCAATCCGCTCGCGGTCCGAGAATCTTTTCAAGTTCGCCGCGCAATCCTTTGACCAGCTTGGTGTCGGCCGCTTTCGCTTTTTTCCCAAACACCAGGCGGACTTTCTCGACGGCTTCATCGAGGCGCGGGTAGTGCCGGGCTTCGGGCAAAACCGTCTGCGGGACGGCCTGCCGCAATTGGAACTCGATCCTCCATCGCCGGTCGGGATCGTCGGCTGCTACGCAGTGCAAATCGAGAGTGCCGACCTCGGTTAGGGATGCGGCGATCTGCACGGCTTGCTCCGTTCGCCCTTGTGCGCTTTCCCGCTCCAAGACAGCAGCGAGGGGCGGCAAGTGAACGAAACGGTCTCCGTCGATTTCGGCAAGGTCTCCCGGCTGGAAACGCCGGTCCTCGCTGGTTGAGGCCAGGTTGAAACGCACCGGTTGTCCTAGCCTGAGCAGGAAGGTGCGGTCGGTCAACACGATCTCCCGGCCCTCGTCGGTCCCCCGCGGCAGAATGCAGATACCCTTGGGGATCTCGTCCCGGCCGGTTTCTACCACCAGAAAATAGCTGCGCGCCGAGCCGCCGCCTATGCGCTGAACGGCATGGCCGCGCCGCGCGAGTCCGTAGGCTACCGCGCCGTAGGCTACTGCCAGATCGGGACGGTCGTTTTTGAGCAGGACGGGGCGTTGTTTTCCCCAGAACGTCACAAGTTCTACGAGACGCTGGGCTATGGTCGAGCTGCGGAACACGCCACCGTTGAGAAGAACGGCATCGGGAATGGGGTCGGCGGAGTCCGATCCGAGGGCCTCTCGCGCAGTTTCGAAGTGGTGAATCAGAAAAGCAGCCAGATGCTTGCTGATCGCGGGATCGGCGGCGTAGGGCAGGCCGAATTCGACGACGCCGCTGCGTTTTCGGTCGGGATGATCGGCGAGGCTCACCATCGGGAAAAAACCGTCGAGAGCGATGCCATGGACCTCGCTTCGGGTCAGCTCGACCGAGCGCGCGCCTCCGATGAGCCGGGCTCCCGTGCCGAGTAGTGTTACGGTCGCGGCTTCCGGCGCATCGGGAGCCAGCAGCCGTTCCTTGGCTAACCGGCATTGTTCGACCAGTTGGGAAAGCTCGGCCGCAGACAGCTTTCGATCCTCGCCCACCAGGCGGCGTTCCGCAAGATGAGCCAAGGTGAGATCGATGTTATCCCCGCCCAGCATCAGATGATTGCCGACGGCGATACGGGTGAGCTTGGGTTCGTCCTCGCCTGGCTCGACCTTGATCAAGGTCAGGTCCGTGGTGCCGCCGCCGACGTCGCAGACCAGCAGCAAGCGCACGCCGCCGAGCTGCTGACGTAAGGACTGGCGGTGGTTCCAGAGCCAGTCGTAACAGACCGCTTGCGGCTCTTCGAGCAGGCGCACTGTCGCGAATCCGGCCAGCCGGGTGGCTTCGAGCGTTAGAGTGCGTGCGGCCTCGTCGAATGAGGCCGGTACGGTCACCACGATCTCCTGCTCTTCCAGTGGCGCCTCGGGATGGTGATGATTCCAGGCCGAACGCACGTGGCGGAGGTAGCTCGCGCTGGCTTCGACCGGAGAGATTTTCGGAATCTCCTCCGGCGCGCCCCAGGGGAGGATAGCGGCGGTCCGGTCCGCGGCGGCATGGGACAGCCAGCTCTTGGCACTGGTCACGAAACGTCCCTGGCTTTTCGAGCCCAAGATCCGCGCCAGCTTGCCGATGATCGGACGATAAGCCGACTCCGGCTCCGAAGAAGGCCAGGGCAATCGCACGTCCGCTACGGTCAGTTCGTCCGGCGATGCGTGATAGCGAACAGACGGCAGCAGCGGTTCAGCCGCCACTTCGCCCGGCGCAACCAATTGGTCGATTTGAAAAAGCTCGATTTCGGCCGGAGTACCTTTGGTGAGGTCTGCATGGGCGACCACGGTGTGGGTCGTGCCGAGATCGATGCCGACAAGATAGCGAGGCGTCTGGCTTGATGATGCGGGCATGGGTGAGGATGGCCGCAGGGGCATTGCCCCTGCGGTTTGCAGGATTATTTATTGAAAGACCAAAAACTTTTTTTGGCCGAAGCGTCGTCGCCAGGTGCTTCCGAAGCTGCTTCGTCGGATGCGGTTTCGGTCGCCCGCTCGGAGAGATTGCCTAAGATCGGTTCCTCCGGTGCGACATTTTCATCCGACGGCAAGGGCTTTTCGCCTGCACGGACATCGAATTCGACGTTCCAGCGTTTGTCGCCGTCCTTAGCGACCGCTTCCAGTTGCAGCGTGCCCACTTCGGTGACCCTGGCGGCCAAATGAACCGGGACCACATCGCCCGCCTGGTACTCTTCTGCCGGCAAGGTGACCTCGATTTCGTCCAGTTCTTCCATTTCGTCTTCCGACCAGTAGTCGAGGCGCGTGCCGACCACGTCGTCGCGGCGGACGTTGGACGCGAAGAAACGGAAGCGCACTGGCTCGCCCACGACCAATCCGAACTCGTAAGGCGGCAGATCCGCCTCGGTACCTTCCTCCATGCCGAAAGGCGCGATGCACAGGGCCTCGATCGGCGGGGCGAAGCCCGGTACGGCGGGCATGGCGCTCTCGACGCCCACGTAATAGGCAGCACCGGTGCCGCCGCGGATGCGGACCCCACGACCTTTGCGGACATAGCCGTAATAAGCGGCACCACGGGCCACGGCTAGATCCAGGTCGGCGCCGTGCAGCAGTCGGGCATGCGGTGCGTCGTCGGCCTGAAGCCAGCTATTGAGTACATCGAGCAAGCGCTTTTCGAGCGCCTCGGACTTGAATACACCCCCGTTGAGGAGCAGCGCGGTCGGATGCAGGAACTGGGCATCGGCAGGGAGGTTGAATCCCTGCAATTCGCCGGTCGCGCCGATCTGTCGGCTCAGGAAGGCGGCGAGATGACAGGTGATCCGTGCGTCCTTGGCATACGGAAGGCCCAGGGTGGTCAGACCGGTGCGAGCCTGAACGGCAGGACGGT
This sequence comes from Methylocaldum sp. 14B, assembly GCF_002005105.1. Lineage (GTDB taxonomy): Bacteria > Pseudomonadota > Gammaproteobacteria > Methylococcales > Methylococcaceae > Methylocaldum. The sequence goes on along the minus strand of NZ_MSCV01000011.1, from coordinate 28,826 downwards.
CTGTGATTTGCACCTTCGGAAAGAAGCCTTCGACCAGGGTACGTCCGACCTCGTCGCGGGTCAGGCTGGTACGCAGCGTGCCGCCGATGAGCGACGAACCGCGGCTGGGGACGACGACGGCGACTTCGTCGGTATCCGAGTCGGACAGCAAGGATTCCTTGGCGTCCCGGCAGCCGTGCATGAGTGCCTGGATCTGCCAAGGTTCCAGCCGTTTGCCCTCGGCTTCGAGCTTCATTTTCAAGACATAAGCCAAGGCGAGGTCCATGTTGTCCCCGCCGAGGAGAATGTGATCGCCGATGGCGACGCGGTTGAGGATCAGATTGCCTTCCTCCTCGGTCACGGCGATCAGCGACAAATCGGTGGTACCGCCGCCTACGTCCACGACGAGAATGATGTCGCCCGGCTTGACCTGCTCGCGCCATTTTCCTTCGCTGGTCTGAATCCAGCTGTACAGCGCCGACTGCGGCTCCTCGAGCAGAATGGCCTGGCGCAGGCCCACGGCGTGGGCGGCTTCCACGGTCAGTTCCCGAGCCGCCGGATCAAAGGACGCCGGTACGGTGATCACCAGTTCCTGCTCGCTCAGGGGCGCGTCGGGATAGCGGTCGTTCCATGCGTCACGCATGTGGCGGAGATATTCGATCGACGCTTGAAGAGGCGAAACGCGCTTTACTTCCTCCGGTGACTGAACGGGCAGAATTGGCGCGCGGCAATCGACGCCGCTGTGAGATAGCCAGCTCTTGGCGCTGCTTACCAGCCGGATGGGCGTTTTGCCGCCGAGTTGCCTTGCCAGGTCACCGACGATGGCTTCCGGATGTTCGTTCCAGGGCAACACGATGTCGCTCGGTGCGAGCTCGGCCTCGTGAGCCTGGTAAAGAAACGAAGGCAACTGCCTTTTTTCGCCGACCGTACCGGGCGACGTCAATTGCGGGATATCCAAAACCTCGATCGGCGCTTTTTCGCCGTCGCACTGGCTGAGATCGACATAGGACACGACGCTGTTGGTCGTGCCGAGGTCGATGCCGACGGAATACTGGGTTTCGCTCACAATTCCACCTCTGCTTGGGCGATGATGCGTACGTCATGTCCTTCGGCGATCTTGGGCAGTCTGACGGCCGTAGCGCGCCAGCCGCGGTGTATCAATGTGCCGGTGAACGGCGGATCGCCGACGATGTTGCCCGTGGGCCTTACGCTTGAAGCGTCGAAGCCTTTGGGCAGAGTAACGCGGGAGTTCTCCTGCTCTTTGCGCACCGGTTCAAGCTCGAAATGCTGGCTCAATACTTTGCGGCATCCCTCGTGTACGACTCGAGCCGCCGCGCCGATCTCGGCGTCGGAATAGGCGCCGACGTTCTCCTGAACGAAGTCGATAAAACGGGCTTCTTTCTGCAAAAGTCCGAGAAGCTGTAGGGCCGCATCCGGTGTGGCTTCTTTGACAACCACCGGCTCCGGCCGTTCCGGTTTGACGACTTCCAAGGGTTTGGGTGCCTCCCTGACCGGAACGGGGGCCGGTCCGGCGGGGACCGGCGCAACGACTGGTTCGGCTGCCCGCCGCCCACGGCGCATCAAAGCGATGACGGCTACGGACAGCAGAAGGATCTGCAGAATCAGCAGAATGACCACGAGGGCTGCAAGTCCGATGTGTACGGCGTCGAGCGTGGTCGGAATGAGAGTTGGGTCGAATTGCATTCGGATCCTCTTTGCGTTGAGTGGTGCCCTGGGACGCAGGCGCGGTTGGTGCGGCAAATACAGCCGCCGGCATCGGCGGGACAGCCGGCCGAAAACTAAGCGCGGGGTAGGACGATCGTATTAGGGCTGCCCGGTCGCGGCTTGAGCCGCCTGAGCACCCATCAATGTGCGCAGGACCTGACGTGCGGCCTGAGTACGGCGGCTGCGCATATATCGTTCGGAGATCGTGCCGGGTACTTTTTCGCTATCGAACGCCGCCTTGACCTTCGACAGCTTCTCTTCGCACGTTTTCAAAACGCGATCGGTGAGTGCACGCGAATCCGCCTGCTCGCCGACCCGCGCACGGGTTTCGCTGTTGACGCAGGTCTGGTATGCGACTAAAGCCAGGTTGACTTTCTCCAGAGTCTGGTCCGAAAGGGTGGTGCCCTGCCATTCGTCTTCCGCCCGGACGGTTTGCAGGGCGGACAAAGCGATTGCGGCGAGCAGCACGCGAAAAAAAAAGTTCATGGGCGTTAACTCCTTACGAGTTGGAGACGAATGCACCGGATTTTACGCTATGTCGAGGGAGGGCGGAACGCCGAATCCGCCGCATCGGCTTGGCGCGGCAGCTTTGGGACGCGGTAGTGCAGTGTGCTAACCTTCAACGGCGTGGGTTTACGCCGGACTTTCGGCGTGGGACGACAACAAACGAAAATAACCGGAGAAGAATAATGAAACTAAAGTCTTGGTTAGTGGGGGCAGCGGTTCCATTTCTCGTGAGCTGCGCGGCGACGGTGGATAAATCGTCGGTGCAGGCCACGCACGTGGCGCCGGTTTCGACGCAGGTGGAAGTGGTGCGGATTCCGTTCGACGGTTCTCAACCCATGTACGTCGTCACGGTGGAGCCTTTGAGTGTCGGAACCGGTTCGGGGGGCGGCGTGACACAGGCTCCGACCGGGGCCCGCTACGGCTGGGGACCCTTCGGCTGGGGTATTCTCGGAGGGGCCGCACCTACGGCACCGGGGGCTTACACGCCCGACCATCAAGGTATGAGCGATCGCGTCGGGCAAGGCGTCGCCGCGCAATTAATCAGTGCCCTCGGCAACGTAGGGAACATCGTGGTCGTCGACTACGAACATTACCGCAAGAACGAAAGCAATCCCGCAAAGCTGCTGAATCCCGGCGAGGTCGGGCCGTTCGTGATCAAGGGTACGATCACGGAATTCAACGAGGTTGCCGAAGCCAACGACGAGCGCAAAGGTGGATCGCTCGGCTGGGCAGGAACAGTGCTCGGCATCGCGGGCGCCGTTTCGGGGACACCCGCCGCGGGCATCGCCGGTGCTGCCGTATCTGCCGCCAATCCGACTTGGGAAAACACCAAGGCCCGGCGAACCGGGGCGGTGGGCATGGACCTGCAAGTGGTCGAGCCTAGCAGCGGCCGCATGGTGGGAACGATTACTTCCCACGGCTCCTTCACCTCCGAATCCGCCACCAGCGGTTTCTCTTTGTTCGGCGTCGGGGGCGGGGAATCCGCGTTTGCAGCGAGCGCCCTGGGTCAGGCGACCCGCGCCGCGCTCAACGATACTCTGAAGCAATTGTCCGACCAGCTTCGCATCAAGGGTCCCGCCTTTGTCAAAGCATCGGCTCCCGCCACTAAGAAAACGCGGCGTTAAGGAAGCTCTGAGCAAGTGGATTCCGTTCATGCCCCTTCGACAGGCTCAGGGCAGGCTCAGGAGAGCGTTCGACAAGCCTGTCCTGAGCCGAGTCGAAGGGCTCAGGGCGAACGGCCTACTGGGATACGCTCTTAATCAGAGCTTCTTTAGGACGTAGAAGACGCTTGGGCTCCCGCACGGTGCGGCTGTCGCTCGTTGGAGCAGTGCCGTGCAAGCGCCCAGCGCACGTGCTCCCTGATCAAAGGCAACGGGTCGTCTATCCGCGCTCGTAACGCGTCGACGATTTTAGTAGACGTTTCAGCGTTACCCAAGGCCACGGCGATATTCCTGATCCAGCGTTCGTAACCGATGCGGCGTATGGCAGAGCCTTCGGTCTTATGTAGAAACGTCGCTTCATCCCAGCGGAAAAGGTCGATCAGCCCGGCGGTATCGAGACCGTGGCGCGGCATGAAATCCGCTTCCTCGGTCAGCCGCGCATAGCGGTTCCACGGGCATACGAGCTGGCAGTCGTCACAGCCGTAGATGCGGTTGCCGATGGCGGTGCGAAATTCTTCGGGAATCGGTCCGCGCAACTCGATGGTCAGATAGGAGATGCAGCGCCGGGCGTCAAGGCGATAAGGCGCAACGATCGCTTGGGTGGGGCAGACCTCCATGCAGGCGGTGCAGCTCCCGCAGTGATTGGTCGTTTCGGCATCGATGGGCAAGGGGAGATCGGTGTAAATCTCCCCCAGGAAGAACATCGAGCCTGCTTTGCGGTTGATCAAATTGGTGTGCTTGCCGATCCAGCCGAGCCCGGCTTTGGCGGCGAGCGCCTTTTCCAGCACCGGCGCGCTGTCGACGAAGACCCTATAACCGAAGGGGCCGATTTCGACTGCGATGCGCTCGGCCAATTGCTGTAAGCGCTTGCGGAGCACCTTGTGGTAATCGCGGCCGAGGGCGTAGCGGGAGATGAACGCGGCGGTCTGGTCGTCCAGCCGCTCCCTAACCGTGGTTCGATTCTCCGGGAGATAATCCATGCGTACGCTGATGAGCCGGAGCGTACCGGGAACCAGCTCTTCCGGACGGCTGCGCTTGGTGCCATGCCGCGCCATGTAGTCCATTTCTCCGTGGAATCCCTCGTCTATCCATTCTTGAAGCTGCTGTTCGGCCGCAGAAAGGTCGGTATCGGCTATTCCGACCTGCTGAAAGCCGAGTTCTTTGCCCCAGGTCTTGATTTTGGCGGCGAGAGCGGAGTAATCGCGAGCGGACGAAGTCACAGAAGTGTGGAGGCGGTGCGGAGTTTGAGCCAGAATGTAAACGGAACGAGCGTAGTTTGGGTACAGCTTACTGGGTTATGAGCGAACGATACAGCCGAAGTTTCCCGAAGGATCTTTATCGCGCGGAGGACGTGCGCGCCATGGACCGTTATGCCATCGAAACGGTGGGCATTCCCGGCATCGAGTTGATGCGCCGCGCCGGCGCATCGGCCTTTGCCGCTTTGCACGAACGCTGGCCGGGAGCGCGCACGCTGTCGGCGATTTGCGGCGGCGGCAACAACGGGGGAGACGCTTATGTGGTCGCCCGCTTGGCGCACGAGGCGGGGATGGACGTGCGGGTTTATCCGGTTTCGCCGCCCGCGAATCTCAAGGGGGATGCCCTGGCGGCTTACCAGGATTATCGAGCGACGGGCGGCGAAATATTGGATTTTATCCCGGCCGATTTCGAGGGTGCGGAAGTGCTGGTCGACGGACTTTTGGGCACCGGGTTGGATCGGAAGGTCGACGGACTTTACGCGGACGTGATCAGGGCCGTCAACCGGTTCTCCGGTCGGGTGATGGCGCTGGATATTCCGTCCGGGCTTCATGCCGATACCGGTTCCGCTCTGGGCGTTGCCGTCAAGGCCGATTTGACCGTGACGTTCATCGGTCTCAAGCAGGGGCTCTTTACCGGCGAAGGTCCGGAATACACAGGCGAGATCGTCTTTGCCGATCTGGGCACACCGCCGGAAGTGCGATATTCCGTCGAACCTTCGGCCATGCTGCTGCCGCCGTGGGAACGCGGCTTGCCGGCGCGTCCGCGTTATGCCCATAAGGGCCATTTCGGCCACGTGCTGGTGGTCGGCGGCGATTGCGGTTACAGCGGTGCCGCCCGCATGGCCGCCGAGGCCGCGGCTCGGGTTGGAGCGGGGTTGATTAGCATCGCCACGCGGAAGTCCCATGCCGACTCGCTCAACCTGACCCGGCCGGAGCTGATGTGCCACGGCGTCGAAACCACCGAGGACTTGCGGATACCCTTGGAGCGGGCCACGGTCGTTGCTATCGGGCCTGGCCTGGGCCGTTCGGAATGGGCGAAGGCGCTGCTCGGCACGGTGTTGGAAACCGATTTGCCGGTCGTGGCGGATGCCGACGCGCTCAATCTTCTGGCGGAAAGCCCCCGCAAACGGGACAACTGGACCATCACGCCCCATCCGGGGGAAGCGGCGCGGCTGCTCGACTCGTCTTCCGCGGACATACAGAAAGATCGATTCAGCGCCGTTCGGGACCTTCAGGCGAAGTTCGGCGGCGTAGCCGTATTGAAAGGTTCCGGCAGCCTGGTCTGCGGTCCGGACGGATTGCCCTATGTCTGTACCGCCGGCAATCCCGGCATGGCCAGCGGCGGCATGGGCGACGTGCTGACCGGCGTTATCGCGGGATTGCTGGCGCAACGTCTGGATCTTTTCGGGGCGGCGGCCTTGGGCGTGCAATTGCATGCCGCGGCGGGCGACGAGGCGGCGAAGGCCGGCGAAAGGGGACTCTTGGCCTGCGATTTGATGGATCCTTTGCGCCGGCTCGTCAATTTATGAAAGTGACTCTTAGGGACGAGGCGGAAACGCTCGCATTCGCCGAGCGCGTCTATCGAGCCATGTCGTCGAACGGGCTCGTCTTCCTGCTCGGAAACCTCGGCGCCGGCAAAACCACCTTCGTGCGCGGCTGGCTCCGGGCAGCTGGCTTTTCGGGGCCGGTGAAAAGCCCGACTTTCACGCTGGTCGAAGAATACCCGATCGAGGAGCGGATCGTTTACCATTTCGATTTGTACCGGCTGAACGATCCGGAAGAGTTGGAGTGGATGGGGTTCCGGGACTATCTACGGCCGAACGCGGTTTGCTTCATCGAATGGCCGGAGCGCGGCGCGGGGCTATTGCCCGAGGCGGATCTCGAGATCCGCCTGGAAATATCGGGTACGGGGCGCATCGCGGAGATAACGGCCGGCACCGACTCCGGTGTAGCCGTATTGGCCAGGCTGCAAGCCGAGTAGCCTATTTCCTTGCGGTTTTCCGCAGCTCGGACTATGTTTTCCGGGGGCTTTCACGCATGGCGGCTTCGTTCATGGAAAAAAAAACTCTAATCACATGGCTGGTGTTCACGTTTTGCGGCTACGCGCCGCTGGTTTTCGGCGCGCCCGTGCAGATGAACTCGGTGAAGCTTGAGTCCGCCGCGCAGAGTTCACGGCTGGTTTTCGATTTCTCGGCGCCGCCCAAATACCGAATCTCCCGCGGAAGCAAGCCGAATCAGCTGCAAATCGACTTCGAAAATATTTCCCTGTCCGGAAAACTCGGACAACCCCCGGCGTCCCATCCCCTGATCGCGAAGCTCATTCCGGTTTCGGGCAAGGCCAAGGACAGCCCCAGGATTTTGCTCGATCTTAAACGCCCGGCCGGATACAAGTCTTACGTCACCCGTCTCAAGGGAAGCTCGCGCCTGGTGCTCGAACTGACGCCCCCGGTTTCGGCCGCACCGGCGGGAGACAAGGCGGCTTCCAAGGAGCCGGTCAAATCGGCAAAACCGACTAAGATTGCTGCGGCGCCGAAAGCGGCTCCCAAGCCGGTCGCGGCCAAGGCCGGAAGCTCGCCGGGCGAAGCGAGGCCGGTCCGTTTCCTGAAGCCGGCGCTGGCCAAGGAGCGGGTGATCGTCATCGACGCCGGCCACGGCGGCAAAGATACCGGGGCGATTGGTCCCAACGGAACCTATGAAAAAGACGTGGTGCTGGCTATCGCCCGCAAGCTCGAACGGCTGATCCGAGCCGAACCGGGCATGCGGGCGGTCATGGTGCGCAAGAGCGATCAGTTCGTCGATTTGCGCGAACGGGCGGAACTCGCCCGCAAGGCGAAGGCGGATTTGTTTATTTCCCTGCACGCGGACGCCTACGTCGCCAATGACGTAAAGGGGTCTTCCGTATTCATTCTGTCGGATCACGGCGCTTCCAGCGAAGCGGCGCGCTGGCTGGCGGACCGGGAAAACGCCGCTTTGGTGGGCGGCGTTCAGCTCGGGGGAAAAGACAAATTGCTGGCCTCGGTGCTGCTCGATCTGTCGCAAACCGCCACGCTAGACGCCAGCAACCGCGCGGCCGCAAAGGTATTGGGAGAGCTAAGAAAGGATTTCCATCTACATCACCGAGACGTGCAAAAAGCCGGTTTTGCGGTGCTCAAGTCGCCGGACGTTCCCTCGATACTGGTGGAGACGGCGTTCATATCCAATCCGGACGAAGAGCGTAATCTGCGCAATTCGAGCCATCAGGATCAGGTGGCTCGCGCCATATTCGACGGCATCCGCAATTATTTCGCCGAAATTCGGCCGATGGTTCCGGTCGATCTGCGCATGGCCGATGCTCTGGAGAGCGTGGCCGAATCCGACGGCAAGAAGCCGGTCATTCGAAAATAGAACGCTTGCGCCGAAGGTCGGCAAAAGCACCTTTATCCCCGTCTTTCATAATTTCTGTATTTTCCCGAGAATAGCAAGGTATTGAATCCTTGCTCCCGCGGTTCTGTCTAACCGCCAAACCGTTTTCTCGATCGCCGATTCCATCTGCCATGCCCATCCGCATTCTCCCTCCGCAACTCATAAACCAAATCGCCGCCGGGGAGGTGGTCGAGCGCCCCGCCTCGGTGGTGAAAGAATTGGTCGAAAATGCCTTTGACGCCGCCGCGCGCTCGGTAGCCATCGACGTGGAACAGGGCGGATTGCGCATGATGCGCATCCGCGACGACGGCTGCGGCATCGATAGAGAGGAATTGCCGCTCGCCCTGTCCAGGCACGCCACCAGCAAAATCGCCAGTCTGGAGGATCTGGAGCGGGTCTCCAGCATGGGATTCCGGGGCGAAGCTTTGCCCAGCATCAGTTCGGTGGCGCGCTTGACGCTGACCTCGCGGATACGCGGCGAGCGTTGCGCCTGGCGTGTCACCGCGGACGGGACGGAAACCGATTTCGACGTGCAGCCGGCGGCCCATCCCGAAGGCACGACGGTGGAGGTTCGCGATCTCTTCTACAACACGCCGGCGCGCCGGAAGTTTCTCCGGTCGGAAAAGACCGAGTTCTCCCATATCGAAACACTGATCAAGCGTATGGCGCTGAGCCGGTTTGAAGTGGGATTTTCCTTGAAGCACGACGAGCGGACGGTATTGAGCTTGCGGCCGGCGGAAACCCAGGCCGAAATCGAGCGACGCCTGGCCTTGGTGCTCGGTGAGGCGTTTCTGGAAAACGCGCTGGCGGTGGAGTTTTCGGCGGCGGGTCTCAGGCTTTCCGGGTGGGTGGGGTTTCCGACGTTCTCCCGCAGCCAGGCCGACATGCAGTTCTTCTACGTCAACGGGCGTTTGGTCCGGGACAAGCTGGTGAGCTATGCCGTGAAGCAAGCTTATCAGGACGTGCTTTACCACGGGCGCCAGCCGGTGTACGTGCTGTATCTGGAGCTGGACCCGACGTTGGTCGATGTCAATGCTCATCCCGCCAAACTCGAAGTGCGTTTCCGCGATTCCCGGACGGTGCACGATTTTCTGTTTCGCGCGTTGCACCGGGCTTTGGCCGAGATCAAGCCGCGGGCTGTCGAGGCCGAGGCGGTGCCCCATCCGGAAGACAGGCCGGCGCGTGCAGTTTCGGCACCCGAGTTTTCTAAACCGCACCGCCAAGCTACGCTGCCGTTGCAAGTGGCCGAGGCGATTCAAAGTTATGCCGATCTTTATTCCGCTCCGGCTCCTAAGCCGGAAGCGCCGCAGGAACCGGAGCCAGATGAGCAAACGACTCCGCCACTCGGTTTTGCGGTGGCGCATCTTCATGGCGCTTTCATTCTGGCCGAGAGCCGCAACGGGCTGATCGTGGTGGACGCTCACGCCGCCCACGAACGCATCACCTATGAAAAGCTGAAGGAGCAGGTCTGCGCGGGATCGGTTCCGATGCAGCCCTTGCTGCTGCCTATCCGAATTCAGGTTACCGCAGCCGAAGCCGACTTGGCGGAGGAGGCGTCCGCTGTATTCGAAACCCTGGGCATCGAACTTCGCCGAAGCGGCCCGGATACGCTCATGTTGCGAGCGGTGCCGGCCTTGCTGGCGGATGCGGATGGCGAGCGCCTGGTGCGCGATGTGTTGGCCGATCTCAACCAGCATGGACGGAGCGTCCGGATCGAGCAGTCCATGAACGAGGTTCTGGCGACCATGGCCTGCCACGGATCGATCAGGGCCAACCGCAAGCTGACCGTGCCGGAAATGAACACGCTGCTCCGCGACATGGAAGCGACGGAGCGCAGCGGCCAGTGCAACCACGGGCGCCCGACCTGGGTCGAGCTAAGCCTCAAGGATCTGAACCGCTTGTTCATGCGCGGCCAGTGACTGAATTACCACCCGCTATCGCCCTGATGGGGCCGACCGCCTCAGGCAAAACGCGGCTGGCCATCGAATTGGCCAAGACGCTGGACGGAGAAGTGATCAGCGTCGATTCCGCACTGGTTTACCGGGGCATGGACATCGGCACCGCCAAGCCGAGCTTGGAGGAAAGGGCAGGCATTCCGCACCATCTGATCGACATTCTTGATCCAGCCGAATCCTATTCCACCGGGCGTTTTCGGGACGAGGCGCTCGCGGCGATGCAGGACATAATAAGCCGCGGCAAGCTGCCGATTCTCGCCGGCGGCACGATGCTGTACTTCAACGCCTTGTTTTACGGGCTTTCGAGTCTGCCCGCTGCCGATCCCGAGATTCGGCGGCAGATCGACGAGGAAGCGGCGAGGGTCGGCTGGGCGAAACTGCACGAGGAACTCGGTCGAATCGACCCGGAAGCTGCGCTTCGCATTCATCCCAACGATCCCCAGCGCATCCAGCGGGCCCTGGAGGTATACCACGCGACCGGGGTTCCGCTGTCCGTGCTGTGCGCCGAGACCCGATCGCCGCCTTTGCCGTTCGATCTGATCAAACTCATCGTCGCACCGGCAAGCCGCGAGGCCCTGCATGAACGGATTCGCCAGCGCTTCTTGACCATGATCGAAGGCGGATTTATCGACGAAGTCCGCGCCTTGCACGAACGGGACGATCTCCACGCCGATCTGCCCTCCATTCGCGCCGTCGGCTATCGACAGGTCTGGGCTTATCTCGAGGGCGAATACGACCGCGGTACCATGATCGAGCGCGGTATCATCGCCACCCGCCAATTCGCCAAGCGGCAGTTCACCTGGCTGAGGCGTGAGAGGGATGCGCTACGGTATGCCAGCGAGGACGAGAGGTTGGTGGAGTCCGTATTGCGAGACGTGACGGCCCGCCTGAAGCGGTAGAGCGGGGAAGGACGAGCGTCGCATCCGTCTCGCGTACTGATCAGAACGCAGGTAAAGGGCGTGGAGTTTTTACGAGGAGGTCAATTGTCGTCCGCGATGGACATGGTGTCATTCCGGCCCGCATATTTCTCGAGGTTGCCTTCCTCGCCCAGCTTGATCATCAGTCTGACTTCGTTTTTCGAATCCGCGGCATGTAGGGCATCCTCGTACGTGATCTTTCCGGCCTTGTACAGATCGTACAAGGCTTGATCGAAGGTTTGCATACCCTGTTCCCGTGAATGTTTCATCAGTTCCTTCAGCTTATGTACCTCGCCTTTTCGGATGAGATCTGAAGCGAGCGGGGTGTTCAAGAGAATTTCCACCGCCGGATATCGTCCCTTGCCATCGGCCCTGCGAATGAGCTGTTGAGCGATGATGCCCCGGAGGTTGAGGGATAGATCCATGAATAGCTGCGGGTGCATCTCTTCAGGAAAAAAGTGAAGGATTCGGTCCAACGCCTGATTGGCGTTGTTGGCGTGCAGCGTGCTAAGGCAGAGATGGCCCGTCTCGGCAAAGGTGATGGCATGCTGCATCGTCTCGCGGGTCCGGATTTCCCCGATCAGAATAACGTCGGGTGCCTGCCGCAGCGTATTCTTGAGCGCCACCTCGTAGGATTCGGTATCGATCCCGACCTCGCGCTGGGTGACGATGCAGCCGGCATGCGGATGCACATATTCCAGCGGGTCTTCGATCGTGATGATATGCCCGCTCGAATGCTCGTTCCGATGTTTGATGATGGCCGCCAGCGATGTGGATTTTCCCGTTCCGGTCGCACCGACGAACAGGATCAAGCCGCGTTTGGTCATCGATAATTCATTGAGGATCGGCGGCAGATTCAGATCATCGACCGTCGGAATGTTCGTTTCGATCCGCCGTAACACCATTCCGGCGGTGTCTCTTTGAATGAAGGCGCTGACGCGGAAGCGACCTAGGCCGGGCGCTGAAATCGCGAAATTGCACTCCTTGGTATTCTCGAATTCGTCGCGCTGGCGTTGGTTCATGATCCCGATAACGATCTGCCGCGCCTGCTCTTTGCTCAGCTTGGCGTTCGATATCGGCTGAATGACGCCGTCGATCTTCATGCACGGTTCTTTATTGGTGGTGATGAAGAGGTCGGACGCTTTTTTCTGCGTCATCAGCATGAGCAAGGATTCGAAGTCCACGAGCTTGTTCTCCGGCTTTAGAATGCGGCTTTATTGACGGCTCTGACCCGAGCGGCGGCACGCGCCACGACGCCTTTTTCGACCAGTTCCTGCAAGTGCTGGTCGAGCGTTTGCATGCCGTCCTTGCGACCGGTCTGGATGGCCGAGTACATCTGTGCGACCTTGTCTTCGCGGATGAGGTTGCGGATCGCCGGCGTGCCCACCATGATCTCCCAGGCCGCCGTGCGTCCGCCGCCATTTTTCTTGAGCAGAGTCTGGGAGATCACGGCCTGCAGGGATTCGGACAGCATCGACCGAATAATGCCTTTTTCGGCGGCCGGGAAAACGTCGATGACGCGGTCTATGGTCTTGGCAGCCGAGTTGGTGTGCAGGGTACCGAAAACCAAGTGACCGGTTTCGGCGGCGGTCAACGCGAGGCGGATGGTTTCCAGGTCGCGCATTTCGCCGACCAGAATCACGTCGGGGTCTTCGCGCAGAGCCGAGCGCAAGGCTTCGTTGAAACCCAAAGTATCCCGGTGAACTTCGCGTTGGTTGATCAACGATTTTTTGCTGGAGTGCACGAACTCGATGGGGTCTTCAATCGTCAGGATATGAGAGTACTGGTTCGAGTTGATGTGGTCGATCATCGCGGCGAGGGTGGTCGATTTGCCCGAGCCGGTGGGCCCGGTGACCACGATCAGGCCGCGAGGGTGCATGGTGACGTCCTGGAAAAATTTGGGGCAACCCAGTTCCTCCAATGTCAAAACCTTGGACGGAATGGTTCGAAATACCGCCGCCGCGCCCCGGTCCTGGTTGAACGAGTTGACACGAAATCGCGCGACGCCGGGGAGCTCGAACGAAAAGTCGGTCTCCAGAAACTCCTCGTAATCGCGCCGCTGCTTGTCGTTCATGATGTCGTAGATCAGCGCGTGCACCTCTTTGTGGTCGAGCGCCGGCACATTGATGCGGCGTATGTCGCCATCCACGCGGATCATCGGCGGAAGTCCGGCGGACAAATGCAGGTCGGATGCATTGTTCTTGACGGAGAAAGCGAGCAGTTCGGCGATATCCATGGATTCTCTTCTGTAATGGCTCTTGTGTAAGCGTTGGTCGGTAGATACCCTTACCCTCCGGGCAAGTATAGACAAACGTATCAGCAACATGAGGAGTCAAATACAACAGCGCCTGGACGCCGTACGCGAGCGAATTCGACTCGCGGAGACGGCAGCCGGTCGATGCCGGGGTTCGGTTCGGCTGATCGCCGTAAGCAAGACTCAGCCTGCAGAGGCGATTGCCGCCGCTTATTACTGCGGTCAGCGGGAGTTCGGGGAGAACTACGTTCAAGAGGCTCTGGCCAAGCAAGATAAGTTGGCGCATTACGATATCGGCTGGCATTTCATCGGACCCATTCAATCCAACAAAACCAGGTCGATCGCGGCTCGTTTTTCCTGGGTACATAGCGTCGACCGTTTCAAGATCGCGGAGCGCCTGAGCGATCAGCGTCCCGAAGAGCTGCCGCCGCTCAACATCTGCATTCAAGTCAACGTCAGCGGAGAAGCGACGAAATCGGGCGTTGCCCCGGAGGAGCTCGACGGGTTGGTCGAAGCGATCGCGGAACTGCCTAGGCTTCGCGTCCGCGGGCTTATGGCCATTCCGGCCCCGACGGACACGATCGACCTTCAGCGCGCATCGTTCCGGAGCTTGCGGCAAGCCGCGGAACGCTTGGGCCACCTTGGGCTCGATACGCTGTCCATGGGGATGTCCGACGACCTCGAAGCGGCGGTCATGGAAGGTTCGACCATGGTACGTATCGGCACGGCGCTGTTCGGGCCGAGGCCAGGCCGTGACATGGCCGTGCTCGATGCCGGGAGCGTTTCGGACGGCTGAGGGACACTTGTCGGCTTATACGGCGAACGGGACGTTTTTGGGGCCGTGTCTCGGTTAGAATACGTCCGTTGGTTCGGAGATGATTTCAAATGAAAAAGCAAACTTTAGGGTTTATCGGCGCCGGAAATATGGCGAGCAGCCTGATCGGCGGTCTCGTTTCGGATGGCTATCCGGCGGACAATATTTTCGTGTCGGACGTCGACACCGCGAAGCTGAAGGATTTGGCCAGCCGTTTCGGCGTCCATACGTTCGAAGATAACAAATCCTTGGTCGAGCGCTCCCAGACCGTGTTGCTGGCCGTTAAACCGCAGATTCTTGAACAGGTGGCTCGAGAAATTGCCGGCCCCGTGCGGCAACGCGGCCCCCTGATGATCAGCATCGCCGCGGGTGTTCGCGAGGCCGCCCTGGACCACTGGCTGGGTGGCGGCGCGAGCATCGTGCGCTGTATGCCCAATACTCCGGCGCTCGTGAAAACGGGGGCTACCGCATTGCACGCGAACGATCGAGCGAGCGCCGAACATAGAAGTGTGGCGGAAGCGATAGTCCGTGCCGTCGGCATCGCAGTGTGGGTAGAAAAGGAAGAGCTCCTGGATTTGGTGACGGCGCTTTCCGGAAGCGGACCCGCTTACTTTTTTCTGTTCATGGAGGCCATGGAGGATGCGGCGACCGAAATGGGAATGGACAAAGCTACGGCGCGGCTTCTTACCCAGCAGACGGCGCTTGGTGCGGCGCGCATCGCCATAGAATCCGAAGACGGTCCGGCGGAATTGAGAAGAAGGGTTACCTCGCCCGGCGGTACTACGGAAAAGGCAATAGAGATATTCGAGTGCGGAAGCCTTCGTAGCCTCGTGCTTGACGCCATGAAGGCGGCAAATGCGCGGGCGGCAGAATTGTCCAAGCAACTGGGAGGTTGACGATGTCTCCGGATTTTCTGGTGAATCCCGCTGTTTTTCTGATCGATACGCTCTTCAGCCTTTATATATTCGCGATACTGCTGCGGTTCTTGTTTCAGTGGGTCGATGCGGATTACTACAATCCGATTTCCCAGTTCTTGATCAAGATCACGCACCCGCCGCTTCGCATGTTCCGCCGCTTTATTCCGTCCGTCGGCCGCGTCGACACGGCTTCGCTCGTCTTGATGCTGGGGCTGCAAATGCTGAGCGGCTATCTGATATTCGTGCTTCAGGATACGCGGATCACATTTGCGGCATTGAGTCTGTGGGCTGTCGTGCAGCTCTTGGATTTGCTGTTCAATGTCTATTTTTTCGCCATCATCATCCGTGCGGTCCTGAGTTGGGTCAGTCCAGGGAGCTATAACCCCGCGGTTTCCCTCCTTTACAGCCTTACCGAGCCGCTGCTTCGCTTCAGCCGTCGGCTTTTGCCGCCGATAGGGGGTATCGATCTCTCGCCGTTGATCCCCTTGATCGGCATACAACTCGCCAAAATGCTTGTGCTGCCCCCGCTGCAGCAACTCACGAATCTGCTGAACTGACTTGAGCGATTGGTATACCTGGGACGGCCAGGCACTGGTGCTGAACGTCCACGTACAACCTCGCGCCGGTAAGGACGAGATTGCGGGTTTGCATGGCGATCGGCTCAAGATCCGCATCAAAGCGCCGCCTGTCGACGGCAAAGCAAACCGTTATCTAATCGACTTCCTGGCAGACGTTTTCGGCGTCGCCAAACGCGATGTGGTTTTGCTGGCCGGTGAAACCGGCCGGGATAAGCGGTTCAAAATCTGCTCTCCAAAACGCTGGCCGGCATGGTGGGCAGAGCTCTCGAAAATGGACTGAATTTTGAATTGGTCTAAACTTCATCCCAACTGTCCCCAGAATTGCACTTTATTCCACTAGACGATCGGGTCGAGAGTCGGAGATGAGCATCATTCATTTAGAAGACAAGCTGCGAGGCTACGGCCAGTGGCGTGAGCAACTGAGCCAGGCGGTTGAGCGATATCGTTCCTGGCTTGATCAGCATGAATTGAACAGCGATGCCGTAAATGAAACTCTTCTGGGCATGCTCGACAGCTTGCGCGCGGATCGTATTGTGCTTGCCTTCGCCGCCGAATTTTCGCGAGGCAAGACCGAGCTCATTAACGCTTTGTTTTTCTCGGATACCGGTGTTCGGCTTTTGCCATCATCTCCCGGAAGAACAACCATGTGTCCGACGGAGATCTTTTACGACCCCGAAGGCGGTGCCTATATCCGACTCTTGGCGATCGAGAGCCGTCTGAACCAGGCATCGCTCAGCGAATACAAGCGACACCCGCAGAGTTGGATGCAGATCGAATTGGATTGCACCTCGCCGGTGCAAATGCAGGAAGCATTTCAAGAGCTGACCGCAACCAAGCGTGTGCCGCTCGAAGAAGCGAAGCAGCTCGGTCTGTACAACGAAGATCTTCATCCGGGACAGGTGGTGGCGCCGGAGACCGTCGAGATTCCGTGCTGGCGTCACGCATTGATCAGTTTTCCGCATTACCTCTTAAAGGAAGGCCTTACCATTCTGGACACACCCGGTCTCAACGCACTCGGGGCGGAACCCGAGTTGACCTTGCACATGCTGCCCAGCGCTCAAGCGGTTATCTTCGTACTTGCAGCGGATACCGGGGTTACCAAGAGCGATCTGGATATGTGGTGCAACCATGTTCGGGGTTCCCGCCAGGGCCAGCAGAAAAGAAGCGGTCTGGCGGTGGTCATGAACAAGATCGATTCGATGTGGGGGGATTTGCACGGAGACGACGTCATCGAGAAATCGATTCGCGCCCAAATCGACTCAGTTGCCAGAACTTTGGAAGTCGACGCGAGCTCGATTTTTCCCTTGACCGCCAAACAGGCTTTGCTTGCCAAAGTGAAGGGCGACCAAGAACTCCTGGAAAAAAGCCGTCTCCATCTTTTTGAGAGTTTCTTGGCCGAAAAAGTGGTAAAGGAGAGGCAGAATCTGCTGATGACGTCGGTCACCGAGAGGATCGGCCATTTGGTTACCGAATCGACCGGTGTACTGCAGGCCCATATAGCGGATGCCGAGCGCCAGATCAACGATCTCCGCAATGTCGATGTCAATAATCGGGACAAGATCAAGCAGCTGATGACCGAGACCCGAGACCAGCAAAATGCTTATTTGGCCAGCGTAAACCAATTTCAGGCGAGCCGACGGGTGTTCGCGGTGCAGGCCAAGGCTTTGGTCGAGTCCCTGGCGCCGGAAAGCATCGATGAGATTATCAAGCGAACTCGGCGGCAGATGGCCGGAAGTCTGACGACGATCGGGATGAAATCGGTCATGGCGGGAGTGCTCGAGGAGTTGAACGGCGTGCTTGTCAAAGCCGTGTCGATCTCTGAGGAAAGTCGAAAACTGGTGAAAGGGATATACGGAAAATTCCAGGAGGAATATGGCTTTGCCGATCTCAAGGCGCCGTCGCTCTCGCTCAAGAAATATCAGGCCGAACTGGAGCGGGTATTCAAGGAAGGGGAGGCTTTCAGAGACAGTGCTTCGTCAACCTTGATGGAGCAGAGCATGGTTGTGGTAAAGCTTTATACAACGGTTGTCGCCCGCGCCCGAGAGCTTTTTCTGCACGCACACAAGGATGCGGTGGGTTGGTCCGGCATGGCCCTTACGCCGCTTATCCATCAAATTCGGGATCATAAACGCGTAATCGAAAGCAAGCTGGACGTATTGCGCAAGATCAACGAATCCAGTCACTCCTTGGATCAGGAGATCGCCGCGCTCACCCAGGCTTTGGAGCCGCTCCGTCGGCAATACGATGAACTCCTGGCCATACGGCAAGCGATGCAGCTGGATGACGTACAGCCAGAGGTCGAGGCGGAGGAAGAGCCGTTCCAACCCGCGGAAGCAGTGGCCGGCTAAAGATCGTCTGCTCGCCGGATAAAAATCAAATCCCATACGCCGTGTCCGAGCTCTTGTCCGCGGCGTTCGAATTTGGTCAACGCTCTGTGCGTCGGGCGAGGGGAAAACTTGCTCCCGCCTGCGGTGTTTTCAAGACGATCGCAATGTTCGAGCACGTCCAGCATGTGCTGAGCATAATCTTCCCAGTCCGTGGCGGCATGAAAATAGCCACCGTACTTGAGCTTCCGCGCTACGAGGCTGATAAATTCCGGGTTGACCAGTCGGCGCTTGTGGTGGCGCTTTTTGGGCCACGGATCCGGGAAAAACAAGTTCACGCCCGAAAGGCTTCCGTCAGCGATCTGATTTGTCAGGATGTCGACAGCGTCGGCGCAAAAAATACGCACATTATTTAGTTCGCGTTCGTTTAGGCGCGCCAGCAACTGCGCGACGCCAGGTCGGTGGACTTCTACGCCTATGAAGTTGGTCTGCGGCTGGTTGCCGGCGAGTTGTGCCAGAGTTTCGCCGTTACCGAAGCCGATTTCGACGACCAGAGGCGCGCCCCGGCCGAAAATCGCCTCGAAATCGGGGGGCGTATCGGCGACATTTAGTCCATAGATGGGCCAAAGAGCCTCCATGGCTCTCCGTTGCGCTACGGTGAATCGACCTTGGCGGAGAGTGAAGCTGCGGATGGAACGGTGGTGCGAATCACTGTCTTGGACCGAGTTGTTCGAGCCGGAATTAACGGACGCGTTTAGGCTGTCGTTCATGGGCAGGATGCCTGATTTCGAATTTGTTCGGAAGTGCGGAACCGAAAAGATGGAAGAACTCGACCGACTATTTTAGCGGAGCCGGCCTCGACTCATGCTCCTGTTCCGCCGCATAAATAGGTGAGAATTATAAAATGGTATCCATGCTTGACGGACCAAAAAATACGATGGATTTTCCGGTATTAATCGAACTTTATCGGTCGACATTCGTAGGCGTCATTCAAGATCGCTTTCGCTACATGTTGGACGATTTGAATCTAGCGACGGCTGTTCAAAACATCGAAAGCTTCGATTCGACATTACAGGATCATCTTGCCGACGTGTGGACAACTCTTCACCTTGATCAAGAGGTCGTTTCGGAAAGTCTTAGCCAGGAATTGCTGGGTTCGTTTGCGCGTTTTTCGGATCAACAGGATGCCGGCAAGCAGAACTCTAGCGCGGACGCCGGTGACCGTGCATGGCAGACCGGCCAAATACCAGGCTATCGGCGGACATTTGCGGTGGACGAGCATCTGGCCCGCAGGGTTCGGGACGTCGAACTCCAACACGGTCAAAGTATTCGTCGTCTCGATGAAACTTATGCCGAGGTAGTCGGCCGAGCGCTTGATTCATTACCGGCCACACCCTGGAGCCCCGTCGCGATATTGGATGCGTTGTCAGCGGTTCTCGATCGGATCGAGGTTCCGATTCATCAAAAAGTGCGCCTAGTATTGTACGAAAAATTCATCAAAGACGTTCTGAGACACCTTGGCGAAGCATGCCTCGCATTTCGGCATGCTTTGAACGAACACAAAAGTAAAAGTGACGCGCGCGGCACGTCAGCCCGTGCGAAGGAGTTGAAGCCGCCGTTCGCCGGCAGAATTGTGCCCGAGGAAAAGGCGATTTGGGATGCGGTCGGTTACGGGGCTGGCCCGATAAGCCCAAGCCCAAAGAAGCGCGGCGAAACCGAATATGAGGAGGAAACGGCTACCGCGCCGGCGGAGTGCCGTGAGGGTGGGTCTCAAAAGCCATGGTTCCGCCGTTACGCTCACGTGCTTGCTTCTTTGCTCCTGACCATATTGCTTGCGACCGCGGCTTGGCAGCTGGGTACACGGTTTGCCGAGCATCGGCACGGACGTGTCGCGCAAGACGAAGCTCGCCGGCAGACCGAATCGGCGAGCTTGGATGAAAAAGCCCTGCTTCGGGAGAGTACGTCGACTAGCATCGGCGAAGGGATCACGCCGCCGGATGGTTCATCGCCCGAACTCACCAAGGAAGAATCCGTGCAGCCCCCGACCGGTTCCGACACGCGTGCGAAATACGAAATCCTACGCGCGATCGAGCTGACGGATTTTAGCTGGACTTTAGATCCAGCAGACAAAACGATGTTGTTCGATTTTTCTATCAAGAACGGCAGTGAACGGCGAATCAGCGGAATCGAAGTGGTTTGTCTTCAGTATTCCAAGGATCTGGAGCTTTTGGAGCCTCTAAAAGCCGTATTATCGGGAACGATCGAACCGAACACGACTCGAACCTTTTTGCAAATTCCTGCGGGACTTGCGAATGACAGCGTCGGTCGGGTCAGTTGTGTGATTCCGGACGTAAACCTGGAATAAGTGTTTGTGTCCGACAGCCAACTGAAAGCAGCCTCAGTTCTACTATTCGCATGCAGTCTACCGAACAGCTCATCTTGCAGTGGTAAAATGGTCCGGGATGGACGTTTGAGATGCAGCAATCGTTGATGGCCACGTCGCTTTTTGCGCGTCCGGTGCTAATTCCAACGTTCTGTCACGAAAGGCACATCTGTGGATAACGTGCGCCTGTGGATGAGAAGCCTTCAGTGAGCGGTAGCGGTGGCATAGCGCCACTGGGGCGGAAGCGTTTGAATTCCCCCGCCGGCGGCAGGCTGAATCGCTACGGTCGCTTGTAAGTATCCGAACGATTGCGAGCAGTCGTCGACCGTTTCCTGCTCGCAATCATCCGGGCTTGTTCGCATTGTTTCCAGTGAGCGGACGAGAAAGCTTCTCGTTTAAGGTGTCGTATTGCTTTCTGGCGATGGGGGCGGCGTGACGGGCACCACTTCCGTTTGGTTCGGTTTAGGCAGATCGGAATCTGGGGCCGGAGTCGGAGCGGTTAACTCCTTTGGCGGCATGCTGGGTTGTTGCTCGGATCGCTCGCATCCCATCAGCAACAAGGGTAGAGCCAAGAAAATAGGGTGTGCTGTCCTAAGTAGTTGCCGTACTTTCATAAGTGTCTCCCAAAGTTATCGAGGGTAGAGAATTTAGGCTTGTCGACTTGGCCTAAGCGATAACCAGCAAAACCTATGCCAGATCTAATTGGGAGGGCATGGCCGACATGGATAGGAAATCCATAAATGCAAGGTACGGGTGCGAGACCCGAGTTACCGCGGCGTTGATCGAAAAGAACTGCCGCTGATCACCAGAGACTTTAGCTGTGGGGCCGGTGGTGGATGGAGGCGCCTCGTTTGTGGAAATGACGCCACTGCACGACGTCCGCTGTCGGGGGGGCGGTTTCAGCGCGAACCGCCAACCGGTGCTCAAGCCGCAGCCGAGGGAAATCCATCGGCAATGGGGGAAACCGGTCGTTCCATGCCGATTGCGTAGTCATACTTTTAGGAACCCCGGTTCCCAACGGCAGCGGAGAATTGGCAACAGGTATTCCCCTCGCGCGGGGGCGCAGGGCCGATTTTGTGCGCTCGACCAGTTCCGAGTAATGGTCAAATTTTGCCGGCCCGTCAACTTTCGAGCATAACTCCCAGTTCCAACTGGGCCAAGAGTCGGACGTAGTTCTGCGATGTTCGACACCTGGTACAGAGGAGGCTTTATGAGGCGGCTCCCCTCGTTTCCGGCGGCTTTTTTACAATCCCCCGGCCTTTTGAAGGCCTTTCGACGCGCCCGCTTTCATTGTTCCCACAGGCACCCGAGTTGAATCTTGTGTCCATCCACAATCGCTCTGTGACTGTAGTCGCAGAACGACGGTTTTCGTGAAGAATATCCGAAGTTCGCCATATTATTTCCAATAATCATAAAGTTGTTGCATTGGCCCTGGTCTTGCTTGGAGGTGTCGTTGTGGCTCCGACCATACTGCCTCTAACCATCAAAAGGAGTGTATCCATGGCTACAAAATCTACGTTGAGCCTTCTGGCCGCTGTTGTTTCGCTATCCTTCGGTACGGCCTACGCGTTCCGCGACGCGGGCGACCCCGCGGTGCCCGGCGCCACCACTCCCCAGCCCGAGGAACAGTCAACTGAGAGATCGCTAACCAAGAAAGACGCCCTGGCCAATGGGGTCCCGGAGGAGATATTCAACATGGCTGACACGAACAAGGATGACAAGCTCGATGCCGAGGAAATCACCGCGTATAACGAGAAAGTAAGCAAGAAGCGCTGAGCTTCGGGGCGATAAGACGGCCGGGGCACCTGGACCCCGGCCGTCTTGTTTCAATCAGATCCTCCACACTCGCGGAACCTCGCTTTGTGCCGAACCGGTCGGTAAAAGACCAAGGTCATAATCGGCTTAATTTCGATGTCCGTGTCACCAGGGGTAGTAATCGTAATTCAATACTAAGCCGCAACTCGACTGCATCGGTCGAATCGGTCTCACCGATACCGCGCCTTCTCCATGTAGCCATATTACTCGGGCTGCACTGCGCGTTCCGATACGAACAGCGCTCGGGTGAGTACCCGCGACCTTAATCCAAACGCCTTCCTCTGTCCTGATCGCGTTTCATGACCGCCAACGAGGTTGTTGCTTTGCTGAAAAGCTTAGCAATTTAGTCAAGAAAGATATTGCAAAGCGACAACGAGCCTTTAAAATGTGCATATAGATGCATAAATTACTTTACTTTCTAAGTAGTGAGAGGGAATGGCGATTATCGAAGTTTGTGCGATTTCCACCCATTCTTAGAGGTAGTTGAGCGAGGGGCAAATGACAGAACACGAATGGGATCGGGAACACGTGCAGGAAATTATCCGCTGTGATAAGGATAAACCTGGTGCATTGTTGCCGATTCTGCACGGCATTCAAGACGCATTAGGGTATGTGCCACCGGACAGCATCCCGCTGATCGCAGGGGAACTGAACCTTTCGCGCGCCGAAGTGCACGGCGTCATCAGCTTTTACCACTATTTCCGTAGCACGCCGCCGGGCAAGCGCACCATCTATCTGTGCCGGGCCGAATCCTGCCAAGCGATGGGTTCCGAGGCACTGGAAACTCATGCCAAGCAGCGGCTGAATATCGATTACCACGAAACGACCGGCGACGGGGCTTTCAGCCTGGAGCCCGTATATTGTCTCGGCAACTGCGCGTGTTCGCCATCGATCATGATCGATAAAGACGTATACGGACGCGTGACGTCCGAGACGTTCGACGAGATTATTGAAAATATGCAGGTTGATGCGCAATGACGACCGTTTACGTTTCTCGAGACTCCAGCGCGCTTTCCCTCGGCGCCGAGCAGGTCGCCGCCGCCATTCGGGCCGAAGCGGCCAAACGAAATATCGCTATCGATTTGGTTCGTAACGGCTCCCGTGGCATGTATTGGCTGGAGCCCCTGGTAGAAGTGGCTACCGAGGAAGGCCGGATAGCCTATGGGCCCGTGCGTATCGGCGACGTGCCTTCCTTATTCGAGGCGGGTTTTCTTCAGGGCGGTTCGCATTCCCTTTGCCTTGGGCCGACCGATGCCATTCCTTATTTCAAGAATCAGGAAAGGCTGACCTTTGCCCGCGTCGGGATCACCGATCCGGTCAGCCTGGACGACTATCTGGGTCATCAGGGCTTTCGCGGCCTACGCCGCGCTTTGGACATGGAGCCCTCTGCCATCGTTGACGAGGTCACCACCTCGGGGCTACGCGGACGCGGCGGTGCGGCTTTTCCGACCGGCATCAAATGGCGCACGGTGTTGAATACGGCATCGGACATAAAATACATCGTCTGCAACGCCGACGAGGGCGACTCGGGCACTTTCTCCGACCGCATGATCATGGAAGGGGACCCGTTAGTTCTGATCGAGGGCATGACCATCGCCGGGCTCGCGGTGGGTGCAACCCAGGGTTACATTTATCTGCGCGTCGAATATCCCCATGCCCATCGTGCGCTGAACGAGGCCATCGACACTGCGTATCGGTCCGGTTACCTCGGAAAAGACATTCTGGGCAGCGGCAAGAGCTTCGATCTGGAAGTTCGTTTGGGCGCCGGAGCATATGTGTGCGGCGAGGAAACCTCGCTTCTCGAGAGCCTCGAAGGCAAGCGGGGACTGGTCCGCTTCAAGCCGCCGCTGCCGGCCATCGAAGGGCTGTTCGGACGGCCGACCGTCATCAACAACGTCATTTCGCTGGCTTCGGTGCCGATCATTCTCGACAAGGGCGGCGAATACTACCGTGATTTCGGCATGGGCCGCTCGCGCGGCACGCTGCCGATTCAATTGGCGGGCAACATCAAGCATCCGGGGTTGATCGAGAAGGCTTTCGGTATCACCTTACGGGAAATCCTTTACGACTATGGCGGCGGTTCCGCCACCGGAAGGCCGATTCGCGCGGTACAGGTCGGCGGGCCTTTGGGCGCGTACCTGCCGGAATCCCAGTTCGATACGCCGCTGGACTACGAAGCGTTTTCCGCCATTTGGGCGGTGCTCGGCCACGGCGGCGTGGTGGCCTTCGACGACACCGTCGACATGGCCAAGATGGCCCGCTACGGCATGGAATTCTGCGCGATCGAGTCCTGCGGCAAGTGTACGCCCTGCCGAATCGGGTCGACTCGCGGCATAGAAGTAATCGACAAGATCATTGAAGGCGTAGACCGGGAGAAAAACCTAGCGCTCCTCCGGGATCTTTCCGATACCCTCCTCAATGGATCGCTTTGTGCGTTGGGCGGCATGACGCCGTACCCGGTGTTGAGCGCTCTCAACCATTTTCCCGAGGATTTCGGCATTTCCACGGCAGACAAAGCTGCTTAGAAATAGGGTGCGTCGCCCGCCCCGAATGCTTTGCGGTGCGCATTGCGCATCTTACGACTCAGGAGTCATCCCATGGCACTACGTGATAACGACTTCGGCACCCCCCCAAGCCAATCCGACAAGCTGGTCACCTTGGAAATTGACGGCTTCAGCGTGACCGTGCCCGAGGGCACATCGGTTCTCAGAGCGGCGGCCAGCATCGGCATCCAGATCCCGAAACTGTGCGCCACGGATAGCCTGGAACCTTTCGGTTCCTGCCGCTTATGCCTGGTGCAAATCGAGGGCGGACGAGGGCTGCCCGCGTCCTGCACCACGCCGGTGGCGGAAGGCATGAAGGTCTGCACCCAGAACGAGCGATTGGCCAAAGTCCGCCGCGGGGTGATGGAGCTGTACATTTCGGACCATCCGCTGGATTGCCTCACCTGCTCCGCCAATGGCAATTGCGAATTGCAGGATATGGCCGGCGCGGTGGGCCTCAGGGAAGTGCGTTATGGCTACGAGGGCGAGAACCATCTGAAGGCCGAAAAGGACACCAGCAACCCCTATTTTGCCTTCGATCCGGCCAAGTGCATCGTCTGCTCCCGTTGCGTGCGTGCCTGCGAAGAAGTGCAGGGTACCTTCGCCTTGACCCTGGACGGCCGGGGCTTCGACTCCAAGGTTTCGCCCGGGCAGAACCAGGCCTTCATGGAGTCCGAATGCGTTTCTTGCGGGGCCTGTGTACAGGCGTGTCCGACTGCGACGCTGATGGAAAAGTCCGTAATCGAGAAGGGCCAGCCGGAACACAGCATTGTCACCACCTGCGCCTATTGCGGCGTGGGTTGCTCGTTCAAGGCGGAAATGAAGGGAGCCGAGGTGGTGCGCATGGTGCCCAACCAGGATGGTCACGCCAATCACGGCCATTCCTGCGTCAAGGGACGTTTCGCCTTCGGCTATGCGACCCACAAGGATCGCATTACGACGCCCATGATTCGGAAAAGCATCAACGATCCATGGCAGGTCGTATCCTGGGAAGAAGCGATAAACTATGCCGCATCCGAGTTCAAGCGTATTCAGGCCCAGTACGGTCGCTATTCCGTGGGCGCCTTGACTTCCAGCCGTTGCACCAATGAGGAGACCTACCTGGTGCAGAAGCTGGTGCGCGCGGCTTTCGGCAACAATAACGTCGACACCTGCGCCCGGGTCTGCCACTCGCCCACCGGCTATGGCCTCAAGCAGACCTTGGGCGAGTCGGCCGGGACCCAGACTTTCGATTCGGTCATGAAGGCCGACGTCATCATGGTGATAGGCGCCAATCCCACCGATGGCCATCCGGTGTTCGGCTCGATGATGAAGCGCCGTATCCGCGAAGGCGCCAAGCTGATCGTGGCGGACCCGCGCGACATCGATCTGGTGAGATCCGCGCATGTGAAGGCCGATTACCATCTGAAACTGCGCCCCGGTACCAATGTGGCGCTGATCAACGCCTTGGCCCACGTGATTGTTACTGAAGGCCTTTCAAACGACGCTTTCGCACTGGAGCGCTGCGAAACGGCCTCTTACGAGAAGTGGAAGTCCTTCGTCAGCGAAGAGCGCAACTCGCCTGAAGCGAGCGAATCGGTGACCGGCGTTCCGCCAGCGACGGTGCGCGCCGCGGCGAGGCTCTACGCCACCGGCGGCAATGCCGCGATTTACTACGGCCTCGGCGTTACCGAACACAGCCAGGGTTCCACCACAGTGATCGGCATCGCCAATTTGGCCATGGCGACCGGCAATATCGGACGGGAAGGCGTGGGCGTGAACCCCTTGCGCGGCCAGAACAACGTGCAGGGTTCCTGCGACATGGGTTCGTTCCCGCACGAATTCCCCGGCTATCGCCACGTTTCCGATTTCGAAACCCGCGCCCAGTTCGAATCGGCGTGGGGCGTAACCCTGGAATCCGAGCCGGGCTTGCGCATCCCCAATATGTTCGGCGCCGCGCTGGACGGAAGCTTCAAGGGGCTGTATTGCGAGGGTGAAGATATCGCGCAGTCCGATCCGGATACCCAGCATGTCCATGCCGCCCTCCGGGCCATGGAATGCGTGGTGGTGCAGGACTTATTCTTGAACGAAACTGCGAAGTTCGCCCACGTGTTTCTGCCGGGCGCGTCGTTCCTGGAAAAGAACGGCACTTTCACCAATGCCGAACGGCGTATTTCCCCAGTCAGGAAAGTCATGCCGCCTTTGGCCGGCTACGAGGACTGGGAAGTAACCCAGTTGCTGTCGAATGCCTTGGGTTACCCCATGAACTATTCGCACCCGTCCGAGATTATGGACGAGATCGCGCGGCTGGTGCCGACTTTCACGGGCGTCAGCTTCGCCAAGCTCGACGAACTGGGCAGCGTGCAATGGCCGTGCAACGAGAAAGCACCGATCGGTACGCCGACCATGCACATTGACCAGTTCGTGCGCGGCAAAGGACGCTTCATGCTGACGGAATACGTGCCGACCCAGGAACGGACCAGCAGCCGTTATCCGCTGATCCTTACTACCGGCCGCATCCTGTCCCAATATAACGTGGGTGCGCAGACCCGCCGCACCATGAATTCGGTCTGGCATTCGGAGGATCGTCTGGAAATCCATCCGCACGATGCGGAACAACGCGGTATCAAGGACGGCGACTGGGTAGGCATCAAGAGCCGTTCGGGCGAAACCGTACTGAGAGCCACCCTCACCGAACGGGTGCAGCCGGGCGTAGTGTATACCACTTTCCACTTTCCGGAATCGGGCGCCAATGTCATTACTACAGACAATTCCGACTGGGCGACCAATTGCCCTGAGTACAAGGTGACGGCGGTGCAAGTCACCAAAGTTTCCGGCCCCTCGGAATGGCAGCGCCGGTACCAGGAGTTCTCGGAGGAACAGTTGGCGTTGCTCGAGCAACGTACATCGGCCACCGGTTGAGACTGCGAGATGGCCGTTCTCGCCTCCGAATTGGGGTGGCCCAGTTATCGAGTCAGTCCGGTTGAGCGCTGGCATGGCGATAAACATGCCAATCAGGACGACTGTATCGCCGAGGAAGCTCCGATTGCCTTGATGTATAACGGCGAATCGCATGCCGTCATGCTGGCGACGCCTTTGGATCTGGAGGATTTCGCTCTGGGGTTCAGCCTTACTGAGGCTATCGTCGCGTCGCCGGGCGAGGTGGAGTCGATAAAGGTTTACCAGCGTTCCGAGGGAATCGAGGTGCGCCTACGCATTCCGGAGGCGCGTTGCGCGGGTGCCGCGGAGAAAGGGCGCAATCTCGCCGGACGGACCGGCTGCGGGCTTTGCGGTGCGCGCACGCTCCAACAGGCCATGCGCCGGCCGGGTCCGGTAGGGCAGGGTGTGCAAGTGTCGGCGCCGGAATTGATTCGGGTGCTCGCCGAACTCTCGGAGCATCAAAGGTTAAACCGTATCACCGGGGCGGTACACGCGGCGGCTTGGGCCGTGCCGGGACAAGGCATACAGTGGGTTCGCGAGGATATCGGCCGACATAATGCGCTGGACAAGCTTATCGGCGCGCTGGCGCGGCAAGGTGTCGATTTCGGCAGTGGCTTCGTGGTGGTAACCAGCCGGGCCAGTTATGAGATGGTGCAGAAATGCGCGTCCGTCGGCATCGGTTTTCTGGCCGCGATCTCAGCGCCTACCGGACTCGCGGTGCGCTTGGCCGAAGATGCGGGGGTCACGCTGGTCGGATTTGCCCGTGGCGACAAGCATGTGGTTTACGCAAATCCGCAACGCCTGCTGCACAGCAAGGCCTGAGCGCTTAACGCCGCCAAGCCTTCAACCTCTCAAACAAGAAGATCATGAATATCGAAAATCTGGTAAAAATGGCCAATGACATCGGCAATTTTTTTAATGCCGAGCCGGACCGATCCGTTGCGATACATGGCATCGCCGATCACATCCGGAGATTCTGGGACCCTAGAATGCGTAAGGCCATCATCGCTCACCATCGGGAAGGCGGGATCGGTCTGAGTGAATTGCCGCGAGCAGCTGTCGCCGAACTGGCGGATGAAACCGTATCGCTGAAGGAATCCGGCGACGGCTGAAGCTAGCCGATTGTTAATCAGGCCTGTAAATGCTTTTCTGGCATTTCGGGCCGCCGTCCAAGCCGGTTTACACGCTTAGAGCGTTTTTCATCCCGGTGTACGGATTCGTGTGGGGCGGGAAGAACGTAGGTCGGCAATCCCTTCCCAATCGCAAACGGTCGCTTTAGTCGCGACCCTTCCAATCGCAAACGGACCTTTAGTCGGTCCCTTCCAATCGCAAACGGCATCTCTGGGAGCGCCAGAGCTGCCCTTCCGACAAAGCCCTT
>NZ_MSCV01000010.1 GCF_002005105.1 Methylocaldum sp. 14B | reverse complement strand
CTAAATCAATACCTTATCCCGCTTCTTCACGCGCCGTTTTTGGCAACGTGAAACCTGAACGTGAAACCGCTCCCCTATCAAGTACCGTCGCCGCTTCCCTGAGCGAGTCCGGCGATAGGTGCGCGTAGACCCGGTCCGTAATCCGGATATCCGAATGTCGAAGCAGTGCCGAAACGGCTTGAATCGGAACCCCGGCCTGCACCAGCCAACTTCCGAACGTCCGCCGCAAGTCATGCGGGTGAACACCTTCCAGGTTCGCCAATCGGCACGCCGAAGCGAATCCCTTCTTGATGCTGGCGATCCGCTCCCCGTCCCGGTTGCAGAACACCCATGGCGACGCAGGGCAGTTGGAAGCCTGGAACCGCGCCCGTGATATGATGGCTTCGCGTGCCCGTTCGTTAAGCGGTACGCTGCCATCTTTGCCGTTCTTCTGCATCGTTGGGCCGAGGTAGATCAGGTTTCGCGACAGGTCTACCCGGCTCCACTCTAAGCCGAGGATTTCCCCCGGCCGCATTCCCGTGTACAAGCCGATCCTGATGAAGTCGGGCAGATGCCCGGCCTTCGGCACCTCCTCGGCGGCCTGGATCAGCGCGGCGGCCTCGGCCTGGGTCAGCCATCGCGAGCGCCCAACCGGTTCCTTGAGTTTTCGCCCTTCAAACGGATTCGGTACGTCCCATTCCAGTTCCTTCTTAGCCCAGTTGATCGCCGCTCGAAATAGACCGAGTTCCTTGTTCACGGTGGCCGCGGAAACCCGGTCCTCCTTCCGCTTGGCGATGTAGCCCCGCGCATCGGCCCCGGTCAGGCTAGCAAGCTCCCTCCCTTTGAAGATCGGGGCGAGTTGCTTGAAACTGTACAGGTCTCGCTCGTGGCTACGCTTTTCCAAGCTCGGGCCATCCAGGTAAGCCACCATCAAATCCTCAAACGTCGGGCCGCTGGCCTTCCGTGGCTCTGGACCGTTGGCTTTTTCTTCGGCGGCTTCTACGATCCATTGCGCCCGGATCGCCTTTGCTCTTTCCTTTCGCGGATCATCTTCGCGTCGAACTTGAGTAGAGCGCCGAACCGTTCGGCCGCTGGCGTCTGTCCAGGTCGCCCACCAGTACGGCGAATCCGGCCGCTCGAAGATCCCATCCTGGTCTCGTTTTCGTTGCTTGCGCTTTGGCATGTGTCATCTCCTGTAGTCGTTGGCACAGCCTGCCCCGCGCAGCGGACAATGTACGCCTCCACGTCGGCGGGACGCAACTTAGTAAGGCTGCGAATCTTTATGGCGGGCAGTTCTCCGGCCTGGATCAGCCGGCGCACGGTGCGGGCGGAAATTCCGCCCAACGCCTCTCCGGCCTGTTCCAGGCTCCATAGCAGCAGCGGGGTCGTGGTCATCGTGGTTCTTCTTCCCTTTTTTGAAGGAATAAATACTTTTTGAAGCGCGATCATAAGCGCGTTTCGAACCCTCTGGGGGCGCGAAAGATTCGCCATATGAGTAATCAATTCCGACCTACACCCCGTTTTCCCCCGGCATGTCTTATTCCCCAGCGAACTCCGCTTTTCCGAGCGTCCCCCCCCCCGGCGGCGCGCCGGGACGATGCCAGGAGGATTGGAAAAGCGCCGGCCGAAGCCGGCGCTGTTTGTGCAGTCTCAGACGGGAAGCCTTGAGAATCCCGGCGGGATGAGTAACGGGAAATTGAGCCCAAAGAGGAACGCAGTCCTTCCGGAAAGCGTTCCCCTTGGACGGGTGAGGTTAAGATGCGAGAAGCAGCGGCATTTGCCGGCTATCTTCTAGCAATCCCTCGGGATCGATGCCGTGCTGTTCAAGCGTCGCAGACATTGCATCGGCAAGCAGTTCCTGAGCTCGACTCTTCTCCTCGTCGTATCCGTGTTGCGCGGTCCAGAACAGGTCCCTACAGGTCCCACACAGATTTCCCTGCGCCTTCCCTATTTCCTGCCGGAATGCCTTGTCGAACTTCTCGGCCTGCTCGTACTGCAACCAGAACGCGCCGCTCACGCGCACGTCTTCCGGCGGCAGCCAGTGCCGATGGCGTCCGACAAGCCGGTTGAGACGATCGACCAGCTTCTTGTCTTTCGGGAAGAAGTGGATCGTGCCGACTCTGGGGTAGTAGCGGACATCGAAATAGGAGGCGCTCACGCGCTGGCCGTTTCGAAGTTCGCTGAACTTGAAGCGGAAAACCCATTCAAGACTCACCTCGGGTTCGACCTGGCCGTCGAGCATGGCAAACACCTTATCGAGATCCCGCAACATCTGTTGAGAATCCCAGGACAAGCCGCTTCGCCACGCCTCGGTGGCATGTCCAGGAATGACAAAACGCATCGTCTTGAGGCGCATACCACAGCTGCGATGCTTGTCGTTCGACTTCCAGCCCATGTAGTACACCTTGTTGTCGGTGTGATATCGGGTAATGAGGTCGAACACATCACAGGCCATGCCGATTTGGATTTCTCCCTGCTTTTCGATGATGCCCTGGAGAAACCCGTAAACATTCGAGACCGTGAATTCGAAGGACTTGATCGTTTCGAACTCTGCCTCGACGCGTTTTTGCGCTGAAGACGACAGCCTCGATGTGACCTCCGTGGAACGCAGGATGCCTGTCCAGGCCCGGTTCTTGAGGTCCTTGTAACGCTCGTACAGCTCACGCTTGACCCACTCCCGGGAGGATTCGAGATCGTCCTCGGGAGCATCGCCGTTCAGGCGTTCCAGCGTGTGTCCGAGCATCCGGCCATATTTGCGGGCACGGGCGTCGGCCAAGACGGCCTGGCGGGTGGCCTTAACCGCGGCATTGAACATCAGCACCGCGTTTTCGATGAACGAGTTGGGCAGGGCAACGTCGTTTATGTCGTGGTAGCCACGAGCCAGCTCTTCGCCGGTTGTCCCATCCTGACGGAGATCGTCGAGAATGGATCCGACGATTTCCGCGCCGAAATCTGATTCCTTCTTGAGCCAGGCCAACGCGATTTCCACGTCGGTCTTGCGTGCCGAGTCAGGTCCATTAAACACGTCCCGGAGGTACTCCACCTCCCCATGTTGCTCAAGGAGTCGAACGAGAAGTTGGCGTTCCTTCGAAAATGAGTTTCTGACCGTTTCGGCATTTAGAATGGCGACGATCTCGCCATCCTCCAGTATCTCCCATGCCTTGAGCACGTGTTTCGCGCCTTCGGCGAAGGGAGGATTCATGAGGATGTGCGAATACATGGCCCCGGAATCGAACTGCATGAAATCGATGCCCACCACGTCGAAGCCTTGCTCGCGCAGGGACGGGTGTTTGGCGATGTCAATCTCGATGCAGTCGATGGCAATGCGCGATCTGTCGCCAGGACGGCACTCGAGAAGGTGTCCTTCGCCGGCCGAGGGTTCCAGTACCCGGATGAAGTTCCGGTTTTTGAACTTCGCCCAGGCACGGGCGCTCAGCGATCGAGGTGTCGGGTAGTATTGAAAATCATCGTTCATGGGTATCTCCGGAGAAAAAAGCCCCGGAGACACTTCGGCCCGTGCGGGACGAAACATCCCGCAGGGGCGGTTGGCAGAATCACTGCGGTATCCCGCAGCGATCACTTAGTTGGGAAAGGGAGGGATAACTGATCTCTCCCTTAATGATGTAAAGAAGCCCATCGAGGGCGGCTTCATTGGGACGGTTATCCCGATGGGGATCGGTCATTACAGCGCGAAATCCGCAAGCGCCCTGGCGAACAGGTAGAACTTACCGTCCACGGCATACAGCGGCATGACGGGATAACCGGCGACGGCGGCGTTGGTCCGCGTATCGAGGTATTCGATGCTGACCATTCTGCCGACGCGGTAGCCGTCTTCCGCCAGAGGCGCCTCAGCAATCCGTGCCGTCTTGAACAGACGGTACTTGCTTGGATTCCTCTCGAAATCCGTTTGGTCGTACCCTTTCATTTCGTATGCTCCCTGCGTACTGGAGAGAGCGCATCGGGTGTTTCCGCGACGATGTTCTCGGCTTGCTGTGGCTCGATTTCATCCATTGCAACGCAATCCAGCGCCCCCTCATCATCGATCCCGTTTTCACGGAGGTGTGACGAGTTCGCGAACTAGGTTGCGCAGACCGGTGCCATGCACGGCGGCAATCTCGTCATGTGGGAAGCCCACTTGAAGATCGCGCAAAGCGGCGGTGGCGATGTAAAGCCTGTCCATGCAGGATTTGCCATGACCGCCTCCTTCCGATGCCAACACGGATCTTGCAAAGGAATCGGCCGTCTCGTGATCCCGACACGCACCGGCAATGGCGCCATCGGCGTCATCGAACAAGCCTCTCATCTGTTCGATCTGGGTCCGCATGGACTCCATCGCGGCGAGGCACTCCTTCAGTGCGTTGACTAGATCGCCGCATTCGGGCTCGCGGCCACCTTCAGAGAGGCTTTGTACTTTTGTCATATCGTTTCTCCATTGGCCGGGGAAACGACCCCTCCGGGGTATTTTCCCCGGCTGGGTTGTTGATGGATGCTCCTTCTATCGACTCACAGGCTTGAGGTGGCCGTCCGCAACCGCTTTCTGGATGAAGGCCAAGCGTTCTGGCTCATCCTGAAAGTCGCCACGGAATCCAATTTCCCGAAGATCGACGGATTCGAATTCCATTTCAGCCGAGAGATCGTAGCCTGCTGGAATGGGACGAACCCAGTAGAATTGCGGTTCCTCCCACTCGTCTTCGTTATAACTGGCAAGGATGGTCACCTCCGTTCCTTGATACAGGATTTCGGGTTCGACCCAGATGGTCTGGTAAGGCATGACTCCTCCCTCAGTTGACGACGTCACCGGAAAGGACATCTTGCTCCCTCGCCAGGTGTGGCATGGCCTTCAACGCGAGTTGATGGGCTTGATCCACATCTTCCCAGTCAATGGATTCGGATTCCTCCCCCTTCTGGTAAGCAGCGATCAGCGCCTTGCACGCAGCGAATGCTTTGTCACGCTGGATGATCTCCCTCACGCAGGCCTCGGGCTCCGGGAATTCCTCGACCTCCTGGGCCTCGAACTCGAGCACGTGACCGCGATCCATTTCCTCGAAGTCGTCGTACAACAACGGCATGTCTGCCGTGTTGTCCCAAATTGTCCCGGCATCGAACGCTTCCTCCGCGGTTTTCTTCGCGGCTTCAGCATCCGGTGCGGTAACTCCGACTCGGACCGTGTGGACGTAGTCCAACTCGTAGCTGACAACGAATTTTTTCATGATCTTTCTCTTGGTATGAGGGCAGACCAGGTTCCCCAAAAGGAATGTCCGCCCCTCGAGGGTTGCTGGATCGCCACGACATCTCTCTGGATGCCGGGCCGTGGTTGGGTATTGCCTATCGGGTTTTCTCGGTTATCTTCTGGTCATAGAACAGAATCCTCGAGGAAATCCCGATGCTGCAAAAGCTGAAACAGCTCCTCAAACCGTCGCCTCCACCCGAGGAGATCCTGGACGATTCCAGGCAGGTGCTTGAGGAATGCAACCGCTATTTCAATGAGATGGCTGAGTTGGCCGATCTCGTTAGAGATCGCCATTTCGACGATGATGATCCGAAGGATCGCGAACTTGGCGAGCGCGTCCTTCGGTTGCTACGCCTTCGGCCGGAGATGGCCAGAGCGAAGGCGCAGGCCGCTCTTAACCTCCTCCTGCTGGAGGACGGGGTGGACCGCGGTCCGGTCAGAACGGTATACGCCAATGGCCGGACACTTCAGGTTTTCAATGGCGGAAACAACCGCTTCGGGCAGCGGGTTGCCGAACTGACGGATGCGGTCCTTCGCGGCGAACCGGATGACCCGGAGATTCGCCGAATTGCGCGGCAAGCGGCAGAGTTATGCCGGCTTCGGCCAGCGAAGCCGGCTGACTTGTCGCTGATGTCACCGAAAACAGATCATCCTGTCGGGTAGCCGTCAGCGGTTTGGCTGACCTGCTTTTCCTTCGCATGACCCGGGCTTCTGCCTTGGTCTGCTGCTGGACAATCTGTGCCGTTTCGGTCTTGAGGCGGACCAGTTCCTGTTTTTTCAGTTCGATGGCGATGTCCCAATCGATCTGCTGGAGAACAGGGCTGGGGTTACGCCAGATGCGCGGGCCTTCGAGAAGGACCTGCTGGCGCACCAACGTCGATTCCTTTTCCCAGTCCCGCTTGGGCCGAATGGGGGTGGCCATTACGGATGATGGGTAGTGATAGATACGTTCGCTATGCGCGCGCCGGGCGCGGATCGCTTCATAACCGGCTTTTGCCGCTGCGAATGCGAAAGAAGCCAGCCTCACTATCGTGGTGAGCACGATGTTGGCCGCGACGATGACGGCCGCGGTCATGCAAAGTCCGAGGATAAGGTACATGCTCGTTTCTCCTATGGTAAAAGTCCGAGGAGAAACGCCCTCCCATGGGGAGTCGTTTACTCCCCAGGTGGGTAGATTAAGTGTCATGACGAGAGGCAGGCTCCCGTACGACCGTCGTGTGGCTGCTTGTTTGAGATCCTCAGCTGGGATCATCGAGTGCTGGTCCGTCACGGACGCGCACAAGAAGTCGCCTTTTCGGTGCCCACCCGGCCGGCAGGCACTGAAAAGGCGCCGACGTTAAGCCGGCGCGCTCGTTTCATGCGGCGATCAGCAGATTCCGAGACAGCTCGAACAACCGGGCTCGAAGCTCGTGGATGTGCAGGATCGATACGGAACGTTCGAACACCTGTCCGACCTCCAGCCCCAGGCCGATCCCCACCACTTCGATGCCGGTCGCGGCACAGCGGGCGAGAATGTCCTGCGTGGCGTCCAGATTGTCGGGCTCGCCGTCCGTCAACGCCAGAATGACCTTGCGCGGCTCGCGGCAAGCCAGTAATCGGCTGGCCGCGTACCACAGCCCTTGGGCCAGCGGCGTTCCGCCCTCGGTTCCGAAACCGAAATAGGGTGCACGTTGCCGGACCCTTTGACCATGATCCATCACGCGATAGACGCGGTCGTCGGCGCCATGGCGTCCCGGAAAGGCCGTGACCGCGGGATTGACCCCGGGGGTGCCTTCCAGCGCCAGGGCCAGAGCCATCGAAGCTTCCCAGGCCAGGTCGATTCGCAGGCCTATGACTTTCTGGTCGTGGATGACCATGGCTTTCATCGAGGGCGAACGGTCGACCAGCACATGCACCGCCGTATTGGGTGCGGACTGCGGCGAGCGCCGGTCAAATATGCGCGCATCGCCGGTCGCGATCCGGTACAGCCGGTTGCCATCCACGCGGTGGCCCGCGCGTTTGTGCACCGGCCTCCGCAGGCGACTGGATTGGACCAGACCCTGCAAGGTGGCCCGGATTCGGCCCGATTCCCTCGCCGATTTGTCGAGCAGGGCAAGACCGCCTTGGAGGTTCCTCGGCGGCTCATCCACAGTCGGTAGCGAAATGTCCGTGCTCTGCGACGCAGTCAGTCTCATGGCGTCCCGTGCCTGTTCAAAGAGGTCCTGACCGATATCGCCGTCGCCGGCGGACAAGACCGCCCGCAGAGCGCGGACCCCTGCATCGTCCTCCGTGTCTTGACCGGAAGAGGACGGCGATAGCGTCTCGCCATCGGCCGCTGCCTTCCGATCATCCTCCGGCGCATGGCCGATGCTCCCGCTATCGTTTTCGGTTTTCCCGCCATCCGGCAGAGTTCCGGTATCGTTATCCTCATCCTTCGCGGGGTGAGATCGGTCGTCTGTATCGCCATCCCGGCGATCGGGCCGGTTTTGTCCGGTTGGCTGGTCCTGCCCGCCTTGGTCACCTTCGCCAGACGGATTCTCATCATTCGCCTTCTCCAGTTCTTCCTGGATCATGCGAAGGATCCGATCCGTCAAGCTCAGGCAGTCCCGTGTTCCGGCCAAATCCGGAACCTCGGAAAGCAGACCGAACAGCCGGGTCACCGCACCGGGTGGGAAGCGGTCCTCGAGCGTTCGTTCCGCCGAATCCGCGAGGTCCGACAGGACCGTTTGCCTCAGTTCCCGTCTCCTCAGCCCGAACAGCAGAAAGGCCTGCAGCGCCGCGGCCGGATGATCGTCCGGCGTGGGGGCGGCAAAGTCTCCGCTGTCGATGAGCTTTCTCACCGTCTTTTCGATGGTCAGACGCGTACCCGGGTAAATGTCCGCCAGGCGCTTTTCGATCCGGACGTCCTCGAGGATGTTGAGGAGGGCTTTGCGGATTGGTGATGCGGCCGCCTGGTTGAAGTAGCTCATCTCCGTGTATCGAACATGAGCGGCTTCATGAGCCAGGTAGCCCCAGGCCACATCCCGATAATCGGGATCCTCGCCGTCATAGGCCGGGATCTGGATGATGTCCCCATCGGTCCTGGCCTCCTGTCCACCGACGCGAACTTTCACGCCCAGTTTGTTGCCCAGCGCCGCGGCGACGATGGGGAATGCGTTGTTGAGATTTCTGTTCATGGTTTGCTCCTTAAGAAATAAGGGGCAAACCTGATCCCCTTCGGGGCGGACTTGCCCCTTTTGGGTTGATGGTACAGAAGGCGGGGCGCGGTCCATTCCCGATCGGGGTTGGATGGCCACCCCGCCAGGGTTGATACATTCAGAACCAGGCTCCGAGATCGTCCATCAAAACCGCCTGATCTTCGGAGGCGGCCGCGTGTTCCGGATCTTTAAGGGGGAGCTTCCCGAAGACCTCGTCTTCGTCCAGCCCATCGTTTTCGGATAGATCGGTGGCAACCTCGTCGTTCAGGAATTCCACCGTCTCCTCAAAGGCCGAGCCCTCTCCGATCTGCGGTAGTATCAGACCTTCTATCTGTAACAACCCTTCCCCGTGACGCTTGATCTTGTCGGGATCGGACAGCAACAGCGCGGTCGCGATCATCTCGTTGAGATACCTGCCGTCCAATGCGCCGGTTTTCGGCGCGCGTGCCAACAACTCGTCGAGGGTCGCCACGACCGGCTGAACGCGGTGATCCAGAAACGCCAGTCCATCCAGCTTGTCGCGCATCCTTTTGAGGGGACTCAGCGCCTTACGGGTCACGGACTGGCGTCCCAACAGGGAGCTTTCGACCAAGTCGTCGGCGTCCTGGGCGATTTCCCGAAACAGATTTTCGCTCAGCGAGCCGACCCTGCGGTCGAGCGGCGAAGACGAATCCGCCGCCACTCCGGTTCCCGTCTTCTCCGGGTGCGATACCCTGAAGATGACGTAATCGAACCTGAGACCCACGGCGACGACCTCGACGGGGTCGACCGCCTTGCGGATGGCCATGGCGAATTCGGGGTGTTTGGCGACCCAGCCTTCAACGGCCTCGTCGTAACGGGACAGGAAGTCGTCTCGGGCCGCATGGAAGCTCAGGGCGATCCGCTCCAGATCGGACCGGATCGAGTCGATCGAGTCTTCCGGAACGGCAAAGCCGCCCAGAAAGCGCGTGCCTACCTTGAGACAGATCCGTTCGGCCTCCTTCTTGAGGCGATTGAAGACCGAGAGCTCTTGGGGATCGGCGATCTTCTTCGAACCCAGCGAAGCCAGATCTTCGGGCGGTAGCACGCTGCCGTCAGCGAGGATCAGATCCTCCTTGCGGAGCTTCTTGCGACCGCCCCAGATATGGGCGTCGATTTTGACCACCCGCAGGCGGTCGAGAATCATTGTGGTTTCTTTCATGGTGCGTCCTCCAAAAGAGAGGGGCGCACCCTGCCCCGAGAGGGCGAATGATGCGCCCCTTCGGGGTGAAAAAAAGAATTCAGAACCAGCAGTCCTGATTCGTCTGAATCGCTTCCGCCAGATTGATGCGCGGCGGAAGCAACCCGAGCGCTTCGGCCATGGGCCTGACGCTTTCCAGGTCGGTGCCGAACCCTTCCAGCACCTGGATTTCCTTTCTGAGATCGGTCCCGATTTCAACGCCGTCCTCGGTGGCAAGCGAGACACTTACGTCATCGGGTGCCAACCTCTTCATCGTCATCAGGATTAGGAGCGGGATAACCCCTTGGTCAAGCCCGATTTGGCCCGCCCCGGATGCTCCGGTCCCCGGAATGCGCCAGTGGGCTATGACACCCGGCTCGAAGTCGGCGCGCTCGCTTCGATCAAGTCCGAACGCCGTGCCCAGCCGATCTGCCGCACCGGTCACCGCTTTGCCCCATTCGAGCAACTGTTCTCGCGTGGCCGATCCTCCGATCTTGATGCGCCAGTAGAGCGCTTCTTTCCGCGCCGCAGGTTGGCTTGGCGCAGGCTCGTCCTGGACGTCGTTCCCGAAGGACTGGATTCTGCCATGGTCATCGATCAGCACCTTTCCGACATGAAGGTACCCCTTCCGCCGCTTGGCGTTTTCCAGGGCGGTCTTGTCCTGATGGCGGGTACCGACTTGTGGAAGTGTTGGACCGGTGCGTCCCCAGCGTGTCGTGATGCGGCCATCGGCATTGCGCCGGATGGCCCAATCCTTGCTGGAACCGTCCGGATGGGTGAAGCGGTAGAGGTCATACTCCTCCATCACGCACCTCTCCAGTCGTCGCCGAACACGTCGGCGGCAATCCGGTGGATCGCCAGCCGTTGTTCAGGCTCGGCCCGCAAGGTCAGGGCCCTGTCCAGGGCATATTCCAAGGCATTGGGAGCGCCCTTGAACGCCACCGTCAGCGAAGCCCAGCGGAGGAGTCCGCGGGTGGACATCGTGACGCTGAGCATCCCGGGCCCCTCATCGCCGCCGACGAAGAGCTTGCGCACCTCGTTGGCGACACGAATCATCTTCTCCCGAATGGCCGCCGGGATGGCCGGTACGGTCTTCGCCAGCACGGCGTCTTCCAGTTCCGGTTCCGGATAGCCGATTTCGATCAGCCGGAACCGGTCCAGCAACGCCAGGTTCTGCCGCAGCACGCCCTGGTAGAGTCCGCTTGGATCGCCGCCGCCGGCGCTGTTGCCGGTGGCGACCAGGCGGAACTTCGGGTGCGGACGAATCACTTCGCCGCCGTTCTGCGCGATCACCAAGGGCTGGCCCTCAATGATGTCGTTCAGCCCCGCTAGTTCGGACGGGTCCATGAGATCGATCTCGTTCAGGATCAGGACATGCCCGTCCCGAACGGACTGGGACAAGGGGCCGTGCACGAACTGCATGCTCCCCTCGACCAGGGTGAACTGGCCGATCAGATCGTTTAGTTCCAGCCTGCCGTGGCAGGTCACCGCGTGCACCGGCCAGTTCAGCCGTGCCGCGATCTGCGCGATCAGCGAGGTCTTGCCGGATCCGGTCGGGCCGGTGACATACAGGCCGTCGCCGTGGGGATTGCCGAGGAATGCCAGGACATCCCGCAGAGGCTCCTTGCGGAACACGTAGTCCCGTTGGACCGGGATTTTGGGATGGCTGTCGTCGGCGAAGCCTTCGACGGTCATCCTGGCCGGAACCGGAATGCCGAACACTTGAGCGATGGAAAAGGCTTGGTACATAACGCCTCCTATTCAGGGTTTCACCCAAAGAGAAGGCGCACGACTCCCCGGGGGCGTGAACCTCCCCGTCGGGGTTGCTAAACAAAGACTCCGCGGTACGATGTAACAATCGGATACGCATCAGGAGCCATCGATGATCAAAATGGGAAATCACCTCAGATTGACGCCAGATGAACTCAAGGCCTTTCGGGCCATGACCGGCGTCCTGAAGCCGCCCCGCACGATCGGGGAGCACAATGCCGCCTTGGAGAAGGCGGCATCGGCTTGGCGGGAAGCGGACGAGGGTCCGGCGTCCCGCTTGCTGCAGGCCGTTCTACTCGCGGAACGCATCCGTGAGGAGTAGCTCGGCCAGCAGGGCGGCCTTGCGTCGGCCGATGGTCTTTAGCCCCAGGATTTGGCGAAGTATTTCCGCTTGACCTCGGTCGATCAGGGACAGGACGAGGGTCCTGGCCATGTCGTCATTCAACTCCCGGAAAATATCCGGATGCTGAACCAGCGCGCCCGCGACCGTGGCGGGTTTGAGCGAGGCCATCTCGAGGATCTGATCCTCGGCGGCCACGCGGGCAGCTCTTCTGGAAAAGAGGGTGTCGCTTCGTTTCATGGTCGTATCTCCTCTGAAAAATCGGGGGAGATACGATCCCCACCAGGGGTTGTATCTCCCCTGGATGGGTTGCTGACAGAGCCTTTCGGCCGCGAACTCCGGGTTTGACGCACCCGGCACGAAGAAGGGTGACTTCCCCGCCGCCCGTAGACGGAACGCCTGCACGAGGCAGGATTTCAGCGCATCCAACATGGATAACGCCAAAAAGACAAGCTTTTCCATTGACCTCGGGTTCGACAAGATCAGGGGAAAAGCCCCAACCGAAGTTGGGGCGAATTTCGTCAAGAGGTGGGGTCTCTGCATGGATGGCAAGTACAACCCACGCCGTTCTCTCGGGCTTTTCTGCCCGATATCCAGGCCTCGTTGGCGGCCGTTCGGGAAACCCGATTTTCCACCAGCAGTCTGGTGAAGGCCTTACGGTCGCCGTGATAACCGGCGATCCGCAGGTAAGCCAATACGTCCTTCCGTTTCATGGCTGCGCCCACGTGCTCATAGGCGGTTCCCTTCGCACAGCCCGCGCAAGCTTGGCTTTGGCCTTCGCGATCGCGTCTTGGCCGAGATCCAGGGCGGTTTCCGTAAAGAATTCGATGTCCGAATCGGACTCGATTCCCCAGAGTGTCGTCTCACTCAGTGGCACACCGGCCTTGGAGGCAACGACTCGAATAGCGACATAATTCCAACCGTGGCCGTAATCGCACGCCCTGTGATAGCGCTCGTGGCGATACTCGAGATGGGTGGGGAGGAACCACTTGTAGGACCGGCGGTCACTCATCCAGTGACGAACGGCGCCGGCTCGCCATCGATCGCTGAACCTACCGTACACGTCGATTCCGACACTCAACCATCCGTCTTCGTCATCGACGACTTTCACGCGCAGGTCGAATCCATCCTGTTCCCAAGCGGCTTCGTCGTACTGGCCGTATTTCAGGAGCCATGCGAATTGCAGCCGTTCGGTGAGTTCGTCCAGTTGTTTGCTCCGGCGAGCCCTGTTCAGTGCGACCTGGGCCGGAATCAGACCGCCCTGCCGCGGACCGCCCTGCCGCGCCGATTGATAGTCTTGATAGTTCATGAGGCGCCTTCCAGAAAGAAGAGGCGCATCACGGCCCCGGGGGCGATGACTGCGCCCCTTCGGGGTTGAGTAAGGTTGAACGTCAGAACCAGGCGTCAATCCCGGCCGCCTTTTTCAAGGCTTCGGGCTCGAACGGGACTTCGGTTCGGCGGTCTTCTTCCGCTCTGACGGTGATGCGAACCCGTTCCGAAGGTTTCTTCCGGAATCGCTCCAGTTCGCTCTCGGTCACCTCCGGCTGGAATGCCTGGAGGGCGGCCTTGTAATCGACCGAGCCCTGCTGGAGATAGCGGCTGATCCGGATGCCCGACGATTCGGCGAGCGTGAACCCGCCCATCATCTTCAGGAACTGCGCCTCCAGCTCGGCCAGCTTTTTCTCGATGGCCTTGGCCTCCGCCGTATAGCCGGCCCGCTTCTCGTCGAACTGCCGATATTCGGCGGCCAGACGAAACCAGGTGTCCAGGTCGTTTCCACGCGGGACGTACAGGTCGCGCTCCGAATCCAAGGGAGGTTCCTTCCCTGATTTGACGTACGCCCAAAAGGTTCGGGCGGCCTCCACCAGGCGGGCGATGTAGTCGTCGTCCCGGGGGACCTCGAGGTCCAGAAACGCCTCGCCAAAGTGCAGGGCGAAGTACCCCAGGTCGGATTCGGACACGTAGATCTGGGTCTGGATCTGCGCGTAATAGCGCTGGTACAGCTCCGACCCTTGGCCGTTCTCCACCGCGTCACGGAATTTCGCGGCCGTGGGGGCCTTGAGCTCGACCGGCCGGCCGTCGTCGGTCAGACCGTCGAAACTGGCCCTGAGGATCGGTTCGTCCGTCGATTCGGCACAGACCGGCAGCAACAGGACGCCGTGTCGATCCTCGAAGCGACGGCGCGCTTCCGGCTCTTCCCGGATACCCCGCTGGACGTGGGGATTGCCCGAGAGATCTTCCGCAAGCACCAGGCCGCGTTTTTCGGCCCAGAGTCGCCACGGCGTTTTGTAGGGCGAACCCATCAGGATCGGCGTTTCGGACGCCGTCACGCCCGCGTTGCGCCAGACCTGCCATTCCGGGGTGCGTTGCTTCAGGTCCACGATTTTCATGCCGCCCTCCTGTGCACGCGGAGTTGTGCGGCAATGGACAGGGCTTCCCCCGTCTCACGCAGCTTGCGGGCGCAAGCCGCCGCCTGATCGGCGTCTTCGAAGAACAGGAGCGTTACGTCTTCGGACGCATCGATGCGCGCTCCGTAGGATTCGACGATTTCCTCGAAACTGAGCGCTCGGGGTTCGCCTTCCTGGGGTGCCCAGAAGCGCTCCAGGAACTGCCGTCCGTGCTTGCGCACCACGGCGGGTGTTTCGTACCGCGCCCAGTCCGTGTGGAGCGGCAACTGGTTGGGCGATTTCGTCAGGGTGTCATTATTCATGGCGTCCTCCTGAAGTGAAGGGGGCGCCATGACGGATCTCCCCTGGGGGCAATTCCTGGCGCCCCGGTGGGGTTGAGGTTAGGGGGGTCAAATCAGGCTTCGACGGGTTCGCCGTGAAGCGCTTCTTTGGCTTTGGCCGGAGCTCCCTTTCCAGGCAGGACGGGAGGGTCCGCCTGGGCCGGCAGGGAATCGCCGGCTTGCCGCGCGTTTCTGGCTTTTGTGATTTCGTGGGTCACATAGGCCAGATCGGTGCCCTGGAAGTGCTCGGTCGCATAGTCCAGAGCGGCTTGCCAGGCGCCGGCCTTTTCGGCCCTCGCAATCAATTGCCGAGTCTTACGCTGGGCTTCCTGGCTCGGCTCTCCGCCCGTAAAGGGCGCGAGATCCGTTTCCGCCGCGACGACCTCGGACTGGCCTTCGAGGATGCGCTCGGCTTCGTCCTGGTCGTAGATACCGACAAAGCCGAACACCAGGCGCGCCGCCTGGATCATTGTCTTGTGCCGCAGGAATCGCTTGGTATGCGTCTGCCAGGGACCGGGGACGGTGTAGCTGCGCCCGTCCTTGGTCCCCGTGAAGGGTTCGCGGTAGACCTCGTCGAGATACTCGCGAATCGCCGTGGCGTGGGCTCGGTCCTTGCGGTACATGAGACACTCCATCCAATCGGGACAGGGCTTTGCGCCTGCGATTTCGACGATGTGGTCCGACGGCCGGAATTCCATGCCGTCGAAGTCCGGATGCTGGTTGATGATCCTGGACCACCCATCCACCCCGACCACGGGCACGATCCCGTTCTGCTTGTCCGGGAAGGCGTAGATTTCGCGGGTGAAGGGGTTCAGCCCGTACTGATCGGCGACGATCAGCAGGGCCATCATCTGTTCGTCGGTGACCGGCGCGGAGCCGGCTTTCTGCTTGAACGCGGTCGCCTTGAGGATTTCCACGACCTTCACCTGGTCGACGGAAAAGCGCTCGGCGAATTTCTGAATCAGCTTGTTGTTCATGGTGCACCTCCAGTGAGGGGACACCATGGCCCCAACGGGGCGGTGATGTCCCCGGTTTGGGCTAATGGAGCGGTCGTTGATTCCACTGACCATTCGGCCAGTCAGGTCAACGGCGTGATCGGTTTCAGATGGCCACTGTGGAACGGCCGAATGGGTTGCGTTTCACGGCAAAAGCGGAAATGAAGGGAATATCGTCGTCTTCGAAGTCGGAACCCTCGTCCGTCGGCATCGGCGTAAAACCACCGCCGCCATTCCGGCCGGAACTTGCGGACTGGACAGCCTCCTTGGAATCCGAGCGGCTACCGAGCATTTTCATCTCGGAACCGACGATTTCCGTCGTGTACTGGTCTTGCCCATCCTTGTTCTGCCATTTCCGGGTCCGCAGTCGACCTTCCAAGTAGACGAGCGAACCTTTCTTGAGATATTCGCCGGCAATTTCACCCAGTCGTCCGAAAAGGACTACCCGGTGCCATTCGGTGGTTTCCT
The DNA here is from genome assembly GCF_002005105.1 of Methylocaldum sp. 14B. Lineage (GTDB taxonomy): Bacteria > Pseudomonadota > Gammaproteobacteria > Methylococcales > Methylococcaceae > Methylocaldum. The sequence continues at coordinate 148,566 of NZ_MSCV01000010.1, read as the reverse complement.
TGCGCTCGCCCGTGTTCTTGTCCTTGTAAGACTCGGAAGTGGCGATCGCGAGATTGGCGATACAAGTCCCGTCCTGGGTGTACCGAACCTCAGGATCGCGGCCCAGGCGGCCTATCAATTGGGCTTTATTCAACATACTCATGCTCCCCCCGCCGCACTCGGGAAAACAGATTGAAGTCACCAGCGTGTGCGGTTCGCTGGTTTTCCGGGGAGCATGAATCAACCCCTTTCGGGGATGGATGCATCCCCTGGAAAGGGTGGGTCGGTGTTTCTCCCAACCGATCAGTTGGGAAGTACGGGAAAGGCTGTTTTTCTATGAGCGCCCAGCTTGCGCTCCCTGGCATCCGTACGGACACCTCGGGTTCTGATTGCCGGAGAATCTCAGGCCATCAAAATCGACTCCATATTTACCATATTTCCACGCTCTGCAAGGTTTGAAAGATGCTGTTTTTTCTGCATCTTTTTCGAGTTCGTATCCCGTTGGCTTGGGATAGTATCGCGGGCGACCCTAACACTAAACTCGAGGCTTATACCATGGCAGAAGCAAGAAGCCGCGCCTACAGTCGGCCCGCGTTCGACCGGCGCATCACGATCCAGAGCGAACAGGCCCAGCGGGTCTTCGAGCGCGAATTTCCAAGGGTCGTCAGCGCGCTCTATGCGATCGACGTCATTCTGCGCATCATCGGTGACAACAAGGAGATCGATGAAGTCGAGAGCGTGGTCGGTGCGATGATCGGCGAATGCGCCAAGGATCTTCAGAACGAAAAAGCCCGAATCGATAAAGTCCGCGAGGACAACGGCATAACCTCGTTGCCACGGTATACCCACCCGGAGCAGGTGGAGGTCCGCATTGTGTCTCCGCAGGTGGCGCAATTCGTGGCCTTGCTGCAGAAGATGGATGAGTTGATGATCTCCCTGGATGCGCTTTGGCTGTGCGGTGTGTTGAGCAATAAGCAGCGGTCGGACGGCGTCTATCAATGGCAGCAACGGCTCCTGCGACTTGGGCGTCGCATCGTGGCCATCGAACGCCGGGCCCGGACATCTGCCGGCAAGCGAGGAAAGGAGGCAGAAGTACGGGAGGCTACTACAGAGTCCGAAGCAATCCAGTCGGCGCCCACCGATTTGGAAGGATCGGTGAACCTAGCTTCGAATTTGAACTCTGATATCGTTGACTAGGTGTTAGCGGCGGAAAAATTTCTCTCCTGATATCCCGTCAGCTCTCGTCGTACTTCTTCATATCTGGCGCTGAACAGAGCGTTCGTATCAATCGTTGGCGAAATAACCGGACAGTCAGCGCCGGCAGAGTGAACTTCCGCTGTTCGGCCAAATCCGCCACTCGGCCTTGGCCTTCGATTCTCCGCGAACGGCAACGAAGCTGGCGCATTCGGCCAAAGCCGTCTCTTGCAGCTGCTGCGCTCCAAAGCGGTCAGTGCGGCTCGGCCGACAGGCGGCCCTAGTGCTAGGACGGAATATCAATCTGCTTTGACGGACCCGGCAAGGCCTGAGGATCTATAACGTTACACTCTCGCGCAACTGTCGCGCCCGCCCCTCGGATAAACCAGACTGGCAGCCGATCGGACCGAACCTGCCATCCTGGTGAAATGTACATTTAAAATATCCCGTACAACTGTGCTCCGCGAAGAGGGGATAAGCACTCATGGCAACCAAAGCGGTGTTTGTAGGCATTAACAAGCATCTCGATCCGACAATCGACGAGCTCACCGGAGCCGTGCATGATGCTTCGTCACTGTGCGCGCTCTTCATGGATTCCATGCCCGGGCTAAGTTGCAGGCTCCTGGTCGATGCGGACGCGACCAAGGACGCTGTATCCCAGGCGATCTTTGGCACGCTTGCCAACGCCGCCGACAACGACATCATCATCATCAGCTTCGCGGGGCACGGCTCACCGGATGGAAGCCTCGCGCTATACGACACCATTCGGGCAGACCTCGCAGGCACCACGTTACCGATGGCCCTCTTTGCCGAGGCGTTCAAGGCCACGAAGGCGCGGGCTGTTCTCTGCATTCTCGATTGCTGCTTCAGCGGGCACGCTCCGGCGCGAGTCCTGGAAGTGCAGGCGCAGCCGCGCAACGTCTTTGCGCTCGATGGCGTGTACGGAGAGGGACGCATCCTCCTGGCTGCGTGCACAGCGACGCAAGTGGCCTGGGAGCAGCCAGGAACCGGCCACGGCTTGCTGACCTACGCAATCATCCAGGCAATGACCAGCGCCACGTCTGAGCAGGTGAGCTTTCCGGCCATCGCGGACGAGATCATCCAGCTTGCCCGCGTCGAAGGCGAGCGGATCGGCGTAACGCAGACTCCAGTGTTTCTTGGTACTGTCCAAGGCGGTCTAATCTTTCCGCGTCTAACCCGCGGCGCCAACTATCAAGCCGCTTTCCCGTGGACCGACGTGGTGCAGATGACGGGAGCGTTTGAGGAACTGCTCTCTCATGGCTTCCCTCAGTCCATCATTGACCAGTGGAGCGCCCGCTTCCCATCGGGGCTTAACGCCCTGCAGCTGCGTGCCGTCAATGACTTCGGCGTGCTCGCGGGCCGGTCCCTGCTGACCGTTGCTCCCACGAGCTCCGGAAAAACCATGATCGGAGAGCTCGCCGCCGTGCAGTCCGTCATCGCTGGAAAGAAGACCGCCTTCCTTCTTCCATACCGCGCCATCGTCAACGAGAAGTTTGAGGAGTTTACCGAGCGATACGGGCCGACGGGCTTGCGTGTTGTCCGCTGCACAGGCGACGCCACAGACAGCATCAGCGCGGTGCTCGCGGGCCGCTATGACTTGGGTTTCTTCACTTACGAAACCTTCTTGAATCTTGCGCTAAGTGCGCCTCACCTTCTGAATCGGCTTGGTCTGGTCGTCGTTGATGAAGGCCAGTTCATCACCGATCCTAAGCGGGGAATAACCGTCGAACTTATCTTTGCGCTCCTGATCCGCGTACGCGAGCGTGGAATCCATCCTCAGCTGGTCGTGCTCTCTGCAGTTATCGGCCGCCTAAACGGCCTCGATCAGTGGCTCGATATGCCGGTGCTACTCTCCCGCGAACGACCCGTTCCCCTTATTGAGGGCGTCATTGACCGCGGAGGCACGTTTCAGTTCGTCGAGGTTGACGGGACGATCAAGACTGAGGCGATGCTTCCCCCATACAGCATCGTCCAGCGCCGGGACAAGCCGAGTTCTCAGGATGTTATCGTTCCGCTGGCACAAAAGCTCGTAGCCGCAGGCGAAAAGTTGATCGTCTTCCGAAACGTTCGCGGCAAGGCCCAGGGCTGCGCGCGCTACCTTGCGGGCGCACTTGGAAAGGGCCCGGCAACGGCAGCCTTGAACGCGTTGCCGACACAAGACCTCACCGCCGCATCGCAAGACCTGCGCGCGTGTTTGCAGGGCGGCACCGCCTTTCACAACACGAATCTGCTGCGAGCCGAGCGTGAGGCTGTTGAGCGCGGGTTTAGAAGTGCAGATGGCGGCATTCACATACTCGCGTCAACCACAACACTCGCGGCCGGTATTAACACACCTGCCTCGACGGTGATACTTGCTGAGAAGGAGTTCCTTGGCGAGGACGGGCGTCCGTTCACGATTGCCGAATACAAGAACATGGCAGGCCGTGCTGGCCGGCTCGGCTTCAACGAGAACGGCAAGGCCATCATCCTCGCCGACACACCGTTTGAGCGCGCGCAATTCTTCCGAAAGTACGTACAAGGCGTTCCCGAGGATGTGATTTCGTCGTTCAAGGTTGATGCTCTACCGACCTGGGTCTTGCGTCTCCTGAGCCAAGTCCGGGCAGTGAAGGCTGGCGAAATCCCAGGTCTTCTCGTCAACACTTTCGGCGGATACGCAGCCTCGCGCGCCAATCCCCAATGGGTTTCGATGGTCGAACAGCGTATCACCGAACTCGTCGCGCGACTGCTAAAGGCAGGGCTTGCCGAAGACGAAGGTGGCGAGATCATCCACCTGACCCTGCTTGGCCAAGCAGTGGGTGGCTCCTCGCTCTCGTTCGAGTCTGGCCTGCGTATGGTCGAGCTAATGCGTGGTCTTGACATCGGTACTACACCGGTAACGCAGGTCCTTGGCCTCGTCCAGGTGCTTGAGGAAATGAGCGCCATCTATACGCCCATCATGAAAAGGGGCCGGTCCGAAGCCGTACGGATCAGTGACGTGATCCAGCGCTATGGCCGAGACCTTCCCCGACTGCTGCAGCGATATGGGGCGGACGAGTTCGAGCTTTGGCGCAGATGCAAGCGCGCCGCCATATTGCACGACTGGATCGAGGGCGTCCCCATCGAAGAGCTGGAGCGCCACTACACCACCAATCCGTACCAAGGCACAATCAGCTACGGCGACATCACGAGCATCGCGGAGGGGGCCCGGTTCCATCTTCGATCTGCGCACAAGATCATCGCGGCGCTGTTCCCAGAGCAACCGGGCTTCCTCACTGCTTTGGATGAGCTGCTGACGCGGTTGGAGTTTGGCCTTCGTGCGAGAGCGCTCTCGCTCCTGGCGCTGCCCGCGCCAATGAGCCGGGGCCAGTACCTAGCGTTAGCCAATGCCGGCGCGTTTACGCCTGAAGCGGTCAGCGCCATGCCTGATTCACAGCTTCTTGCCTGTGTCGGGGCCGCAACCTTCGGGCGACTCCGGCCGCAGAGCGGCCCGCCGAGTCCAAGCTAGGCGTTGTCAGGCACATCCGACTAGTGTTGAAGGTCAAGGGGCTTCCCCGTTGTTCTGAGCGATTGCTTGCTTGTCTACCCTGCAACGGTCGCTTGGGGGTGATTTGCGCGCTTTGCATTGTTCCTGCGGAATGGAACATGCCCAGACGTGGTACCGTCCCACCCACCGATCGCGCAACAAGCTGTGTGACAAGGAGCAGGCATTGCAGGTCCTACAGCTGTTCTGTTTCTGTTGGTAGAGTGCCGTTTCGCTGGATGACCAACCAGGGGTAGACTCAACAGTCCTGTCATGGGCCGCCAAATCCCTGGTTCCAATTGAAAATGGTCAGGGTCAGTCAGGTCACTGACTTTTTACGGAAGGTGCCTTTTGTCAAAAGTGGCCTCTGGTAAACCCAATAACTTCAAGACATTCTGGTCGGTGCCAGACCAGTGCTGGAGCGGCGAAATGTAAAAAGGGTTGCTATTCAACCCCCGCGTTCAGCTTATCCCGGCAAGGGTTTGGTCGCGACGGCATAGAGGACATTGGCTTCGACGGCCGTGATGTGGGACTCGCGAATAAATTGTAGGCTGGCTTCCCGAACCCGCGCGCGGGCACCGATGCTCAACTGATCCAGCGTGCCCCGATAGCCGGAGCCCAGCAGCGTGGTCCACCACGCGTCCGGGGAGGTGATGGGATGCACGCCCGCCTCGGCGGTAATATCGCAGGCCTCAATGCCGGCTTCCCACAACATCACCCGGAGCAAATCGGGGTCGCTGATGCGATCCCAGGGATTGAAACTCTTGTGAAGTTCAGGGGCTTCCTGCTGGATCGCATTCCAGAACACCGAATTAGCTGGCTCGAAGAAGTTCGGTCCCCAGGTGGTGAGGGCGAGCCGACCGCCTGGCCGCACCAGGCGCCACAATTCCCGGACCGCGCCGGGCATATCGGGCACGAAGAAGATCCCGAACACACAGACCACGGCGTCGAAATCGTGATCCGCCAGCCCCAGGGACAGGAAGTCGCCAGCACGGAACTCGATGTTGGTCAGGCCGGCACGGGTGGCCTTGGTCGTGGCAAGCTGGAGCAGATTCTCCGCCAGATCGACGCCAAGGACGCGTCCCTCCGGTCCCACCTGGTGCGCGGCCGGAATCGCCGAAGCCCCGGTGCCGCAGCACACGTCGAGCACGGTCTGGCCGGGCTGGAGGTCCAGGGCCTCGATGGTGGTCCGCCCGAAACGGTCCCAGAAGGTGTTGGCGGGATGGTCGAAATGGTCGGCGGCCGCATTGTAGGTGGCCATGGCACGGGCTTTGGCTTGTTCCAAGTCATTCATGATGGGGTCTCTGGATTGGGGAAGCGGGGCGGCTCGGATGAACTTGCCCCTTGGGCGCATCCGGGGCCTGTCATTCCGGTTAGGGCGCCCAGTATCGGACACTCCGGACGGTTGTTTCCATGGTTGGCCCAAGGCAACGCGCGAAACGCTCGCCCGACAAGGTCCAGCGACGAAATGGCGGCCCACGACAGGACTGTTGACACCGTTGGCGAATTCGTAATCTTGGGGCTTGGGGACGCTCTAACGAAGATCGATTTGGCTTTCCATGTGCGCTGATACGTGTTGGATTATGTCCCTGCATCCCCTGGCCCTTGAATCGGTCCCTGGCCCGACCGCCCAAGTCGCCCACGCGGCCTTTCCGAAAGGTAACCTGTACCTCACGATTCGGGATGAACTCGGCACGGTCTACCGGGATGAGCACTTTGCGACGCTTTTTCCGGTACGCGGTCAGCCCGGTCTGCCGCCCTGGCGCTTGGCCGTGGTCACGGTCCTGCAATTCGTCGAAAACCTCTCCGACCGGCAGGCCGCCGAGGCGGTCCGAGCGCGGATCGACTGGAAATACCTGTTGGGTCTGGACCTGACGGATCCCGGCTTCGATTACAGTGTGCTGAGCGAATTCCGCGCCCGTTTGCTCGAGGGCGAAGCGGAGCGGGTCCTCCTCGACATTCTGCTGACGAAGCTGCAGGAGCTGGGATTATTCAAGGCTCGGGGCCGCCAGCGAACCGATTCGACCCATGTGCTCGCCGCCGTGCGGAAACTGAACCGGCTGGAACGGGTCGGCGAAACCTTAAGGGCGGCGCTCAACAGCCTGGCGGTGGTCGCTCCGGAGTGGCTGCAGGCCCAGGCGCCGGAAGCCTGGTATGAGCGCTATGGCCGTCGGGTCGAAAACTACCAGTTCCCCAAGACGGAGACGGCCCGCCAGGACTTGGCCAAGGTCATCGGAGCGGACGGGCAGCACCTGCTAAAGGCCCTCGATGCCGCTTCGGATCACCCCTGGCTGCGAGAGGTACCCGCCGTCCAGATGCTTCGCCGGGTCTGGGAGGAGCAATACATTGAACAGGCCGGGAGCTTACGCTGGCGTACTCCCGAAGAAATGCCGCCGCCGGCCGAGTTGATTTCCTCCCCCTACGATCCCGGTGCCCGTTATAGCACTAAGCAGTCGATGGAGTGGGTGGGCTACAAGGTCCATCTCACGGAGACCTGTGATCCCGAGACACCGCACCTGATCGTCAATGTCGAGACCACGCCCGCCAGCACCCCCGATGATCCCATGGTGGCCGTCGTGCACGCCTCCTTGGCGAAGCGGAATCGCCTCCCCACGGAGCATCTGGTCGATAAGGGCTATACCGATGCCCAGATGCTCATCGACAGCCAACGGGATTATCAGGTGCGGATCACGGGACCGGTGGCGGAGGATCCCAGCTGGCAAGCCCGCGCCGGCACCGGCTTTGACAAGTCGCACTTCCACGTCGATTGGGACCGGCGGGTGGTCACCTGTCCGGCCGGTCACCAGAGCATCTCCTGGCTCAAGAATTCTTACCCGAAAAATGGCGTCGTGTGGGAGGCGCGTTTTGCGCGGCAGGACTGTACACCCTGTCCATTCCGAGTCCAGTGTACCCACGCCAAGGTCGAACCCCGGATTATCGGATTACAGACCCGGGAGCAGCATGAGGTTCTACAGGCCGCCCGACACCGCCAAACGACGGAAGAATTTCGAGCCGAGTACGCGGCACGCGCGGGGATTGAAAGCACCCATGAGCAAGCCATCCGGCGCTGCGGGTTACGTCAGTCGCGCTATATCGGCTTGGCCAAAACCCACCTCCAGCAGGTTATCACCGCAACCGCCCTCAATCTGATTCGGTTCGGCGAGTGGTGGGCCGGTACGCCCCTCGCACTTACCCGTATTTCGCGGTTCGCCCAGTTGAATCCCTTCGTCCAAGCCGCCTGACGTTCCCAGGGAATTCGCCAACGGTGTCGGTGTTAGGCCTACCCGATTAGCGGTAACACCGCTGGCGCAAAAAATATCTGAAAATGGCATGGGCAAGGCGGATCGAAATTACAGCCGCGAATTTGGGGATTGCCTCCTGACTTGCATGATGCAAGTATCAATGGTATGGTATGGTTACTTGCATTATGCAACGAACCAGCTTCAAACACATGGAATGCCCGGCCGCCCGCGCCCTGGAATGTGTCGGCGAATGGTGGAGCATCCTGATCCTGCGCGATGCGTTCCACGGCCTCTCTCGCTTCGACGAATTCCAGGCGAGCCTGGGGATTGCGCCCAACATCCTGACGCGGCGGCTGAAGCATCTGACCCAAAACGGCCTGCTCGAGCGCCGCCAATACAACCAGCGCCCGCCGAGGTACGAGTATCGCCTGACGGCCAAGGGCCGCGACTTTTTCCCGGTGCTGGCGGCGATGCTCGCCTGGGGAAACAAGCACCTGACGCCCGAGGGGATCTCCGTCCAACTGGCAGACCGCCGCTCCGGCCATGTGCTGGAACCGGTTCTGGTCGACGCGCGCATCGGGGCGCCGATCACGCCGGAGAACGTGATGCTGCAACCGGGGCCGGCGGCAAGCGCACAAGTCCGTGCACGGGCGGCCCGGGTCAATGCCCGGCAAGCCGACGCGCCCGCCCGGGATGAGGAGGCGGAAACATGACCGCGCGCCGCATCGTGGTGACGGGCCTGGGCCTGGTGTCCCCCTTGGGCTGCGGAGTGGAACCGGTCTGGTCGCGCCTCTTGGCCGGCCGCTCCGGGCTGCGCGCCCTGCCCGAGGAGATGGTGGCCGACCTTCCCGCGAAGGTAGGCGGCGTGGTGCCGACCCAGGCGAAAGATCCGGAGGCCGGTTTCGATCCCGAGGTCGCCGCCACGCCCAAGGATCAGCGCAAGATGGATCGGTTCATCCTGTTCGCGCTGGCGGCGGCGGGAGAAGCCATCGCCCAGTCAGGATGGACTCCCGCGGACGCCCGTTCGCGCGAACGCACCGCCACCCTCATTGCCTCGGGGATTGGCGGGTTCCCGGCCATCGGGCAAGCCGTGCGCACGACGGACAGCCGCGGCGTCCAGCGCCTGTCGCCCTTCACCATCCCGTCCTTTCTGGTCAACATGGCCGCCGGCCACGTTTCCATCCGCTACGGCTACCGGGGCCCCATCGGCGCCCCGGTGACCGCCTGCGCGGCGGGCGTGCAGGCCATCGGGGATGCCGCGCGGCTGATCCGTTGCGGCGAAGCGGATATTGCGCTCTGCGGTGGCACGGAAGCCTGCATCGACCGTGTGAGCCTGGGCGGATTTGCCGCCGCGCGAGCCTTGTCATCGGGGTTCAATGACCGGCCGGAACAGGCCTCCCGGCCATTCGATAGCGCGCGCGACGGCTTCGTGATGGGGGAAGGCGCCGGCCTCTTGGTGATCGAGGCGCTGGAGCATGCTCTGGCCCGGGGGGACAGGCCGATCGCGGAACTGGTCGGCTATGGCACGAGCGCGGACGCCTATCACCTGACCGCCGGTCCGGACGACGGCGACGGGGCTCGGCGCGCCATGCAGGCGGCCTTGCGGGAGGCCCGCCTCGCTCCGGCGGACGTGCAGCATCTGAACGCGCATGCCACCGCCACCCCGGTGGGAGACCGGGGAGAACTCGAAGCCATCAAAGCCCTGTTCGGCTGCGAAGAGCGCATCGCGGTGACCTCAACCAAATCGGCCACCGGACACCTCTTGGGCGCGGCCGGTGGCATCGAGGCCATTTTCACCGTGCTGGCCCTGCGCGACCAGATCGTACCGGCGACGCGCAACCTGGAGCATCCCGATCCGGCTGCCGAAGGCGTGGACCTCGTGGGCGGGACGGCCCGACCCATGGCCATCGAGCATGCCCTGTCCAACGGCTTCGGCTTCGGCGGGGTGAACGCCAGCCTCGTGTTCCGGCGCTGGCCGGACTGAGAGAAATGAGGAAAGGCGCATGCATCCCTGGAAGCATTACGTGGCGATCGGCGACAGCTTCACCGCAGGGCTCGGGGATGCGGTCGAAGGCATCGAGCCTTTGGGCACCGCGGATCGCTTGGCCGCCGCTCTCCGGCGTTCCCGACCAGGCCTCCGCTACACCAATCTGGCCCAGCCCGGCCTGACCTCGGCCGAGATCCGCGCTGGGCAACTGGAACTCGCACTGTCGCTGGCGCCGGACCTGGTCAGCGTCGTCGCCGGAGCCAATGACATTCTCGGCCGAGCGTGGGACCCCGAACGCTTCGAAGCGGACCTTCGTCGGATGTTCGAGGCGTTGGTGCGCCTCGATGCCACGCTCGTGACCGCCACCTTGCCGAACTTCCCCCTGCTGGCCACCTTGCCAGGCTCCATCGGGGTACGCCTGCACCGACACATCCTGAAGGGGAACGCGATCATTCAGCGCCTGGCTTCGGACTTCGGGGCGATCTGCCTGGACTTGATGCCGCTCTCGACGCTCTTCGACCCGGCCTTGTGGAGCGCCGACGGGATTCACCCCAATGCCCGCGGCTACCTGGAAATCACGTCCAGGATGATTCAGCGCCTGGAATGCCAGGCCGGAGTGTCCATCTAGCAATGGAGAGAGAAAAGCAGGACTTACGCAAGAACCATTTTGAGTGATGGTTTTTTAAGTTGCTGAACGAGGTAATCGTCCAGCAGGCCATGTTTGAGTTGATAGACCGTGCGGCCGGTTTGGGCCGCCAGGTGTTTGAGGTGGACCCACACCAACAAGGCACAGCCGATGTGATTGCGTTGGATGCGCGCCTTGCGGCATTGGCAGCGTTCCAGTCCCGTCAGTTGTTTGCTTTCGCGGTGCAGCTGCTCAATCTTCCAGCGGAAGCCACACGCCTGTTGTGTCGCCTCCGTGGAGTCCTGAGTGGGGTCGTTGGTCACGACCCAATCCGTGCGGTGGGTGGACACCTCGACCCGGAACAGGCGCACCTTGTGGTCTTTGGGAAAGCCCTTGAGCTTGATGGTCTTGCCGTGCGCCAACTCGACGGCATTCCAAGCCAGCGAGTCCACTCGTTGGTAAGGTCGATCACCGCCGGAGTCGTCCACCTGGCGATTGGCCTTGAGCGGACAGTAGTACACTTTCTGCAGGGATTCGATGTACCGCATCAGGTCCTTCGTGGCATACCAGGTGTCCATCAGCACGGCGTAAAACGGGAGCCGTTTCTGGTGGACCACATTGGCGAGCATCTCCCGCGCATGGTCCAGCTTGGAGTGGCCATCGCCATCAGGATCATAGAGGCGATAATCAATGAGCCAGAACTGATCGGTCTCCGGATTGACGTAGACACAGGTCACCACGCCAATGCCCTTGATCACGGCTTGGGCGTTGCCGCTCCATTGCCGGCGGACCAGCTCAATTCGATGGGAATAGTGCTTGTCCAGCACCGTATCGTCGAACAGCAGATAGCCCGCCGCGGTTGGCACAAGGTCCCCGCTCACGTTGTCCCAAATCAGCCTCGGGGTGATCCGTTCGCCCTGCAGGTAACGGTTAATTGCATCATGACTGAAGGCGTCACAATGGTCCGCGAAGTGCGTCAGCGTGTAGTTGAGCTGGCTGACCAGCAAGTATTGGCAGTAAGCCAGGCGCGTCATATCGTTCATGCCGATGAATTTACCGGTCTTGGACCCCGTTGGCGACCCTTTAAGACCGCTTTTGCGTAAGTCCTAAAAAGAAAGAACGACCCCGGGGCAGATTCAAGTCCTTACCACCCAATGGAGCCAATCGATGCGTACTTACCGATTCCCCAAGCTGAGAGACGTGGACGATCTGACGATGACGGAGGAGCCGCCGGCGAAGCCGGGCCCTCGCCAGGTGGTCGTGCGATTGTGCGCCGCCTCGCTCAATTACCGCGATCATCTCATCATGAGCGGCCGTTACCGCGGCAGGATCGCCCCCAATCTGATTCCGCTCTCGGACGGTGCCGGCGAAGTCGTCGAAGTAGGAACCGAAGTGACCCGCTGCAAGGTGGGGGATCGGGTAGCCGGGCTCTTCTTTCAGACCTGGCTGGGCGGCGAGTTGGTGCCGTCGGACCACGCCCGTGCGCTGGGCGGTCCAGTCGACGGGGTACTGACCGAGTACAAGCTATTCGACGAAAACGGCCTCGTTCATCTCCCGGAACATCTCTCGTTCGAGGAGGGCGCCACCTTGCCGTGTGCGGCGTTGACCGCCTGGAACGCGTTGTTCACCCAGCGTCCTCTGCGGGCGGGCGAGACTGTGCTGACCCTCGGCACCGGCGGTGTGTCGTCCTTTGCCGTGCAGTTCGCTCATGCCGCCGGAGCGCGCGTGATCGTCACGTCCTCAGGCGATGAAAAGCTCGAAAAGGCACGGATGTTCGGCGCGTCCGACCTGATCAATTACCGAACCCACCCCGATTGGGAAAGCGAGGTCCTCAAACTGACCGAAGGCCGCGGTGTCGATCATGTGGTGGAGGTCGGTGGGGCCGGTACCTTGCAGCGCTCCATTGCCGCCGTCCGGCTGGGCGGTGCCGTCCACCTCATCGGCGTACTCACCGGCGGGCAGATCGACCCGACGCCGATTCTCTTCAAGAGCGCCACGGTGCGCGGCGTCTATGTCGGCTCGCGCGAGATGTTCGAGGCGATGAACCGGTTGATCGCGTTCCACCGGATCCGCCCGGTCATCGACAAGGTCTTCCCTTTTGAGGCGGCGAAGGAGGCCTACCGCCATCTCGAAGGCGCCTCGCACGTCGGCAAGATCGTCATCGCCATCGCCTGATGCTGCGGAATGCGGAATCGGAAAGAGAGGCTACTATCCCGTCCACAGACGGCCCTCAGCAGAGGACGAGAAAACCGTCCTTGTAGGCAAGTTCGGCGGAAGAATCCACGGCCGGTGCCCTTATGCCTGACGCCGGTGTCAGCCAGGGCCGGATGCTTCAAGGATCACTTCTCCTCCGCTGCAACGCCAACCGCCGAACGCGGTGGGAAAGGCGCAAGAATCCGGAAGCGCGATGGTTTCCGCCCGATTGTCCTGGGTTGCCAGATTATGGGGGATTGACAGCGTGTCAGGATATCCGGAACGGCCTATTTTGTTGTTTCGGGATGACAAACGGTTAGCGAAGGCCAGCAAGCTCACATTTTCGTCGTCAAGGCTGGTGGACGGTGTTAAATAGACTGAAACCATACAATCATTAGCGACCCAGCCGGGCGAAAGGCGGCCCGGCCGGTGGAGTGAAGAAACAGGAGTTCTGGTTTAAGGTCATGGTGAGCGCCGGACATGGCCGGTAGAGCAATGGTGCTTCGAGCCCGTACGTTAGCGTGGCTGGGATTTGTCGGTGTCATTGGTGAGAAGGCTGCAAGGGCTTCATCCCGTTTGAGAGAATGAGTAATTCAAGACGCATCCCGCTCGGTGCTCGTCCCTTTCAACCGATGATGAGGCGTGACGAGATGGCCAAGCGCAAGCAGGAAGTCGAGATTCATTACCCCCATGCGGCCGGCATTGATATTGGCTCGACCCGTCATTTCGTTGCTGTACCGGTGGACCGCGATCCGCAACCCGTGCGTGAATTCGAAGGGCATACCGTGGGTCTGCGCGAACTGGCGGCGTGGCTGAAAACTTGCGGCATCACGGAGGTCGCGATGGAATCCACCGGTGTTTATTGGATACCGCTTTACGAATTGCTGGCCGAGCAAGGATTTACGGTATTTCTCGTCAATGCGCGGCATGTCCGGAATGTGCCGGGACGCAAGAGCGATGTCTTGGATTGCCAGTGGCTGCAGCGGTTGATGAGTTTTGGTCTGCTGCGCGGCGCGTTCCGGCCCGAGGACGAGATCTGCACGTTGCGGGCGTTGTGGCGGCATCGTGACATGCTGATCGCTTATCAGGGCAGCCACGTGCAGCATCTCCAGAAGGCGCTCAATCAGATGAACGTGCAATTGCACCATGTCATCGCCGATATCGTCGGCGTGACGGGCCAACGGATCGTGCGTGCCATCCTTGCTGGTGAGCGTGATCCCCGTGCGCTGGCGGCTTTGCGCGACCGGCGAATTCAGGCCGATGGCGAAGCAATCGCCAAGGTTCTCCTGGGAAACTGGCGGGAAGAACATCTTTTCGCCCTGCGCCAAGCGATGGAACTGTACGATGTCTATGCTCAGAAAATCGCCGATTGTGACCAGCAACTGCAATCCCTGCTGGAAAATCTGAGGACACATGAGTTACCGGCGGCGGGCTTGGCGAATCCCAAGGCACGCAAGTCCAGACCTAAGAACGCACCAGGCTTTGCGGTACGTGAAGCGCTTTACGGTCTGGCAGGGGTCGATCTGACGCGCATCGATGGCATCGACACCAGTACCGCGATGAAGATCATCAGCGAAGTTGGGAGCGACTTGTCGGCCTTTCCGACGGTCAAACACTTCACCTCCTGGCTCGGGCTCTGTCCCGGCACCAAGATCAGTGGCGGCAAGGTCCTCTCCGGAGCCACCAAACGCAGTGCGAACCGCGCCGCTCAAGCCCTGCGCATCGCTGCGCAATCCTTGCGGAAAAGCGACTCCGCCCTCGGCGCCTACCATCGCCGTCTCTGTGCACGCATGGATCGGCCCAAAGCCATTACCGCCACGGCTCACAAACTCGCCCGGCTTATATACACGCTGCTGACGAAGGGAACCGATTATGTCGATGTGGGTGCCGCCCAATATGAAAGACAATTCCGCGACCGCACCTTACAGAACCTTAAAAAACGCGCCCAAGCTCTGGGTTTCGAGCTTACCCCGCTACCGGAGGCAGCTTAAATGCATCTTGTAATTTCAATGCCTTGGGTTCGTGTTTCTTGAGAGAGAGGCTCCCAGCTAGCGGATGGAGAGGAGGTGGGGTCTTATGAGGTCACTCAGCCACAATAGGGCCATGCAACTACGGGCGTTGTATTTGCGGATGCTCAAAAACTATTTCTTGTTCTCCGTCGGATCGGAAAGGAGGCACTCATGAAGCGAAGGGTTCTCATTTTGGCCTTGGCTGTCGGAATTGTGATGGGGGTGGTCGGGAACCAGCTCCTGAACGCCCAGCAGGGCGTCAAGTCCACCACGGTCCTCGAGGCCACCGCAGCGAATACGGGGGAACCAATTCAGTTCCCCAGCGTCCGGAACCAGTTCGTCGTTCATCTCCTGGAGATGGCTCCGGGAACGACTACGGGACGGCACATGCACCCTGCCTTTCACGTCAACTACGTCCTCGAAGGGGAGCTCGTTGACCTGGACCTACGGGGTGGCCGTGATCGGACCTACAAGGCAGGCGAGGCGTTCGTGCATGCCGCGAATACGTGGGAGGACGTCGCCAACCGCAGCACGGCACCCGTGAAGTTTCTGAGCGTTTACGCCACGGAAGAGGGGAAACCGATCACCGTCCGCCCATGAGATAAGGCGCTAAAAGCCTCCTGAGCATAAGGAGGATACAAGCCCTTTCTCGGTGCCTCCGCTCAGCCGCGTCGCGGCGCCGCGGTGGCTTGCGGTGGCGGAAACCGGGGTCAGACAGGCGGGGGCCTGTCCAGATCGCTGGCCTAACATTGGCGTTGTGCGGCATCGTGAGATGAAGTTGTGAGCGACGTTGATTTGACACCTGCTGAGTTGGATCTACTTGGACGACTACGGGGACCTCCTGCGATGGCGAAGATCCGGACGACCAACGTCTGGATTGTCGAGTGGTTACATCCACAGGACCAGATGACCGGAAAGCTTCTGCACGATTGGTTACAGGAGCGGCGCCCCGGCTGGTCCGCGTATGTCCGCTGCAACACAAAAGCTGACGTCCTTGCGGCCATTGAACGCGCTACGGTTCGTGCTCAGCAATCGTACATGGTCCCTTTGCTTCATCTAGAAGCTCATGGTGATGAAGTCGGGCTAGGAGGTCCAGATGGGGGTAGTGGAGGCTCTCAGCTGCTTACCTGGGACGAGCTAACAGACCCTCTGCAAGCGCTGAACCTGACAACCGCATGTAATTTGGTAGTCCTAGTGGCCGCCTGTACCGGGTTCGCTGGGATTAAGGCGTTTTACCGAGGGCCGCGCGCGCCTGCCGTTGCGCTGGTAGGCCCGGCTGGCCGAGTAACAGAAGGTAATCTCCTCAGAGGAACGAAAGAGTTCTACAGACGCTGGTGCGACGAAGACCCAAGGCTCACTGACGTCGTGGCGAGCGCATCTCGAGAAGCAGGGACAGTTGGATTCGAAATGGAACCGTTTGCCCTTCTCGCCTTTGAGGCAATGGCAAAATCTCTGATTGTTTCTTTGCGTCCTGATGAGCGGAGCCGACGGGCTGAATGTTGTAGGCAGCGCATGCGAGCCCTGGCGCACTTCTCGGACACCGAAATTGAGCATCAAATATCGCTTCTTCCGCCGATGCCGACGGCGAAGGAGCTACAGCTCATATGGGACGAACTCTTCATGATCGACCTCTGGCCTGCGAACCGCGAACGGTTCGGAATCGACATGGCCGCAATAGTCGCGACTCTTTCGGGCAGTGAAGATGCGGTTCTACTCGGATCGCGGTAGACGCAGAAATGCCGCCCAACCATCAGTTGCACCGGAGCCACAAACAGCGCCGCTTCGCTCTGCTGTTTGTGGCCCGGTGGACTTATTCGTTTTAGGGCTTAGTAGTAATGTACCGGCTCAACATAAATAAAGTGTTGAATAAGGATGGCCTACTGGCAGTTATAGAAGGTGTTTCTATTGATGTACCGGGAAGAACTGAAGGAAGGAAAACTGAGCACACTGAAAAGTGGGCGATTTGCCATCTGTTGTCTACTTTAGCCCATATCGATGCACTAGATTACCCTTTGTCAGTGCAGCACAAGGATAAACCAGATTTCGTTCTTGAAATGAATACAAACCAATATGGAATTGAAATAACGGAGTCTATCCCACCAGACTTATGCCAAATGCTGCGCTATGGCCGAAAGGGAAAATCCCGAAGCTGTTATTGATATGTCTTTATTCAAATGGGGGAGTCCCAAAAAAACCACAGAAGAGCTAAGAGCAATTATAAATAGTTCAAAGCTTACAGGTGATGGGTGGTCTGGGCAAAGTGCAGAAGTGGAATGGGCGCAACATATTAACGACGCGGTCTCAACCAAGTTAGGAAAGCTAAATAACTCAGGATATGAGGAGCTTCCTGAGTATTGGCTTTATATATACGATAATTTGCCGCTGCCCAATGTTCATGCAACGAGAGCTACAGAGATACTACTGTCAGAATATTCTGATACATGGATAGGCAGCAGGGAATTTGCTCGTATTTTCATCGAAAGGGGACCAATAATAATTGATATTTCAAATGGTTCAGCCACAAACCACGAGATTGTCGATCTATGGCCCTAAGGAAATAGCTCCAGTAGACAGTAAAAGCAACCAAAAATTCAAAATTAACTTGGAATCCATCATGAAGAAAATAGTTATAGTGATTTTTGATGGCTTTACTGATATAGATTTGTTTTTGATGTGGGATATTCTTGGAAGGAACCGCACGGATTGGCAAGTTAAAATATTGGGAACAAAAGAGGAACACCGGTCAGCGCACGGTCTTTCTATTAAGACCCATGGATACATTACCGAAGCCAATGACGCAGATGTTGTGCTATTTTCAAGCGGCAGAACAGGAGTGAAAGCTGCCATAAAAGATGAGACATTTATGAAAGCTTTTTCTCTAAATCCGGAAAGGCAGATAATCGGTTCAATTTGCGCCCTTGAGTTCGACAGTTATTCGCGCAAGTGTCTGATTTCAAAAATGCGGAATTTTAAAAATGCCACTACAACAGCGCGAGTTGCTGTGGGGCGGTCGGTTTTCTCACAGCCAGGGCATTGAGCACCCCGGTTTGCTCGGCACTGAGGGTCGAGACGCCGGTGACGGGTTCAGAAGCGTTGAGCCGAATCTGGTGATGCTGAATTCGGCGAAGGTATTCGAGTGCCCGTTCGGGCGATAGGCCTGCGTTGGCGGCTTTCAGGCGCTGGCGCATGACTCGGTACAGGATCAGCGCCATAAAGCAGATCGCGGCATGGGCACGGATGCGCTCGGGCAAGCGGTGATAGACCGGACCGATCTCCAGTTCGGACTTGAGCACCTTGAAGCCGCGTTCGATATCCGCGAGCGACTTGTAACGGATGACGACCTCTTGGGCGGTTAGATCCTGCGTATTGGTCACGAGTAGCAGCTTGCCGTCCATCAGGTTCGCCAGGTAGCGGGCGCGCTCGTCAATGTCGTAGCGGAAGAGGTTGGACTTCAGATCAATCTTGATGATTTTCGACAGATGCGCCTCGCTGACTTCATGGAAGAAGCGCGCCTTGGCGCCACTGTCCGAGAGCTTGCGCCCCCGGTGCTTGACGCCTTCGTCCTGCTCGTCGAGCTTGCCGGCCCATTGGGCGCCTTGCTTGATCAGCGCATCGATCTGGTCGTCGCGGCGCTTCGTTTGTAGGGCCGCGCGCTCCGGATCGTGGGCGATCACCAATCGAAGCTCATGCCAGGTTGTTTCGCTGATCATCTCAGAGGTTGCCGCCTGGCACTGGTTTTGGTGGAAGTCGTCGAACAGGTCGGCGAATTCATAGTAGCGACGCCCCGGCACCGCCAGGATAAATTCGAGCGCACGATCACTGGCACGGCGGACTTCGTTCAGCGCATCGAGGTTGTCCAAGCTGAGCAAGCCCCGATCAGCCACCAGCACCAGGCGCCTCACCGAAGGGAACCGCTCCAGCACGGTCTTGAGGGTGGGCAACAGCGTTTTCGTTTCCGCTGTGTTGCCGTCGAACACCTCATGATAAATCGGCAGCCCATCGGCCGTCTGCACCACACCCAGCATGAACTGCCGGGCAACCAAGCCTTCCTTAGCCATGCCGAAGGCGCGCACATCGCTTTCCAGCGTGCTCAGCCCTTCGGCGCGGATCGTGGTCAGATCGTAGAACACCACCGACAAATCCTGGTCGAGCATCGGCCGCAGCAAGCGGGCGACCACGTTATCGACGGCCTTTTGCTGATCCAGCAGGGCATCCATACTGCGCAGCAGGTGCTGATGGGTGATCGTTTTAACCTCAACCTCGGGCAAGGCCACCGTCTCTAGCCAGCGCAGCACGCCGAGTTTGGAATCCGGATCGCACAACCGATTGAACACCATCACCCGGATCAGCGCTTCCACGTCGATCGTATGCCGCGTGCGGCGGAACACCCGCTTGAGTTCGGTAAAACCGAGCGATTTCCAGAGTTCGGTCAGCGTCCAGACATCGCCGAGCGCACGGGCCGACTCGAAACTCACCGTGGGCGCCGAGGGCGGCGCAGCCATCGGCTCGCGTCCCGACACCTTGAGCAACCCGTTGATGATCGAATCGAGGCTGCCATCGAGCTGATCAAGCCGGCCAAGGGTTGCCACGGTGCGCTTCTTCACTCGTCCGGCGTCGTCCCGGTAGGACTCAACAAGCTGGACATAGCGGCGGCTTCCAGAGGTAGTGATCTTCACATGCATGCCGCCACGATACCACTGCCGGAGTTCACGTCAATAAAAGGTTATTACCTATCTTGCGTGCCACCACATGAATTTTTTGGGTCGGCCCTGGAACCCGCGCCGTTACTGGGGTCGGTTGCCGAAAATGGCATTTTTAGCCGCCGAACTGTCGAACTCCGGTTGCGCCGGTTCTTTTATTCTTGCCAAATTGGGTCTTTTAAATGCAGGGCCTGCCACGACTCATCCAGATGCGAAAAAAGAATTACAAGCTTTGGGAGTTGAGACACTTGACAAAGCCTTAGTCTGCAATGGGAATGTTGCCACAGCAGGGGGCTGCCTTTCTGCTGTATATTTAGTCGGTTGGGTAGTTGAAATCTTATTTGGCACGGAAAAACGTAAAGAAGCCCTAAAAGAAATACTTCCGGCCGGACAAAGCGATCTGTATGATCGTTTGATTGAATCAAGCATCCGAGACGGCATGAAGTTCAGTGAAGGACTGCTTGTTAATCAGGCGCGCTAAACCGATTGGCCTGTACACGCTGGTAGCGAAACGATGAGCTTGCGATGCGGTATCCGGGCGAGAATCTTGAAATTCCCCATCGCGTGTTCGCGATCGTAGCACGTGCACCGGCGACGGCCTAACGGAACGCCAGACTGTGTCAAAAGTCGATTTTTTCGAAAATGCGGTCTAATAAAATCAATACCTTGCAAAGCCTGTGTGCTCCAAAAATGGGGTTTTGACACAGTCTGACGCTGCAGCCAACCGGGCAGGCACGAGCAATTTCCTGGGCCAAGGTCCCTCAGCCGGCCCGGCAGCTGAGCGGTTCGGCAGAGTGTGAGTACGTTCCCGGTGCAGCCCACTTTGAAACCTACTCTAGCCAATTGCACTTTCATGATCATTGACCGACACGCCCCCCTGACCGCACGGAAGGAGATTGTTGTCGCCGCACCCGTTGATGTAGTCTGGAACATCCACACGGATATCGAGCGGTGGCCGGAGTGGCAGCCAGATATCTCGTCGATCAGCCTGGAAGGCACATTGGCGCCAGGCACCCTCTTCCGCTGGAAGGCACAAGGGCTCAAGATCACCTCGACACTTCAAGAAGTCGAGCCTCAAAGGGGTATTGGCTGGACGGGCGTCGCCTTGGGCATGAAGGCTATTCACATCTGGAAGTTTGAATCGCAGGACAATTCCACTCGGGTGGTTACGGAAGAGTCTTTATCCGGCTGGCTAGCCCGTCTCTTGAAGCTCTTCGATCCCGCCTTCCTCGACAAATCTCTGGAAGCCTCCTTGCGGCTTCTCAAAGCCAAAGCGGAACAGGCCTAGCTGTGGCTGATCACGCGAAGGAAACGCGGCCCAACAAGGCGCTGTACCCAACCGCTTCGCGCGTCACTACTCGGCGAAGACCAGCCACTCTCGCGCTCGCGGCGGGTGAGCGCTGCCGTTAGGCCACCTGAGATGACCGCGAACATAACCATCCAAAGAGTAACCGCAGACGATTCGCATGAAGTCGCTGTAATGGTTGGCGAGTTGCTGGGCGAAATCATGAACGCCATTGGTATTCGAGCGTTCAATTTCCACCTTGCCGAAACTACGGCCAGGCTCAAAGACTTTCTCAACCGCGAAAAATACTTCGTGTTTGTCGCTCGCGACGATCGTGGAAGTGCGATTGGGTTCGTGGCGTTGTACGAAAGCCACGCTCTTTACGCTGAAGGTTCCTTTGGAACCATACCAGAGCTTTATGTTCGACCGGAATACCGCTCAAAAAACATAGGGCTCCGTCTCCTATCCCAAGCCAAGTCTTTCGGTATATCGCGGGGATGGAAGCGCTTGGAAGTCACAACGCCACCGCTTCCACAGTTTGACAAAACGTTGGCATTTTATGAGCGGGAAGGTTTCTCTATTACCGGTGGCCGTAAGTTAAAGGTAGCTCTATGACTTGGGGGTCAAGCAGGGCTGGCTTACCTCTAAGGTTTAGACGGCGCCAATCCAACGGCGGGCGGCGTGCGCATTTTTCTTCTCAACGCTCATCCGGACGAAGGCAGTCTCTGTGATGCTGTTGCTGCAGCATACCTACCTAGACGGTGCACGCGAAGGGGGGCACGAGATCTGCAGCGTTGCGCTGCGAACTCTTCAGTTCGATCTCGTCTTGCGCGGCGGCTTCCACGGCCGGAAACCTCTGGAGCCCGACATTGCGCAGCAGCAGGACCTCACCCAATGGTGCGAACATCTTGTCGTGGTCTCGCCAAATTGGTGGTGGAGCGCGCCGGCGCTGCTCAAGGGCTACGTCGATCGGATGTTTCTTCCCGAGTTTGCAATGCGATACCACGCGCGGTTCCCTTACGTAGAGCCGCTGCTTACCGGTCTACCGGTCGATCGGCCCGGGTCCTGTACACGCAGAATGCGCCGGTTGGCTCTTTCGCGGCGATCTGTTCTGGCGATGGATCTCTCGTGCAGTGCTGCGCCACTGCGGGTTTTGCCCTGTACGTCGTAAAGCGCTCTATTGTGCCAAAGACGCCTCGCCAGAAGTTCGTGCGGCGTTCCTGACGTCGGTCCGAGAGCTGGGTAGGCGCGGACTGTAGGGAGTCTGCTCAGATGACGCCGTCTAACGCCTGGAAACGGCCTCACTGGTCGATTTCAGGCGAACCCGTCATGCAGTGCTGTGCGAAGGAGAAAAATAGCTTCTTCCTGGTTGACATGATCCTGGGAACCGACGACGAGGAGGATGAGTCGGCCGATATCGCCGAATGGGCGGCCCTGGGACTGATCTTCGCCCTAGTGGTTCTCTCCATTGCCGATGCGTGGACAAGGATTACTCCAGGATTTCGTAGTCGATCAGGTTGGCTTTGTCGCCAAACAACAAAGGCTTGCTGTAGGCATGCTTGAAAAGCCTTCCAGACCAGGCGACGAGGTGTTGCGCCGGGCCATCCCTCAATGCAAACACCCAGTGCCCGTCCTGGCTCATGGCCCTCAGAAGCTTCTGCGCCTTTGGGTTGTCAAAGGCGTAAGCTGCGCGGTCCCTGTAACTGAAAACATCGCCCTTGGGCTCTTCTCGGGTAATCACGATGGCGTGCGCGCTGACGCCCGCGTTGCGGCCGATTTCCGCGCTTTGCCATCGCGGTTTGAAGCCGAGTATTTGGTCCCGTAACGGGTCGATTGGCGCGCTTTCCATGTCACCGAATCGGATAATCGCCCACAAGGGCTCCGGGGCCCCTGACAACTCATAGACCCGCCAGGGCAACTCACCATCGGGTCCCTGGCAGTTCGTCCGACACTCGGCGCTCAAGCCGGCTTCCAGAAGCCCTTTCTGGAATCGCACCAACATGTCTTTCCTGGCCAGCAGCCTGGCGTCAAAGGCCGAACTGGTCTCGTCACCCAGGTATAGGCGTCCCAACTGGTGATACCAGTTCCCGGTACTCGATGCCCCCAAAACAGATATGCCTAGACCCGCGGCGCCGAAGGCGGTTCCTCCTGTTGTGGAAAGCGGTGCCCCTGTCGCGGCCGCCGCAATCGTGCCCGCCGCCAGTGCGGCACCGTGTGTGGCGGATTCGGCCTGATCGACACGGCCGCCCGTGGCCTTCTCCATGTCCACGCGGACTTTGGCCGGAATGATTTCCCGGATGAGCCAGGACACGTTTCTGGCATCCTGTCGCGATAGCTCCCGCCGCTGAGCCTCAGGGATGTCCAGGTCCCGATATCCGTGTAGAGCCTTGCCGATCGATGAGCTCACCGATGCACAACCCACCAGATTGATTGCCAGAACTGCGATCGGCACCATTCTCTTACGCATGAAAATCCTCTTTGTTCTAACGATTCCGCCGGGCCTCGACCACTTTTGTCTGTCGCCCCATTCAATGCTCGCACGGAATCCTGTTTTGGCAAGGCGCTCGATTCACGCTAGTTCTTTGGCCCCATACCCCAGCCTTCCCCTTCCGCTTGATCGCGAATAGCGGGGATGTCCAGCCCGTTCATGCGTTCGACGTTACGATCCAAGGTGTTCAGCCGAGTGCCGTCCACATTGAATCTGGATCCTTGGCCGGTCAGCTTGTCCAGATTGAGCTTCTGGGCGGCATTCGCGGCTGTAGGCAAGTGGTTAGTGGACTGGAGGATGGCGATCCATTCATCCAGATTGACCCGGCTCCAGTCGATGTCGGCCAGTTTCTCGATGGGAATGCCGCTGCAATCCGGGCTTTTCTTGTCGCCGAAGGATAACCCGAGCTGAGGGCGGACTTGCTCCTGAAGAATGCGAGCCAGAGGGGACGAGAAGCAGCAATAGCTTTCCCGTTCTTCCACGCACATGCCAAGCACCTTGGTGGCGCAATAGGAACCCAGATAGGTGCAGGCTTTCAGACTCTTCTTCGCCGCCAATTCGTATTCCTTCTGCTCGCATTGCCAGATCAATTGCACGATCATCACCAGGATCTGGTAAACGGCATAGGCGATCATGATCACATTCAGCATCGAACCGATCATCGCCGCGCCGCCGCCCACCTGCAGGGTGGATCCCGTGACGCCGGGATTCAGTGCCCCGGACTCCGAGAAGGCCACGGCTCCGCCGGAGCTGAAGATCAGATTCCCGGCGGCACCGCCAAAGGTTTCGCCGACCCAGGTGGCGACTTTTTCCATGGCCATCGCGGAAAACTCGTCGATCAAGGAACTCTTGAGGAAATCCGCCGCCGTTTCGGAAAACTGGCCGATGGTGGAGTCCACCGCACCGGCATAGAGTTCGGTCACGCTGCCCCAGGCGTCGGTCACCGGCCCGCTGAGCACTTCCCAGCCGCTGCGAACCGCATTGGTGGCATCCAATCGCATGACGGCGTTATTCATCTGACTGATGTTGGTGATGAGGTCGATGTATTCTCCCAGGCCGATGCTGGTCGGTGCGTTGCAGCAATCCACCGAGGTCACCAGGGCGCCCACGGTTTTGCAGGTACCGCCTTCGCCCTTGAAGACGCTGCAAGTCGTGAACTCGAAACCCTGACCTTGCTGAGTGTTGGTCACCGTCTCGCAGCCGGTGTCCATGGCCATCTGCTGAGCGGCGTTGAGCGCCGCGACCGCGCGGGTGAAATCCTTGCTCTGCTGGCGATCGATGGCGATGCACTCCTCGCCCAGGCAGCGGACGGGGCCCGCACATTCCTGTTTCGTGGAGCCTTCCGTGGTCGGAATCGTCGCGGTCGTGCCGCAGTCGTAGACGTCCTTGTAAAGCCAACAGGTGCCCGTGGCGTCGCCGGTCGTTCCGTCTACGCAATCCGAGCGGATGAACGCGCAGCCCTGCTGTTCGAGCGTCTTGCACGTTTCGGTCTGGCCCTGTCCGGCAAAATCGCCGGGACAAACCGTCGCGCCGTTGATGTCCGTCCAGCAATTCGTGCTCCCGGTCCCGCTGAAGTCGCAATCGGTGGCCAGCGTCACGGCGCCGCAGGTCTTGCTGAGGTTCGGGAAAAGCGGGTCGGGCAGATCCGACTCGCAGATCTGCACCCCGTTATATTCGAAGCATTTCTGTGTCTCGTTGTACACGCCGGGGTCCGCGCTGCAGGTCACGCTGGCGCTCGGACACAGGTCGTCCTGGATGGCGTTCATCAGGTCCGGACATCGGGCATTCGACCACAGCCAGTCGATGGCATCGATCTTCTCGGCGCTGAAATAGAGCTTCGCGGCCATGACCCAATCGCCATCGCCCACGTCGTGCTGCCAGAATTGGCCGACCAGGCCGTTGGCGCAGGATGGCATTTGCGAGAGGCCCTGCGAAACCGAATCATCCACCTGATAGCCGCCATCCGAACCCCAAAGACCGGAGTCGGTCCAGCCGACCGTCTTGATGTGGCGGATCTTGTAAGCGCCCGAGCCGTCGCAGATCCTGGCGTAGTCCAACTTGGGCACGACCACCTGGCCGCCCGCGCCGATGTCGCTCCACCAGGACCCCGTTCCGTTCCTGAGATCGAAGGTGAACGACACATCGTGCTTGCCCGCCGTGCCGAGCTTGACCTCCGCAGTCTCCCGCGAGACGGTGTACTGGCGGTTGGCGGTGCAGTTCGGCGGCGGATTGGGCCCCCGCACGCAGGTCTTGTAATCCGGGAGCCTCGCCGGGAAATTCGTGTCCTTGAACACCGTGGTGGACGTGCAGTCGGCAAAGTCTTTCGCGAACAAGTCATGATTGGCCATGACGTAGTCGGTCGATCCCCAGACGGGATCGTTGGTCAGATCGGGGTGGGAGCGGTTCGCGGCCTTGACCAGGGTCCGGTAGGCCTCCCCTGTCGGGCTGGCCTCGGTCTTGAGCGCGGTCTGAGCCCCCAAGCCGGCAGAAACCGCGTTGGCGTTATCGCCATACAGGTTGGTGAAAGTCGAGGCCTGGCCATTGCCGGAATCGGGAAACAACGCCTGAGCCGGGATGTCGAGATCCTGGCCGGTGCCCGGGAACAGGGTCAGGGTCTGCCCATCCTCGCTCACCGCCGGCAAGGGAAAGTCCTGGATGCTTTTCCTGGCCGCAGCCTGTCCGAGCTTGGCGCTGTCCTGCATGGCGTCGGCGACGGCGCGGCTGACCGGCGTCCAGAACAGGACCAGAGCGAGACTCAAGCAAATCGCCCGGTTCGTCCCCGGATGTTCTGAGAACAAGGAGGCCGTGCCCATCCTCAGAACCCCGCGCAGCAGTCCGCCCACCGCCACAGGAGATAGACGTGGCTTTCGCCGGGGCCCGGATAGGTGTGGGCCATGCCCCAGCGGAAGGTGCTCTCGCCGATGGCGTGTTTGCGGTCGGTGTCCGCCACCGGATAGAACATGGTCATGGCGTATTGCGACTTGGGGATGAAGGGATCGATGTTGCCGCCGCACAGGGCGTCGTTCCCGACGGTCTTGTGGGCCAGACCGCGACGGTGCAGGGCCGCGGTGGCGCGTGCCGCGAACAGACTGGTCAAGCGGGGATCCACCCCCTCGGTCGGGTTGGCCATCCCGGCGAACGGGTACATCGAGCCCCAGGTGCCGGCGCACCAGAACATGGCGTCGATCGGAGTGCCGGCGGTCGCCGCGGCGGCGTCGGCCAGGCAGGCGGCGATGGCGACGGGATTGGCGAACAGGGCGACTTCGGGATTGGTGAAGAAGGCCAGCTCGTCGTTGTTCCAGGTGGGGTCCAGCTCGGACAGGTACATCAAATCGAAGTCCTTGAAGCCGTCCGAATTGCAACGGTCCTCCCAGAACAGGTCGAGCATGATGTAGAGCGGATAGGCGAAATAGTGGTAATTGAAGAAGGCGATCTCGCCGTTGTCGTACTCGGCCTGGCCGACCGTACCGCGCAGGCGCAAGAGGGACGATCCCATTTTCATGCCGCCCAAGGCGGGCGAACACCAGGGTGTGGTGACCAGCTCGATCATGCGGGCGGGCGACCACATTCCCAGGGTCATGCCGATCTCGGGAATGCCGCCGGCGGTATCGCACGAACAAAACACCTTGTCGGTGGCGCCGGAGGGAACGCTGCCGGAGCCCATCTTCCCGCCGGCGATGCGGATCGGAAAGAGGCAGCCCCAGCAGATGTCGGTAATGAGCTTGCCGGACCAGACTTCCGCATCCGGGCAGAGCGGGTCGAGCTTCTTGGTGTCCGCCTCGACAGTTCCGGCCGCTAGAATCAGCAGAGACGCCAATAGGGCGGCCCACGGGCTTGCTTTCCTCACGACCCTCCTCCCACTTTGAACTCGCGGATCACGAACCGCTGGTTCTTCGCTTCCACGAGCGCCGGTACACGTTCGAGCCGAAAGCGATCCCTGAGATCCGGGGTCAACAGGTACACCGGTGCGCCGAGGTTCGTTTCGATTTTTTCGAGGCTCTCCCAGCCGGCGGCCCTGTCCAGGCGCGTGGCGATGTAAGTGACGCGGCCGTGGCCGGCTTCGGTACTCAAGCGCTTGGCCAGTTCGACCTGGGCCGGGCGGGTGGCGTCGAAGATGACCAGACGCTGGGTGAACGGCAGCTGGTCCAAGGGGTTGACGCGCTGTCCGGCGCGAACGATCAACGTGCCGTCGGGTGCGGTAACGTCCCGTGGTGCCGTCACGGTCAGGTCGATCTGGCGTAGTCGGTCTTCGGTGGCCTCGGGGAGTTCGTGGAAGGTCGTGCGCTCCCAGAAGCGCGCAAGGGCTTCGCGCTTCCTGGCGGCCCAGTCGATTTGTGCCACCCGGCGCTGCATCTCCTCGATGAGATCCACTTCGACGATTTCGCGGGTGGGGCCGTGGGTCCCGAGATCGCGTGTTTTCGCCCTGCCGTTTTTTGGATTGTTCAATCGCAAACGGTCGTCCCGGGAGCGCCAGGATGACCCTTCCAATCGCAAACGGGCGTCCCGGGAGCGCCGGGACGCCCCTTCCATTCTGGACTGCAACCAGGCCGTGCCGATCACGCCTTGGACCTTGGCCAGCACCCGGCCGTTTTCCTCCAGGGTCAGGGTCGGCGCCACCGTCACGCCGGCGGCGCGAAAGCGATTCGGGTCGATGACGATGTGGGGCTGCTTGTATTCCTCGAAACGTTTGGCCAGAACATGCAGTTCACGGATGAAAGCCTGCACTTTCTGGCCCGGCTTCATGCCCCGGAACACGACCAGCACATCGTCCCGTCCGGCCGCTTCCTCCAGAATGTCCAGCAACCCCGCTTCGCCCAGCGAGGTGGAGGCATAGATGACGAAGATTTTCCGGCCGGCGTCTGCCTGGCCGTTGGGCGTCCTCTCGGTGGGCTGAAGCTTTGGCGCGGCTTGCAGCGTCTCCATGGCTTGCCGGCGGGCGTCGGTGGTCGCAGGATTCCCGTCCAGCCATACGGGGCGGGCCTGATGCTCCACCGCGTTCAGAATCGCTCGGGACCGCGCCAGCCAGTCTTCTTCCGCCTGGACGGGGATACCCCGGCCAAGACTCAACAGGACCACGGCCAGGAGCCGAAGGGAACGGTCAGAACGGCAGCGCATACGCCCTCCCGATGATCTGCCGTTCGTAAACGAAGCCCCAGTAGCGCGAGTCGAAGCTGTTCGGATGCGTGCCGGTCACCCACAGTGCGCCGCCCGGAACGTTCTCTTGCCGGGTGAAATCGACCGGGGTCTTGCCGAGCTTTTCGCTGAGCGCCAGCCCCTCGGAAACGGTTTTGCCGTTGATCGCCGTACGGTGCTCGTCGACCTCAACCCGGTCGCCGGTGACGCCGGTCGCGATCTTCACGATCACCCGTCCAACCGGGAACCAAGGGCTCATCCGCGCGTCGGCCGTAAATGCCACCAGATCCCCACGCCAAATGCTTTGCTCGTGACGGTCGATGACGAACCAACGATGGTCGCCCGGCAGGCACAGCTCCTTCTGGTCGTCGATGCCGACATGAAATCGGTCGCCCAGATAGGCGCCCACGCCGAGAACGACCGCCAGAACCGGAACCGCCTTGAGCAGGAACATCGCACGCTCCCGGACGGTTGCAGGAGGCTTATCTTTCCGTGCGGACATAGACATCCTCCGGAGCCGCGACCACCATGCCGGAATCGAGGACGAGATAGCCGGCTCGGGCGAGCTGATCGGCTTTGTGCCGCCACGCGTCCATGGCCTTGGCGATGACTTCGGGGGTGGCCTCGGGCGGAATCGCCTTGACCCAGCGGGCCCGGTCCAGGACGAACACCGGCGTCGTCAGGCCGAGCTTTTGAAGGGATTCTTCGAGCATCCGGCTCGTGGCGAGGTAGCCTCCGAGCGATCCCAAAAGGGATGACAACAGGACGGCAATCAGCCAGGCGGCGTTAGACGGCACGGGATTTCTCCTTTTCTGTTAGGAGCCGATGAATGGCCTCCTGAAGGCTCAACCCCTGGCGGCGCAGTTGCTTGAGGGCGTTGACGTCGTCCGCGCGCGTCGAGAACAGGAGGCGTTTGAACGGGTCGACGATCAGACGCCCGATGCCGGTGCCGCGCTCGGTGATGAAGAAGATCTCCGAGTAGACGCCGGGAATGGTGTGCACGGTCTTGAGCAGTGCGTAACCGCCGTCGGAAAGCGGCAAGCGTCGGTCGGCTTTCATGCCCTCAATCGCTTCCGCCTTCTGACCCAGCAGATACATGTTGGCCGAGTTCTCGACGATGGCCCGTC
Organism: Methylocaldum sp. 14B; assembly: GCF_002005105.1. Taxonomy (GTDB): domain Bacteria; phylum Pseudomonadota; class Gammaproteobacteria; order Methylococcales; family Methylococcaceae; genus Methylocaldum. The sequence continues at coordinate 119,084 of NZ_MSCV01000010.1, read as the reverse complement.
CCGTGGGGGACCGGTACAGGTCGTTGACGGACTGGGTGATGGTGACCGCGGCCCCGCCGTATTTGCGGAACCGGCGGTAGCCGTGCTCCATGAAGGTGGCCGCATCGCCCAGGCTGAGGAGATCCCAGGACTCGTCGATGATGACGATCTTGGGCCGGTCGCGTTCGCCCAGATACATTTCCTGCTGGATCTGGTAGATGAGCTGGAGCAGGACGACCTGTTGCAAATGCTTGCGGCCTTTCAGCTCTTCCAGTTCCAGCACGGTGAAATCACCGGCGAAACGGATGTTGTTCCGGCCGTTGAAGAAGCGGCCGTATTCGCCCCGGGTCGTGAACGGAAAGAGCTGTTCCCCGACATCGACCAGGCGGCGGTCGGTTTCCGCGCACAGGCCTGCGGCGATGTCGTCCACGGTCATGGATTGACCCTTGGCATCCCAGACGGCTTTCAGGACCCGCTTGAGCCCGGCGGTCTGATAGTCGGACAGTTTTTCGGTGGGCGCGGCCATGGCAGTCACCAGTCCCGCCACCACGTCGGCTTCCTCCTCCCAGCTGCGGATCAGTTCGAAGGGATTCAGACAGATCTGCTTTTCGGCGCTGAATGCCATGAACTCGCCGTCCAGGGTTTCCGCGAGGTTCTGGTAGGAGCGCCCCACGTCGATGACCCAGATGCGCGCGCCCTCGGTGAGATAGTTGACGATGATCTCGTTGGTCAGGAAGGACTTGCCGGAACCCGATTGCGCGGCGATACAGCAGTTGTAGTTCGAGCCGGAATCGAACAGGGACACGTTGACCAGCTGGCCGTTGCGGGAGACGAAGTTCAGGGTCGGCGTGCCCGTGCCCGGCCAGTCGGCGAACAGCGGCAATAGGGGAATGACATGGCGCGTCCCCAGGGTGCGGTACCGGTTGCTGTCCCGGATCGCCAGGCGATCGGCCCCTAAGGGCAGGCAATTGAGGAAGAACGGCAGGCAGAAGAACCGGTCTTCCAATAATTGGAAGCCCAGCTCCCGGAAGTACACGCGGGCGTTGGACACCGCCTGGGCCTCCTCGTCCGGGTCGCAGAACAGCACCGCGCCGAAATAGGCCTTCACCGGGCGATCGCCGTCCAGGAAGGCCTCGAACAAGGCGTCGAAATTCTGCTTGCGGAGGCCCAGTTGGGGAAGGAACTTGAGGATCGGCCCGTAGGCCTGATGGGTGACCCACTGGCGCTTGGTATCCAGGGAGGCCCTCGTCGCCTCGGAATCCGGATAGTGAATCGTGAGCGTCAGGAGCGCGTTCTGGCGGATCCCGCGGGTACCGGACATCACATCGCCGAGATAGCTCATGGCCGAGCCGAAATAGACGCGGTCCGGATAGCGCTTTACGGAGAGCGTTTTGACCCGCTTTTCTCCCAGCCAGAGGCCCCGGGCATCGGTTCTGAGGTCGTTGTCGTAGTCGAACAACTGATCGCGGATAAGCTGGGTCGGATCGCACTCGGGCACCACCTGGTCGTGCCAGCCGGCATCCGGGCTCCAGTTGAGCATCGTGGTCAGGAGGCGGACGTAGTGATCCGAGCTCAGCGTCTCGGGCCGAAGGCCGATCGTGCTCAACGATTGCAAGGTCGACAGGCGCAATTCGGCGGCGCGCTGCAGGTCCTTTTCGGCGGGTTTGAATCCCACCATCGGCAGCTTCACGGAGATGATGACGTGCGTGCGGCGGATGCGGGTACCGGCCGTGCTTTCCAGAGGCGCCTGAGTGCCCCGGCGGAGAAACTCGACGCCGGCCCGCACCATGTCCTGGTAGAACGGCTGCTGCTGATCGATCCGACGAGTCTGCATCAACGCCAGGGTGGGGTCGATGTCGGGCGAGGTCCACAGGCTCACCTGCAACAGCGTGTCGACCGGCCATTCCTGGTTCAGCAGCACGTTGACGCGATCGGCCACGGCGGGATCGGCGCCGGACAGGGGCTGGCAGAGGAATCCGAAGCCGAGGCTCCGGTCCTCCATCAGAAACAGCCCGTCCTCGCGGTCGTAGGCCAGCACCGAAAACAGCCGGCTCGCCCGGGGGCACGGTTCAGGCTTCATCGAAGAGCCGGATGCGGTGGTTTGGCCGAGCGGTCGCGCAGGCGTGAGATTCCCGGGACACCAGACGAATGGCATAGGGGCGCGTGGACACGACCTCCGCACGCTGCCTGCGGACGAGTTGGCGGGCACGGGCCGGGTGACACGGGTTCAGGGGTTCGCCCTGAAGACCGATGACGAGTACGGTGGACATGGCGGTTCGCCTCACGATCAATAAAGGGTCGACGGTTTCCCGCCGTTTCTCGGAGGGCCAAGCCTCCGGTTCTCGCCGATCAAATGACCGCGGTCACGATGGCGTCGATCACGGTCGGCGCGGTGTAGAGACCGAGACCGGCGGCAATCCCCAGCACGAACCCCATGATGCTGCCGCGCACCACGCCGCCGACCAGGCCGACGGCGACGAAGGTGATGGCCAGGATGCGGCCGAGCGTGCCCTGCAACCAGCCGGTCAGCATGGTGTAGATGGACCCGAATTCGGTCGAACCGCCGGTCCCCGCGAAGGAGTTCGTGGCGACCAGCATCAGCAGCATGGCGAGAGCGGCGAGCGCGGCGACCAGCAGGCCGCGGCCATTGGGCATGGTATTTGGCATTTTTCATCTCACTTTTCCAGGTAGAAGGCGGTTGCCCGCCGGGCCTCGGAAGGGGTGGACTTCCGGTGATGCTGAGGCGGTCGCCCGCCCAGGACTCGGTCTGCGCGAACACGCAGCCGGTGAAATCAGTGATCCGCCTCTTCGGGCTCGCCGTATAACGGGGCCATCGGCGTCTCCTGGTCTTTTTCCGCAGGGAGCGCCGGTGTCCGACCATGCTCCTTGGTCCGGTGCAGGACCTGGAGCGGCGAGATCGAGGGACTCATCGTCGGTAAGGGCCGGCCGATCATCCAGCGACGCGGCTCGAGTTCGGTGAACACGAAACCCGAGACATTGAGATCGCCGTCGGCGTCTTCCCAGGGCGCCACCCACACGCGCATCACCTTGGCGGGCGTCCGGATCGGCGTGGGATCGTCGATTTTGGGCGCCGGTACCGGATCGGCCGGCCGAATCGCGGTGGCTACGGGCGTCGTGGATGCGGATGTCGGGGCCGTGGCGTCCGTCGGACGGATCGTGGTGCTGGCTTTATCCGTGGCCTTGTAAGCGTCCACGGCCGACAGACAGGTGGGATCCTCCGGCATGCCCTTGCATGCATACTTGGTGGTCGAGCAGCCGGCCAGCGTGAGCGCGAAGACGATGGTGGCGAGTCCTCTCATCATTGGCCGGCCTCGGTTTGTTGCGCTGGCTTTTCGGCCTTCGGGGCGGACGGATGGGTCGAGGTCGGTCCTTTGGCGGGTTTGTCGGCCAGCCAATCGGCCAGGCTGTCGGGCGCCCCCTTGAAGGTGCGGCCGTCCGGCGCGATCAGGAACGGCACGGCCTCGATGCCGAACAGATGGGCCGTCACCAGCGCGCGTTGTACGGGCTCCCGGTTGCAAGTCGGGTCCACGTCGGCCGGCAGGGCGTCGTAGGTTTGGTGCATCAGGGCATCCCGCGCCTTGTCCTTATCCTTGGTTTGCAGCAGGCAGCCGATCCTGGTCACGAGGCTTTGGGACTCCGGGCCCAATACGGGGACGGAAACCAGCTTGAAGGTGTACCGGTCCTTGAGCCCCTCCATCTGTTTCTGCACCTTGGCGCAGTAAGGACAGCGCGGATCGACGAACACCACGACCTGTTCCTTTCCGGTTCCATAGGTGACGGGGCCTAGGTCGTCGATCTTGAGCTTCATCTTGGCCAGATCGATGCGACTCGCCATCTGATCGACCTGATCGAGATCGGTCACCGCCACCCGGTTCCAGACGTCCATCAAGGTGCCGGTGATGACGAAGCGGCCGTTGTTCGACATGAAGAAGGTCTTGCCGCCGGCCTTGACCATCTGCAGACCCGTGATCGGCAGCGCCTTCATGCCCTCGATCTTAGTGTTTATCAGCATATCCGCCGCTTCCGAGACGGCGCCTGGAGCGGTTGTGGTGTCCGCCAGGACATGGCCGGTCAGGGTGCAAAGCAGGAGGGTCGAGAGCGATCTTGATCTCATGTTTTTCCTCGGTCTTGTTGGGGAGAAGATACCGATAATTTCGGGTGCGGTTAGCGCGCTAAATTGCGATTTCGTGAATCATTCTCGGCATGGAGCTTGAGCGGCGTTCCCTTCTGGACGACGAATTCGATCTTGCGGGTGGCATCCACCTCGATGATCGGGAACAGGTTCTCGGCCAGGTCCATGTAGTAGTGGGCCAGACGATCCATGGCGTAGCCGGCGCCCTTGAGCGTTCCGCCTTCCATAGCGGCGCCGCTGAATGACCGCTGAAACGGAGTGGTCGCCACGCCGCCCGGACCCGCCAAGGCGAGCACTTGCGTTTGGTTGCGGCCGAAAGCGTCGGAGAACCCGCGCAGGAATCCGGCCAGCAGCGCGTTGGCCAGCAACTGGCCCTGCTTGCTGACGACCCGTCCGCGGATGCCAACCTTGCCGTCTTCGCCCACGGCGTAGGCGTCGATGGGGACCTCGATCACCCCGCCGTCATCGCGGACGCAGGAGATGGATTCGCCCCGGATGTAGGCACGCTCCGAACTGAGATCGCCGTAGCCGGCGGAGACCATGAAGCACTCGCGCACGTCCGCCCGGTAGCGGTTGGGGAGGATGGCCTCGTCCTTCAGGCGGGCCAGCACCGGGAACGGCTCCCGGCGGGCGCCCTTGCCGGTCGGCGCATCCAGGCCGTTCAGGAGATTCCCGGACAGGATGCTGCCGGCAGGGATGAAGATTTCGGACTGGGAGGTGGGATGATCGGGCGCCTTACCCTCCGGCCCCTCGACCGCCCCCTTAGGGGATTCCGGCTTGATGACGCGGATTTCCAGCCGCCCCTTGTTCGGAACGGCGCCTTGGGACGGCCCCCCGCCCGGGCTGCTGGGCGAGCCGCCGTATTGCGGCGGCGCCGGCGGCTGCGCGAACAGGGCGTCGAGGTCCTGGTTGGCGGGCGGTTTCGGGGACGGCCTTTTGGGCCACCGTTCCCGTTCGGCCGGCGGAAGCACAGCTTGCGTTCCCGCGGCCTCGGAATTCTTGGCCGACGGATTGTCCTGGGTCCTTCGCAAACGGTCGATTTCCGATTTCAGCGACTCGATTTGCCCTTGGTGGCTGGCGGTCTGCTCCTCGCCCATGCGTTTCAGCCGTTCCTCATCCGAGAGCCTCGATCTTTTTTGGTCTTCCTCGAGCGAGTTGAGCCGGCGCATCAGTTCTTCGTTTTTCTGCGCCATGGTCTTGATCTGGGAGGCCAACCCATCGATGCCCAGAGACCGCGGGTCCGTGTCGGTCAGGATGTGTTTCACCACGGCTTGCTTATCGGTTTTCTGCGGCGGAGCCGGTGCGAAATGGGAGATCGCGACGACCAAACCGAGCGAGGCGGTCACGATGCCGCCCACGACGATGATGCGCTTGGCGTTCGGGCTGAGGGCCTCCCAGCGGTCCTTCACGTTCCGGATCATCGATGGACTCCGCTCAACAAGGAGGGCCGCGCGGCGGTGTCTTCATCGTGCGGACGCCTCACCGCGACGTACAATTCGGTGGCTTCGCCCGGCTCGAGCAGGACCTTGGGCCAGGCGGCGACCGCCAGCACCTCGCCGCCGTTGGTGCAGGACCGCTCGTCGATCTCGAGGGCGGTCGCCCCGGTATTCCGGGCCACGCCCACCAGCAACACCATGTCTCGCCCTTCGAGGGCCTGACCGGTCCGGGTGTGGAGGCCTGCCTGCGTACAGCGGATGCTTTCCGCCGCGGTGGGCTCCCGCAGGGCGTAGCCCTTGGGCGTTCTCATGAGCGCCAGCGCGCGGAAGGTCGTCTTGAGCTGGGCGATGTAGTCCTGCGAGGCGTTACCGAATTTGCCGTTCTGCCCATTGGACTGCCCCTGCAGGGCGCCAAGCTTCTTGTAATCCCCGGCGTCGAGCGTCAGGCGGATTTCGCGCGGCGGGATGCGCCGGGGCGCCAAGGTCAGCGACAGGGCGACTTCTTCCGTGGCGCCCGGCGTGATGTAGAGCGTGACCGGGGTTTCGTCGGGCGTGGCCACATAGAGCACGTTGCCCTCGATCTCGGTCGTCGCCTGGCTCACCGTGCGAACCTGCGGCGTTTCGAACGGGGTGACGATGCGGTTCAAATGACCGACGGCGACGGGAATGATTTCGTTGACGCCGGGAACGACTTTCAAGGTTTGCGGGGTCGTAGCGCCTGCCGCGGACTCGCGTTTCGCTTCGGTCAACACGCTGGCGGGTACGCCGGGGGTTTCGACGCCGAGGGACTCGCCCGTCTCGGCCCTCACCCCCGCGGCGAGAACGCACAGGGTCAGAAGGGCGGCGGTTTCTCGTTTCACGGGATTGCTCATCGATGTTCCTGCTGTTGTTTGAGGACTTTCAGGCGTTCCAGGGTGCGCGGTTCGTCCGGGTACACGTCGATGTAGTCGAGGCGCGGTCGGTAATTCCGGGTGGAAATCACGAATTCATAGGTGCGATTTCGGGTTTCGGCCTTGGAATTGGGTCCTTGCGTGGTCAACTCACCCGAGACGAAGACCTTGTCGGTTGCCTTCTCGAAGCTGACCTCCCGGGGTTTGAAGCTGGTCGCGACGCGATCCATCTTGAGGGCGTTGATCTGTTCCGCCATGGCGTCCATGACGGCGCGATAGAGGTCCGTGGACAGGAGCGGCGCGAGGGCCTTGGTGATGAATTCGGAGGTGGCGGGCGTCACGTTGCCCAGAAGTTCCGCCAGGTACAGCCCCCAGGCTTCCTTCAGTTGGCTGGAGGCCGTGTTGCGGGTGATCTCCACCTCTTGGGTCAGGGTCGGCGGGACCAGCACGACGGTGCGTTCGGTGCGCAGCGCCGCCAGGGCGCTGATGCCGTTGGTGATCACGAGCCCGACCAGCACGACGCGATGCAATCGGTTTTCGGCCTGAACGAGGTTCCAGGACTCCAGGAGTTGGGTGAGCTTCACGGATAGAACTCCCGGATGAAGGGGTTGGGAATCGTGATGGCTTTGCTCGGCAGCATCCCGATCCAGTAGGCCGCGTGCAGGGCATAGCCGTCCGGGCGGTTGTCGCGGAAACGGCGATAGGCCTTGATGACGACCACCGACAGGATCAGCATGATCAGCAGTTGTCCGATGAGCATGCCCAGAATCATCAGGAACGCGGCCGGCACGAACTCGTCGGCGCTCCAAACCAACAGCGTGACCGGGTCGTCGATGTGCTTGGGGATGGTGATGGGTTCCATGGGGGCTCCTTGAAAGTTCCCCGTCATTGTCCGGATGTCCGAGCGCATCGGTGTTCGAATAAATGCTTCATTTCGCCATCTTTTTCTTACCCATCTCCAAGGTTGCGCAGGAATAATGGGGCGCCCGGTCTATGCGGGTAATTCTTATGGGGAAGATTCGATGCATCCGAAGTCCACGGTGAAGCACGCCTTGGTGCGGGCTTTCGTGAACCGGAGACCTACGCCGGCCATCGCGCGGCTGTCTCTGATTGGGAGTGCGTTCGTCGCGGTTGGCGGGTATTGGGCCCGCTTTTACCTGCGGCCGGAGCAGGTCTTCGGCCATAACTCTGTCGGCTCAAGACGTTGGCGGCTGGGATGGGTCGGCTCTCACGTCATTCTGGAAATCGGACTCCTCGGGGTTTATAGGGATCTGATGCCATACCTCCTGATGTGGAGGTTTCGGTGATTGTCACGACCACCGCCGGCATTGACGGCTACCAGGTGACGGACTATTTGGGCGTGGTCAGCGGCGAGGCTATCCTCGGCGCCAACGTGTTCAAGGACTGGGCCGCGGGATTACGAAATCTTTTCGGGGGCCGCACGCGCGGCTACGAGAAGGAATTGGCCAGAGCACGGCAGGAGGCGCTCGAGCAATTGGTGGAGAGGGCCGCGGCAAGCCATGCGAGCGCGGTGGTGGGGATTTCGCTCGATTACGAATTCGTGGGGATGGGCAAGGGAGGCATGGTTATGGTCGTTGCCACCGGTACGGCGGTGAGGCTGGAAGGCGCTAAAGATCCCTGCACCTCGGATCGAGGGTATCGGATAGGCGGTTAAGCGCGATTGCATTCTCCTGGAAATGTTCTAGCCCGATCCAGCGAGCAAGGCCGGCTCTTCGGCTCAGCCCAACAAAGGGAAACCCTTCGCGAGGGGAGTGCAAAATCACCGATTCTTGACCTTGTCATTCGAGACCGCTACTCAAGAGTTCCTGAATGAACGGGGAAACCCTTTCCAAAATCACACCCTCGCCGACGAGCCGATGAAGCAGACGGAGTCCCCGTGCGTCCACGAAGCGGAGGCCGGAGAGATCGAGGCATACGCTGTCACGCGCTGAACGGGTTCCCATGACGACGGCTTCCAACTCTTCGACCTAGGGCACGATCATAATCAGGCGTCCTTCCAGCATCAGGCAGACCCCGTTTCCGGGATTTTCTCGGGCGGTGATCCGAAGCATGAGCATTCTCTCTTCCTAACGTACTCCAGAAGACGGAAGGAAAAAGAGCGAGCGGCGTACCAAGTGACCACCGACAAGCGTAGCCCCATCACAACTCGTTGGTTTTAGAGGTTACAGCGAAGACGAGGTCGGGAGCCTGAACCCTTGAGGGGTGCTCGGCGCGGTCAATCACCCTCAACTATTGGCGGGACCTACGACATTTAGTGGCGTCCGTACGTCACCCCGAGTTTTTTCATGCGGTGGCGTAGCGTGCTGGGATGCAGATTGAGGATTCGGGCGGCGCCTTTGGGACCTTCGATAACCCACCGGGTCTTTTCCAGCACCGACAGAATGTGTTGCCGTTCGACGGCTTCTAGGGTGGCATCGCTCGCCGGAGGCTGGGTGGCGCCAGCGGCCGGTTCGACCGATCCGGGGAGCATGTCCGGGGCGATCTCGAGGAGGGGCCCGTCGGTCAGGATGATGGCCCGCTCGATCACGTTCTCCAGCTCGCGGATGTTGCCCGGCCCAGCGATAGGACTGGAGCCGCTGCAGGGATTTCGCACTGATGCCTTCGATCCGCTTGCCGATCTTCGGAGCAAACTTGTCGACCATGAACCGCGCCAGCAGCGGAATGTCTTCGATCCGATCCCGCAAGGGCGGCATGAACACGGGAAACACATTGAGGCGATAGAAGAGATCGTCGCGGAAGGCTTTCGCGGCGATGGCCTGCAGGAGATTCCGGTTAGTCGCGGCGATCACGCGCACATCGACCTGGATCGGCGCCTTGCCGCCGACTCGGTCGAACTCCTGTTCTTGAAGCACGCGTAACAGCTTGACCTGAACGTCCAGGGGGATCTCGCCGATTTCATCGAGAAAGATCGTGCCGCCGTCGGCGAGCTCGAAGCGCCCGATGCGCCTGGCGATGGCCCCGGTGAAGGCGCCTTTCTCGTGGCCGAACAACTCGCTCTCCACGAGGCCCGTCGGCAACGCCGCGCAATTGACTTTGATCAGCGGCTTGTCGCGCCGCCTGCTGGCGGAGTGAATCGCACGGGCGATTAGTTCCTTTCCCGTGCCCGATTCGCCCTGGATCAGTACCGACGCGTCCGTAGGCGCCACGCGGCGGACGTTGGACAAGACCGACTGAATCGCCGCGCCCTGCCCAACGATTTCCTCGAAGTTGTGGACCGATTTGATTTCCTCCTGCAGATAGAGGTTCTGCGCCTTCAGCCGCGCCTGCTCCCGCTCCATCAACACGCGGTCGGTGATGTCGATGAACATGGTGCGGGTGTACTGCCCGCTCGGATCGGGCTTGGACCACCACTGGATCCAGATCGGCCGGCCGTTGTCCTTGCGCCGGAGTTCAAGCACCACACCGCTGGTATCGGTCCCCCGGCCGATCGATGCGAACGCTTCCTGCACGCGGCCCCGGGCGCCGGGGGTATCGGGGACCAAGGATAGGCCCACCATGCCGGGCACCTCTTCGGGGGTGATGCCGAGGATGCGCATCGCCGCTCGGTTGGCGCGGATGAACCGCGATTCGAGGTCCTCGTGGACGTAGGCGATTGGAGCTTCGTCGAAAAGATCGCGGAAGCGTTCTTCGCTCTCGCGAAGCTGCTGGACGACCCGAATCCGAGCCAGTTCGGCCGCAGCCCTGGCGGCGAAAATCTGAAAGATGAACAGCAGCCGGGGCTGCGGCGGCATCTCCCGATGGTCGAAGATCGCCAAGTGGCCGAGGATGCGACCGTCGGCGTCACGGAGGGGTACGCCGAGGTAACTCTCGACTCCCTCCTCCGTCGGAAACCGCTGCGAGACTCCTGCAGGGTAATGGCAGAGCCCGCCGCGCAGCACATCCTCGCAAGGCGTGCCCGCCAACTCCCATTCCTGGGTTTCGATCCATCGGCCGTCCTTCCAGAATGCCAACGACCGGACCCGAGTCTCGGAATCGGCGAATTCCGCGACGAAGGCATTGGTGACTCCGGTGGCGAGGCAGAGGTTCTGCACCAGAGTGCGGAAGAACTCCTCCCCCGTGGCTTGCGCGGTCCCTTCCACGATCGCGCGTAGCGCCGCCAGCTCCGCCGCGTCCGTCGGCCCTAGCGGCTCCGGGGAGGATGGTGTGGTAGGCATGGAACTTTTCGACATCGCAGCGGATTCCTGTCCTTTCCCAAGGAATGAGCGTACGACTTCATCTCAGCAGGCGGCGCCTAAGCCATGCGACCCGATCTGCTCAGTGTGGTGCTTGACCTCCCGGATGCGCCGATGGCTCGAATAATTCTACCCGCAACCGGTAACGGCCGGCCACAACTATTGACGGCTGCAGCCTGCCTTCCTCAATCGTGCCCCAACCCGCAGCTACATCATAAGTGATTGTATAAAAGGCTTTTTATGGCAGATATTGGAGGCTGGCACGGCGTTTGCTATATGAGTTGCGTCGCGAGGAAAAATCGCGAGCCACCCTAAACCACACATCATCCAATGGGAGAACTACCATGACTCACAGCAAGACGACAGAGGTCAACACGGACGTGACGGGCGTTGTGATTCGCGGCTATGATCCCGTGGCGTATTTCACGGAGGGACGGCCAGTCCCCGGTCGTTCTGATCTTTCCGTCGAATACGCGGGCGGAAAATACCTGTTCGCTACCCCTGCAAACCGCGTGGCGTTCACCGCGAATCCGGCAGCATACGCACCCCAGTACGGCGGTTACTGTGCCTTCGGTGTGGCCCTGGGAAAGAAGTTCGATATCGATCCCGCATCCTGGCGGATTGTGGACAAGAAGCTTTATTTCAATCTCAATCCGGCGATCCTTGAGAAATGGTCCGCAGACGCGCATGAATACATTCAAAAGGCGGAAACGAATTGGCCACAGATCCGGGAAAAAGCCGCCTCGGAGCTCTAAAGCAGGCTGGGCGGCGGGCAAGACCGGAGCACTGTTTCGCCGCACCGGCCTGGCCGGGTGGCCGGGGCTCTCCCATGAAACTGCTGTCCATCAATGTGGGACTTCCACGCGAGGTCGAATGGCGTGGAAAAACCATCCTGACGTCCATCTTTAAGTCACCCGTAGCGGGCCGCGTGCGGGTCGGGAAGCTCAACCTGGAAGGCGACCGACAGTCCGATCTGTCCGTGCACGGTGGCCCGGAAAAAGCGGTCTACGCGTATCCGAGCGAGCATTATGCGTTCTGGCGCGAGGAACTTCCCGGAATGGAGCTGTCGTGGGGCGCATTCGGCGAGAACTTCACCACGGAAGGCCTCATCGAAAGCTCCGTTTGTATCGGGGATCGTTTGCGCGTGGGCTCCGCCGAATTGGTCGTTACCCAGCCGCGCATGCCCTGCTTCAAGCTCGGCATCCGATTCGGCCGAGCGGATATGGTGAAGCGTTTCCTTTGCAGTGAGCGTACCGGCTTCTATCTCGCCGTCGTTCACAAGGGCGAAGTTGAGGCGGGCGACCCGGTCGAGTGGATCGCGCGGGACCCGCATGGCATCACGGTGGCGGATGTCGTTCACTTGTACTTGGCCGATGCGGCCACCTCCTCCGCCGGGTGAGCCGGGCCCCCGCGCTTCCCGAAAGCTGGCGGGAGTATTTCCGCAAGCGGCTGTGGGAGCCGGATGCTTGAGCCGGCAGTGAGCGTGCTGCCCACCCGCCCTTAGGACCTTTGCGGCAACCCGGCGAAGGTGGCATAAGCGCCGGGTTTCCTACCTCAACCCGGCCTACGGCACTTAAGTTGATTTTACCCGCAACCTGTTACGCCAGCCACACTATTGATGGCCACAGCCTTCTTACCCTAATCGTACCTCCCCAAGCCGCGCCCCAGCCCCACTGGGCGAGACACCATCGCGATCGATACCGAAGACCCGATCATCGCCCGAGGGCATCCGGACGCATACGGAACGCATGTTGATTGGCGGATGAAGATCTCGCGGTAACCCGCCATATCTTGCGGTACCCACCATATGTTGCAGCTTTTTCTTGAGATCTGCGGCGCATCTGACCGCAGCCTGTTATCCAGTGCCTGGATTTCTGGGGCTTACACGGGTTTGCAGAGTTCGGCACGACTCTTGTGAAGGGAAAAGGGCGATACCCGCTCATCATCCCGATGGCGGGGAAGCGCTCGATTCAACCCCATTGTAAGAGGAGGGTAGCAACATGTTATTCACAAGATCTATTCGGGCCGATGTGGCGAGGGCGGTGAAAACTCTCGTGCCATCTGTTCTGGCCGGAGCGTTACTGATCCCACACACGGCTTTTGCCAGGGAGGAGTCCCGGCGGCTGCACGCCGGTGCTGTGTTTGTCATGAGCAATTCGACCGATGCCGTCCGCGGCAACGAGATCGTGATGTATCGGCGATCGGAGTCCGGAGCGTTGTCGCTGGTGGGCTATTTTCCCAGCCAGGGCAAAGGCTCGGGTCCCTCACCGACATCGACGGTTTTCGGCTCGCCTGTGCCCGCCACTGCGGATGGATTGGGTTCTTCCGATTCCCTCGTTCTCAGCCGGAATCATCGCTGCCTGTTCGCCGCGAATGCTGGCAGCAATTCCGTTTCCGCCTTCCGGGTATATCCGACGGGCCTCGCTTTGGTGAAGGTGGTCGATTCCGGGGGCATCTTTCCCGTGAGCCTTGCCCTGAACCGCACCATGTTATACGTGCTCAACTCCGGTCAGGAAGGCCATCTGGCCGCGTTCTCGGTGAACCAGCAGTGCGAGCTCAAGGCCATGCCGGAGGCGAACCAGTCTCTCGCGGCGTTCACCACGGACGTTTTCCCGAACCCTGCGCCAAACGAGGTATTGACGACAGCCGCTCAGGTTTCGTTCACACCCCACGGCAGGCAGTTGGTCGTATCCGTAAAGGGCGGCCCCGCGTCCGCTTTTGGGGGCAGGGTGGTCGTATTCCCCGTCGATGAGAAGGGCATGATCGCCGGTGCGGGCACCGCGACTTCATTCAGCGTGAACGAGCAGACCGGCGGTCCGTTCAGCTTCGTCTTCGACGATCAGGAGCGCCTGATCCTGACCCAGGTGAATAGCACAACGGCTGCCGTTTACCGGATCGACGAAAAAACCCTCGCGCTTGAAGCCGTCGGCAGTCCGATTTCGACGAAATACCCATTTCCGTGCTGGATCGCGCGGAGCGGCCGTTACGTCTATGTCGTCAACTTCGGGCACATCCCTGCGACCAACGGCGGCAATCCCGACGGTCCCGGCGTGATCGTCGGTTTCACCAATATCGGCGGCGGATTACAGGATAACGGCGTGGAAGAAGCCTTTCCGGACGCCCTGGTCGGAAACCATGGCATCGATCTCACCGTCGTCGATGCCGGCGATGCCTCCTATCTCTACTTTGTGCAACCGCGCGCCGGCAAGATCGGAATCCGGAGGATCAATGCGAATGGGACCTTGAGTGCTCTGGGCGAAGTGGGCGGCTTGCTCCCCGGCGTCGACCCGTTTGCGGGAACCAATCCGGGCATCAGCGCCTTCCAAGAGCGCTGTTTCCTGCAAGACCCAGATTCCCTTTCTCCCGAATGCTCGAGAGGGAGCGCACAGGGCATAGCGGGCTACTGAAGAAGGGATACGGCCGCGTTCAGGCAAGGCTTCCTGCGCGGTTTGTCCGACCTGAGGTGAGGCTCGGTCGATCCGAAGAGGAGGACGACCGGGCTCTTATCCAATGATCCGGTGTTTTCTTCCCAACATTTCCAAAGGAGACCGAAAATGAACAAAGTAGCTGTCGTCGTATTGGCCGATGCCACTACTCCGGAGGGCCTAGGCCGCATGGTCAACGCCCTGGAGGCGGTCAAGGAGTTCAAGGAGGCGGGGATGCCGTGCAATTGATCTTCGATGGCGCCGCTACCCACTGGCTCGCCGAACTGGTCAAGCCGGAGCACAGGCTGCACGGCCTCTATAGTGCAGTTGAAGATACCGTGGCCGGCGCCTGCGGCTATTGCGCGGGCGCGTTTGGCATGGAGGAAGCCGCCGCGGCTTGTGGCGCACCGCTGTTGAAGGAATTCGACGGCCACCCCAGCATCCGCAAACTCATCAACGAGGGTTACACGATACTCAACTATTGAATCTAGGGAGTCACGCCATGAAACGCTTGTTTACGATCCCGTTAGCCCTGATGCTCGCCGTTCCAGCCATGGCGGACATGGCTGGAGAGACCTACAGTCGCTGGGTCGACGACAAAGGCGAAATCCGCCTGCCGGAAAATTACCGCGCGACCTGGACCCACCTCGGATCCTGGGTGGTGGCTGACCCGAAGGCGCCCGGCTACGGCTTTCACGACGTCTATACCCAGCCCGAGGCCGTCAAGAAATTTCAGGAGACTGGCAAATTTCCCGATGGAACCGTCCTGGTGAAAGAAATCCGCAAGCTTGGCTCGGGGAAGCTCACCACGGGTGACGCACTCTGGGCCACGGAAAACGCCGTGTGGTTCGTCATGGTCAAGGACGACCGAGGCCGTTTCCGGGGAAACCCGCACTGGGGTGAGGGCTGGGGTTGGGCTCTATACGAGGCCAAAGCGCCCCAAGTCAACGTTTCCAAAGGTTATACGCAAGACTGCCTGGCTTGCCACATCCCGGCGAAACCGACGGACTGGGTGTATGTGGAGGACTATCCCACGCTCCGAACGCCGCAATGACTCACCCCGCATCATTCGAGCGGGAAAGCTTGGATCGGGTTTTTCCACATTTTCTTTGGATAACTCTTTGCGTTTTTGGTGAAATCGCCTGTATCCATGCGGTTCTCCCCACTTGGTCAAATTCGAGTCAGCTTACCTCGGCGAATCGCTATCAATCAGAATAACCGTGGCCGTGTTCCGGCAAGTCATCCATTGTCGTGAATTACTCGCTGTAAAGTGACGATCCTCCAGTCTTCGGCCAGCCGCTCGAACGCGCGCCGGGTACTCCGAGATGCTCATGGACTTCGCATTCCGGCCAAGCTTTCATGATCAGAACGGACAGACAGTCGCCAAAGATTTCGGTATCCCGGCAGCGAAAATCCGTCAGGTCGAAAGGAAAGCGGTACGCGTTGTAAAGTCCGAGCTGGAACTTGGCGACGATTCGGCACTGCCCCGGATATCCGTTCGCGATTTTCTACCAACAGAATAGGGCTTCCAGCCGTTCCTTCTTCGGATGCACACTCAGATCCTTTTCTGCGTATGCACCCCAGATAGACGTTCAGTGCCGCCGCGATTGCCACACAAGCCATCGGCATGGCTTGCGGTGGCATGGGGAATGGCAAGGTGTGAGTCCGAGCAGGAGGACATACAGGATGCCGAGCATGGCGAAGAAGCTGTAACGATGCGCCAGCGGACTGGAGTAATCGAAGTTCGACTGCTTGATGCTGCGCTGGGCCAGACCATCCACGGCGAACGGCACGACGGTTGCCAGCAGGAACGGCCACCAGGAGAGCAGCAAAAAGGTTTGTGGAGCGGACTATTCCCGTATTCCCCCGGATGTCTGCACGACTTTTCTTCGAAACCATTTTCGACCATCAAATCATCGAATCCGGCAAAGTCGACCACGTTGCGGGTAAGGAGGATCGTCCATTCACTGCCGCGGTGGCGGCGATTTGGCTGTCGTTCAAAGGCGGTGTGGAGTCTTGGGTTCCCGGCGCCGCGCGTATTTCGGCATGCCGAAGCGGAAAGATACCCAATCACAGTACCCGGCTACTAAACCACTCGAGTTATAATGTGTACACAATTGCGTTCACAGAGTGGAGGCTCTCATGACCCAACGTGTCGGCGTGCGTGAGCTGCGCGAAAAGCTCACCTCGTTTCTCGATTCGACGGTGCCGATCGAAGTGACTCGGCACGGCCAAACCATCGGGTTCTTCATCCCGATCCCCAGGCGTCCGGGACAGGCGGAACGCGAAGCGCTTTTAGAAGCCGGAAAGCGCCTGGACCAGGAACTGGTCCGACTGGGCCTCAAGGAGGATGAACTGCTGGAAGAGTTCAAGCAATGGCGGCGTCAGCGGGACCATGCCGCATAAAACGGCTGATCCTCGATGCCAACATCCTCGTCTGCGCCGTTCTCGGCGCCCGTGCTTGCGGCCTGATCGAGCGCTACAGCGATTCCGTGGCTTTCAATGTCGCCGAAGCCGAGTATTATCTTTCCACGGTGCTGGCGCCCAAACGTGGATTGAGCGAAGAAGTCTGGCGACCGACGTACGACAGAGTCATGAACGTCGTGCAGGTCATCGCGGACGACTTGAATTCGCCCTGAAAATCAGCAGCCCTCTCGATGACTACGGTCCAATACCGTGAAGATCTTTTTTGAGGAACAACAATGGCTGTCGTAATCCCTGATGAAACATTGCAGGCCGCGCATCTGACTGCGGCGGAATTGAAACAGGAATTGGCGATACTGCTCTTTTCCAAAGACCGCCTGACTCTGGCTCAGGCGGCCTCGCTCGCCGAGATGCCGCCGATTGCCTTCCAGCATCTATTAGCGAGCCGAGGCATTTCGCCGCATTACGATGTGGCGGAGTTCGAGCAGGATTTGGCGACTTTACAGAAACTGGGCATGCTTTGAGTGATCGTCAGTAACATTGAAACGAGGTAAAACTCATGACTCACGTCACCATCGAATTGGACGATCAGATTGCGCATGAATTGGAGGCGCGCGCCCGTACCGAGGGACTGAATGCTCAGGAATGGGTCGAACGGCTGGTGCGCCGGCATGTCCACCCCCAATGGCCCGAGAGCGTGCGCGCTCTGGTGGGCGCGTGGCCCGATTTCCCTACCGCCGAAGAACTGCGCAAAGGCTGCGGGCAGGACATTGTCCGGGAGCAGTTGTAAGTGATTGTTCCCGATACCAACACTCTGATCTATTTCTTCAAAGGCCAAGGCAAGGTTGCAGAACGTCTGTTACAAACGCCACCCGGAGAACTGGCGCTGCCCGCCATCGTGCTCTACGAACTCGAAGTGGGTATCGCCAAATCGAACGCGCCGGAACGCCGGCGCGCTCAGCTAGGGGAATTGCTTGCCTGGGTCGAAGTTTTGCCCTTTGGCGCTCTGGAAAGCCGCTGTTCGGCGTTGATACGCGCTGACTTAGAAAAACGCGGCGAACCTATCGGCCCCATGGACGTTCTTATCGCTGGCACAGCGTTCGCCCACGATGCCCTTCTCATCACCCGCAACCTGAGTGAGTTTGGGCGTATTCCGGGGTTGCGGCTCGAAAACTGGTATGACTGATTGCAACTTGCAGGATGGGAAAATCTCACGTTCCCGAAGACCTGGAGGTTTTTCCATGACCGCCAAATACTACGAGGCCATCGCCGAAGTCCCGGCGGATCATTGTTTGCGATTGCAGCTTCCGCCCGAAATCCCTGCCGGCCCGGTTCGTGTGGCGGTCATCTTCGAAGGCGCGCCCAGCACCCGACCGTCAGGTCAAGATATCAAAGATCTGTTAGCTGCCATGCCTGATGTGGGAAAAGATGAGGACTTCTCTCGTCCACGCAACCAATAACAGGCTACAGAGTATGTCGATGACCGAGGTGAAGCCCGGCGCCGATGAAAACTCGACTGTCCGGTATGGAACGAAGACAAGGACGCCCTGGTGCAGGCGTTGCGACCTGGACGACCGCCACCGTCGAACTCTATCTGGCTGAACAACCCTAAAGCCCTCCATGAAATGCTTGCCCAAACGGATATCCGCCGGTCTGCCTCATATCCTCTTCTGTGTATGCGCCAGGTAGACGTTCAAGGCTGCCGCGATCGCCACACAAGCCATCGGCAGGGCTTGCGGCGGCACGGGGAATGGAAAGGTCAGCCCGAGCAGGAGCACATACAGTGTGCCGAGGATGGCGAACAAGCTGTAGCGATGGGCCAAGGGGCTCGAATAGTCAAAGTTCGATTGTTTGATCTTGCGCTGGGCCAGTCCATCCACGGCGAAGGGCACGACGGCCGCCAGCAGGAACGGCCACCAGGACAGCAGCAGAAAGAACCGGCGCATCGTCTGATAGACGCTATCCCAGAGCACCTGAAGTCTGGCCGCAATGAAGGGAAACAGATCGTCTCTTCCCACGTCCTGGAATCCCACTGACCGTTGACGCTCCGGTTCGCTGGGGATGAAGTAGCGATAGACGTTTTCCCGGGCGCCGGTGCGCACGAACAGGCGGTCGAACCAGTCCGTGGAGGTTTCCCGGATTTCGGCGTCTTTCCGTGCACCGAGATACTCCGCGATCATTCGGTCCTCGGTGCGCTGAACGGTCTTGAGCCAGTCGTCGGAGACCAGAGCGGCGACGAAGATCACTTCGACCAGCCAGAACACCAGGCTCAACAGGAGGTTACGCGGCATCCCGGTTCTCATTCGTTCCCTCATCACCCAGGGCTCTTTGCAGATGCGAGGGGACGAGCCGCCGAGTCAGTTCGGGCTCCCTGGGAGGATCGGCCGGCACTCGGGTTCTCAGCTCGAACATCAGCGTGTTCAGAAACGATCCCAATCGGCCTCTGTCCGATACGGTGCGGTCGTGCAGGGCGACCCGGTAGGCGTTGAGCGCAGCCGACAGGCAGCATTCGACCACTCGGTCCCGGTTCTCCGTTTCGGGTACCTGTTGCATAACGTAATCGATGGCGTTTCGGCAAACGTCCTGCGTTCCCGGCCAGTCGATTTCCAGCACGGCCATGATCTTGCGCTCGCGGGCATGGCGGCTACGCCAGCACTGTAGGGGATCGGATGGGCTCGCAACGTTCTTTTTCGTGTCTGGGTTCATGGTCGGTTGGTTTTCTCGTCGAGGCGCGACCGCAATACGGGCAGACGGCCCTTGACGATCCGCCCACCGGAGAGCTTCGCGATGTAGTGAAGGTCGGGCAATTGCCCGAGCAATTGGGGCGCGAACAAGTCGCCCTCTTCCTCCATCAGGCGCTCGCCGATGTTGCCGGAGAACACCGCCGGGTTGGTGGAATGGGTCGAAACGCCCTGCGTGCGCATGATGTACTTCAGCCGCGTCTTCGGCAGATTGTCGGTGATGTATTCCTGGGTTTCCGCGTCCATCACGCGCAGCGCAATGAGGTTGTTGACGTTGCCCAGGATCTGGCGCGCCTTGGGCTCGGAACCGGTGCGCGCCGAGAAGTCGGCGAAGGTCTGGGTGGCGATGAACAGCCTGAATTTCGCTCCGCGGCCCTTGTTCAGCAGCTGAATGCACGGATCGTTGATGACCTCGGCCGCCTCGTCGACGAAGATGTTGACCGGACGGTTGTTGATGCCGTAGTTGTAGCGATCTCCGGCCACCGAGGCCAGGTCCGCCAGCAGGATGGAACCGATGGCGCTGCCCACCATGCCATCAGAGAGGGAATCGAGGCCGATGTAAGCCACCTGGGCGTTCTGGATAATTCGCGCCGAATCGGTGATCGGGCGAGGGTCGTCCACATCGCTGGGGTCGGGGGACAGCAAGGATCCGAGCGTGCCCGAGGTCAACATGTTCATGATCGGCAGGAGCGAGGCCACCATCTTCCCGAAATGGGTACGGTCGTGTTCGAACATCGAGATCAGGCCTTCGAGGTCCAGGTTGGGATGGTCGGCCTGGACCGACTCGCGGTAAAACCGGACCAGCGCGGCCGCACGAGCGTCGGCATCCCTGCCCTTGATGGAAGCGCGACCGCGCCAGCCTTCGTCCAGCACGTGATCGAAATAGCGCTCCAGGGCGCGGACGACCAGCGTCCCCGGCCCTCCCTCCAGGTAGCGCCTGAGCTTCACCAGGGTGGGCCGCTGTTCGATGGCGAACAGCCCTTGGACGATGTTGTCGAGGGACTTCTGGCCGAAGGCCTTGAAGGGATCCGACGCGCTTTCCCCCGAAATCACCGTGGCGATGCGGCTCGCGACTTCCGAGGACCGGTTGAAGTTGCGCAACGGGTCCAGACGCACGCTGTCCTCCGGGAACGCCGGATGGAAATAGACGAAGCGCTCGGGATGTCCGCTCAGCCGGCAGGCGCGTTCGGCGCACCCCTTGAGATCCTTGTCGCCTTTCGGATCGATGACGATGACCGCTTCCTCGCGCAGCACCGCCTGGGTGACCAGGATGTCGAACAGCCGTGTCTTGCCGGCGCCCGTGGTGCCCACGATCAGGGTATGACCCGCCGTGTGCGCGATCGGCTGGAAGACCTCCCCTTCTTTGATTTCCAGCCCATGCACCCAGGTGGCGCCCATGCGCTCGTGATCGACCGGAATGATGTCCGAGGAATCGCGCTTGAGGATTTCGTAAGCGAGCTGTGCGTGCCGTTGGCCCCAGTCGAACCCCCAGCCGAACCAAAGCTTGTCCGGATGCCTGCGCACGGTCCGTTGAAGTTTTTCAACGTCCAGGTACTCGAATGTGAACCGGCGCAATCGGTGCTTGCGGTACCAGACGCCCACCGCGGCCGGCAGTCGCCAGGCGGCCATCATCCCGCAAAAGACGATCAGCCCAAGGAACGGCGCCATGGGCAGGCCCGACCAGCGGTCGGCGAGGTACGCCAGTCCTGCGCCGAAGATCCAGCCGCCGATGGCCTGGACTTCGAAGTTGGGTCGCCAAGGCAATTGATAGTCGTAGTCGCTTTTCACGTTAGACCGTCTTCTTCCGGACCTTCAGGATACTGTTGCCTTCCAGTTGGATCTCGGAATGACGATGGAGGGCGATGATCAACCGGGATCGGGTAAGCCCCGGATGAAGCTCCACATACCAGTCGATGATCGTGTACGGTACGGACAGCCATTCCGGGGACTCCTCCACCGGGCACGGCAAATCTTCGCGCTCCTGGATCCGCCGGATGAGGTCGTCGGCCGGTCCCGTTTCGGGTTTCCTGTCCAGGGATCGTGTGGGTACGCTCTGGGGCGCCTTGGGTCGTTTGGGGGAATTGATAGGTTCTTTCATCCCCCATCTCGGTCGCTCGATCGGCGCCAACGGGACTGCCTCTGATTCGGCGGTGTCCGGGACCGTCTTTTCAGGAGCGGTGCCCGCGGACTTTCCGGGGGCTGGCGCCTTTTGGGCCTCGGTCACGGTATTAGGTAACTCGTTTTTACTCACGCGCGGCGCGGTCACCGTGGGTTTAAGGACTTTCCCTTCCTCGAACTCGGGATCGCCAGCCAGTGCCAGCCAGCAGCGGCTCGCTTCCCGATTCAGCATCAGTCCCCGGATGCCGTCGATTTCGCGAATCTTCCGCATGGGAGCGAGCACGTCGGTTTCGATCCAGCCGGCTTCGTCGAGAAGCCGAAGCGATTCGCCGGGGTCCTTGCCGAACTTCCGGGCCAGGTCCGGGTGAGGCAGGAATACCAATCCGTCGACTTCGCGCACAGGAACAGCCGGAGGTTTTCGATACGCCTCGATGGCGGCACGCAGCCACTCGCCGGCGAGGCCTTGCGAAGCCAGCCAGTAGGCGGCTTCCGTTTCCAACTCATGCCGCTTGTCATCTGAATCGAACGGCTTGTTCGGCGGGAGAAATTGTTCGTGAGTCGGGTTCGGCTGATTTTGCTTCTCGTCCAGCTTGGATTTCGTGTTCTCTGAATTCGCCTGTCTCGTCCGCTTGCGACCGGAACTGGAGCTGCCAGCGAAACTGGCTTGTTCCTGAGCGGGCTTTTCTTCGGTCGGTTGAACAAGCACGGCATCATTGGGGACGTTTTGTTCGCCCCGGCCAGCAGGCTCGGAGTTGGGCGCGATGGTCCGCGAATTCGTTTCACTTTCTGCCTGCGATGGCGC
The DNA here is from genome assembly GCF_002005105.1 of Methylocaldum sp. 14B. GTDB lineage: Bacteria > Pseudomonadota > Gammaproteobacteria > Methylococcales > Methylococcaceae > Methylocaldum. The sequence goes on along the minus strand of NZ_MSCV01000010.1, from coordinate 96,923 downwards.
AGCCGTATCGTTCAGGCGCGCCGGTACCGGCCGTTCCTGGGCAGGTCCCTGCTGGGGAGCTGGTTTCAGTGCTTCTCGCTTGGACAGGGACGTCTCTTTTTCTGTCTCGTCCAGCAGCCGGCCCTCGACGACGACGGGCGGTTCGCCGTTGTAGATCAGCTCCGGCGAGGACAGTCTGAGCATGTAGAGGGCGACGTCCAGTTCGGCCGGGGCCATGCGCCAATAACGGTAGTTTCTCCCATCTTGAGTTCTGCGCGGAATCGCCAGTCCTCGCTCGATGAGAATATCGGCGAGGGTGTCGGGATCTCGCGGGATACCGGGAATCCTGTCCTTGGCCAAAAGCTCGCAAACTTCCTGGGCACCCGCCTTCCAGACGACGTACAGACCCTCGTCGAATCGCCACACTCGGGCGCCCCGCGAGTTGGCGCTCCACCGGCCACTATTGACCAGCCTTCGCATGGCGTCGAGCAGGTATTTTTCGACCGGCACACCGAGCGATGAATCCACCGGGATGTGATTGGCCTTGAGGTCGCGCTCCACGCTCTTGCGATCGGCCTCGATCACCAGGGCGTGAAACACGCTTCCCCGGTCGACGCCGGCGATCGCTTCCAGCATGGCCTGCATGATGTCGGGACCGGTTTGGGTGAGGTAGGTCAAGCACTCCGGCGTCAATACGCGTTCGGTCACCAATACCGAGAACTGCTCGTGGCGCTGATGGCGCTTGTCCCGCCAGCGCAGGAAATACCGGTCCACGCCGTTCTTTTCGGCCCAGTCGGTCAGGTTCTCGAGGTAGGGGTTCCACTGGGTCTTGCCCTCCCGGTTCAGGATGGAGAGATCGGACACCGGTTTGCCGATGTCGTGCAGCAATCCGGCTAGGCACACCGCCAGGCGCCAGCGGGGCTCCTGCCCCTTGCGCTCCAGGGGCGTGGAGCCGGCCCCGAACAGCACCCCCTCCGAAGCCATAGCCGCCCAGTAACCCACCTCCAGACCGTGCCGGAACAGGCCACCGGCGCCGCGATGATGATGCGCTTCCGAGGCCGGCAACAAATGCGTGAACGCGGCATAGCGTTCGACGACCGGCATGACGATGGCCTGAAATTCCTCGCACGGCAGCGCCAAGGTGTGCCGGATGGCATCCACCAACTCGGGCTGGGTGGCGAGGATGCGCGCCACGGACGCCGCGGGGAGCCCTTTGGCGAAGGGCGGGTAACGAGGGATGTCCTCGTCGGCGACGGATGCCAATGTAGCCGCTGGTGTCGCGGAAGGTTTTCGGAAAAGAGAAAACAGGGAATTCATGGCGACATAGCTTGCCACCGGAAAGAAATGGGGGAGCCGCGATAGATTCGCCTGGGGTGAATCTTTTCCAACACCGCTGTTTTCGTGGGCTCTTAAGCTGTCCTGGTTTCGTTTCAGGACAGCCGAATCATGAACAAGATCCGTTTCGCCTTGCCGTTATTGGCCATCACCTCCCTTCTGCCCGGTTGCGCCATGCAACGCCCTGCCCCGGAAGCCTCGCAGACCGTCATCCAGTCGTTGCTGCCCCACACACCGGGCAAGCCTTGGCGGCTGGGCGTGTCGTGGCTGTCCGGAGGCCCCAGCGGAGCGGCCATTCGATCGTCGGGCTTCGAACACGTCGTGCGCAAGAAGATGCCAGAGACTCCGCTCCAGGTGGCTTCTCTGCAACCCGTAGAAATCACCCCGCTGACCTCAGGCTACACGGACGAGGAAATCGAGCGCGCCTGGCGGAAGTTCTGTCGAAATCGGTTGGGCATGACCGAAAGGGATCACCGGATCATCCGGGATACCTCGGTTCCGGGATGGCTGATCGGGAACTGCCATACCGCCAATCTGATGAAATGAAGCAGGGACATGTATGGGTACCCATCCGAGTGATGTATTCACCTCGTTGGTCTCGAGTCTGAGCGATATCAACGCATCGACCCTTCGCCGAGTTTGCGAAGCCTTGTTCGGCGCCGCCGACGACGGACACCGGGACTTTTTTTCACGACGGACCCTTCTGCTCTCCGCCGACGGAATGGATGTCCGGTTTCTCGGCGTGCAACTGGACCAAAGCGACCTCAGCTTGTGGATGGAAATCGTTCACCTGGCGAGGACACAGATTCCAGGCTCCCCCGTTACGTTCAGCGCCTCCGATGTGCTCAAGGCGCTGCAACGCCGTACCGGAAAGCAAGATCACGAATGGCTCGGGGAAGCGATGGCCCGTCTCGCCGGGGCGGGTATCGAGATCACGCTCGGGCGGCGACACACGTGGTTCTTGGACGGTTTTCTCAGCTATCGGGCGAACGAACGGCGGGGCCACTATGTCGTGATGCCATCGCCGCCTCTCCTCAAGCTGTTCGAGCATCCTTTTTTCCATCCTGATTGCGGCGCGCGCCAGTGATGTTCACCGACGATGATCCGAATCGGGAGGACAGAGACGCAGCGTCCGATTCGGACAACGACCCCCGCATCTCAATTCGGCCGCCGTCGGAATCCGTTTCGCGGCAGCTTACCCTCTTTCAAACGTTCTATGCTCCGGCGAATCAACGCCACCGGTTGTCCAACGTCATCGAAATCTGGGACGCCGCCCCCAAATTCGCGACTCCTCGCCGGCGCGCCGACGTAACCGACAACCCGGCCGTCTTCCTGGAACGAATATTCAATTTCAGGGGGACGCGGTTTCAGGTAACGGTCGCACCCGCACTCATCAAGGACTCTGCCGGCCGGAATGCATACCGCTTCCCCACGGCGCGGGAGGAACTGGTCGAGGACGCCCTGCGCAAGATCGCCGTGCAGCAGCATCTCGGATTCGTTGGAACCCTCGAGGCCAAACCGATCGTGGGTGTTCGTTTCTCACTCCAGATGCTCCGCCGTGAGTTGGCCAGGCACGGGCACGGCATCAAGCACGCCGACTTGGTGGACTCCTTGATGATCCTGTCGGGAAGCGTGGTGAATATTACGTATGCCGGACGCCGCACGGCGCTTCACCGTAGCACGATCCTTTCCAATCTCGCCGCCATCAGCCGCGAGGACTATTTAAGGGATCCGCAAACGCTGTGGAGCGCGCATTTCCACCCCATGGTCGCCGGCAGTCTTTCGGCGGTGACGTACCGGCAGTACGACTACGAATCCACCATGTCCTACCGATCCTCCCTGGCACGATGGCTCCACAAGTACCTCGCGGCCGTCTTCGTGAATGCCGGGATGACGCAGCCGTGCAGGATCATGTTGTCGGAAATACGAGATGGCAGTGGATTGGTCAATCGCGTCACCGTTCGCCACCAAGCCAGGGATGTCGAAAACGCGATCAACGAACTCATTTCCTCGGCGTATCCGATCGTTCGTTGTTGCAATCCCCAGGTTGTCCTTGAGGGCCGTTGCATTGTTGATGTGACGTACACCCTCCAACCCACACCGGAATTCGTGAAGCTGGTCATCGACTCCAATAAGCGTCAGAAGGATACCAAATCAATGGCGGCGGATAGCTCTGCACGCCGAGGACATTAGGTGGGTACTCTGGTACCCGGAAGTGGGGACTCTGGCGCACGGAAGTGGGTACTCCAGCGACCGATACCGAAAGTTATCCACAGATCGAGGAAGATTTGGCGATCCAACGTGGGCACTCTGGCGCACGGATGAGCCCCAAAGTGGGTACTCCAGGGCACGGTCACTCCAAAAAGTGGGAACTCTGGCGCACGGAAGTGGGTACTCTGGGGCACACTGGATCCAATAAAACACCCAGGGTGGGTACCTTGGGGCACGGAAGTGGGTACTCTGGGGCACACTCATTTTTGTAAGCAATTGTTTAGAAATTTATTTTTTGCTCCTTTTTGAGACCTCCTTTCTTTCCTTATTCCATTCTTTCCTTATTCTCCTTTGGGATTCCGTGGACAACTTTCGGGTGCTTCGATGCGATCCGGGATAACCCGGAATCCGCGAAAGCCGAGTCCCTCCTGCGCACGTCAGCCAGCATATGGGCAAAGGGGCCTAGCTGCTTGGCCGGAGAGGGACATGAACAACGCTGGGAGGTCAAAAAGGAGGACAACTTCGAGGAAGCACCGGACAGCTTAATCTATCCAATCCCAAAAGACGCTTGTAACGACATCGTCTTTACGAAATGTTATAGTTGTTCAACGTGGAGGTATCGCTATGACCACAACTCACTCTCAGACCACCAGGCGCGATAGCCTGAATATCCGCATCAAACCGGAAGACCGCGGATTGATCGATCGGGCCGCCAAGCTTTTGGGCAAAAATCGAACGGATTTCATGCTCGATGCCGCCCGTCGCGCCGCCGAGGAGGCTTTGCTCGACCGGACTGTGTTCGTGGTGAGCCCCGAAGCCTATGCCGAATTTCTCGCGCGTCTGGATGCGCCGCCGCAACCTAACGAGCGCCTGCGAAAGACCATGCAGACGCCCGCGCCGTGGGAATAAGCATTGCCGCTTCTGGCTCCCCAACCGCTCGCGGAACACCATCGAACGGAAGGCTTCACTTCCGGCCTCATCTCCCTGGATGACTGGTTGAAACGCAGGGCGCTCGCCAATCAGGCGAGTGGCGCCTCCCGGACTTTCGTGGTCTGCGACGAACAGAAGGTGATCGGGTATTACGACCTCGCGGCCGGGGCGATCAGCATCCAGGACGCTTCAGGCCGGTTTCGGCGCAACATGCCCGATCCCATTCCGGTCGCGATCCTGGCGCGTCTCGCCGTGGATCAAGCTTACCAGGGTCAAGGGATTGGCCGCGCTCTTTTCCGGGACGGCGCCCGACGTGTGATGCAGGCGGCGGATACGATTGGCATTCGTGGGATCGTCGTCCATGCGATTTCCGAGGAGGCCAAGGCGTTCTATCAAGCAATCGGCTTTGATTCCTCCCCGGTCGACCCCATGACGCTCCTGGTGACGTTAAACGATCTTCGCGCCACACTGGCCGAGTGAAACGACATGCCGTGTTAAGGAAGACGGAGTGCCGTGCACTGAACTCTCTTCAAGGCGAGACTTTCTTCAACAGGCGCAGGTCGGTCACCAGCTCTAGCGGTTCCCCGATCCCGATCCGGGCGAAGTCGGGGTGCTCCGGGTTCAGCAGGTAGTTGGTTTCGGCCGGGATCACGGCACTCGGGACGGCCAGCACGGCACGGGTACCACCCCGTACCCAATCCGCCCCGTGTTTTTGCAGTTCCCCTCTTGCTTCCGGGCTCCGCCAGTCCGGCGGAAGCTGATCGACCGTGATCCGGTCGAGGGCGAGATCATCCGGGATGTGTGCCGAGATCAGTACATAACGGGCGCGGAGAGGCTCGTCCTGCACCAAGATTTCCAGCACCGCGAGCGCCTGGCTTTCCGCCGTATACACCAGCGGCACACCTTTCGGATTCCACCGGCCACCATACAGGCGTGCGCCTTCGCCGGTAAAGGCCGCTTTGGCCAAGCGAGCGGTGACGATCCGCCACCCGGTCGGCATCAGGCGAATACGCCCTGCTCAATCCGGCCCAGGGTGTCGAGGACCCACTCGGCGCCGATTTCGGTATCCACCAGGCTTAGCGGCGTCTGGCCCGAGAGCGAGGCGTTCGTCGCTTTCAGCCAGTCCACCGCCGTGTCCAGGTTCTCGAAGACTTCCTCGGCGCGTTGCACCACGCGGGCCAGGCGCACGAGTTTCGCCGATTCCTCGCTGGACAGCGTGCCTTCCCGCTTGCGCCGGGCCAGCGTGCGCTCGGGAATCCCCAAGGCCTCAGACAATTCCGCCTGGGAAATCCGTAAGGCTCTCCCCAAGGACTCCACCGCCGCCGCCGAAATGCCCCGGCGGATGACGGACACCCAATCCAGCGGCGAGCGCGGCGATCTCTGCAGCACGGAGGTTCCTCCGAGCAACGCCTCGGCGCTCAAGAAATCGGGTACCGTCGATGTTGCGCCCATAGATCACCTACTAAGTGCCATTTGGCATCCATTATACTGCCCTTTGGCTGCTACCCCTAATACACCAGGACCACCGGGATAGCGGCATCCGTTCCCCGGAGGAAGGATATCGAAGGCCAACCTGCGGATCCGTCTCGTACCCATGCTATTTGGCTGATTTCAGAGAAATCGGCATGCGGCGATCTCATCCAATCCTCCTGCGCCCTTGGTCCAGTGTAGGCCTTAGTTCAAAGGAACGTGGTGCTGGTATGGATTCCCCGGCTTATGATCGCTTCCGCCGTCACCGTCTTGCCGCTGGTTTCCGATTCGTAGGCGATGAGCGAATCCCGGATCCGGACGAGTAATGCCTGGCGCTTGCGGATATCCGCGAAGACCTCCTCTGTTTCCCGAACCAGTTCGGCGATCCATTCAGGCTCATTTTTCAACGCCTGATCCAGGGCATAGCGATGGCTCCGCCGCCCCTTGCTGAATTGCTTCTTGGCGACAAAGCGCCCGCTGCCGCCCAGTCTTCCCATCTCGTACCACTCGATGCTGAAACCGCCAGTGTCCCGCGCCCGCAGCCTCACGCCGACACTTCCCTGGGCATACCGTTTTTGATGGGTTCGGCCTTCCTTCAGTCGGCGCCAGTAGTCATCCACCAGCAACTGGGCCTCGTCCTGCAACTCGCGCAGGGACGCGGCCAGCCAGGCGCATACCGGGGACGGAACCCTTTGACTCTCTGTTTTTTCCCTTTCTTTATTCGCATCTGCGGGCATCGTCGTTTCCCAAATACTTATCTGTTGGGATTTGATGGCTTCGCCCCAATGGAGGGGATTGTGAAGAAACTCGCGGGACGATCTCCCGATCCGAGTGGGTATGTCCTTAAGAAATCTTTGACCATAATCCCAACACTATGTTGGGAATTTATGGCTAGAAAACTTCTGCCTCCTATCATCCGGTTACCCCATATGACAATCCGATTGTTGGTGAATCTATTGACTATCGCGCGGCACACGCCTCTTTAACGTATCGCGTCTCAAATCCCAATATTCATTTGGGATTCGTGGCTTGCTTTTCTGTTTTGTTCATTCCGCGCTATCTGCGCATGGGGTTCGTGCACGTCGAACTGTGAACGATCTGAATCTATCACCCACACGACGTCGCCTGTGCTCGAAAAAGTTGCTCATTTAGACAATCTTTTTCGACACATCCCCCACCGAAATACGGGTAGATTGCCCACCGGTCCTGCTGAGGTCTTGGTGAATACCTAGGCGACCTGAGCCCGCGTGCACAAATGCAAATTGTCCTCGAGTAGCCCTATGGCGAACCCGGTTCCAGGACTTGGGGCGAGTTTTCGGGGTGTTGCCGTATCTGTGTAACGCCCGTGCATTTGCTGCGTACCTATCGATCTCTTTACCCAGGCGAGTTGGCCGGGAGTGGATGAAACCATGTTTGTACTTGGAATGGACATTGGCTATTCGAATCTGAAGCTGGCCATGGGTGAAACCGGAAACGGTCCTACGGTATCGCTCTACCCGGCCGGCGCGGCGCCGATCGATCGGCTGCCGGAGTCGATTGGTAAACAAGAAGACGCTCTACGGGTCAGCGTCGATGGCGGAATTTGGGCGGCCTGCGTGAATCCGGGGAAATTCGCCACCTGGAATCGAGCACTGCACCAGGATTATGTGCAGACGGCGTCCTATCGCGCCCTGTTTCATGCGGCGCTGTTGTTGTCCGAGCGGGACACGGTGGATTTGCTGGTGACGGGCCTGCCGGTCTCGCAATGGCTGGAGCGTTCGCGACGGGACGCCCTGGGCGAGCGTCTCGCCGGGACGCATCGCATAACCCCCAGGCGCGAAGTGGAGGTCTCGGCCGTCCGGGTCGTGCCTCAGCCGATTGGCGGCTATCTCGATCTGCTTTGGTCCAGCCTGGCCGTCTCCATCCTGGAAGAAGGCCGCGTGCTGGTCATCGACCCGGGATTTTTCTCGGTCGACTGGGTATTGGTCGAAGAGGGCGACATCCGGAGGTCGTCCAGCGGTACCAGCCTGGAAGCCATGTCGGTGTTGCTGGAACAGGCGAGCCGGCTGATGGCCGACGAGCACGGCGGAACGGCGCCCGTTGAACGCCTGGAAGAGGCGTTGCGAATGCAAAGAGATCACGTGCTCTTGTTTGGACGGCAGGTCGAGATATCACCTTACCTCCAGCAGGCGGCCGAGCGGGTGGCGCCGGTGGCGCTCGAGGCATTGCGCCAGTCGCTTCGCAAGGAATCTGGCAGCGTGGATGCGGTTCTGCTGACCGGCGGCGGCGCGGCGCTTTACGAACCCATCGCCAAAAGCCTGTTTCCCTCCAACCCGATCTTCGTCCCGGAGCAGCCGGCGCTCGCCAACGCCCGCGGCTTTTACTACTTCGGGTCTGAGTGATGCGGATCGTCGTCAAGTTTCCGAGTCGGGCTTACGCCGAGTTGGTAGCCGATCTCGAACAAATGCCCTCGCGGGAGCGCGCCGAACGCTTGAGGCTATTGGCGAGCGTCGGGATGACGGTTCTGCGCTCAGGGGCCGTCACCGCGGCAGGTGGTTTCTTGTCCCCGGATTCGATACCCGGCATCGAGGGTAGGTCGGCAAGGAAGACGGACACCGGCTTCCATCGGGTTCGCGATCGCTTGAGAGAAGGGATGTCGGGATGACCTGCACAAGACGCCTGAACAGCACCGACCCTCACGTCGGAAGATTCCAGACCGCTTTCCGAGCGGCCCTTGAAATCGCTCTTGGAAATTTCAAGACCGCCGATACCAAAAGAGTCGCCGCAGTCGCCGTCATTCTGTACCTGTCGAGTTCCGCCGCCTGGTGCGGAGACACCAGTGCCGCGGGCAATGCGACCGTGCCATTGGATGGAAAAAACCAAGCCATAAGCCCGCAAGCGCTTCGCGGCACGACGTGGTGGCGAGTCGCTACAGAGCGCGGCCTGGATCCCTACATCCTATACGCCGTAGCCCTGGTCGAGTCTCCTCAAGTCAACAACCGCCTGGCCACACCCTGGCCCTGGGCGATCAACAGACAAGGACGGACCATTATCCCATCTTCCCGGATAGTGGCCAGAGGAATCCTTAACGATGCCCTGACCAAGGGTATTCGCGCCATCGACGTCGGCCTGATGCAAGTGAATGTCCGGTGGCACGGACATCGAGTGCGAAGCCCGGAAGAGTTACTGGATCCGGAAACCAATATCCGGGTCGGCGCCGATGTGCTGGCTGAAGCAATCCGCTCGGCACCCGGCAATCTCACCCTCGGAATCGGGCGTTATCACGCCGGTTGGCACAACGATACCGACGCCTACCGCTATGGACAACGGGTATTGGCGGTCGCCCAACGAATCCGCTGGCTACTTTGACGATGGGTTTCAAAGCAAATCCGGGCGAAGAATCGGCCGGAACGATTTTTGTACAGATCACGACAAGCCTCGAAAAGGGTTAGGGCCGAAAAGCCCCTGCACATGCTCTCCGAAGCGAAAGACATCTGTCGTGAGTTCACCTGTGATGCTGCGTTCACGGGAATGATAGCGATGCCCGACATCGTTTTCTGTGAACTATTTCACCCCCTAGGGGGCTAACGATAAGGTGTATTGATGAGTTTCGATTTGGACTTATATGAACTGAATCTGTTTTATTTGCTCAAGGCGCGGGATATGGCGCTGAAAGGCAAATCTCAAAACGCATCCTTGGTGATGGGGATATCCCAGGACAGCGTGAATCGTCTGCCGGAGCTGTCCTTCGAGAAGATCAGGATCTTGGCCCGGTCGGGCGTGCTCTGTTATTCGTCAAGGCTACCGGACAAGTTCTGGAAGGAATTCCAGAATACGGAGATGGATGAGGACCTGGTCAAGGCCCGGGTTTTGTTGATGATTGCGGCGGGGGGAGGGGAAGATGACGACAATGACGGAGCAGCATGATCGGCGATCCCTGGCTCTGGAGTTGATTCGAAGAAAACTTCGGACACCCATCATCCATCTCCACACCCAGATACCTTTGGCCGACATACGGGACTGGTATCGGGAGATCCATGGGCGCTCGCCCAGTTCCGGATTGCTGCCCTCCATGTCAACGTTGCTTCCGAATCGGAACAGTCACATCTACGTTTCGCTGTTTGCCGCGATCTACCGAAGAGTGGGAGGAAAGAAGGTACTCCAGGTCATCGACATTCACGCGGTGATGGAGGCCTGGGACCTGTTTTCAACTTTGACCCGTCACGTGAGACGAAAGCGACCTGCCGATTTGACGGAGGCTTGGGTGATCGCACGGGCGATGCGAGCCAAAACGGCAACGATGCATCGCTGTTCGAAATGCGCCTCGTCCTATCTGGTGGCGGGCGACAGCAAGTTGCCCCCCGCCTGTCCGATTTGCTTCGCCGTTAGACAGGTGGGTAAGTCCGGTCGCTCCAACAAGGTCATGAAGCGATCACGGCTCCGATAGGACACCCATCGAGAATCTTCCGTCGTTTTGAATCCCGAGTGTCCGACACATAGGGTTCATCATCGGTATCCTGGAGGCCTCCATGCGACCTTAACGTTCATTGACTGAACGCTTCTTCGTCGGGCGGTTGCCTAGGGTATCTGAAGTGGAGACAGTCACGCAACCGGCCTTCTGAAAGCATTCCAGCAATCACCGCCATCGATGAAGTCCGTCGATGGCGGCCTTCCATTGGCCCATATCCAGTCAAGATTGTCGTGCTGCCTGTCGGCATTCCCAGCTTTGCCAAGACAGAACCTTGTGAGGACTTATTTTCTATCAGCCCGCCCTATCCGATTGATCCAGCAGGTACTCTGCGGGTACGCTATCGGTGAACCAGGCGGAAGGAGCTCCCATGAGATTGACGATCGAGCAGGACCCAAGAACGACCATCCTGAAAGGAACCATCCAATGGTTCTCGAAAGAAAAAGGCTACGGATTCATCGACGGTGAAGACGGTATCCGCCGGTTCTTCCATGTCGCTGACACGGCCGACGATTTCGCGCCAGAAGTCGGCAATTTCATTCTCTTCGAGCCCCGGCAGGACGGAAAAGGTCCCCGTGCCGTCCGCGTTCGCTTGAATCCAGATTCATTGGTTGAAATCAAAAAGCCATTGGCCCGCAATGGCCGTATGTCTTGTCCTCACTGCGGTACGTCGATTGTGCCCAGAGTCGTATTCAACTATGGGGCGCCGATCTATTCGATCTGCCAGTTTTGCGGAGGAACGGTTGCTGATTTTCGGGAGCCTTCGGAGCCTTGGGTATCCAAATTGTTTGTTGCAATTCTAGGTAGCCTGACCGTCACGATTCTTCTGGCTCTGCTGTTGCCTGCACCGTTATTTTTTGGATTCTTGGTTTCCGTGCCGGCAACTTATCTGATTTATCGGTTAGCTAGAGGCTTGGTGAAAGTGTCATCGCATTTAGCTTTGAGGGCGAAACGCATTGCCGGTAGGACTTCGCGTCGGCGGTCGCCTTGGCACGATTGATTATCATCGTCGCATATAGCGCCCGGCGCCATCGATGGCTCGTTTGGGGTCTGCGGGGTCTTCGATCTAGGAGGGATTTGGCCGTATCCGGTCTCAAGGGCGACGGGGCATGCTCTCGACGTCTTTAATGATCGATTTCAGGGCGTCACGGATTTGCGGGGTGTCTTTTGTATTCAGTGGCATTGGTGGAAAAGTCCTCTGTTCCTTCCATTGCATTGTTGTACTTTCCTACCAAGCCGACTAAGTCGGTCCGGTTTTGCCCCGCGGCTCGTTTCAACAGGCTTGCAATGTCGGTTCCGACTTCTTCGCCATGCTCTTTGATGAGCTGATCGCGTAGGCGACCTGATTGGCCACCATAGTCCCCAAGTATCGAGACACCGGCTACCGATTCGAACATCGATGCACGGTAGTACGCCCGCTGAGTCAGCGTCAGTCCGCTCCCGGTCTCTTTGACCCGTTGGTTCGCCCACGCATCGACCGCTTTATCTGCGCCATCCGGCGCGGCGCTCGCGGCAACCAGAAGAGCCTGTCCAAACGATTTCCCTCGCCCACGAGCCGAATCGAACTCGTCCATAAACGATTTGAGCCCTCCCTCAACGGCGGCATCGGCGCCCGAAAAGGTTTTCAACGTATCATAAATCGCCCCACCCACCGCATCGTAATTCATCTCTGCCAGTGACTGCCCGCCCTTAGCAGCCTTACTGATTTCCGAGCGGAAGAATGCAGCCTTGTCGGAATCCATGTTTCCAAATCCTTCATCGGCCGAGCTGTCCACTTGCTTCTGACCTGCGCGATAAGCCTCGTCAACGGCTCTCTCGCCGCCCGCAATCTGTCCTTCGGTCGACTGGATGCGGTCGGTGACACGGCCTTCCAGTCCTCGCGTTTCGTTTCTGGGATCGTGGAAACTGGTCTGCTCGACCTTCGATCTCGTTACTCCGAATTCCGGGGTTTGGTTTACCAATCCGGCATTGGCATCCGGGTGTGCATCGGTGTTGGGTTTGGGTGCGTCCCAAGCATCACCGAGCAGCTGATAGCCGATCGATTCCGCCGTACGCGAATCATCGCCATCCAGATGCCTGAAAACGGGGGACGAATGTCCCGTGAGTAACGACATCCCTGCGGCCGCATAAGCCTGTTCTTTATCGGCGATCAAGCCGGACGCTCGCCATTCGGCGCCTAGGCGCTGCGCATCCCCCCGCAGGCCGAAGCGGTCGAGCGCGGCATCCAACTCCGACATCAAAATCTGACTGCCCGCGAATCTGAGGCCCGTCTCGGCCGCGCCATAGCTTGCCGATACGCCGAAGCGGCTTTGCGCGGACACGGTTCGGTTATAGGTCTCGGAGGCCGAAACGGTGTCGGACGCGCTTTGCTGCAGCGAAGACAACTCCTGCCTTTGGAGCCCCAGGGAGGCCACCTCCCGGGTTCCCGACTGAACATCGGTGGCGACGCTGCGCGCGAGGTCGGTTTGCCAGCCATGGTCCTTGGCGACCTTTTGAGAGATGTCCGATGCGATTTCGTCGGCCTGGCTCTCCCCCACATGAAATCGATTCTGGAGCTGTCCCGATACCGAACCTTTGAGATTTGCCAAAGATTCTTTATCGTTCTCTTTACCTTTTCCCAAGAATCCGGCGATGGCGGCCGAACTGCCCACCAAGGCTGCGAAATCGTCGCCGGATATTCCGGTATCTCGATACCGTTGCGCAAAGTCCTCACCGGTGGCCCGGATGAATTTATCGGTCTGACTCGTGCTGCTCGCTAGCCGGCTGCCCAAGGTATGAGCATCGAAGCCTTCGTGGGAGATTCCACTGGAACGGGAGGCCGTGTTCGACAGGCTCTCCATGAAACTGCGGGAGGCCTGCTGAATGGCGGCGGAGGCGGATGAGACCGCGGCGCTCAGATCCTTGCCGGCCTGGAAGGACGGCAGAACTTTTTCGGCACCGAACAGGGTCGCACCGGTCAGTGGCGCATGCTGATAGTTCGGCTGCATATTCATGACCGGCGCCGGGCTGACGATATTGGGCGAGGCGATTTTTTCGTCGATGAAATCCCCACCTTGCATCCGGCCTAGGAAATGGGTGGCGGTGATCGAGCCGCCGTAGACCAGCATGAGAGCGATGGCGGGCGTCGATGAGGCCAGCATGCCGCCGACGCCCAGCCATTCCTGGATGGCCATGTCCATCTGGTAGATGCCGTAGATCGACGGCAGATTGAACTGCGCGGCGTCGAGCGCGGCCATTTTCCCGGCGGCGGACATCGTGATGTACAGATTGACGATCGCCAGGATCGGCATCCAGAGCTGGATCCACAGCAGCATCAAGAAGTATTGGCCGGTGATGTGAATGCCTCGGGCGCCCAGCATGACGGCGAAGGCCATCAGCGGGGTAATGGCGTAGCTGAACCCCTCGATCCAGGTCATCATGGGGCGGACGATGCGGGTGAACAGAGTCTGCTCGCCGGCCCACTGGGTATTGCGCTGCTGGATGGCTTGCTCGACCATAGCGGCCTTATTCCATTTCAGGCCGTCCTCGTGCCGTCCCACCACGCCCTTCTCGAACATCGGCGTGATCAGCGAGGCCAGCATGTAGTCCAGAGCGCTGACGCTGCCGCCGGTCAGGACCGTCAAGGCCTCATCGATTCTCGGCTGAACGTCCGCGGGTAGCGCGACCTTCAGCGCCTCCTTCAGAACGTTCTCGACTTCCAGGACCGCCAGGTTTCTCACATAGAGGTCCAGCGTCGCCCAGGCGTCGGTGCAATCCAGAATCTTCGGGGCGCCACCGGTGTAGATTTCCGTGGTGTAGACGTTGGAGTCGAACTTGATGGCGTTCAGGACCTGGCTGTTGCGCATAATCCCGTCCAGCGTCAGCAGCCCCAAGTCGACACCGGTGAGCGTGCATTCCTTGACGTAATTGACCAGGGAGTTTTCCAGATCGCCGCCGCTGTTGGGCGAGTTCGCCTTACCCAGTTGGATCCTGGACAGGAGATTCTTCCGTACCGCGGTCATGACCTGGAGCGCATCGGCGAAGCCGTGCTCGGTCATGCTGGGGGTCGAGAAGGCCTGCTCGAACAAGCGGGTGAGGCGGTACCCCATGTTGGACATGATCGAGCCCGCCACCGCGGGCCCCAAGGGGACATTGTCGACCACCTGCACTTGCCCGGTGTAGGCATCCTCGATGGCGACCTTGACCCCGGGGGCGAACAGGGTCAGATAGATCAGGATCGACGCCAGGACATCCTGGTAGCGGATGCCCCGTGCGTCGTACTGGGTCAACCCCCTGAGCATAGTCATCATGACCCCCAGCACGGCGCCGACGCCAGCGGCCATGGTGTAGTGCCCGGTTCCGGCAATCATGGCGATCGCATTCAGGATGGCCGCCAGAAACGCCGAGTCGCCGATGGAAAAGATCTCGAAGACCATGGCGGGATTTCCTCAGGGGGTCGGATAGGCGGTTTGGGAGCCCGGCGTCTGCGCGAAGGAGCCGTAGGTCCGGGCTTTCGAGCCGCTCATGAAGTTGGTGTAGAACTGCATGAGCGTCTGCGGATTTCCGTAGCGGCCGGACAACTCCGCCGACTCGGCCTGCAGATCCAGACGCGCCTTGTCGAGGGAATCCCCGAGCCTCGTGGCGTAGGCGTGATCCTGCAGGGAGCTGGCCTGCCGGACCGCATCCAGCATGCCCTGAATCATGAGCTGGGCCATTTCCAGGGCGATCACCGGCGAGCCTTCGTCGGCGAAGAGACGGGCCAGCCCAAAATCCTCGCGGGCCAGGTTGCGGATCATGGCGCCGATGGCGCCGGGGACCAACTCCATGAAGGCCATTTCCTCCGCCGTCAGGGGGCCGGTGTTGGTGGCGAACTTGTAGAGCAGCCCGTTGTTGGCGCCGGTGCCCACCAGAAGGTCGCGAACCCGCTGCTTGAGTCCGGTGAGGGAAACGTCCACCGGCGTCGGGTTCAGACAGCCATCGATGTCGGGGGTATCGCAGTCGTAGAGCTTGACCTTCTGGTAATCGGAACCGCCCGAGCCGTTGAGGAGATCCTTGATCCTGAGAATGTTGGGCAGCGTGACGACCGGATTGCTTTCGCCCTTGCCGTCAGGGGCCGTCTCCGGGGGCTGGACGATCACCGAACCGGTGACGCTCATCGCCGCCTCCAGGAAATCGTTCCCGCCGAATTTGAACCAACTGCCCGCGTTATTCCGGTTGAGCGCGCGCCAGACCAGATTGCCCTGGATGACCTTCTCCATGTCCGCGGCGGCGTTGGTCTTCACCTGGTTGGTGGGATCGCCCTGGGAACTGGCATTGGTCAAGGCCCCGAACACGTCGGTGATGCCCTTCGAAAACGCGACGGTCGACTTCTTCATGGTGGCCTGCGTTTCCGCCGGCAGAATGCTGGCCGCGTCGTTGACGAGGCCCTGGGCCAGTTGGCAGGAGTTGGAGAACAACTGATTCAATTGCTGCACCTTCTTCTGGAGATCCGACATGATGTTGCCGCAGTCCGGGCACATCGCGTTGATCGCCAGCTGGAAGGCGTAGCCGGCGGCGTTGGCCGCCACGGCCCGCATCAAGTCGATGAACTGGTTCATGTTGATGAACGAGAACGACCCGCCGAACAGGTCGATGCCGCCGCATCCCGCGCTGAACGAAGGGGGAACGAAGGACACCAGGTTGGCGTTCATGACCCGGTTGCGGGAAACCACGGACCCGGCGGTGATCACGCCCCGGCGCTGCCCTAAGTGAGCGGTGGGACTCGTCACGTTGGTCATCGTGCCGAACATGGCGTCCATTTCCTGCTGGAGGTCGGCATTCGCTACGAGCGGCAGCGATAGGGCCCAAAGGAGTACGGTCGTTCGGCGGGTTCGAAAGGACGGCATTACGGACTCCGGAGGACGGGTATCTGTAGCGGTTCACTGGCGGGGTATCCTGCTTGCCGTTGCAAGACGTCGATCATCTCCACGGGATTGCTCATCACCTCGGCGGTCATTGCCCAGGGCGGCGGGAGGATCGCTGGCATCAGGCGCTGGCCGCGAGAGGCTTCGAACACGGCCTCGTCGATCCAGCCCGACTCCTTGGCGGCCAGGATGATTCGTCCGGACAGGTCGTCCAGCGACAGGACGCCTTGAGAGAGCGGCACCAGGTCGTTGGGCGGCTTCATCAGGAACAGGGCCGGCGTGGATACGACGCCCAACAGATGAGCCTGCCCTTGGTCGGTATGGAAATCGGCGTAGAGGCCGCCCGGCATGGGTTTTCCGTCGAGCGAGACCGCATAGATCTTGAAGCCGAAACGCTTCTCGAGCAGGGCCAGGAGCGGGGCTTGGATGTGACAGTAGTGGCAGTCGGACCGGAAGAAAAACAGTATTCCGGCTTTCTGAGCAATCGCTGTGAGCGCCTGCGCGCTGGCGAGGCCGGCCAGGTGGTTGGCTTCATTGACGGCAAAGGTCGCAATCGGCCGGCGGGTGTTTTCGTCGAGCAGGGGATCGGACATGACCACATGTCGCGCCACGTCGGTGAAGCGCTGGGCCTTGTCCATCATCACCCGCTGTAAGTAATAGTAGGCCGCGACATTTTCCGAAGTAGGATCGTCGATGGCCTTGTCCCGATAGCGCTCCAGATTTTTCCTGAACCATTCGGCGGATAGTGGGGGCAGTTCAGGTTTGGCGGGTTCAGACTGGGTAATGGGTGGCGATTGAGCTTTCGCTTCTTCGACCGGCTTGACCTTTTCCGACTTTTTGGGTTCGGGTTCGACTTCTCGCCAAAACCACCCGCGCTCCTTGTCGAGAAAAAAAGAAGGCTCAGGAGCTGGAGCGGAATCCGATCCCCTGGCCAAGTGGGGCGCCAACAGCAGGTAGGGAAATAGAAGAAGCCAAGATTGCCGATTCATGCGGCGATTATCTTGGTCTTTTTAGGTCCCGGTGTTTGAATAGATTGCGAAGGACGGAATCATTTGCGTTGATTCGCGAATATCAATGGCGTGTCTTCCTGTACCTCAGCCGATTACCAGTGTGATTTTGATAGTTAAATGTAACCCGCAGCATCACATTTGAATGAAGGGAGACCTCCGTAGAAAGCCCACGCGTGGACTTCACGGTCAGTCAAACTTGGCTTATTTTTCGCTTTAAACGATCTGTTATCCAAACCCTATGGTAGATGAAGGAATTTTTGATCAGCTAGAAGGCATGGAAAAACATGACCCATCCGTTCAAGTCAGTCAGTCCGGGACGCTTGTCGTTCTGCCTGAGTTGCTCCCCTAAGCGGCTGACGGAGCACGAAAGACCGTCACGAACCCGTCATGGAGCGCCCGGGTCAAACAGCCCTGATATGGACAGTACAGCAAGTTCTTGAACTATGATTCGGCGCGATTTTTTTCGTTGGCTGATGGCTTCGTCGACCCTTCTGGGTATTCGTTCCCTGCGTGCCCAGGACACCCCGACCGGCCATCCGGACCATGAAACCGTCGAGGCGAAGCCGGCTGCGGCCGCACCACCCTCCGAACAAGCCGGGACTGGCGATTTCCTGCCGGTGGAAACCCCCGATATCCCCAAGCTGCCCTGGCGCCTGGAAAACGGCGTCAAAGTCTTTCACCTCATTGCCGAGGTGGTGAAGCGCGAGTTCAAGCCCGGTTGGAGCTTCGACGTCTGGGGCTTCAACGGTCATATGCCGGGACCCACCATCGAGGTGAGGCAGGGGGATCGGGTGCGGATCGTCGTCGAGAATCGGCTGCCCGAGCCGACCTCCATGCACTGGCACGGCTTCGAGATCCCATTCGCGATGGACGGGGTGCCCGGCGTGCATCAGGATGCCATTCCGCCGGGCGGAAAGTACGTCTACGAATTCACCCTGCACCAGCACGGCACCTTCTTCTATCATTCGCACATGGCCATGCAGGAGATGATGGGAATGATCGGACTGTTCATCATGCACCCCAAGGAGCCGTACCAGCCCCGGGTCGACCGGGACTTCGGGTTGATCTTCCAGGAGTTCGCCATCCTGCCCAACAACACGGTGCCGAACAGCCTGTCGATGGAGTTCAACTGGCTTCCCATCAACGGCCGGGTGGGACCGGCGACGACCCCGCTCATCGTGCGTTTGGGCGATCGGGTGCGCATCCGCATGGTGAACCTGGGGATGGATCATCACCCCATTCACCTGCACGGCAATACCTTTTACGTGACCGGCACCGAGGCCGGTCGCGTGCCCGAGGCGGCCTGGACGCCGGCCAATACCGTGCTACTGGGGGTCGCTCAGGCGCGCGACATCGAGTTCGAGGCGAAGTATCCGGGCGACTGGCCGCTGCACTGTCACCTGCCCCATCACATGATGAACCACATGGCCTCCATGGTGGGTCCCCTGGCACACGTGGGCCGGGGCATGCATGCCGGCATGGGGATGACGGAAGGGATGGGCATGCCGCGGCAGGGTGATGCGCTTTCGGAGGAACAGGGTCCCAGCCTGGGGCGCACGATGGGCGGCGGCTCCGACCTGGAAAAACGGACGACTCACCTGCCGCCGCATGGCCAGCATGGCGCAGGGGCCAAGCCGCCGCGCGTCCCCGGCTATCCCCAGGACATGTTCATGGCGGAGGACGCAGCGGTCGCCAAACCGGAGACCCAGGGTCTGCGTCCCGGCTGGAGCGGCGGCATCCAGGGCATGATGACCCTGGTCCGCGTGCTCGAACCGGATCAGTACGAGAAGATTAAGGCACTTCAGTCCCGGGCGACCCAAGGGAAGCCGAAGCGAAGGACGCCACCCCATCACCATGGATAAGCCCTTGAGACGCACGACCGGTCGCTTTCCATGGTGCGTCCAACTCGCCAGCACGGTCCTGCTCGGTGGGTGGTGGATGGCGGAGCCGTTTGCCGCCGAGGCCGTCCGGCATGTCCATGAGCCGTCTCCTACCGCAACCGCTCCGCACAAACAGTCCCGACCGGCCCAAGGTGAGCTGACCCTGGAGCAACTGGAGCAGCTGGCGCTGGAGCGGAATCCGACCCTCGTTCAGGCGGCGGCCCGGATCGAAGCGGCGGCCCAGCGCAAGCTTCAGGCGGGGCTGTATCCCAATCCGGTGGTGGGCTACGACGGCCAGGAGATCAGCGAGCGGGCCTCGGGCGGCGAGCATGGGGGTTTCGTGGAGCAGACCCTTGTCACGGCGGGCAAGCTGGGGCTCAGCCGTCGGGTGTTCGAGCAGGAAGAGGCGCGCGCGGAGGCACAGGCCGAGGGGCAGCGTTTGCGGGTGCTGAACAATATTCGCTTGCTGTACTACGAGACCCTGGGCGCGCAGCAGCTCCTCACCCTGCGCGAACGGCTGGGGGAGCTTGCGCGAGAGGCTACCGAGATCACCCATCAGCTCATCAACGTCGGCCAGGCGGACCGCCCCGATCTGCTGCAGGCCGAAATCGAGGCGCGGCAGGCACAATTGGCGCGGGAGACCGCACGGAACGGCCTCGACCAGGTCTGGCGCCGGCTGGCGGCGGTCGTCGGCGCTGCCGAGCTGGAGCGCCGTCCGCTGGCCGGCACTCTGGAGGAGACCGTTCCCGATCTGACCTGGGAGGGCGCGGTGGCCTCCCTTTTCGAAGGCAGCCCGGAACTCAAGGTCGCCGAGGCCCAGGTGCGGCGCGCCGAAGCGGCGCTCAAGCGGGCGCAGGTCGAATGGATTCCCAACGTCACCGTGCGCCTCGGCGTCCATTACAACTTCGAGCGGTTCGCGCCGGGAAATCAGGTGGTCGGCCCGGAAGGCTTCGCCGAAGTCCGGGTGCCGCTGCCCGTGTTCGACCGGAATCAGGGCAACGTCGGGGCGGCGCACGCCGATCTCAACGGCGCGCGGCTCGAGGTCCAGCGCGTGGAACTGTCCCTCCAGCGACGGCTGTCGGCCGCCTACGCCGACTATCTCACTCAGCGTCAGACGGTGGAGACCTACCGCACTCACATTCTCGACGACGCCCGGCAGGCGTATGAAATGTACCTGCAGCGCTACCGGCAGATGGCCGCCGCCTATCCGCAGGTCCTGATCGCCCAGCGCACCCTGTTTCAGGCCCAGGCGGCCTATGTGACGGCCCTAGCCGGCCTCTGGCGGAGCGTCGCGGAAATCCGCGGTCTGCTCCTCTTGGACGGCCTTGCCGCACCGGGGGAACCCAGCGAACGACCATCCGACGCGCCCGGCGTCGAAGTGGAATCTGCGGCCTTGCCAAGCGCTGTCCGCGCCGTGGGACCAAATCCGGGCCGGGGAATCGAGCCGTAACGCAGAAGAATCCGGTCGATCTGAGCCTCCGAACCGTTTTCATGGGACTGTGCGGATTCTGATCCACGAGATCCATACCGGATCACTCTCGAAACCCCTTCGTCTCGCCCCCGATCGATCGCCCTAAACTCCTCGAAACCCTGCCTTGCCAGACGAACATCCCGGCAAAACGCCATCGAATGCCGGCGGGTTTCGAAAAAAGTGTGATCCAAATCGTCGGCTGTAACCAATTCCCTCACACCTCGAAGATATAGGGAGTTTGCCCATCGCTGGAATGGGGCTCGATGCGCTTCGGAATCCGGATGGCACGCCGATTGCCAATGAGTTTGCGTGCAGTTTCCGAGCTTTTGCGGCACGGAAACGAAGGGCTTTTGTGCGTCAGGTAGGCCATCGCGTCATTTCCTGATGAGTCAAGCCCAATCGCCGGCAGTATCGCCATAAGCCATGCGCCGGACGTCCCTCTTTGTAAACAACCCAGAATAGCAAGATGAGAATGAACCCGAAGATAAGCACCTTCCTGAAAAGACTGGCCGTGGCCCTGAGCGGCGTCCTTTTGATCGGTGTCGCAGAGGCGGCGGAGTACACGCTGACCGCCGAGGAGATCGACTGGGAGCCCCGCCCCGGTCTGAAACTGAAGGGCTGGGCCTACAACGGCCAGATTCCGGGCCCCGAGATCCGAGTCAAGGAAGGCGAACTCGTCACGATCCATTTCACCAACAATCTGCCGGTTCCGACGGGCATCCACTGGCATGGCGTCGAGGTTCCCGCCGACATGGACGGGGTTCCGGGGGTCAGCCAAGAGGCGGTACCGCCGGGCGGCAAATTCGTTTACAAGTTCATCGCCAAGCCGGCAGGGACACGTTTCTATCACACCCACGGTTCCGGCGGCCCGATCCCCGATGAAGCGATGCAGATGCAGATGGGCCTGTACGGAGCATTCATCGTCGAAGGGAAGAACGAGCGCCGGGCCGACCGGGAATACACCGTTATCCTCTCGGATCGAAACGAGAAGCTCGATCCCATGATGACCGACACGAATCCGGACTCCGTCTGATGGAGCCGAA
Organism: Methylocaldum sp. 14B; assembly: GCF_002005105.1. Classification (GTDB taxonomy): domain Bacteria; phylum Pseudomonadota; class Gammaproteobacteria; order Methylococcales; family Methylococcaceae; genus Methylocaldum. Next base: position 75,265 of record NZ_MSCV01000010.1, on the reverse strand, counting down.
TCTCTTCTTTATGAACGGCAAAGCCTGGCCGGCCACCGATCATTTGATGGTCAACAAAGGCGAGCGGGTGAAGCTCCGTCTCATCAACGCCAGTTCCATGTCGATCCATCCCATGCACCTGCACGGTCACACGCTGAAGGTCGGGGCCATCGATGGCAACCGGCTCCCGATGCCGTTCTCCAGGGATACGGTGCCTCTGGCTCCCGGAGAGCGCTACGACCTCGAGTTCGTGGCGAAGAACCCAGGACGTTGGTCTTTCCACTGCCATGAGCTTCACCACGCCGATGCCGGGATGGGCACCTTATTCCGCTACGAGGGTTTCTAGCGCCATGCGAAGCGCCCATCAGGCAAATTGGAGCTTGCGCAGGATTGCGACAACGAGGATACCGCCGCGATAGAGCGCTGGCCTGACCGACTGCGGCCCGAGCTGGCCGCTCGGCTTTCGACCGATTTGAGGCAGGGACTCCGAAGCGAACGGGCCGCCGAGCGGCCGGCCGAGGAAGGACCGAACGAACTGCGAAAGGGCAAGGCGAACCCACGCTGGTCATTTTCGCCAATCAGTGCAAGAAGCTCGACCTTACTGAGTTTCAACCATTTTTAAAGGTAATAAAGGTAATGTGATGAAAAGATCAAAGATATTTGCCGTTTTGTGGCTCATAACGCCCTTGAGCCTGCCGAGCTTCGCCCATGAAAAGCAGAAAGCCCCTGCCCACCAACATGCCGAAGGTCAAAAGACACAGGGCACCAGCGGCGGCATGGACATGGACAAGTCCCTGCAGGAAATGCAGGACAGCATGCTCAAGATGCACGACCTCATGAATCGAATTCTGCAGGCGAAGGACCCCCAGGAGATACAACGACTGAAGCAGGAGCATCTTCAACTGATGAAGGAACATATGCAGATGATGCACGAACGCATGCCGATGATGCACGGCATGGCCGCGAAAAATCCGCCCGAAACCAAACCGAGCCATACGCACGAAACGGCGCCCGCCAACCAGGACCATCAGCACTAGTGCGATGCCGTGCCGGGGCTTGGCTCCGGCACATGCAAAGGCTCTGTTTGAACCCAACAATGGCGGAGACGGCGACAGCGCTGTAACGAGTTCTACCGCAGCGTTCCTCAACCGATGAAGACTTTGTTATCCATGACCGACTTTATTTCACAGGTTCTGCCGGGCGTCGGCGAGATGGCCAATATCCATCCGCTGCTGGTGCATTTTCCCATCGCTCTTTTAAACGCCTTTGTTGCGATGGAGCTGCTTGGTTTGCTCCTCGCCAAGAAAGAGCTGAGAACGGCAGCTTCTTGGATGCTTTATCTCGGCACTTTGGGTGCTCTTGCTGCCGTTGCCGCTGGATTATGGGCGGCCAGCACTCTACCTCACAACGAGGAAGTCCATGAAATCATGGCCAGACACAGGACCTACGGTCTCACCGTGTTGTCGTTCGCGATAATTCTGTCCCTTTGGAGGATGATCGCCGGTAGCGCGATTTCGAAAATCGGACAGTTCTTTCAGCTCCTTTTCGGCGTAATCATGGTTGGCACAATGACCTTCGGCGCCGACCTCGGGGGCTTGATGGTCTACAAGTACGGCGTGGGAACCAAGGCGGCATGTCCGCCGCAAGAGCCCCATCCCAGCGGAACGGCCGATACGGGGGAAGGAGCGTTTTCCAGCCTGGAGGAACATCACCATGAAGCCGGGATGGAAACGCCGCCTTGCGGTGAAGATCCGGTGAGCGCGGAACACATTCATGCCCATCATACCCATTAGTGGAGAAAGAACTCTTTCGGAAGAACGACGCACCGCACTGAGCGAGGATCAGGTGGGGCATACGACAAATGGATTCTGCAAAGGAGGACAAAAATCGTGAGAGGAGGCATTGCCGATGCGCAGATCGACCCCGAGATTATTGCTCTTCATCGCGGCGATTCTGACGGCCTGCGCGCCGGGTCAGCCGTATCGGGCGACTGGGGAACAGCCCCTGGAAGAAGCCATCGCCAAGGCAAGAACCAAAGCCGACCATGAGGCTTTGGCCGTCCGTTACGAGCGGGAGGCCGAGGCACTCCGAGCTAAGGCGGAACAACATCGAAGGATCGCTGACTATTATCGCCAGTACGGTGGACACGTGCTGGTGCGAAGGTCGCTCATGGAGTACTATCTGCGGCTTGCCGCCAACTATTGGGAAGCGGCAGAGGAGAAGCTGAGTCTCGCCAAGCTGCATCGCCAGTTGGCGACGCAAACGCCACCATGACCTTCGGATGTCGGATGGGTATGAGTGCTCGGAAAAACGATAAGGATGAGGTTATGTATCGCTGGATCCACGCCTTGAAGATAACGCCACTCATCTTGCTGGCCCTTCTCCTCGGGCCCAAAAGCCTCTTGGCCGTGCCGAGCATGGGGCGGCAGATGGGCATGGAGTGCGCTTCCTGCCACACGGTTTTCCCGGAGCTGACCCCGTTCGGGAGACAGTTCAAGTTGCGGGGGTTTTCCATGAGCGGCCCCCCGCGCGAGAAATCGCTCCTGACGATCTTGCCGATCTCCGGGCTGCTGCAGGCTTCGATTACGTCTACTGCGAAGACCAACACCACCGGCGCGAGACCTTCGGATTTTCCCCGGGACGGCGACCCGCTCCTGCAAGCGGCGGGCGTGTATTACGGGGGGAAGATCATCGGTAACTCGGGCGCTCTGGTGCAGTTTTCTTATGACGGCATCGAGGAACGGTGGGCCATGGAGATGTTCGATGCCCGCTATGCGGACAGCTTCACCCTCGCCAACAAGGAATGGGTGTACGGCCTCACCCTGAGCAACACCCCGACGGTAACGGACATCTACAACAGCACCCCGCAGTGGGCATTTCCCCACACCGAAACGGCGGCCGTGCAACCCGCGGCCAGCACGCTTTTGGACTTGCGGCTGGCCTCCCAAGTGGGCGGGGTGGGCACCTACGTGATGTGGAACAACCTGGTGTATGCGGAAGCAGCCTTCTATCGCGCTGGCCGACATGGAGCTGCACGGGCGCTGACCGCCGGTAACCCGATCGAAAACGTCGTCGACGACTTCGCGCCGTACTGGCGCGTCGCCCTGCAGCGCGAGTGGGGATCCCACAGCCTTTCGGTCGGCACTTATGGGATGGTGGCCGACCTCTTCCCCGAAGGCGAACTGAGCGGGCCGACCAACCGGTTCCGGGATCTGGCCTTCGATGCGCAATACCAATACATCGCTGAAGACCACATCTTCACGGCTCAGGCGAACTATATCCATGAAAAGCAGACCTGGGCCGCCGGTTTCGTGGAGGGCGAAGCGTCCAACCGCTCCGATACGCTACGAACACTCAAGGCGGATGTGCATTATTACTTCCAGCGGAAATATGGCTTGGGAATCCAGTATTTCTTCACGCGCGGCGATCGCGACGAACTCCTCTACAACACCGGGGAACCGGTCTTCGGCAGTGCTACAGGAAGCCCCAATACGGATGGCTGGCTGGCGGAGCTGAATTACCTGCCCTTGCCCTATCTGAAACTGGCGCTGCGCTATACCGGCTATACCCAGTTTAATGGCGCAAGCAACAACTACGACGGTTTCGGCCGGGATGCGGGGGACAACAACTCGCTCTTTTTCCTGACTTGGGTTCTGTTCTGAGGATGACCGGCCGCCGGTTCGGTTACGGTGCGCGTTCATGAACATTCGGCAACTTCGAAGGAGGATGACATGAGAAGCTTACGAGATACCAGCTTGGCGCTATTGGCTTTATTGGCTGCTGATCCCACGGCGGCGGCCGAAGGCGAACAGATTTACGTCAAAGCCTGTGCTATGTGCCACAACGCCATGCCCCCCAAACTCGGCGACAAGAAGGCGTGGGAGCCGCGCCTCCAGCAAGGCAAGGAAGCCCTCGTGGCCACCGTCATCAAGGGCAAGGGGGCGATGCCGCCCAAAGCCGGCAATCCCGCGCTGTCGGAGAAGGACATCGAGGCCGCTGTGGATTACATGCTGAACCAAGTGAAGTGAAAAGCACGCCGGCCGACCAAGAAGGCTATATCCCCGCCTTGGGTTTCAAGTGGCTGACACCGCTCTACGACCCGGTGCTGAAATGGCTCTTTCGAGAATCGCGATTCAAGCGCCGGTTGATCGAGCAGGCGCAGATTCAACCCGGCCATCGGGTGCTGGACCTGGGGTGCGGCACGGGAACGCTCACGATCCTGGTCAAGCAGAGGCATCCCGAGACGGAGGTCGTCGGGCTGGATGTGGATGCCCAAGTGCTGGAAATAGCCCGAAAGAAAGCCGCGAAGGCGGGCGTAGACATCACTTGGCATCAAGGGACAGGCTACCGACTGCCTTATCCCGGAAATTCCTTCGACCGTGTGCTGTCCAGTTTGGTATTCCATCATTTGAATGCGGAAAACAAACGGTGGGCACTGCAAGAAGTCTTTCGGGTCCTTCGGCCCGGAGGCGAATTGCACGTGGCCGATTTCGGAAGACCCCACAATGGATTGACCTATTTCCTTTCCTGGATCGTGCGATGGGTTCGAGGAAGTCGAGGACAACATCCAGGGCTTATTGCCGATCCTGTTCCGCGATGCCGGCTTCGATCCGGTCGAGGAAACCGGGCAGTCCACCACGATCGCGGGGACGCTCTCTTTGTATCGGGCGTGCAAACCGATCGATCCACCTGAACCTGGAAGTCAGCCATGGCCGTCATAGAAACCCCTCCCCAGCACCGTTTTCCCTGGTACGTGCGGCTGTTCTTCTGGAATCAGGAGCGCCGTTACGGCGCCGTGCTGGAATCCGCCCGCCTGTGGGCCCGCACGCCCAAGGTGTTCGTTGCCCTGGCCCTCCTCTACGGCGCTTTCGATCGACGGTCTTCACCCTTGGAGCCGGTCTTGCGTACACTCATCACCGTGCGCGTCTCCCAGATCAACGGGTGCGCTTTCTGCGTCGATCTCAATTCTGCCGTGGGGCTACGGCGCGGCATCGATGCCGATAAACTGGCGGTGTTGGCGGAATACGAAACCAGCCCCCTGTTCACCGACCGGGAAAAAGCGGCGCTGGCCTATGCCGAGGCGGTCACCGATTCGGCCCGGCAGCCGACGCCGACACACTTCGAGCGGCTGCGCCGCCATTTTGACGACGACGCGATCATCGAACTGACCGGCCTGATCGCCTTTCAAAACCTGTCCAGCAAGTTCAATGCGGCGTTGGGAGTGGCGCCGCAGGGGTTTTGCACTCCGCCGCTCCCGCAAGATGATTGAACCATAAAGGACTTGAAAGGAGGATAACCATGGAGATCACTTTTCTGGGTGCCTGCGGCACCGTCACCGGTTCAAAGTATCTGGTCACCGCCAGCATCAGAACGAAAAAGGGTGGCGTCCCATTTTTCGGACTGATCGCCTTAGTCGCGGAAGCCGAGCCGGTAAAGCGCGTCCTGGCTCATATTCCTGCACGCCATCAGGAACGCCAAACACGGGCACTGGGATGAAGGCTATGTGAGAAGCACGGGAGACCTTCGCATGGATAACCGGTATCGCCGCCGCGGAATGTTTTCACGCCTCGGTGTTCCCTTCCGTGTGACGGCCTTGGGATTGGGACTGGCCTTTGCGGTTCCGAGTCCCGGTCAGATATCGCTTGGCGGGCACGAAGCCCATCATCCTGGTCAAGGGCAGGCAGGGCCGGGCGCCTCGCAACCTGCCGGTCCAGGAGCGGCGGGCGAGGTGGGCGAAGGCATGGGCGAAATGATGCGGGAGATGGGGGCGCCCCCGCCAAAAGAGTTATACCCGTCGCTCATGGCGCTCCCTTCAGACCTGCCGTCTGAGAAACGTAACGAGCTTCAACAACAGGCCCACGAACGGATGACAGCGGGGATGGAACTTCTGTCCGAGGGATTGGAGGCGCTATCGAAGTCGGCAGCCCGCGACGACTTTCCCGCCCTCGAGGAGGCGACGGCGCGCCTGCGGCAAGGGCTGGCGCAGTTTGAGAGCGGTCTTGCGGCGTACCGGGCGTTGGCTGAAGGGAAGGTCACTCGCAGTGTGGCGCTCGAATGGTTCAAGCGTGAAATGAACCTCGCGACCTCTGTGCCCGAGGAGGCGCCGCACGGCTTGTTCGGGTTGTCGTGGTTCCACTATGTCACCATGTTCATCCTGCTGGCTTTCGCGGGCACGATGATCTGGATGTCGGTTCAGAGGATGAACCGGGCGGGAGCGTTACTGCGGAATCTGACCTCCGGCAAGCAGGCCGTTACCGCGATGCCGGCCAGCAGTCCACAGACCAGAGTGGCGGGCACGACTCCCACGGCGGCCGCCGAGACACCGACACCAGCGCCCGCCACGGCTCCAACAACGTACCAGGTCGTTGTGCCGACCACGCTCCCGGCCGGCCACTGGTCCGGGCAACTCCGCGTGGCCCTGATCTTTCAAGAGACCGCCGATGTGCGCACGTTCCGTCTGACGCATCCGGCCGAGGGCGATCTGCCCTTTGTCTTCGAGCCCGGCCAGTTCCTGACCGTCTCCGTCACGATCGAGGGCAAGGAAGCGAAACGTTCGTACTCAATCGCCTCCTCGCCGTGCTGCCGCAGCTGGTGTGAGATCACGGTCAAGCAGGCGCCGGAGGGCCTGGTTTCGGGGTTCCTGCACGAGCGGGTCAAGACGGGCGATCTGATCGGGGCTTCGGGTCCGTATGGGAAATTCAGCTTTCGCGGCACGGAAGCGCCCGATATCGTTCTGATTGCGGGCGGTGTGGGCATCACGCCGCTGATGAGCGCCCTGCGCTATCTGACCGACCAGAGCTGGGCGGGAGAGATCTTTCTCATCTACGCCTGCGCGACGATGGCGGATGTGATCTTCCGCGAGGAACTGGAATACCTCATCCGGCGTCATCCCAATCTGCACGTCACATTTGTGCTCAGCCAGGAGACCTCGGCGGCATGGACCGGACCGCGTGGGCGTATCACCAAAGATCTGCTCCTCCAGGCGGTCCCTGATCTGAGGACCCGCCGTGTGCATCTTTGCGGGCCACCGCCCATGATGGAAGCGGTGAAGACGATGCTGGCCGAGATCGGGGTCCCGCCCGACCAGGTGCAAACCGAAACCTTCCTCGGCGCGGAGCCGCGTCCCTCGCCTCCGGCCGGCGTGCCGGTTTCCGCTATGCCGCCGCCGGCGGTGGCCGCCGCCTTATGTACGTTCGTCCACTCGGGCAAGACCGCACCGTTGCCGCCGGACAAGACCGTGCTGGAAGCCTCCGAGGACGTCGACGTCAACATCGACTACTCCTGCCGCCAAGGCTACTGCGGGGTGTGCAAGACGAAACTGCTGTCCGGCCAGGTCACCATGGCCGTCGAAGACGGCTTGATGCCGGAAGACAAGGCGTCTGGATTCATTCTGGCCTGCCAGGCGAAATCCACGGCGGATGTTGCAGTCGAGGCGTAGCTCATGCAGGAACGCGAACGCGTCGTCATCGCCGGTCTCATCGTCCTCATGCTGGTGCTGGGGCTAGGGTTCTTCGTGCATCGCTCGCCGCGATTTGCCGGCTCGCTTGCCGGCGGCGTGCTGGGTGTGTCCGGCGCGCTGCTCATGGTGACCCCGCTGGCCTATGCCCTGGTCAAACGGGTGGGTCCGGTGAAGAGCGCCGTCACGCGGAAAGTCTCCCTGCGGACCCTGCTGGCGTGGCACGTCTACACGGGAATTGTGGGGCCGATCCTGGGTCTCCTGCACACCGGACACAAGTTTCAGAGTCCGCTGGGCATGCTGCTGACCGGCACCATGCTGATCGTCGTCTTGACCGGCTTCGTCGGCCGCTATCTGTTGAACCGGTGTTCGCAGGAAATTCGAGAACAGAGAGAGACGCTTTCAAGACTCCAAACGCAGTACGATGCCGCTGTGCTCGAGCTGGGGCAGCATGCCGAACCGGCGCTGGCTTTCGCAACCCAAGGCCTATTGGCGCGTCTCCTGGCAGGATTGTTCCTTCCGAGCACGGCCATCGCCGGCGTCGGAGGCGTGACCGCGGCACAGGCGGTTCGCTTGGCGGAGGCCATCGCGGATGTCGAGTACTCGATCAAGATGCATGACGTTTTCCAGGCCGCGTTCAATCGTTGGCTGAAATGGCATATCGGGTTTTCGGTCGTTCTGTATCTCCTGCTGGGTATTCATGTCTGGTCGGGCCTGTATTATGGGCTGAGGTGGTTTCACCCGTGAGCAAGGGGCTCTTGATGGTGATCGTGCTCGGTCTCGTTCTGGCGGCGGTCGCCTTGGGCGCATTTCAGGTGCACGTGACGGCCAATGCCGGGCGTTTGCAGCGCTTCATCAGTCCCGGCGAGCTGTCGGCCGCCCATGGGTTCCTGGAAGAGAAATGCTCCGCTTGTCACACGTCGATTCACGGTGTCGAAGCGGCCAAGTGCATCGTCTGTCATGCCAACAATGAGCCCCTTCTCCAGCGGCAGCCTACCGCGTTTCATGCCAATATCGGCCGATGCGCCGGATGCCACATCGAACACCAGGGCGTGAGTATTCGTCCAGTCGTGATGGACCATGCTCTACTCGCCCGGATTGGCTGGGATGACTTGAGCACATCCGCGCCGGAGACCGAATCCCGTGTCACGGCCGACCGGATTCGGCACTGGCTGCGCGATCGGCCCGGAGGCTTGACTCGGCTGGATGCAGCGCTGGATTGCGCGACGTGCCACGCGACGAAAGACCGACACATCGGCCTGTTCGGCGCCGATTGCAGTCAGTGCCATGGGACCAAGCAGTGGACGATCGCCGGATATCGGCATCCTTCGGCCCGATCGCTGGATTGCGCACAGTGTCACCAGGCTCCGCCGAGCCATTACATGGAGCATTTCCGGATGGTGTCGCAAAGAGTAGTCGGAAAACCGCATGCACCGGTGAACCAGTGTTACCTCTGCCATCAAACAACGGCATGGAACGACATCAAGGAGGTTGGATGGTACAAGCACCACTAGGGCCACCCAGTTCCACGGCACGGGCACGAGCACCGCCGTTTCTGCGAAGCCGCTTCCGGCGCGCTCCGGCGCCGCCTTACCCGGAGAGAAAACCGCAACACTCAAGATCAACGACAGAGAGGATCATATGTCTACGAAACACTTCATGCAGATCATGGTGGTCGTGGCGACCATTGTCACATTCGGCTCGGTACCTGTGCTCGCTCAGGAGAAGGGTCACGGCATGATGGAGCAAGGCCGTGGCATGGGCGGAATGGGACAGCAGCGCGGAATGAGGGGCACAGGCATGATGGACAAGAAGATGCAGGAGCTACGTCACCACCAGAAGATGATGGAAGGCATCAAGGACCGGGATCAGATGATGACCGAGATGAGAAAGCACATGCAGATGATGACCGACATGATGGAAGAGATGACGCGTCAGCAAGAAGGGGCAACGGGCGGCTCCGAAGGAATGCCCGAACACCCGATGCCGGAACAGCCGATGCCGCAACAGCCGTAATGCTAGCCTCCCAAGGCCGCTGATCGGGAGTCGTGTAATCTTGTCTGCGGGCGATGGATAGCTCTGGAAACCCAAACCGCCAGCGGTGGGACCGATTGCAACGCGGACCGGCTTCCACGCATCCTCGCCCTCGCCGGCTGCCTCATCGCGGCCCTGGGGTTCGCCACGGCCGTAGCGGGGCAGCCGTGTCCCACGAAATAGCGGGATCTCCACCGACAGGAACAGCAACATCTTTGGGGCAAGCCCATACCCGATTCATCGAGGCGGCGCGGCGCCTCCGGGTGGATCCGTCGCGTGCCGTGGTCGTGGAGGACGCCGTTGCCGGCGTTCAGGCGGGGCGTCGGGGCGATTCGGCCGCGTGACCGGCGTGGACCGGACATCCGGAGGCCCTGAAGCAAGCCGGCGCTCAGGTCGTGGTGGCGGACTTCGCGGCGCTGGCGGTGGATCGATGACGGCGCCTCTTCCGTCACCCCGCCGGGCAGCACGCGGTCAGCACGAGGATCGGGCCGAACGCGTTTCGCAGCACGTAGCGGAACGTGGCGGCCCGGTCGGGCGCCAGGCTCCCGCGCCAGGGCAGCACGATCAGGTCTCCGCCGTGGTCCCGCGCAAAGCGGATGATCTCGGGTCCCGGCTCGCCCGTCGCGAAAAACATCTCCATTTTTTCCTTCTGCAAGTCGTCCGCCAAGCAGCAAAAACAGACCCGGTCCAGAAACTCCTGTCCCCACGCCGGCCATTCATGCTGCGGTTGATCGATATATTGCGGCGCGGTCATCGCACCGGGCTCTTCGGGCGCTTCGGTTTTGGCCCCGGATACGTGCAGGGCCAGGAGATTCGCGCCCGCCCGCCGGGCCCAATGCAGGGCCGGCCCCAAGGCCCGCGCGGTTTCGGGAGTGCCGTCCTGGGGCAAGATCATCCGCCGCAACGTCCAGGACTCCATCTCCGGGGCATGGGGCACCAGGAGCACGGGACAGGAGACGCGTTGCAACACCGCTTCGGCGACGGAACCGGGACGACTGTCCCGGCGTTCTTCATCGGACAGGGGCAGGACGATGCAGGGGCAGCGGTGTGCTAGGGCGGCTTGCGCGAGCGCTCCGGCGGCATCGCGCCCGGCTTCAGCGAACACGGCACTCCGGAGCAGATCGGCCGCTTGGGGGACGGTCCGCCCGAAGGCTTCGAGCAGAGCCTCCCGCGTGTCATCGGATACGACGACCGGCGTGGCCGCCAAATGCTCGGCCAGGACCCGCGCCACGGCCAGCACCGACGCCGAAGGCGGCGTCTTGTCGAGCCATAGGACGATGCGGCGCATTTCCATTTCCGGAACCTCCTGCCAACCCCCTTCAGTTTGCCGCCAAAGGACCCGCGAGCCGGATTCGAGCCGCACCGGCGGCGCCTCTCCGACCTGAACCGTCACCGGCGTTTTCCCTTCCGCTACTATTTCGATCTCCCGGCCTTGGATTCGAACCCGCAGGCGGCTCCCCCGCCACCTGACCGGAAACCGGAGTTCCGGCCAGTTGGGCGGGCTATGGGGCGCAAAGGCCAAACCGTCGGGCGCAAGCCGCAGTCCGGCAAAACCGAGGACGGCCGCCTGCCACAGACCGCCGAGGGCCGCGGCATGCACGCCGCCGGCGGCATTGCCCATGTTGTCGGACAGGTCGATCTCCGCGCCCCGGCGGAAATAACCCATCGCCAGCTCGATCAGGCCCAGCCGGGCCGCGAGACAGGCGTGGATCGACGGGCTCAGGGAACTGCCGTGGGCGGTGCGCGGTGCGTAGTAGCGGAAATTGGCCGCGCGCACTTCCGGAGTGAACCGCTCCCACAGCAGGTAGATCAGCATCAGCACGTCGGCCTGCTTGACGACCTGGGCACTTTGCGTGCGCGCCCGGCCGAGAATCACGTCCAGCGGCACGGTATGCGGGGCGTACTGGGCGAGGTTGATGTCTTCCAACCGGAAGAAGCCGGCGAATTGTTCGAACAGGCCGGTGTGCGGATCGAAGCCGGTATACATCCGGCGGGCCAGGTCTTCCCAAACGTCCGGTTCATCCCCGGTGAGGTTCAGATCGGCGGCCAGCTTCGACCAGCGTTCGGGCCAGCGCGCGGCCAAAAGGCGGGCGGTTTCGGCGGCGCGTTCCAGGTTCCATTGCGCCATCCCGTTGGTGTAGGCGTTGTCGTCCACGCTCTCGTGGTATTCGTCGGGACCGATCACCCGCCGGATGTGGTAAAGCCCATCGGCGTCGATCCGGCCGCGGCTGGCCCAGAATCGGGCTGTTTCGAGCAGAATTTCCGCCCCCGCTTGCCGCAGAAATTCGTCGTCCCCGCTGGCCTGCCAGTAGTGCCAGACGGCATAGGCGACGTCGGCGGCGATATGGTGTTCCTGTTCGCCGCTCAGGATGCGCACCACTTCGCCACGGGCGCCGATGGCATGGGACGGCGTCGTCTCCTCGCCGGTGTCGGTGGATTCCCAGGCGTACAGGGCACCCCGGAATCCCAGCCGTTCGGCCTTTTTTCTCGCGGCGGGCAGGGTGTGATAGCGGTACATCAAGAGCGCCCGCGCCGAGGGCGGGTGGGTGAAGAGATAGAAGGGCAGCATGAAGATCTCGGTGTCCCAGAAGACATGCCCTTTGTAAGCCGCCCCGGTGAGCGCCCGCGCCCCGATGGAAACCCGTTCGTTATCCGGGTCGGCGGCCCCGATCAGGTGATAGCTCGCAAAACGCAGCGCCCGTTGCGCCGGTTCGTCACCCCGGATTTCGATATCAGAGGAGCGCCAGCGCCGTTCCCAGGCCTGCGCGTGGGCCTCAAACACGGCCTGAACACCGTTCCTCGACACCTCATCCAGGTGCCGAGCCGCGGCGGCGGCGGGATCGCTGCAATCGCGGGACGTATAGACCACGACGAATCGGTCGAGCCGATAGGTTTGGCCCGGTTCGGCCTCGATCTCCCACGACTCGCTGAGGCGGTTGCCGGCCCTCTCCACAGCGCCATGAAGTGGCTCCGCCTGATCGACCCGCAATTGCCCTGCCGTGGCGAGGGCCACCCGGATGCCGGTTCGATGGGTGCGGAGTTCGAGCACATGGGCGGCATCGCGGGCGGCCGGGAGCGGTGCGCAGGACACCGGCGCCAGCCGAACCCGTCCGGGCCGATCAGGCACGGGTTCCATGACGATCCGGAGATTGACGCGCAGACGGCGGGTCTCCGCCCGGAGCCACAGCGATTGCAAGAGGACATGCCGATCGGCCAGCGAGGTCAGCCGGAAGCCGTGCATCTTAAGGACTCCGCGCGCCGCATCTCGGTAAAGCAGTTCCCGCCACAGCACGGCCGTGCGGAAATCCAGGAGACGGCAATGGTTCACGACCTCGGAATCATCCAGATGGAAATCCCGGCCGTCGATCAGGATCCGCAACGTCATCCAGTCCGGAGCCGCGGCCAGTTCCGGGATCGTGGCGGATGGGTGGGTATCATAGATGCCGGCGATGAACGTGGCGGGATCGGAAAGACGGCCGCCTTCGGCGAGCGATCCGCGGGAGCCGGCATAGCCGTTGGACAGTGCGAACAGCGATTCGAACTCGTGCTCGCGGATCGGGTTGAATCCGTCTTCCTTGAGATGCCATGACGCATCGTCCGTCGGTGATAGGAGAAACATGGGATTCGGTACCTCCTAATCGGCGCCCATCGCGAACAGAGCTTGGTCTTAGCAGGGTCCGAACGGCAAATGCTTATCCGGACCTTATCCGGAAGGCCTCATCGTGCAATTTTCCACTGAGCCGGAAGCCGAGAATCTTCGGGGAACCGGTATCGAGTTGCGCAGTCGTCGTCTTGACCTCCCATGGGAGACCGCCGCGTAACCTCGATCAACGGGTGAGCACTCCCCATGGCCGATTAGACCGAGCCATTGGAAAAATCTCCCGCTCAAGTACGGTGCCCGAACCTTTGTCTCCCGGAATTCCTCGGGACCGCCGATGACCTCGATGGTCGGTAACTCCAAACTTATCCATTGATTAATTAATAAAACCTCGTTTGTTGAGCCGTTCCCGCGGTCTGCGGTACCGTCTGAGGTTATGAGCTCATAAAAGGCGAGTACCCCTCAAGTACCATTGTTTTTTCCGGGTGGAGATTGACTGGTTGTGCGCATGCAAGCTCCCTGCAATTAACAATTGAGCACTCAAGCGGGTCCGCCGATCTTCCAGAGCACGGGCTGAGCCGTCGAAGATAGGGCGAGCGATAATTTTTCACCGTTCGATTCCGAATGGGTGGACAGTGCAATGATTTTGAGAACTGAATTCTTGCCGGACGAAAAAATCGTGATCGGAACAGCCACGCGTAACCTCAAAAATCACATAATTGCCGATCGATTTATCGCCAAGCCCGCAAAAAAAAAGCGCTATCCACGATGGCATGAAAATTTCCTATCAATTTAGCCAGAAAGCTTCAAATCGGGAGCGGAGTACATGAACCAGTTGCGGGCTCTGGAGCTGTACGGCCAGTCGTTCTGGCTCGATTACATTCAGCACGATCTGATCGCGGGTGGAACACTGCAAGCCCTGATCGATAAGGACGGCCTCAAGGGACTCACGTCCAACCTCTCCATCTTCGGGAAAGCCGTTGAGAGCGACTCTGGCTATCGGAGCTTCGTGCGCGCTCTTGCCCGTCAGGACCTCGATCCGCACACGATATACGAACTGCTTGCCGTTCGTGACATCCGAAGCGTCGCACACCGGCTGCAACCGGTTCATGCGATGACCTCCGGTCGGGATGGCTACGTCTCCTTGGAGGTTTCGCCCCACCTCATCGGCGACGCCGAGGAGACGGTTCGCGAAGCACGCCGACTGTGGCAGACGATCGGCTTCCCGAACCTGATGGTCAAGGTGCCCGCGACTGCCGAGGGCATTCCCGCCATCCGCCGGCTTATCGGCGAGGGGATTAACGTCAACGCCACGCTAATTTTCTCCCGCACTCGCTACGAACAGGTCGCCGAGGCGTATCTGGCGGGACTGGAAGATCTGGCGGCACGGGGCGGCGATCTCAGTAAGGTGGCGAGCGTGGCAAGCATCTTCGTCAGCCGTATCGATACGGCGGTCGACGCTCGGCTCAATGCGCTGCAAACGCAGACCCGACGTCGGGACCAACGGGCGTTGGTGCAGAGCCTTTTAGGAAAAGTCGCCATCGCCAACGCCAGGTTGATCTATCAGCGCTATCGACATCTCATCGCCTCCGATCACTGGCGGGCCTTGGAGAATCAGGGGGCCAAGCCCCAGCGGCTGCTGTGGGCCAGCACCCGCGTGAAGAATCCCGAATACCCCGACGTCCTGTATGTGGAGGAACTGATCGGCAAGGATACGGTGACCACCCTGCAGCCGGCGACGGCGGATGCCTTCCGCAATCACGGCGTCGCAGAGCCGACCCTGGAACGAACCCCCGACGCAGCCCGCCAAACCGTGGAAACACTGGAGCAACTCGGCATTTCGCTGGAGGTCGTGGCCGATCGGCTGCTTGACGAGGAATTGCGCCGGTTCCGAAACGTCTTCGACCACTTGCTGGATGTTATTGCCCGGCAAGCGCGCACTGTGGCTAGCGTCTGAAGCCGCTACTGACAATATGGATGTGGATGCCGGCGGGCGATGCGGGGGAAAAACGCCGTCGACGTCCTGGCTGCTCATTTCAAACCGAGCACGGCTGCCACTAGTGGCGGCGATTTGCGCTGCCGCGGAAACATCGCCGGACGCGCAAGCTGAAAATTAAGAGTTAGGAAAAGGATGGCTTGTTTGAGCGAAAACGCCCGGATAAATGAATAGGTTGAACACCAAGTGCCGGAAGCCGCGGAAAATCGTCTATGAACAGAGCGTCGTGCCGCCATTGCAAAGATCGAAACCCAAAAAGGAACACCAATGAAGTTTTTCCCTTCTCTGCTCAGGATCGTAATCGCTGCATTCTCGATAGGCTACGCACTTTCGGGGAGTACGACAGAAGCGCCGGATCGAACCGTCGCTGGCGACAAAAGCATTCAAAGGACCGAAACCGAAGATGAACACCAAAGGATGACCACTTACTACGAGCGGGAAGCCGCTTTCTACAAACGGAAAGCGAAGGCGCATCAAAAAATAAGCGATGAATTCAGTTTGGCATATCAGTATCCCATTCCTACCCGCGTCGATAACCGTCAAGCCTTCGAACAGAGGATCCGACACTGCAAAAATCTTGCGCGATTATTTAATGAGACCGCCGAGGAATATCTCTCTCTGGCACGTGAGCATTCTCAACCAACTGAGTGAAAGGAACCGTGGCTCATATTCGTTTTTCTGGAGCCCGGATGAACCGGCTCAAGTGTGGTAAAGACGGCATCGGCTCCCGCGGCTTGGTGTTACTGCGGTCAGCGGCGCTATTCTCGGCTACGGTGGTACGCTTCGCTTGTTCCGGGTTGTGGCCGAGGGCTTTAGCCGAGTCCGGACAACTCCGCCGCCAGTTTGACGACGCGATCATCGAACTGACCGGCCTGATCGCCTTTCAAAACCTGTCCAGCAAGTTCAACGCCGCGCTGGGTGTGGAACCGCAGGGGTTTTGCACTCTGCCGCCTCCGCGGAAAGACTGAACGGCTTTATAGGGAGGTCCAGCATGGAGATCACTTTTCTGGGTGCCTGCGGTACCGTCACCGGCTCCAAAGATCTGGTCGCCGCCGGCGCCAAGCAGGTACTGGTGGATTGCGGCCTGTTTCAGGGCTTCAAGCCATTGCGCCTCAGGAACTGGGAACCGTTTCCCGTCGATCCCAAGATCATCGACGCCGTCATCCTGACCCACGCCCATATCGACCACAGCGGCTATCTGCCTTTGCTGGTCAAACAGGGATTTGCGGGCAGAGTGTATTGCACCTCCGCCACGCGTGACCTGTGCGAGATTCTGCTGCCGGATAGCGGCCACCTGCAGGAAGAGGAAGCGGAATACGCCAACCGGCGCGGTTATTCCAAGCACAAGCCGGCCTTGCCGCTGTATACGGAGCAGGACGCCGAAGTTTCGCTGCGGCAGTTCTCTCCCATCGAATTCGAGCATGACTTTTCGTTGGGAGATAAGCTCACCCTGCGCTTCTCGCCCTCCGGGCATATCCTGGGTTCGGCCTTCGTGCAGTTGCGGGATGCGCAGACCTCGCTCCTCTTTTCCGGCGACCTCGGCCGCCCCCATGATCTATTGATGAAAGAACCTGCCGTCATGCGCCGGGCGGATTATCTCGTGATCGAGTCCACCTACGGCAACCGGCGCCACGATCCGTCCGATCCGGAAACCGCTTTGGCGGAGGTGATCAACCGTACGGCAGGCCGCGGCGGAGTGGTGCTGATCCCGGCCTTCGCGGTGGGCCGCGCCCAGACCCTGCTCTATCACATCCACCGGCTGAAAGCCGAACAGGCGATCCCCAACATTCCGGTCTTCCTCGACAGCCCCATGGCGGTCGATGCGACCCACATCTTCTGCCAACACTTGGGCGAACACCGTTTGCCGCCGCCGGAATGCCAGGGGATGTGCAGAACGGCGCATTACATCAATACAGTGGAGGAATCCAAGGCGCTCAGCCGCTGCCGGATCCCGGTGATCGTGATTGCCGCCAGCGGCATGGCGACGGGCGGACGGGTGCTGCATCACCTGAAGGTCTTCGCCCCCGACCCGCGCAACACCATCCTGTTTGCCGGCTTTCAGGCGGGCGGCACGCGCGGCGCGGCGATGCTGAACGGCGCCGAGTCGGTGAAGATCCACGGCGAACACGTGCCGGTGCGGGCGGAAATCGTCGCCCTCGACAATCTGTCCGCTCACGCAGATTCTGCGGAAATCCTCGCCTGGCTGGATCACTTCGAAGCACCACCCCGCGAGACGTTCATCACCCACGGCGAACCGGCCGCCGCCGATGCGCTCAGAAGCCTTATCGAAAAGGAGCTAGGCTGGCACTGCCGGGTGCCCGAGCACGGGGAAACGGTTGCACTGCGCTAATCCGAAACGAGCGAAACCATCCAAAACAGGAGGGTGAGCAAACTTTGAATGGATACGGTGTGAAGCATGATTCCCTTCATCACCAAGGCGGTATTCGCCGGTACTTTAGATACATAGCTTGAAAGAGCCCTTTTTTCTAATCCTTACTTCAAGGAGTCGCACATGATGATTACCCTTAAGCCTTGGAACACGTTACTTCTCGGCGTCTGGCTGTCCATGGTGGCCGCAGCCCAGCCGGCGTCCGCTGCCGAGGCGACCGTTTACAAAAGCCCCACCTGCGGATGTTGTGGTAAATGGGTCGAGCATCTCCGGGAGAACGGCTTTCAAGTGACGGTCACCGATATGCCCAATGAACCGCTGAAAAAGCTCAAGGCGGAACGCGGCGTGCCGTCGAAGCTCGCTTCCTGCCATACCGCGGTCGTGGAGGGTTATGTGGTGGAAGGCCATGTGCCGGCCGACGTCATCAAGCGCCTGCTGGGGGAGCGGCCCCAGGTCGTCGGCATCGCGGTGCCTGGCATGCCGATCGGTTCGCCGGGGATGGAGGGGCGCGTCAAGCAGCCCTATAAGATCCTGAGCTTCGATGCTCAAGGCAACACGAGCCTTTATGACAGCCGCTGAGCGCTGGAGTATTTCGCGGAAGAAAATCCGGTCATGAAACCACCCAAGATCTCGCTCACCGTCGTCGGCCAGGCGACTAGCCTGTTGCTGGCTATGACATTCGTTTTGTGCGTAGCTTTTGACCTGTTGTTTCCGGAATACGCCATGCACCCTGTCTGGCAGGGATGGCTGCCCGGCTTCGAATGGCTCAGCTGGCCGAGCTTTCTGCTCGGGTTGATCGAGAGCTACGGTTACGGCTGGTATTTGGCGCTGATCTGGGTGCCGCTTTACAACTACTTCGCTCGCCGGCACAGGGAGGAAAGCCCGCCAAGACCGTCCCCCAAGCCGCAGCCCCCGGTTCTTTTTCGCTGTCCCATGCATCCGGAAGTCGAACAAACGGAACCCGGCTCCTGCCCCCGCTGCGGCATGGCGCTGGAGCCGGTCAGGACTTCGGCGCCCGCGGCCGCCACCGAGTATGTCTGCCCGATGCATCCCGAGGTGGTCCGCCGCGAGCCGGGCTCGTGTCCCATCTGCGGCATGGCGTTGGAGCCGCGCACGGTCGCTCCGCTTGAAGAGGAAAATCCGGAGCTCATCGACATGAGCCGCCGGTTCTGGGTGAGTGCGGCGCTGTCCGTGCCCGTGTTTGCGCTGGCGATGGGACACGACCTCGCGCCTCGGCTCATCCCGCCGGCCCTTTCCGGCCATCCTCTGCAGTGGATCGAGCTGGTCCTGGCGACCCCGGTGGTATTGTGGGGCGGCTGGCCCTTTTTTCAGCGCGGCGGGCGCTCCCTCGTCAATCGCCGTCTGAATATGTTCACCCTGATTGCACTGGGCGTGGGCGTCGCCTGGGGCTACAGCGTGGTGGGAACCCTGGCGCCCGGAATCTTCCCGCCGGCGATGCGCGGCCCGGAAGGCACGGTCCCCGTGTATTTCGAGGCCGCCGCGGTGATCACGGCCCTGGTGCTGCTCGGGCAGGTGCTGGAACTGCGCGCGCGCAGCCGCACCAGTGCCGCTATCAAAATGCTGCTGGGACTGGCCCCGAAGAACGCCCGTCTCGTGTGGGAAGACGGCAGCGAAACCGATATCCCCATCGATCAGGTCAAATCCGGCGACCAACTGCGCGTGCGGCCGGGGGAAAAGATCCCGGTGGACGGCCGCGTGTTGGAAGGAAGCAGTTCGGTGGACGAATCGATGGTCACCGGCGAGCCGATCCCGGTGGAAAAAGGCCGGGAAGACCGCTTGATCGGCGCCACCCTCAACGGCACGGGGAGCCTCTTGATGCGCGCCGAACGGGTCGGCGCGGACACCCTGCTGGCCCAGATCGTGCGCATGGTCAGCGAGGCGCAGCGCAGCCGCGCCCCGATCCAGAAGCTGGCCGATACCGTCTCGGGATACTTCGTTCCCGCCGTGGTGGCCATCGCCCTGCTGGCCTTCATCGTCTGGTGGCTGTGGGGTCCGGAGCCGCGCCTCGCCCATGCCACCGTCAACGCCGTCGCCGTGCTCATCATCGCCTGTCCCTGCGCCCTGGGGCTGGCCACGCCGATCTCGATCATGGTCGGCACGGGACGCGGCGCCCTGGCCGGGGTGCTGATCAAGAACGCCGAGGCGCTCGAAATCCTGGAGAACGTGGACACGCTGGTGGTGGACAAGACCGGTACCCTGACCGAGGGCAAGCCGCAGCTGATGTCGGTGATGGCGGCCCCGGGCTTCACCGAGGAAGAGGTGCTGCGCTGGGGGGCCAGCCTGGAGGCGGCGAGCGAGCATCCCCTGGCCGCCGCCATCGTGGCCGGCGCCAAGGCCAAGGGCATCCAGCCGGCCTCGGTCGAGGAATTCCAGTCGCACACCGGCCGTGGCGTCACCGGCCAGGTGGAAGGGCATCGGGTCGCCTTGGGCAATGTCAGGTGGATGGCGGAACTGGGCATCGAGCCGGGCGCTTTGGCTCAACGTACCGAGCGCTTGCAGGCGGAGGGACAGACCGTGATGTTCGTCGCCGTCGATGGAAAACCGGCGGGTCTGATCGGCGTGGCCGATCCCGTCAAGGCTTCGACTCCCGAGGCGCTGAATGCGCTGCAACGGGAGGGCGTCGAGGTCGTCATGTTGACCGGGGACAACCGCACCACCGCCGAGGCGGTCGCCAAGAGGCTCGGCATCGAGCGCGTGCGGGCCGAGGTGCTGCCCGAACAAAAGGTGGACGTGGTGAGGCAGCTTCAGGCCGAGGGGCGCATCGTGGCCATGGCGGGGGACGGCATCAATGATGCCCCGGCCTTGGCTCAGTCCCAAGTGGGGATCGCCATGGGCACCGGCACGGATGTGGCCATGGAAAGCGCCGGCGTTACGCTGGTGAAAGGCGATCTGCGTGGGATCGCGCGGGTGCGGCGCCTCAGCCGGGCCACCTTGCGCAACATCCGCCAGAACCTGTTCTTCGCCTTCATCTACAACGCCCTGGGCGTGCCCATTGCGGCCGGGGTGCTGTATCCCTTTTTCGGCCTGCTGCTCTCGCCGATCATCGCCGCCGCGGCCATGAGCTTCAGCTCGCTTTCGGTGGTCGCCAACGCTTTGCGTCTGAACCGGCTGCGCCTTTGATCAGCCGGCAAACCGCATCGCCCGCATGCCTTATTGAATAGGAGATCGAGATGGTTCAGGACCCCGTTTGCATGATGAAGTTTTCCCCGCGCGAAGCGGGAGCCACCGTGGAATACGGCGGCAAGCTGTACTATTTCTGTTCGCCGAGCTGTCGGGATCGATTCGTGGCCCAGCCCCGACTGTTCGTGGACAAGGTTCCGGCCCTGCGGCTGACCGTGGGCGTCATGGGTTCGGCAAGCGAGGCGATGCTCTTGGAGGTCGGCAAGAAAGCATTCAGCCTCGGACAAGCCATCGCGGAACGAGGGTTCATCTTGATCACCGGCGCCTGCCCGGGTCTCCCCTATGAGTGCGCACGGGGAGCCCAGCAATACGGGGGTATCTCCGTCGGCATCTCGCCAGCCCTGAGTCTGGATGAGCACCTGCTCCAATACCGCTCCCCGGCCGACGCCTACGAGGTCATCGTCTATACCGGCAGCGGCTTGATGGGACGCGAAGTGACCAATATCCGCTCCAGCGACATGGTCGTCATCATCGGCGGCCGTTCGGGCACCTTGGGCGAATTCGCCATCGCCTATGACGAGGGCAAACTCATCGGCGTACTGCAAGGCAGCGGCGGCATCACCGAACGGATTCCCGATTTGGTCAAGAACATCGACAAGGACACCGGCGCCCGTTTGGTCTACTCCCCCGATCCATACGAGCTGATCGCGCGGATGATCGAGGTTTATACCCAACAGCACTACCGCTGTCCCTCTTGCTTCTGTATGGAACGGGGGAGGCAGCATCCCGCCGAAAGTAGCCTGGCAGCGCCAGAGTCCTGAATGATGTCTTGAGAGGCAACTTGTGAAGACCATGCGATTTTTGACGCCCATTTTCCTCGTTGCGTTTCTAACCCAGTGTGCATCAAGAGATAAAACCCTGGACTTTCAGGACCAGGGAGCTTTGGATTCTTTCGATATCGTGAAAGCCATTCGTAACGCCCGAAGCAAGGCCGATCATGAAGCGATCGCGGATTATTACCGAAAGGAGACTGCTACTTACCTATCCAAGGCAAGCTTGCATCAAAATCTGGCGGAGTGGTACTGGGCGGCCTACGACCACCCGACCGCTACCCGCGCAGGTAGTGCTGATTTGATGAAGGCAGCGGGACATTGCACCAATCTTGGTCGCCTGAACAATCGAATTGCAGAGCACTATCTATTTCTTGCACAAGAGCACCAAGAGCTCGCAGAGGAAAGGGCCAACGAATCCGGGATTTGATCGAAGATCTGTGATTTTGATGTCAATGTGTAACCATCAGAATCACATTCTCCGTAGTTTTGAGATGACGTGATCACGTAAAAAAGCGCACTAGCGCATCTGGCACGGATATTTCATGCAAAGTGATGTCTAAGCCGGCTAAGGCGTCCGAACAACCAACGATCTCGATCTTGCGAATCGGATCCTAAGATCCTGGGCCGATCAAATCCTAAAAAAATCAAGAAACAAGGAGAAATGATGAAGCCTTTATATCTAGCTCTAATGGTCCTGTTCGGTGCGGCTTTGTTCGCATGCGCACCCTCCGGGAGCACGACCAAGACGGAGACCGCGGCCTTCGATCTGGAAAAAGCCATTCAGACGGCCAAGACCAAGGCGGATCACGAACGGATTGCCGCTTACTATGAGCAGGAGGCGGCTGAGTATGAAAAGAAAGCCGCCCAGCACGAACGCATGGGCAACGCATACGAGATGTACAAGTTTCCGATCCATCAAAAGGGCCATGACATGGCCAAAGCCAGCGCGCACTGCCAGGACTTGGCGCGCCTGTTCAGGCAGACCGCCGAAGAATACCGGTCGCTCGCGCGCGAGCATCGCCAGCTGGCGGAATAGGCGGATGGAAATCCGCAGGTCCTATCCCGCTTGATGACCGATGGCTAAAGAACCATGCTGAAATCGGCGCTACACTGGAATAGCCGGGTGTTTCACGGCGTGGTTCTTCTGCTGACGGCCGCCCTGCTCGCGGCCGCACTGCACGGGGTATGCCCCCCGCTGTTCCAAAGCCTGGGCCATCCGGCCGCTGCGGATTGCACCGAGGCCGACGCCTCGACCTCTGAATCCGGTCATCCCACCCATCGCCTCCCCGACGATTGCCCAAAGCCGTACTGTCTCACTCTGCCCGCCGGAGAAGATCACGCGCTCGTGCCCGAGCGGGTCGTGGGCTCCACCGTGGTGATCTGGGTGTCCTGGGTACTGTCGTTCGTTTTTCCGATCCTGCCTCTCCTTTTCGGCTTACGTCCCCCAAACTTACCGCCTCCCCGCAGAACTACCCCTCTCTTCTACCGGTTCTGCAGCCTGTTGAATTAGCGATCCGCCTGCTCTCCCCGTAAACGTTACCGTTTTCACGGGTGTGGTGCGCCCGTCTGCCGCGCTCGACCGAACGTCGGCAGGTGAGCAAAAAACGTCGAAACCGGCGCACCCGCCGTATTCTGGAGAAGAAGGTGCATGATCTGCCTGACTCGCCGGCCAGCCCGGCCATCCCAAGGCTTCGTATGCTGGGTCGCCTTGGCCGGCGGCCTGTTTTTACTGCTCCCGGCGCAGGCGGCGCTGGAAGGGCCGCGCTCAAGTGACCGTTTGCGATTGGAGGCGTCGCCCGTCTTGACGGTGCAGGACGCGGTCGCCCTCGCTTTGGCCGGAAATCCCGGCCTTGCGGAGATCAAGGCGCGCGCCGAGGCGATGGCGGCCATTCCGTCCCAGGCCGGAACGCTTCCCGACCCGTCGCTCAACTTTGATGCGTTGAATATCCCCAGCAAGAACTTCAACCTCCGGCAGGACGACATGACCATGCTGGAGGTGGGGTTCAGCCAGGCGATTCCCTTTCCGGGCAAGCTCGGGTTGCGGGAGAAAGCCGCCACCTTCGAGGCGGAAGCCGCCGTCCATTCGGTGGAGGAAGCCCGCCTGCGCCTCGCGCGGGACGTGAAGAGCGGCTGGTGGCAGCTGTTCTACTTCGATCGCGCGTTGGGCATCCTGGCCGATACGCAGGAGCTGTTCCGGAAGTTGGTCGAGATCACCCAAACCAAATACCAGGTCGGCCAGGGGCTGCAGCAGGACGTGCTGCTCGCCCGGCTGGAGCTCTCGAAGCTGTCGGACCAGAAGGTGGAGCTGATGCGGATGCGCCATAGCGAAGCGGGCCGCCTCAACGCCTTGCTGAACCGCCCCAGCGAAACGCTGCTGGCACTGCCCGAGGAAGCCGAGGTCGAGCAGCCGGATGTGGCCTCGGCCGACCGTCTGCAGGAGCGGGCGGAGCAAACCCGCCCCCTGTTCGCTCAGCGGCGAAAAGCCATCGACGCCGCGCAAACCCGGGTGGATTTGGCGCACAAGGACTTCTATCCGGATTTCAGCCTCGGCGCGGGCTACGCCTTCCGCCAGGACACCCCGAGCGGCCAGGAGCGCAGCGATTTCGCCAACTTCCGCCTGAGCCTGAGCGTACCGATCTATGCCGGCAGCAAGCAGGCCAAGGCGGTCGACCAGCGGCAAAGCGAATTATTGCAGGAAACCTACACCCTCCAGGATGACATCCGCCGGGTCCAGGCGGATATCACCCAGGGCTGGGCGGACTACATGCACGCCCGGGAGCGGCTGGCGCTGTTCGACAATGACATCATCCCGCAGGCCCAGCAGACGGTGGAATCCATGCTGGCCGGCTACCAGGTGAACAAGGTGGACTTCCTCAATCTGATCCGTGCCGAAATCACCCTGTTCGATTACCAGATCCAGTACTGGCAGGCACTGACCCGAACCCAGCAGGCCCTGGCGCAGCTGATCGCCGCTACCGGCGAGGAGAAGATCGATGACTAAGCAAACCGCTCTGGCCGTGCTGATCGCATTCGCATTGGGCGCCATCAGCGGCGGATGGCTGACCTCCCATCCGCCGATCACGGGCGACGCCGCTGAGGCTACCCCCACGGAGAGAAAACCGCTGTTCTACCGCCATCCGATGAATCCGGCGGTGACCTCCCCTGTGCCTGCCAAGGACGAGATGGGGATGGACTATGTGCCGGTCTATCCGGAGGAGGAAACATCTCAAAAGCCTCCCGCTGGAAAGAAAGTCCTCTATTACCGCAATCCCATGGGACTGCCCGATACCTCGCCGGTGCCGAAAGAGGATTCCATGGGCATGGATTATGTGCCGGTCTACGAGGACGAGGCGCCTCCGCCCGGCCAAGTCAAAATCAATGTGGAGAAAATCCAGAAGCTGGGCGTCAAGACCGAGACCGTCGCCTTGCGCCCGCTGAACCACACCGTCCGGGCCGTGGGTACCGTTCAGGTGGACGAGCGGCGCCTTTATACCGTTGCCCCAAAATTCGAGGGCTGGATCCAAACCCTCCACGTCAACGCCACCGGCCAGACCGTACGCCGAGGCCAGGTGTTGATGGAGGTATACAGTCCGGATCTTCTCTCGGCACAGCAGGAATACCTCATCGCTTACCGGGGACAGAAAGCCCTGCAAAACAGCAGTGCCCAAACCCGGACGGCCGCCGAGCAGCTCGTGAGCAGTGCCTGGCAAAGGCTGCGCAACTGGGATGTTTCCGACGAGCACCTGCGCCATCTGCAGCAGCAAGGCGCACCCAGCCAGTTCGTGCCGCTGAACTCCCCGGTCACCGGCGTCGTTCTGGAGAAGCCCGCCCTGCAGGGCATGCGCTTCATGCCCGGCGATATCCTCTTCCGCATCGCCGATCTGTCCACGGTCTGGTTGATCGCCGACGTGTACGAACAGGATTTGGCGCTGATCCACGAGGGCCAGAACGCCAGTCTCCGGGTGAACGCTTACCCGGACAAGGTCTTCAACGGCCGGGTGACGTTCATCTATCCGACGGTGACGCCGGAAACCCGCACGGCCAAAGTCCGCATCGAGCTGCCCAACCCCGGGGGCTTCTTGAAACCCGCGCTCTACGGCAGCGTCGCGCTTTCGACGTCTCATCACCACGGGCAGGTGCTCGCGGTGCCCGATTCGGCCGTGCTGGACAGCGGCACGCGGCAAGTGGTGCTGGTGCAGCGCGGCGAGGGGCTGTTCGAGCCGCGCGTCGTGAAACCGGGCTGGCGCGCCGACGGCTATGTCGAAGTCCTGGAGGGCCTCACGGCCGGAGAAACCGTGGTCAGCCGCGCCAACTTCTTGATCGACGCGGAAAGCAACTTGAAGGCGGCGCTCGGAAGTCTGGGAAGCGACACCGGAGGAGGCCACACTCAGCAACCAACGGAGAATGCCTCCGCTACCGCTGACCATTCAGGATACGAACACGGGCACGGAGGCCACTGAGATGCTGAGTCGTGTCATTGAATGGTCCTTGCGCAATATCTTTCTCGTCCTGCTGGGGACCCTGTTCATCGTCGGCGCCGGGGTTTACGCGCTGATTCACACCCCCCTCGACGCCCTGCCGGATTTGTCCGATACCCAGGTGATCGTCTACACCGAGTACCATGGGCAGGCGCCCCAAGTGGTGGAAGATCAGGTGACTTACCCTCTGACCACCGCCATGCTGAGCGTGCCCCGCTCCAAGGTGGTGCGCGGCTTCTCGTTCTTCGGCGCCTCGTTCGTCTACGTGATTTTCGAGGACGGCACCGATATCTACTGGGCCCGCTCCCGGGTGCTCGAATACCTGAATTTCGCGACCAGCCGTCTGCCCCGCGGGGTGTCGCCGCGCATCGGCCCGGACGCCACCGGCGTCGGCTGGGTCTATCAATACGCCCTCACCGGAAACCAACATACTCTGGCAGAACTGCGTACCCTGCAGGACTGGTTCGTGCGCTACCAGCTCACCAAGACGCCGGGCGTCGCCGAGGTGGCCAGCATCGGCGGCTTCGTGCAGCAATACCAGGTGGTGGTGGACCCGCGCAAGCTGCAGGCCTTTCGTATTCCGCTGAAAAAGGTCATCGAGGTGATCGAAGACAGCAACACCGATGTCGGCGGCCGGGTGATCGAGCTGTCCGAAACCGAGTACATGGTGCGCGGCAAAGGGTACCTGCGGGGTATCGCCGATCTGGAGCGATTGGTGGTCAAGGCGGAGCACGGCACGCCCGTGCTGATGCGGGACATCGCGCGGGTCGAGCTGGCGCCGGACGAACGCCGGGGCATCACCGAACTCAACGGCGAAGGCGAAGTGGTGGGCGGCATCGCCATGGCCCGCTACGGCCAGAACGCCCTGGAGGTGATCGACAACCTGAAGGCCAAATTCCGGGAAATCGCCTCGGGTCTGCCCAGCGGCGTGTCCATCGAAGCGGTGTACGACCGCTCCGGCCTGATTCTGCGGGCCATCGACAACCTGCGCCATACGCTGCTGGAAGAAAGTCTGGTGGTCGCCCTGGTGTGCGCTCTGTTCCTGCTGCACGTCCGTAGCGCCTTGGTGGCCATCCTGATGCTGCCGGTGGGGGTGCTGATCGCTTTCCTCGTCATGCGCCAGATGGGATTGAACTCGAACATCATGAGCCTGGGCGGCATCGCCATCGCCATCGGCGCCATGGTGGACGCCGCCATCGTCATGATCGAGAACGCCCACAAGCATCTGGAGCGGAGTCCCGCGGACAAGCCGCGGCTGGCCATAATGCTGGAAGCGTGCCGGGAAGTCGGCCCGGCGCTGTTCTTCAGCCTGTTGATCATCACCGTATCGTTTCTGCCGGTGTTCGCCCTGGAAGCCCAGGAAGGCCGGCTGTTTCACCCTCTGGCTTATACCAAGACCTTCGCCATGGCCGGCGCGGCGCTGTTGTCCATCACCCTGGTGCCGGCGCTCATGCTGCTGTTCATCCGGGGCCGGATCCTCCCGGAAGGCAAGAATCCGATCAACCGGTTTCTGATCTGGGCTTACCGGCCGGTGATCGGCTGGGTGCTGCGCCGGAAAACGCTGACCCTCCTTGTGGCCCTGATCGTTTTGGGGGTGTCCGTGGTTCCGGCGACCAAGCTCGGCAGCGAATTCATGCCGACCCTGAACGAAGGCTCGCTGCTGTTCATGCCCATCACCTTGCCGGGACTTTCGGTCACCAAGGCGCAGGAGCTGATGCAGACCCAGAACCGGATCATCAAGAGCTTTCCCGAGGTGGAATCGGTGTTCGGCAAGGCGGGGCGCGCCCAGACCGCCACCGATCCGGCGCCCTTGGAGATGTTCGAGACGGTGGTGAACCTGAAGCCGGAAACGGAGTGGCGGCCCGGCCTGACCCCCGACCAGCTCATTGCCGAGATGGACCGGGCGCTGCAGATTCCGGGCGTCACCAATGCCTGGACCATGCCCATCAAGAACCGCATCGACATGCTGTCCACCGGCATCCGCACCCCGGTGGGCGTCAAGGTGTTCGGCAAGGACCTCGCCGAGATGGAAAAGCTGGCCCAGCAGATCGAGGCGGTGATCAAGACCGTACCCGGAACGACCAGTGCCTACGCCGAGCGCATCACCGGCGGGTATTACCTGAACATCGAACCCGACTACGAGGCCTTGGCCCGCTACGGCCTGACGGTGGGCGACGTACAGAGGGTGATCGCCGCTGCGCTGGGGGGCGAGCCCGTCACCACCACGGTGGAAGGCCGAGAGCGCTTCAACGTCATCGTCCGTTATCCCCGCGAGCTGCGCAGCGATCCCCAGGCCATCGCCACCCAGGTGCTGGTGCCCATCGAAGGCGGCGCCATGATCCCTTTGGGCCAGCTCGCCCGCATCGGCCTCAGCAAGGGACCGCCTGGCATCCGCACTGAGAACGCCCTGCTGTCCGCCTACATCTTCGTCGATCTTCGGGGCCGGGATATCGGCGGCTATGTGGAGGAGGCGCAAAAGGCCGTGCGCGAGCGCGTCCAATTCCCGCCGGGCTATTACATCACCTGGAGCGGCCAGTTCGAGTACATGGAGCGCGCCAAGGCCAAGCTGAAGTTGGTCGTCCCGGTGACACTGCTGATCATCTTCGTGCTGCTCTATCTCAATTTCAAACGCCTGACCGAAACGCTGATCGTGATGCTGTCGGTGCCGTTCGCCCTGGTCGGCGGCGTCTGGCTGATGTGGCTGCTGGAGTACAACCTCAGCGTGGCGGTCGCCGTGGGCTTCATCGCGCTGGCTGGCGTCGCGGCGGAAACCGGCGTGGTGATGCTGATCTACCTGGACGACGCCTTCGAGGACATCCGGCGCCGGCGGGAAGCGGCCGGCGAACGGGTGACGGTGGCCGACCTCTACGCGGCCGTCATGGCGGGTGCGGTGGAGCGGGTGCGTCCGAAGATGATGACGGTGGTCGCCATCATGGCGGGCCTTTTGCCCATTCTGTGGAGCAGCGGCACCGGCTCGGAGGTGATGCGCCGCATCGCCGCGCCCATGGTGGGCGGTATGGTGTCCTCGACGATTCTGACCTTGATCGTGATCCCGGCGATTTATGCCCTGGTCAAGGAATATCCCATCCGATGGGGGGATAAACCCATTTTGGAAAGAATAGCCGCGCGGAGCGGTAACCAGGTTGCGCAACTCTAGCGTAACGAGGCTGATAAAAGAAATAGAGGGTAATTAATAGCGCGTAGATAACCGAAATTCTTGCCGGTACGAATAGCAATCTAAATCCACCTTTAACTTTTGAGAGGTCTGTTATGAATACGATCATCAAATTCTCCCTCGCGATGGGCGTAGCCCTGGCGTTGCTTTCTGGATGTGCGCCGATGAATCCCCATCCGATGCCCATGGAGGCGGCGATCCAAAGCGCGAAAACCAAGGCGGACCATGAGGCATTGGCGGCGCATTACGAACAGGCGGCCGATGAGGCGAGGCAGAAAGTGGAAGAGCACAAGAAACTCCTAGCGGAATATCTAAGAGCGCCTTATTTGCACGGAAAGCACGCCATCGGATTTAAAACGCATTGTGAGTATTTAATCGACCTTTACAGTAAGGCGGCGGATGAAAACCTGGCCATGGCGAAGCTGCATCGCGAAATCGCGGAAGGCATTCGATAACGCGAAGAACAGCAGGCGGATCAGGACGAATTCACGACCTATTCGCTGGATAACTCCATAAACCTCCTGGTCCGCCTTTATCCGTGATCGCGACGAAGTACTGATCTTTATGCCTGATATCCGGCGCTCGGCCTCTCGACGGCGTATTTCCAGAACGGCACTCCGTCTCATCGGCGTGTTTTCGGTCATATTGATCTTTTTTGCGGCCTCCTTGTTGGTCACGCTGTTTACGCTGCAGCAGATCGTGACGATGGAATCCGAGATTACCGAGATCGACAAGGCGAAACATGCGGGCCACTTGGCGGCCGCCTACGTGCGCGAGCAGTATATCCATCAGGCCCACACGATCATCAGTTGGAATCTTTCGCACCTCGATCACTACGACCAAGCCGTCAATGCCACCCACGAGCAAACCGCGGAACTCCGAAAACTCGCGCTGACCCCGGAGGAAAGAGCCTGTGTCGACGAGGTGACCCATACCGCGACGCTCAACGACGAGTTGTTCCGGAGCGCGGTGATCCCGGCCATTCAACGGAACCAGCCGTCGCAGAAGCAGGCGCTGAACGAAAAGCTTGAGGCCTATGTCAATCAAGTCGTCCGCTTGAATGAAAAGCTCAACGAGATGCTAGAGCGGCGCAGCCGGGATTTGCTCGAACACGCGGAATTCATACGGGAACAGGTGCGGGTCGGGATCCTGGGCTGCTTCGGCCTCGCCCTCGCGGTCTCCTTCATTATGGGCCTGACGATGACCCGATCGATCCTGCGGCCGCTGTCCGCGCTCCGCGAAGGCGTCCTCCGCCTCGCGGGCGGCGATCTCTCCACCCGGATCGCTCTGGACGGACGGGACGAATTCGGAGAACTGGCTTCCAGCTTCAATCAGATGGCGGCCGACCTCGCGCGCCACCAGGAGCACCTCGTACGCTCCCAGAAACTGGCCTCCATCGGGCAGATGGCCGCCGGGGTGGCGCACGAGATCAACAATCCCCTCGGGGTGATTCTCGGCTACATCAAGCTGATGCTCAAGGAGCCCACCCAGGTCAAGACCAGTTATCTCACGACCGTCGAAGACGAAGTCCGCCAATGCCAGCGGATCGTCCAGGACTTGCTGGATTTGGCGAGGCCGCCGCGGCTGGAGCCGACTCGCATCGATCTGGCCGAACTGGCGCGCGAGGCGATCGAGCGACTCGGCGAATCCGGCAAGCTGCGGGATCTCAGGATCGAGCAACCGGCATCGGAGGTGCAGGTCACGGTCTACGGCGACGAAGCCAAGCTGCGGCAAGTGGTGTTCAACATCGTTTTGAACGCCGTCGAAGCGATGCCCAGCGGGGGCGCTTTGACGATTCAGGTGGCGCAGATGAACGACGAGGCGGTGCTGCACGTCGCCGATACGGGGTCGGGGATTCCGCCAGAGGTGCTGCCCCACGTCTTCGATCCCTTCTTTTCGACCAAACCCAAAGGGACGGGGCTCGGCTTGGTGATCTCCCAGGCCATCGTCGATGCCCATGGCGGCACCATCGACCTCCGTTCCGAAGCGGGAAAAGGAACCCGCGTTGCCGTGCGTTTGCCGGCGAAGCCGCCGGTCGCGCGTTCGGTGACCCGGACTGCCTCCTCCGGCCGAAAATCGAATCGCCGTTCAGTCGACTCGGGAGAATGACGGGATGAATAACATACGCCTTCTGGTCGCGGACGATAAGGAAAGCATCCTCAAGCTGTTTCAGGATGCCTTCGCCCACGGGTTCGACATCACGACCGCCGCCGATGGCCAGAAGGCCTTGGCGATGGCCTTGAACGGGAACTTCGATGTCGTCGTCAGCGACATCCGCATGCCCGGGCTCGACGGTTTGACCTTGCTGCGCGAGATCAAGCATGCTCGTCCGGAGGTCGAGGTCATCCTGATGACGGCGTTCGCCTCGATTCCCAATGCGGTCGAAGCCATGAAGGAGGGCGCGTACGACTATCTGACCAAACCCTTCGATCCCGAGGAGGCCCTGTTGGTGGTGCAGCGCGCCGCCGAGCGCAAGCGGCTCCGGGAGCAGGCCGAAAACCTGCAAAGCCTCTTGCAGGAAACCTACGGCTTCAGGAACCTGGTGGGCAAGAGCCCGACCATGCGGAAAGTGTTCGAGTTGATGCGCCGCGCCGCCAACGCCGAGGCGACGGTGTTGATCATGGGGGAAAGCGGTACCGGCAAGGAACTGGTCGCCCGGGCGATCCATTGCGAGGGACTCCGCAAAGATCGTCGGTTCGTCGCCGTCAACTGCGGCGCGATCCCGGAGAATCTCATCGAATCCGAACTGTTCGGCCACAAGAAAGGCTCGTTCACCGGCGCGATCGCCGACAAGCGCGGCCTGTTCGAAGAGGCGGAGGGCGGTACGCTGTTTCTGGACGAAGTGGGCGAACTCCCGCTCCCCCTGCAGGTGAAACTGACGCGAGTCTTGCAGGAGCGCGCCGTGCGCCGGATCGGGGAAGCCGAGGAGCGACCGGTTGACGTCCGGATTCTCGCGGCGACCAACGTCGATCTCAAGGAAGCGGTGAAGGAAGGCAAATTCCGCGAAGACCTGTTCTATCGCCTCAACATCTTTCCGATACGCCTGCCGCCCCTTAGGGAGAGGCGGGAGGACATCCCGCTCCTGGCCGCACTGTTTCTGGAACGCCACGGACGGCAGCAGAAAAGCCCGGTGACGGGGTTCACCCCCGAAGCGCTGTCGGCCCTGATGCGCTACGACTGGCCGGGCAACGTGCGCGAACTGCAGAACGCCATCGAGCGCGCGCTGGCCGTCAGCGACGGCCCGCGCATCGGCATGGGGGCACTGCCGGAAGAAATGCCCGAGGCCGGGGGAACCCCGAGAATCAGCTCCGCCGCCGGATCCTTAACCTATCACGAGGCGGTGCAACTCGCGGTCGACCGGACCTCGCGCGACTACCTGGGCGCGCTGATGCGCGAGTTCAAAGGCAACGTCACCAAGGCGGCGGAACGTGCCGGCATCGAGCGCGAAAGCCTGCACCGGCTGCTGAAGCGCTACGGGATGCGCTCGGAGATGTTCAAGGAAAAAGACTCCGCCCCGCAGAAGTGACTGTAACCTGGAATGCAAGGTGTGACTCTGTTGATCACAAACCAAGTTCCGATTCGCGTGGTAAACGACCGAATATTCAGAAATAACCAAGGGTTACCGGGTTGGCACAGACATTCCATGTTAAGAATTGACCGACATGGATGCCGGGTCATGACGGTAACGACGGTAAGGGCTGATGACGGCTGGAGATAGGAGGTAACCGCAATCTCCCGTATCCGCTCAAACCGTCTGAACAGACCGCAAATCAGGCAGGAGTTTCAATCAGAAAATAACGGACCGAAACCGGAGACCAGATAAATGAAAAATGCACAACAGCTTCTTCTTCTGTTTTTCTTGATTTTTTCCTTGGCAGGCTGTGCAAGCACCGGCTCCAGTGTAGAAGGACAAGAAAGATCCCGTGACGATGGGCATTCCCATAGTCACTGATGAAGCTATCCCGCTACCGGGCCGTACCGCCCGGTAGCTCCGACTAAACGATGGTAAGGAAAAGGCAATGAAAGCGTCACGCTGTTTGAAGATCTGCGGGATTGCGCTGTCATCGTTGCTGCTGATGCGCGTCACTCATGCAGACCCCCACGCCGATTTCAGGGCCGGTTTCGGTCATACTTATTACTACCCGCGGCTATCAGCGATTTATTGGCCCCACGGCCATTCGGCACCCGGCCATC
This sequence comes from Methylocaldum sp. 14B, assembly GCF_002005105.1. GTDB lineage: Bacteria > Pseudomonadota > Gammaproteobacteria > Methylococcales > Methylococcaceae > Methylocaldum. Next base: position 41,992 of record NZ_MSCV01000010.1, on the reverse strand, counting down.
ACGGGCTTACCGCGGCATCCTTTGCCGTGGCCAGCGGACCGCACCATGATTATAGCCACTCTGGTGGTCATGCCTCGAATCATGGCGGCACCCATGGCACGCCGGGACGCTATACCCATTTTCGCCATGACTGAGGTTGTAAGAACGCGCGTGTTGGTATGCCTCTGTAGGAGATTTGCCAACACAGCGCAAACGGCGCCGATACCGCCGTCCTTAACCGCCTCGGAATACAGGGCCTGCGTGGAGTTCCATGATGAAGGACAAGCTTGACTTCAATGAAGTAGCATTAAGTCTTCGTGCCTATCGCCAGGAATTACTGGCGTCGAATATCGCGAATGCCGATACTCCCAACTATAAGGCGGTCGACTTCGACTTCAAGAATACGCTGGATAAAGCGTTAGCGGGGACGCAGAATGGCACTCTCGCGCTCAATACGACCTCTCTCCAGCATTTGCCCCGGGGCGCCAGACAGGAACCCATTGCAAACCGCCCGAACTCAGTATCGATTTCCGCAGCAGCCCAGTCTCGATGGGAATACGGTAGAGTCGGATGTCGAAAAGATTCAGTTCGCAGAAAACGCTGTCCATTACCAATTTACTCTGCAAATGGCTTTCGACCACTACAAAGACATACAGAAGCTGTTTTCGGAGCTCAAGTAGTCGTGGCTCCCTCGGAAAGGCTTACAAAAAGTGAATACCTATCGAGGCATGAATAATGATCCATCCGTGAGTATGAGCGACTCGCCGCCTAGTTGAGATTTTCGTCTACCTGGTTGTAGCTCAAATCTTGTCACATCGGCTCGCTCGGTAATTTCCAGCAAGCGCTTAAAGGAAAAGGAGCAATAAAATCATGGCGCATGAATCGGACCGGTTTGCGAAAGCCCCTTCGAGGTGGCGTTACAACCTCGTATTCTGGGCTTTCCTGGGCATCGTGCTGTTCTTTCTCTGGACAGAACATCGGGCCCATTTCTTGGGGGCTCTTCCCTATCTTCTGCTGCTGGCCTGCCCGCTGATGCACCTCTTCATGCACGGTGGACATCGGTCCGGTCACGGTGCAGGCACTCCCGACGAGAAGGAGAATCATCCGTGAGTCACGAATCCGCCTACGGTCTGTGGGGACTGGTCATCATCAATTCCCTGGTGTTCATCCTGTTCGCCTTCAGTTTTTTCAAGCCCCATACGTCCCGCGACTGGCGCTCGTTCGGTGCCTTCGCCGCGTTCGTTGTCGCCCTGTTCACGGAGATGTACGGCTTTCCGCTCACTATTTATCTTTTATCCGGCTGGCTGACGCAGCGCTATCCGGGCCTCGATTTGTTTTCCCACGAAACCGGACACCTTTGGCACACCCTGCTCGGTTTCAAGGGAGATCCGCACTTCGATCCCTTGCACATTCTGAGCATGGTCTTCATCGTCGGCGGATTCTGGCTGCTGTCCTCCGCCTGGCGAGTGCTGTACGAGGCGCAGCGCAGTCACACACTCGCCGTCACGGGACCCTATGCCCGCCTGCGCCATCCCCAGTATTCGGCCTTCATCCTGATCATGACCGGATTCTTGCTGCAGTGGCCGACGCTGCCGACGCTCATCATGTTCCCGATCCTGGTCTATATGTACGCGCGCCTGGCCAAGCGTGAAGAGCGGGAGATCTCGGAGGAGTTCGGTGAGGTTTATGAACGGTATCGTGAAAAAACGCCCGCTTTCATTCCGCGATTCGGTCCGGCTTCGAAGCGGGATGAAGCCTTGATCCGCCGCCGCCGCAAGCAGAGCTAGCCATGCCGCGGCGAAGCGTTTGGATCGTCATCCTGGAATTCGCGTTGATGGCCGTTGCCGTCGCCCAGGAGCCGCAGAGCGAGGGACAACGCTTGAATCTGAACCGGCTCGTCGGCGAAGCCCTGACCAACAACCCGGACATTCAGGCCGCGCAACAACGCTTCGAAGCGGCCACGGCGGTGATCCCGCAGGTCCAGACCTTGCCGGATCCCAGAGTGAACCTGAGCTATCGGGAAGTCATCGATCGCGAAGGGATGTATGGCTTGAGTCAGGAGATTCCTTTTCCGGGAAAACTTGGACTCCGGGGCGAGGTCGCCTCCAAGGAGGCCGAGCGCGCGGAACAGGAATACCAGGCGGTTCGACTGACTGTGATTGCGCGTCTGAAGGAGGCTTACTTCGACCTGCACCTGGTGCACGAGTCCCTAGAAGTCATCGAAAAAAACCGGGTGCTGCTGGTCAACTTCGAGAAAACCGCCAGGGCCCGCTATACGGTCGGTCAAGGCGCCCAACAGGACGTGTTCCGTGCGCAGGCCGAAATTTCGCGGCTGTTGCAGCGTATCGCCGTTTTCGAGCAGCAAGGCCGATCGTTGCGGGCGGAGATCAACCGGATCCTCCGGCGGCCACCCGCCGATCCCTTGGGCATCCCGGAAGAGATAAAGGTCACGCCGCTTGAACACGGCCCGACGGAAATCCAGGCGCTGGTCGAGCAGGCGGCACCGCTGCTGCGGGCGCAGGTCAAAGGTGTGGAACGGGGTGACAAGGCCATCGCCTTGGCCAAGCGCGAATATTATCCCGACTTCGAGCTGAGCGCCGCCGGCGTGCGCAACGAGTCGCTCAGGCTGGACGGCTATCAGGTGGGGCTCAGCGTCAAAGTGCCGCTCTATTACGCCACCAAGCAGCGCTACGGCGTGAAGGAAGCCGTGGCGGGGCGGGAGGCCGCATTTCAGGACCTCTGGGCCACCAAGCAGGAACTCTTCTTCCGCGTGCAGGACAATCTGGCTCGGCTCACGCGAGCAGAGGAACTGGTCAGACTGCTCACGGAGGCCCTCATTCCGCAGGCGCGCTTGACGTTGGCTTCGGCACAGGCGAGCTACGCGGTCGGCAAGGTGGATTTTCTGACCCTGCTGAACAGCCTGCTCACCTTGCAGGACAACGAGATCGAACTGCACGGCGAGATGACCGAACACGAAAAGGCGCTGGCCCGGCTCGAGGAGATCATCGGGGAAAGGCCATGACAAAACGGCAAGATTGGCGATTCAGAAGGTTGTGGGCGGTGGGGCTGATCACTTCCTTGCTGTTCGTTGGATGCGGGAACGAACAGCCATCCCCGCCCGAGGCACCCGCACCCGCCACCCAGCCGCCGGCAGACCATGGCGGCCACGAGGCGGCTCCAGAACAAAAAGAGACCGCGCCGCCCATGGCGGTCCCTAGTGGCACTGACATGGTGACCATCAGCCCACAGCGATTGCAGGAGATCGGCGTGAAATTCGAAGAAGCGACGCGTCGCCCGTTAGACAAGGTGATCCGGACCGTGGGCCTGGTCGTGATCGACGAACGCAGGCAGGCGCGGGTCAACATCAAGTTCAGCGGCTGGATCGATCAACTTCTGGTCAGCGCCACAGGGGATCACGTCAAAAAAGGTCAGATCCTCTTTACCATTTACAGTCCGGACCTCGTGGCCACGCAACGGGAATACCTGCTCGCCCTGCAGGCGAAAAAGGAACTCGGCGGCAGCTCCTATCCCGAGGTCGCGCAAGGCGCCGTGGAGCTTCTCGAGGATGTCAAGCGTCGTTTTCAGCTGTGGGACATTACCGAAGATCATATCCGCGACCTGGAGCGGACCGGACAGGTGCTCCGGACGCTGCCGATCCATTCCCCCATCACCGGCACGGTCATCAAGCGGGAGGCGCTGGCAGGTGCGTATGTAGAGCCCGGCACGGAGCTCTATATCATCGCCGATCTGTCGCACATCTGGATCCTGGGGGACATCTACGAATATGAACTCCCGTCCATCCGCCTCGGGCAGGAGGCCAAGGTCACACTTTCCTATGATCCGGCGACCGTGCTCACGGCGCGGGTGACGTTCATCTATCCCACCCTGGATCCCAAGACCCGTACCGCGAAGGTGCGGTTCGAACTGGACAACCCCGGCGAAAAGCTCAAGCCCGAGATGTACGCCAATGTCGAGGTGCGAATCCCGTTAGGGAACCGTCTCGTGGTCCCGCAAGGCGCAGTCCTCGCCACCGGGACGCGGAATATTCTGTTTGTCGACCGAGGCCAGGGGCGCCTGGAGCCCCGTGATGTTCAGATCGGAGTCACCGCCGAGGGTTACTATGAGATACAGAAGGGCCTGGCGCCCGGGGAGCGGGTGGTCGCGTCGGCCGCCTTTCTGATCGATTCGGAGAGCCAGCTCCGATCCGCGCTGGGGATGATGGGGATGCCCGGCATGGAGATGGATAAGAAAAGTCCTGCGCCTACGCCTTCGGCTCCCGAGCAAAAACCTGAGCAAGGCAAACCGGGCATGAATATGCCGGGTATGTAGGAAGCGGCGCAGGATGGATTACCGCAAGGCCCCAAGGCGAAGCGAGGCATCGGTCCTATGATCGAGAAGATCATCGAATACAGTGCGAAGAACCGCTTTATCGTGTTCCTCGGGGTCGTTTTTTTCGGCGCCTGGGGGCTGTGGGCTCTCCTGCGTACGCCCCTCGACGCCATCCCGGACCTCTCCGACGTCCAGGTGATCGTGTATACCGAATGGGAGGGACGCAACCCGACACTGATCGAGGACCAGGTGACCTACCCCCTCGTGACGCAGATGCTCTCGGCGCCCCGGGTTACGGTGGTGAGAGGTTACTCGTTTTTCGGCTATTCCTTCGTTTACATTCTGTTTCAAGAAGGCACCGACATCTACTGGGCGCGGTCGCGGGTTCTGGAATACCTGGCAGGTGCAGTCAAGCGCCTGCCCGCGGGCGTGGTGCCCGAACTGGGTCCGGATGCGACCGGGGTCGGATGGGTGTACGAATATGCCCTGGTGGATCGCACCGGCAAGCGCAGCCTGGACGAGCTCAGAACATTGCAGGATTGGTACGTGCGCTATTGGCTCAAGGCGGTCCCCGGGGTGTCCGACGTGGCCGGCCTCGGCGGTTTCCAAAAGCAGTACCAGGTGCACCTCGATCCCACGAAGCTTCTGGCCTACAAGCTGTCGATCCGCGACATCATGGAGCGGATCCGGCAGAGCAACAACGAGGTGGGGGGTCGGGTGGTCGAGTTCGCCGGCGCGGAATTCCTGGTGCGGGGCCGCGGTTATGTCCGCTCGATCGGCGACATCGAACAGATCGCCGTCGGCACCAACGAGCAGGGCACCCCCATCCTGATGAGGGACATCGCCCATGTGGCCCTCGGGCCCGAGATGCGGCGCGGCATCTCGGACCTGGATGGCGAGGGGGACGTGGTCAGCGGCATCGTCGTGATGCGCTTCGGTGAAAATGCCCTGAAAGTGATTGAGCGGATCGAGGCCAAGATCGCCGAGATCAGAACGTCACTCCCGGAAGGGGTTGAGATCGTCCCCGTCTACGACCGCTCGGAGCTGATTCTCCGCTCGATCGCCACCTTGAAAGAAAAACTGATCGAAGTGACGATCGTGGTGAGCGTGGTCTGTGTCGCCTTCCTCTTTCACTTCCGTTCTGCCCTGGTGGCGATTCTGACCCTGCCGATCGCCATTCTGCTCTCGTTTTTGTCCATGTATTACCTGGGGCTCAGCTCGAACATCATGTCGCTCGGCGGCATCGCCATCGCCGTGGGGGCGATGGTGGACGCGGCCATCGTCATGATCGAGAACGCCCATAAACGACTCGAAGAAGCCCCGGATCACAACCCCGAAACGCGGGCGCGGGTGCTCATCGAGGCGGCCAAGGAAGTCGGCCGGCCCCTCTTCTTTTCGCTCCTCATCATCACGGTCTCGTTCCTCCCGGTGTTTACGCTGGAGGCGCAGGAAGGGCGGCTCTTCAAGCCGCTCGCCTACACCAAGACCTTCTCGATGTTCTTCGCCGCCTTCCTCTCGATCACGCTGGTGCCCCTCTTGATGATCCTGCTCATCAAGGGGCGGATCACGCCGGCCGAAAAAAATCCGCTGAACCGGCTCCTGGTCGCGGGCTACGAACCTATCGTGAAGTGGGTGCTGCGCTTCCGGTGGGTCACGGTCCTCATCGCCGTAGTAGCGCTGGCGCTATCGGTGCCGGTCTACGAAAAGCTCGGCTCGGAATTCATGCCGCCCCTCAACGAGGGCACGATCCTCTATATGCCTTTGGGGTTTCCGGGCCAGTCCGTCACGGAGTCGACCCGCTTGTTGCAGATACAAGACCGGATGCTGAAGCAGTTCCCGGAGGTGGAGCACGTCTTCGGCAAGGCGGGCAAGGCGGAAACGGCCACCGATCCGGCCGGGCTCGAGATGTTCGAGACGGTGGTGACACTCAAGCCAGAGGACCAGTGGCGGCCTGGCCTGACCTGGGAAAAGCTGATCGACGAGATGAACGAGCGGCTGCAATTGCCCGGGGTCACCAATGCCTGGACCATGCCCATCAAGGCCCGGACAGACATGCTGACCACCGGTATCCGGACGCCCGTGGGGATCAAGATCTCCGGCCCCGATCTGGGGGTGATCGAACAGGTAGGGAAAGAGGTCGAAGGCGTGGTGAAGATGGTGCCAGGGGCGCGCAACGTTTACGCCGAGCGGGTAAGCGGGGGATATTTTCTCGACTTCCGCATCAAGCGCCCGGAGATCGCCCGCTATGGCCTCACTATCGAAGATGTACAGGACGTCATCGAATCCGCCATCGGCGGCAAGGTGATCACCACCACCATCGAAGGCCGGGAACGCTACACCATCAACATGCGCTATGCGACCGAGTTGAGAGATGATGAGAGTAGGCTGAACCGGGTCCTGATACGGACCCCGGAAGGTAGCCTAATCCCCATGTCACAACTCGCCGAGATCGTGCGGACCCGCGGCCCCGCCACCATCCGCAGCGAGGCCGGCATGCTGACCGGCTATATCTACGTCGACGTCGGCGACCGCGATCTCGGTGGGTTCGTCGAGGAGGCCAAGGCCGCCGTCACCAAGCAGGTGAAGCTGCCTCCGGGCTACATCATGACCTGGTCCGGGCAGTACGAGTACATGCAGCGCGCCGCGGAACGGCTGCGGGTGGTGCTGCCGCTGACGGTCTTCCTGATCTTCCTGCTGCTCTATTTCAACTTTCACTCGGTGACGGAGTCCTTGATCGTCATGCTGTCGGTCCCCTTCGCCCTGATCGGCGGGTTCTGGTACCTATACCTCCTCGGTTACAACCTCAGCGTCGCAGTGTGGGTCGGCATCATCGCCCTGGGGGGCGTTGCGGCCGAGACCGGTGTCGTCATGATCGTCTATCTCGATGAGGCCTATCACAGGCGCGTGGCTCAAGGCCGGATGCAGACCCGAGGAGACTTGGAGGAGGCGATTATCGAGGGAAGCGTGCAACGGGTCCGGCCCAAGATGATGACCGTGGTGGCCATCATGGCGGGGCTCTTCCCGATCATGTGGAGCCATGGGACGGGTGCTGACGTGATGAAACGCATCGCCGCCCCCATGATCGGCGGCATGCTCACCTCGGCCATCCTGACGCTCCTCGTGATTCCGGCGATCTACGAGATCTGGAAAGGACGAGGGCTCAAAGCCCGGGAAACGGTCGCTCCGGAGCCGGCCCTCCCGGAAACCGAAATCCCGCTGGCCGCCTCTCCGCGAGAAGAGGACAGGGAATCTCGTGAGGCGCGATGACACCCTTATTCATGCGTCAAGTATTTACCTTTGCCGGCTTCAAATTCACTCGAGTTGTAAAGCCCGCGACCACGATATCTTTACTGCTGATTGGCAGTTTGGCTTTGAGCGCTTGCGCCACAAGTCATTTCCAAGGACGACCCCGGTTTCCATGTAAATCCTATCGATGCATCGGACAGGGACCCCCGGGATGGCAGGGCCCCGAATATTAGGGTCAGAGTTGTAAGAGCAATAGGACGATTTACCGATGGAAGATGTGCTGAAGCGCCTGTTAGAAGCCGAAAGCCGGGCGGAGGTCCTGATCAAGGAGGCGGACGCCGAGCGGGATCGCCTGGTGCAGGAGGCTCGGGCGGAGGCCCGTACCATGGAAGAGCGGTTTGCCGCGAGCCTGCCCGCGCTTCGAGCATCCTTTCTCTTCAGTGAATGTGGCCGGACGCGATGGCAGTCTCTGCAAGCCGAAAGCAATTGGCTAGGCGATGCAGGAATGCTTTTTCTGCTGGCTTTTCAAGGTCTCTGACGTTAACGCCTGGAATGCGGGTGCACTCGCATATCTTGGCGCTCAAAGGAAAGAGGAATAAGACCCATGCTTGACGAATTCCTTCACGGACCGCGCATCGCTTATTTTTCGATGGAAATCGCACTGCACAGCGATATCCGCACCTACAGCGGAGGGCTCGGGATTCTTGCCGGCGACACCTTGCGCTCCGCGGCGGATCTCGAAATCCCGCTGGTCGCCGTCACCCTGGTCAGCCGCGAAGGGTACTTCCGCCAGGAAATCGATGCGCGAGGCCGCCAGGTCGAGCACCCCGATTCCTGGCAGCCCCAAGAGTGGGCCACTTCCTTGGGCGCCAAGGTGGCGGTGACCATCGAAGGCCGCACGGTCTGGATCGGCTGCTGGCTCTATGTCCTCAAAGGCCACATGAATGGCCGGCAGCCGATCCTGCTGCTGGACACCGACCTGGACGAGAACGATCCCGGCGATCGGCAGATCACCCATCACCTGTACGGCGGCGACGACGCCTACCGGCTGAAACAGGAAATCGTGCTGGGTATCGGCGGCATCCGCATACTCCAGGCCTTGGGCTTCGAAATCCGCGAGTACCACATGAACGAGGGGCATTCCGCCCTGCTGGCGCTGGAGCTCTTGCGCCGCTATGCCTATACCGAAGAGGACATCCGCCCGGGCGAATCCCTCTATGATATTCCGCGGGTCCGGGATCTTTGCGTTTTCACCACACACACTCCGGTCGAGGCCGGCCATGACAAATTCGGCTATGACCTGGTGCAGCGGATCTTGGGGGATTTCGTAGATCTGACGACACTCAAACGCCTGGCGGGCGAGGCGCAGCTCAACATGACCCGGCTGGCGCTCAACTTGAGCGAGTATGTCAACGGCGTCGCCAAGCGCCATGCCGAGATCTCGCGGCAGATGTTCCCCGGCTATCGAGTGCATGCGGTGACCAATGGCGTGCATCCTTACACCTGGACGGCCAAGAGCTTCGTCACCCTCTATAACCGACACCTACCAGGCTGGTGCCACGAGCCCGAGCTCTTGGTGCGCGCCGAGTGCTGCATCGCCGACGCCGCCATCTGGGAAGCCCATGAGCAGGCCAAGGCGGCGCTGATCGAAACCGTCAGAACCCGCTGCGGAATCGAACTGAAAGGCGACCTGCCGATCCTCGGCTTCGCCCGGCGCATGACCGCGTACAAACGGCCCGATCTGCTGTTTTCCGACCTGGTGCGCCTGAAAGCGATCGCCCGGCAATGGCCCCTTCAGATCGTTCTCGCCGGCAAGTCCCACCCCCGCGACGCGGCCGGCAAGCAGCTGATCGAATTGCTGCACAGGCATGTCTGGGAATTGTCCGCCGCGATCCCTTTAGCCTTTGTGCCCAACTATGACATGGATGTGGCGCTCCAGATGGTGTCGGGCGTTGATGTCTGGGTGAATACGCCGTTGCGGCCGCAGGAAGCTTCCGGGACCAGCGGCATGAAGGCCGCCTTCAATGGGGTACCCAGCCTCAGCGTGCTGGACGGCTGGTGGATCGAAGGCTGCATCGAGGGGATCACCGGCTGGGCGATTGGCGATAAAGCCGAAGCGGCCAATGGCGGCGATGCACAGGCGCTCTATGACAAGCTGGAACAGGTCGTGCTGCCTCTCTATCACCAGAGTCGCTCGGGCTGGATCGCCGTGATGAAGGGCGCGATCAGTAAGAACGCCTCTTTTTTCAACAGCCATCGGATGATGCGCCGTTATGCGGCGGAGGCGTACATCCGATGAAGAAGGATGACTAGGGTTCAAGATGGTTAAATGGAAAGAGGCTTGACCTATGTGTTACACACAGGTGCTAGTTTGGGCTTGGCATAGCGATGCTCCTTCAGGTTAAGCGTCTAGCCCAGCGGTGCCGTGTCAGCGCCGATACCATCCGGTATTACACGCAGATCGGTCTGCTTCGACCGGCTCGTCACCCGACCACTGGATACAAGCTGTACGGCGAAAAGGACGTCAAAAGGGTGGATTTTATTCGCCGAGCCAGGTACTTAGGCTATGCGCTTCAGGAAATTGCCCAAATTTTCGAGGAAGCCGGGAGAGGAAAGTCGCCATGTCCTTTGGTTCGTGATCTTATTCAGCGGCATATCGCCGAAAACAGAAAGCGGCTGGAAGAGGTGTTGGAACTGCAGAGCCGCATGGAACAGGCATTGGCCCCGGTGGGCGACGATGCCGGACGGTGTTCCCGATGGCGATACCGTCTGCCGCCTGATTGAATCGATTGAAAACCCGGATTTGTTATCAACGGAGAAAAAAGCCGGGGCAAGATCCTGATTGGCAAGGCAATAAACTCACGGCGTTCAAACAAACTAATCGAGGAGCAAGACATGGCGAAGAAAGATGAAAAACCGATCACTGAACAAACGGGGCAGCCCCCGGTAGAAAAGGGCCAGGCGAAACCCGGCGAGGTTCCGGAAAAAGAGAAGGAGAGCGATGCATCCGCTGCCCGTCACCAATGGATTGCCGAGGCCGCTTACCACAAGGCCCGTGCCCGCGGATTCGAACCTGGCTATGAGGAGAGCGACTGGCTGGAGACGGAACGGGAGTACGAACAGGCCCACCCTTCCAAGGAGGAAGGCTAGAAGGCTAGAGAGGAGATTCGCGAGTTCTCTTAGAGCGTAGGTCAAGGGGCGAACCATGGACCTTTTGAGGACGTACCGATGGAAGATGTGCTGAAGCGTCTTTTGGAAGCCGAAAGCCGGGCGGAGGTCCTGATCAAGGAGGCGGAGGCCGACCGGGACCGCCTGGTGCAGGAGGCCCGGGCGGAGGCCCGTACCATGGAAGAGCGGTATGCCGCGAGCCTGCCCGCGCTTCGAGCATCCTTTCTCGAGAAAGCCGAAGCGCAGGCGGCGCAAGCCTTGGCGGAGCTCGAACGGCGTTATGAAGAGCAACACGCGCAGATCCGGACTCTGGCGGAGCAGCGCCTGCAGGAAACGGTGGCTGCCGCCGTGGCCCTAGTGCTCGATCCATCGCGGGAATGAGTCGTGAGGGCCGTTGCACGCTATGCCTTTTTTAACGCGCGGGTTGCCCTCCTGGCCGGGCGCCTCCTGCCCCGCGAGCGCCTCGCCGCGCTTATCGACGCTCTGGAAGAGCAGGAACGCGAGGTGCTCGGGAGGGCGGGATTGGACGCCGAGGCGGCCCGCGACCCCGTTGGATTGGAAAGTGCTTTGATCACCCTGTTCCTGGCCGATCTGGTGGCGCTCGTGCGCGCGCTCACAGGTCCTGCCCGCGATTTCTTTATCTATTGGGCCCACCGCTTCGAAGTGAGCAACCTCAAGGCCATCATCCGCGGCAAGCTCGCGGGAGAGCCGGTCTCCGCCCTGCGGGAACAGCTGACTGATATCGGTCCGTATGCCACCCTCCCCCTCGATGAACTGCTCAATGCCGAGGATATTCCCGAACTGTTGCGCCGTCTCGAGAGAACGCCGTACTACGCCGATATGGCCCGTCAGGCACGCCGGATATTCGAGGAACGTCGGGATCTCTTTGCCCTGGATGCGGCGCTGGATCGGCGCTATTACGCCGGGCTTAGCCAGCGGGCACAGGCCATCAAGAGCACGGATGGCCGCAACTTGCAGATTCTGGTGGGCAGCCTGATCGACCGCATCAACCTGGTCTGGCTACTGCGGTACCGTTTCGCTTATCACTTGCCCCCCGCCGAGGCGTATTACCTGCTGATCCCAGCGAGCTACCGCTTGAGCAGCCGACGGCTGCTGGAATTGGCAGAACTTACGAGCGTCGAGGAGATCATCGCAAGGCTCCCGGCCCCGTTCACCCGGTTATTGGCAAACGTCTCGACGATCCCCGAAGTGACCGATATCCTGCGGCATTGGACTTGGCAGCTGGCCGAGACGATGCTCAAACACGGGGCCTTCGACCTGGCCCGGGGCTTTGCCTACCTGCTGTTGCGTGACCGGGAATTGCGTCGGATCCGCGCCGTGCTGAAAGGTAAGCGGTTGGGCATTGAGCCCAGTCTGATTCGTCATGTGAGCGGGGTCGAAGCAAGATATGTTTAAACCTTTGCCCATGCAACGCCTCACGCTGCATACGGTCCTCGAGGCGATGCCCGCTGCCACACTGGTGCTGGCCGAATTCGGCGTGTTCGAACCCGAACGCATCGCAGAGGGGATGTTGCCGGAGCTTCCTGCCGAAACCTACCGGGATCTTGTCAAGCGGGCCCAGGTCCGTCTCAACAAAATCCTCAGCCATTGCGAGACGCCCCTCACGATCCCCGCGGCTCCGCCCCGTGTGGTCCCCGAGACGGAACTCGCGCAGCTCGATCGCTGGCTGGGTGAACTCTGGGCCCGGTATTCCGGATCGTTCGAGGAGCTGCGGCGGCTCACGGAGGAACGAAAACATCTCGATCAGCTCATGATGACGCTGGTCAATTTTCTCGCTCTGGACATCGATCTCGGGCGTTTGCAGAGGCCGGAAGGCCTTCTGGATATTCGTCTGGGAACGGTACCGCTGGCGAACGTTCGGCGCCTCCAGGAGGCGCTCGGGCTCGCAAACTATGTGCTCCGCCGTTTTCTCGAGAGCGATGGCAGCGCCCATGTGGTGATCGCAGGGCCCGCGGGTGGCGAGGCGTCGATTGCCGACCTGCTGCGGGAGGCCGGCTGGCGCCCGCAGCAGATCCCCGAGGAATTCAAGGATTACCCGGACAAGGTGCGCCGGGAATTCCTGAAGCGACGGCAGGAAATCACCCAGGCCATGCAGGCCGTGCGGGAAACGATCCGGGCGTGCGAACGGGAAAACCAACGCCCGCTCGTGGCGGCGGCTCAGACGCTCGCCCTGGCGTGGCCCTATGCGCAACTGGGGGAGGCCCTGCGCAGCCGCGGCGGTCTCGCCGTGATGAGCGGCTGGGTCCCCAAGCGCGAGCTGCCGAGGCTCGAGCAAGCCTTGCGAGCGAGGATCGAGGATCCACTGGTGGTGACCGTGCGCGATCCCCAGCGCGGGGAGTCCGTCCCCTCCTGCCTGCGTCATCACCGCCTGCTGCATCCCTTCGCCGCCCTAGTGAAAAATTACGGCGTGCCGCGCTACGGAGAATTCGACCCGACCGTGCTATTCGCCTTCACCTACATCGCCATGTTCGGGATGATGTATGGCGATGTTGGGCATGGCGGCATCATTGCGGCAGCGGGCCTGCTCCTGCGCGAGAGGCTCAGGGGCTATGGCCCCTTCGTGACCGCCGTGGGCCTCTCCTCGTGCGGATTCGGCTTCCTATACGGCAGCCTCTTCGGTTTCGAAGACGTCATTCCCTCGCTGTGGATCGCCCCCCTGTCCAACCCCGGATTGATGTTGGAGGTCGCCGGCTACTGGGGCGTCGCCTTCATTCTGCTCGCTACGGTGCTCGCCGCGTACAACCGCCTCAGCGAGGGGCGTGTCATCGAAGCCTTGTGCGATGGCCGGGGATTGGCCGGCCTGCTGTTCTATGGGGGACTGCTCTACGGGGGCTATCGAGGACTGACCGGAGCGCATTTGGGTGCCACGGAAATCCTGGCGATCGCGCTGCCCTTCGCGATCGTCCTCGCCTATCAGTGGCACGAAAACCGGGTCCCCCTCGGCGAGCGGCTCCTGGTGGTCTTCATCGAGGGATTCGAGACAGTCATGGCCTATCTCTCGGGGACCCTGTCCTTCCTGCGCGTAGCCGCCTTCAGCCTGAACCATGTGGCCCTGGCCATCGCCGTCCTGACCCTGGCTCAAATGATGGGCCACGCCGGGCATTGGATCACGATCGTGCTCGGTAATATCTTCAGTCTGGTGCTGGAGGGTTCGATCGTCATCATCCAGGCGTTGCGGCTCGAGTACTATGAGGGTTTTTCGCGGTTCTTTCGAGGCGACGGCCGGGAATTCCGCCCCCTGATCCTGTTCGAGAACGTCGGTGCCGGGGCATCACGACACATTGACTGAGTGAGGAGAAGACTATGTATTGGCTGGTTGGATTGATGACCTTGAGCCTCTTCGGCATCATCGGACTCGGTGTCCTCCTGGAACTCGGCCCGAAACCGCCCGTGCGCTTATCGCCGCACCGGCTGAAAGGGGTGCTGGGGATCAATCTCCTCACCTTTGCCCTCGCCGAGGTCGGGCTCGTGTTTCTGGCCGTCCAAGGGGTGATGGCCGCACCTCCCGAGGCGGGGGTCCGTGAGATCTCGGTGGGCATGGGGCTTGCCATGATCGGTGCCGGGATCCCCACCGCCGTGGCGACCATCGGCGCCGGCATCGCCGTCGGTCCGGTCGGGGCGGCGGCCTTGGCGGTCATCGCCGACAAACCGGAGGCCTTCGGGCGCAGTCTCATCTATCTTGGGTTGGCCGAGGGCATCGCCATCTATGGCCTGGTGGTCACCATCCTGATGCTCGGGAAGATCGGCTGATCCTCATGGCGACGGAAAAAACCCGTGAAGACGGTGGTCTCGAAGAGACCCGGCTGATCGCCCTGGGCAGCACAGCTCTGCTCGAAGGCTTTGCGCTGATCGGCTTCGAAACCCATGCCGATGCCACCCCGGACATCTTGGAAGCGGTGCTGAAGGACCTCGTGAGGACGCAGGAAAAAGCCTTGATCGTACTGGAACAGGCGCTCGCCCGGAGCGGCACCGCCCTGCTCACGCAGGTGCGCGCCGAGGGGGGACGCATCGTGGTGGTGGAGATCCCCTCGTTACAGGCGCCGGAGGACCATCAGGCTGCGGTGGACGACTTGGTGCGGCGGGTCCTGGGGCCCTCGGTGCTCGAGGAAGGGCCATGAACGATCGCAGTCAAATCAACGACCGCAGTCGAGTCGATGCGCTGGAGGCCACCCTCCTGGACCGGGCGAAAACGCTGGCGAAGGCGTATGTGGCCGAAGGTCGGCGCACCCGGGAGCACATGATCGAAGAGGCGCACGAGCAGCTCCGTCTGCGCGAGGAGCGGGAGACGCAGAATGCCAAGGCACTGGCCGAGCGTCTCTTCCGGCAGCGGGTACAGGCTGGCGAAATCAAGCTCCAGGAGGAGCTCGCCCGGTTCCAGTGGGCTCTGGTCCAGTCGGCCGTGGAGCAGGTGAAGGAGCGGCTCAGGCAGCTCGCCGAGGATGAACCCAGCTATCTACCCGTACTCCGACGGCTCCTGCGCCGAGCGGTCGAGGCCATCGAGCGCGAGGAACTGGTGATCGAGGTGAATGCGCGGGATCAGGAGCGGCTGCGCCCGCACTGGGAGGAATGGCGGCAGGAGTGGGTTCCCGGAAAACGCCTGATACTGTCCTCAACCCCTCGCGAGTGCCTGGGCGGCGCCCTGGTGCGAAGCGCCGATGAACGCATCCGGGTCGACAACACCTTCGAAGGGCGCCTGGAGCGTCTGCAGGAGGAACTCTACCGGGTGATCATGGAGCATCTCTTCGCCACCGTGATCCCGCCAGGAGCGCTGCCCCATGGGTGAGACGCTCGATATCAATGGCCCGATCGTCACCGTGCGCCTGTCCGGCGTGATGAACGGCGAGCAGATCAGGATCGGCGCGCTGGGTCTGGTCGGAGAGGTCATAGGCCGCGAGGGGGACCGGGCCGTAGTCCAGGTCTACGAATCCACGGAATCGCTGCGCCCCGGAGAGAAGGTCGAAGCCCTCGGGCATCCCTTGGCCGTGGAACTCGGCCCCGGCCTGCTCGGCCAGATCTTCGACGGCGTGCAACGGCCGTTGCGGGGCCTCGTGGAACAGGGGGGCGATTACATCGCCCGCGGCCTGAGCCTCCCGCCGCTCGACCGCGACCAGGCTTGGAGCTTCGTCCCGTCCCCCGACCTCAACCCCGGTATGAACTTGGCCGCGGGTACCGTACTGGGTACGGTGCAGGAGAATCCGACCTTCAGCCACCGCATCCTGGTACCTCCGGATGTGGAGGGAGAACTGATCGACCTGGCGGGCGCCGGCGACTATACCCTGGAGCAGGTGATTGCACGGGTTCGGGACCGCGCGGGGACGCCGCGCGAGCTCAAGCTGTACCACCGCTGGCCGGTGCGCATGCCCCGCCCCTATCGCCGGCGCGACCCGGCCGGTGAGCCTTTGCTGACCGGACAGCGCGTCCTCGATACCTTTTTTCCCTTGCTGAAGGGCGGCAAAGCCGCGGTACCCGGTCCCTTCGGCGTCGGCAAGACCGTGGTGCAGCAGCAGATCGCCCGCTGGTCCAACGTCCATGTCGTCATCTATGTGGGTTGCGGCGAACGTGGCAACGAACTCGTGGATATCCTGGAAAGTTTCCCCAAGCTGACCGACCCCTACAGTGGCCGCTCCCTGATGGAGCGCACGCTGCTCGTGGCCAACACCTCCAACATGCCGGTCGTGGCGCGCGAGGCCTCCATCTATGTCGGGGTCACCTTGGCCGAGTATTTCCGCGACCAAGGCTATGATGTCGTGGTCGTGGCCGACTCCACGAGCCGGTGGGCCGAGGCTTTGCGCGAAGTCGCCGGCCGTCTGGGACAGATGCCCGTGGAAGAGGGCTATCCCGCCTATCTTGCTTCGCGGCTTGCGGCCTTCTATGAGCGCGCCGGCCGGGTCGAGACCCTGGCGGGGACGACGGGATCGATCACCCTGATCGGGGCCGTTTCGCCGCCCGGTGGCGATTTTTCCGAGCCGGTGACCAGCCATACCAAAGATATCATTCAGACGTTCTGGGCCCTGTCCAAGGAATTGGCGGACGCGCGCCACTACCCGGCGGTGGGCTGGGCCGATAGTTTCTCCGCCTACGTCGGCGCGGCGGCCTCCTGGTGGGCCGAACACGTCGACCCGGCCTGGGCGGAGCGGCGCGCCGCGGCGCTGGGTCTGCTGACCGAAGCCGACGAGCTGGCTCATATCGTCAATCTGGTGGGTCCCGAAGCGCTCTCGCCCGAGCAACGCTGGGTGCTCGAGAGTGCGAGCCTGATCCGGGAGGGCGTGTTGCAACAAAGCGCGCTGGACCCCGTCGACAGCTTCTCCTCCCCGGAGAAGCAGTTCGTCCTGCTCGACCTGATCCTCGAAATCCACGATCAGGGGAGAAAGCTGATCGCGCTCGGGGTGCCGGTGCAGCAATTGCTCGGCCTGCCCCTCCTCGGCAGGGCGCAACGCCTGAAGGGGACCTACGGCAGCGACCAGGTTCCCTCGTTGCGGGATTTCGTCCAGGAGATCCGCGCAGCCTTCGAGCCTTTCTATCGGGACTACGGGAGGGGTGAGGGCGAACCGACCCCACGCGCCGCACCGGGGGGCTCATTCAGGCGGGGGAAAAGGGAATGAGGGAAAAGGAGTACCGCTCGGTCTCCGCCGCCCGGGGCGGGCTGCTGTTCATGCGGGGGGTCCCGGGGGTGGCTTTGGGCGACCGGGTGCAGGTGCGCGATCAGCGCAACCGCCGGCGCGACGGGCAGGTGATCCGGACCTCCCATGAGGTGGTCCTCATCCAGGTCTTCGAAGGCACGGAAGGCCTCGATCCGGAGCGGACCTGGGTGCGGTTCCTGGACCGGCCCTTCGAGGTGATGCTCTCGCCCGCCCTCCTGGGCAGGATATTCAACGGCATCGGCCAACCGCGCGACGGCCGCCCGCCGGTGATCGCGGCGCTCCAACGCAACGTCAGCGGGGCGCCGGTCAACCCGGCCGTTCGCGCCTATCCGCGGGAATTCATTCAAACCGGGATTTCCACCATCGACGGCCTCAATTCCCTGGTGCGCGGGCAGAAACTGCCCATCTTCTCGGGTTCCGGGCTCCCGCATAACCGGCTCATCGCCCAGATCGTGCGCCAGGCCAAGCTTCCCGCGGAAGAGCAGAGCCGCTTCGCGGTGGTGTTCGCGGCCCTGGGAATCTCCCACGACGATGCCCGCTTCTTCCGGGAGAGCTTCGAGACAAGCGGTGTGCTGCAGAATGTGGTGATGTTCATCAACCTGGCCGACGACCCGCCGATCGAGCGCCTGATCCTGCCGCGCACCGCCCTGACTGTGGCCGAATACCTGGCCTTCGACCTCGATCACCACGTCCTGGTCATCCTCTCCGATATGACCCATTACGCCGAGGCCCTGCGCGAGGTGGCGACCGCCAAGGGCGATGTCCCCGCGCGCAAGGGTTATCCCGGTTATCTCTATTCGGATCTCGCGGAGATCTACGAGCGCGCCGGCCGCATCAAGGGGCGGCGCGGGTCCATCACCATGGTACCCGTGGTGAGCATGCCCTCCGACGACATCACCCATCCGATACCCGACCTCACCGGCTATATCACGGAGGGACAGATCGTGCTGAGCCGGGAGTTGCACAACCAGGGCATTTATCCGCCGGTGACCATCCCCCCGTCCTTGTCGCGCCTGATGAAGGACGGCATCGGCAAGGACTATACGCGGGAGGACCACCCGCGTGTGGCGAGCCAGCTCTACGCCTCCTATGCGCGAGCGCTCAATGTGCGCAACCTCGCCTCGATCATCGGGGCCGAGGAGCTGACCGAACACGATCGGAGGTCATTGGCCTTTGCCGAGGCCTTCGAGCGACGGTTCGTGAATCAGGGAGAGGAGGAAGACCGCGCTATTCTGGAGACCCTGAGTCTCGCCTGGGAGTTGCTGTCCCGGTTGCCGCCGGAAGCCTTGTCCCGGGTGACCGAGGCGGACCTGGCCAGATTTCACCGTGGGCCGTCTGCCGTGGACGAAGCGCCATGAAGCCACTCCTCAAGGTCCCCCCGACCAAGAGCGCACTGCTCTCGCTGAAAACCAGGGTCGCGTTTCTGGAGCGGGGCTACGATCTCCTGGAGCGCAAACGGGAACTCCTCACGCGGCTGGTTTCCGAACGCCTGAGCCGGTACCGCACGCTGCGCAGCGAGATCCGCTCCGCCCTGGCCCAGGCCTATCGCTGGCTCGCCGTGACCCAGATGCGCATGAGCAGTCCCATGCTGCGTCAGGCGGCGCTCGGGCTCAAGCCCGCGCTGCGGGTCCACATCCTGCCGCGCAGCAGCCTCGGGGTGGAATATCCGGCCGTCACCGCCGAGCCGCTGCCCTTGCAACCCGTGGGGTTGATGTGGACCGATCCCAGCTTCGACGAAACCCGGACCCACCTCGCGCAAGCCGCGGTCCTGCTGGCGCGCCTGGGCGAGGCGGAAACCGCCCTGTGGCGGTTGCTCGAAGCGCAACGCAAGACCCAGAAGCGGGTCAACGCCCTCAAGTACAACGTCATCCCCCGCTATCGCGAGACGCTGCGCTACATCGAATCGGTGCTGGAGGAAGAAGAGCGCAACACCCTGTTCCAAATCAAGCGGCTCAGCGAGAAGACCGCCGGCGCCCCAGGGGAAGACGCCAGCACGGTCCTCTCGCCAGGGAAGGTGTAGCCAGCTCTTCTTATGCCGTATTGAGCCTACTTCAGGAGATGGTGATGGAAGGACTTTTCTGGCTTTTGCTGTCCGCAGCGGTGTTCTACCTGATCATGCGCTTTGGCTTCGGGGCACGCCTGGTTCACGGCGGGCAAACGACGTGGATCGACCCGGTCTGCGGGATGGAGGTCGATCCGGATCAGGGCTATGCCAAGATGTACCGGGGACGCGAATACCGCTTCTGCGCGCGCGTCTGTCTGGACCAGTTCGATGCCCATCCGAAACGCTTTCTCACCGAGGAGGAAAAGGGAGGCGAACCATGAGGCACGGGATTTCGCTGGTGGCGATGGGCCACGCCAGCAGTCTGTTTCTGGCGCTCACGTTTACGATATGTGTGGCGTTCGACCTGCTGTTTCCCCAGCATGCCATGTACCAGATCTGGCTGAAGCTGCTGCCCGGATTCGAATGGCTCAGCTGGAAGAGTTTTTGGCTCGGACTCGCCGAAAGTTACGGGTATGGGTGGTATTTCGCTCTGATCTGGACGCCGCTCTACAATGTTTTCGCCGGTCGAGGTCAAGGTCACCGCCGCCGCTAGCGGTTGATGGTTTCGTAAGTATGAACAAACCGGCGACTGGGTGGACAACGATCGTTTCTTGGCTTGTGCTGGCTCTCGCTCTGTTACCCCTCGGTTGTACGACGAACCAGGTCCACCGTGTTACAGCCGAGAGACTGATAGCGAGTGCCAGTACCCAAGCAGACCACGAGGCGATCGCTGCTCACTATGAACAAGAGGCCTGGGTGTTTGCAGAAAAGGCGAAAGACATGCGTGAAATGGCTGAAGCCTACGATACGTACCCTTATTCTTTCGGTCCGATTCCGGAGGCACAGGACAGTTTGGTGAGCCATTGCAAGTCGCTCGCGTCAGCCTATGAGGCGATCGCCAAAGAGAATGAGGAACTGGCAAGACTACATCGCCAAATCGCCGCTGGATTGAGGTAAAGCGGAATCCCACGAACGGCGACAAAGCGGCGGCTGCGGTTAGGACGGATCTCTTGCCGGTGCGCCTTGACTTTTGCTACCTCTGCGGCACCTCGACTTGGGAAGGAGGACAAGAAAACTTCCGGCGGGATGGCGCGAGAAGTGCAACAACGACAGGTAAGCAAATTCCGTCCGTTCGCATTAACCCCGATGCACCGCAGATATAAATCAGCTCCAAGCCAAGAAGCCTCGCCACAGCGCGCCGAGGACGACCATTCCCGAGCAACCCGGGCCGCTAGCGCCGTTATCCACAAAAGAATCCTGCTCCGGTTGTTTCTGGGCTGGCTGTTGCTCAGCACGACCATCACCGGCATCGTCCTGTTTCTCGAATTCAGTCGCGTCCGGACGTTCGTGCATAGTCTCGCGCTGACGGAGTCGGCGACCTTCAGCGGAGAGTCCGCCCACAAGCTCGACCGAATCGACGCCGAAGCGTACGAGCACTTGATGCGGCTTGCGCAACAGTTGGTCGATCAGCACTTTCTCGTGGTCGAGCTGTACGACCGGACCAAGCAGCTGAAACTCGAAGCCGTCCGCAGCGGAAAGGAGTCGACCGAACAGGCGATCCACCGGTACCGGCACAAATTTCCGCGGAAGGGGGAATTCTCCCATGAACTCCATTTCGTCGGCGGAGAGTTGGTGCTGGTGACCCTCGTTCCCCTGAAGGATGCGCCGGGGAACCTGGTGGGGTATTTCGAGGGCATCTATCAGGTCGATCAAGCGACCCTCACCGGAATCAAGCAGGACCTGTTCCGCACGCTCGCGTTCGTGACGGTGAGCATCACATTCACGACGGCCCTGATGTACCCGATCATCCTGACCCTCCATCGCGGGCTCATCCGGCTCTCCGCCGACCTCTTCAAGGGCAACCTGGAACTCCTGGACGTGCTGGGCTGCGCCATTGCCGAACGCGATTCCGACACCAACGTTCACAACTATCGGGTGACGTTCTATACGCTTCGGCTCGGGGAGGCGCTCGGGCTTTCCAGGAAGGAAATGCGCGACCTGATCGCCGGGGCCTTCCTGCACGATGTCGGCAAAATCGGCATCCGCGATCCGATCCTGCTCAAACCCGGCCAACTGACGCCGGAAGAGTTCGAGGTCATGAAAACCCACGTGCGGCTGGGCGTGGACGTCCTGAGCAAATCGAGCTGGCTCCAGGGCGCACAGGACGTCGTCGAGTTCCACCACGAACGATACGACGGCAGCGGCTACCTGCGGGGATTGAAGGGCAAGGAGATCCCGCTCAACGCGCGCATCTTCGCCATCGTCGATGTGTTCGATGCCCTGACGTCGAAACGCCCCTACAAAGATCCGTGGCGCGTGAATGAGGTGATCGGCGTGCTCGAAAGGGACAGCGGCAGCCGTTTCGATCCGCATCTGGTGGCCCTGTTCACGAATATCGCCCCGCGACTGCATGAAGAAATCTCTCGCCTGGATGAGCGTCAGATGGAAGCCAAGCTGCAGCCGCTCATCGCACGCTACTTTTTGGCTGGTTCTTGAGAACGGCGTTGGCGTCTTTTCAAAGATCGTCTCGGCGCCGGTGAATGCGTGGATCGGTTATGGGCGGGAACGGAGTCGGCAGTGATCGAGTCAATCGACGCGCAGTTCCGATGAAGCCATGACAGGAACTCTCTTCCGGACTGTAACTTTGCCCTCTAACCGTAACCAATTCAATCACACTTGAATTCCGGGTTTGCCCGGAATTCTTGCCGGTTCTGGCCATGATTTGGTGTGGCATAACGGTTGCTTTCTAGCTGGATGGCGCGGTTCGAGACCGCGCTCCTGAATCGGGCTTTGATTTCACAACAGAAGATTTAGGCAAACGAGGAGGAACACCATGGCTAAAGCAAAGCAAGAAACAACCGAAGAATTGACCCCGGTCAAGACCGAAGTCACGGCGGAACAGCCCGCAGATACGGATATCCTTCGTGACAAGATCGCAGAAGCGGCTTATTTCAAGGCCGAGCAGCGAGGCTTTGCGCCGGGCGGCGAAACGGAGGACTGGCTGGAAGCCGAGCAAGAGATCTTGGGAACCAGTTCCAAGCAAGATGACGAAAGCATTTCGGGCGGCTGAGCCATGACTGCTGGCCGAGAGCCTTTACCAAGGGCGTGTGTTTTGTGGCCAGGTGATTGAGTTGGTTCCTTCGCTGCACATCCTCGGCAGTCGGCAGTTCGGCGGGGCCGATCAGTTCTACGTCCGTTTGCTGAGAGCTCTCTCCGGAGCGGGGCACCGGGTAGTCGCGGTCAATCGGCGAGGCAGCCCGGTGGTCAAAGCCCTGGAGGCGGAAGGGATTGAGCAGGTGCATCTGCCGCTCGCCAATCAATGGGATGCCTGGTCGGCCCTACGCATCCGCCGGCTCGTCGCCCAACATCAGCCCTGCATTGTGCAAACCTACATGGGAAGGGCCACGCGCTTGACCCGCCTTCCCACAACGATGCGGGCCGTTCATATCGCCCGCTTGGGCGGCTTCTACAAGATTGACGGCTATTACCGCCACGCCCATGCGTGGATAGGCAACACCCGGGGCATTTGCGATTATCTGGTCCAGTCGGGCCTGCCAGCCGAACGGGTGTTCCAGATCGGCAACTTCGTGCCCGAGCCGTCCCCGTTGTCCGCAGAGCGGCTGCCTATGCTTCGCACGACTTACCAGATTCCTTCGGATGCCTTCGTCCTGTTCGCCTTGGGCCGCCTCATCGAGAAGAAAGGTTTCGACGATCTGCTGAACGCGCTCGCGAAGCTACCCACCGACCACGATGGGCGGCCGCTGATCTTGTTGATCGCGGGTGACGGGCCTTTGGCCGATCCGCTCCGGAAGCTGAGCTGTGCTCTCGGTCTCGAAGGGCGCGTGCGCTGGGTTGGCTGGCAGCAGCCGGACGCTTTTTATGCCCTCGCCGACCTGTTCGTCTGCCCCTCCCGTCACGAGCCCCTAGGCAACGTCATTCTGGAGGCTTGGAGCTACCGGCTGCCGGTCGTCAGCACGGCGACCCACGGCGCGCTGGAGCTCATTGAGGATGAGCGGACCGGTCTGCCGGCCCCCTGCGGCGATGCCATCGCCTTGGCCGATCGTATTCGGGACGCCCTCGCAATACCGTCAAATGACCGGCGCGCACTGGGCGAATCTGGTCATGAGCTTTTGCTGCGTCAGTTCAGCCGGGAAGCGGTGGTCAAGGCCTATGTCGAACTGTACAACCGACTGGTGGCCGAGCGAGGCTTTTGAACGATGCCACGCATCCTCATCATTCGCCTGAACGCCATGGGCGACAGTGCTCGCTGCTCGCCGTTTGCGGGGATGCTGAACAAATGAAGCGGGAGAAGACAATGAGGCGAATATCGACTGATTCGATCCGGTTACTGATCCTGGTTTTCATCCTGGATGGCCTTTTTTTCACTCCGGTGATCGAGGCTGCAGCGGAAAGTACCGATCGCCAAGAGGCTTCCCAGGACGCCGCCTCGATCGTTCGGGAGCTTCGCGATCAGATCGCCGAACTCCAAGCGCGTATTGGCCGATTTGAGGCAGCCCTTGGCCAGACGCACGAAAGCGAACCCAGGAAGAGCGCCAATGAAGGCTCCAGTGCCATGGAGACCGAGACGGAAACAGCCGAGCAAGCGATCGAGCGGCGTTATTTCATGGGGCGGTCCGACACGGGGGAATACCGGTTCGCGATGGAGCGGGTCAGAGAGCGGCACGATGATCGCTGGACGCAGAGTCAGATGTTTCCCGCTACCGGAGATTCAACGACTCTGCCCGTAAGAGGTCCCTCTGCGACGGGGACCACGATGACGCCAGAAGTTGCCGGCGGGGTCATGGGATCTATAGGTCTCAGCGGCGGGTTATTGGGAGAATCCGCTTTGGCTGGACTGGCTGGCACCTCCCACCTTTACCACGTCGGAGCGACGGATTTCTTCCTCGACCACGCCGAGCGCCTCGCCTTGAGGCCGGATCAACGCGCCAAACTGAGCCGTCTCAGGGAAAGGACCCTGCTGGAGAAGGTCGGAAGGCAACGCAGGATCGCCGACGCCGAACAGGAGCTTTGGGCGCTGACCTCGGCCGAGCAGCCGGAAATCGCCCGGATCGAGGACAAGATTCGCGAGATCGAGCGCCTGCGGGCCGAGCAGCGTATCGCCTTCGTTCGAGCCGTCGGAGAGGCCGCCAGCCTCCTCACCGAGGACCAGCGCCAGGCGGTGCTGGGGCAGCATCCTCACACACCGGTCCAGTCTCTCCAGCCCAACAGCACGGCTAACGACGGACAGGCGATGTAAATCGAGCGGCTTTGTAACCCCCGTTCGCAATTAGGCGGCCATAAGGGCATAGTCCCACTCCAACGATGTCGCCCGAGGTGGGGAGCAGGACTTTTCGGAACGGACTCCGGGCCGATCGCGGAGCCTGAAGCCAGACGCACCAGGACTTGGCGAGGCGATACCCGATGATGATGCTATTGCTGGTAATGGCGTTGGTGCTCATTCTCGGTGAAGCTGTTCACCCCGATATCCCCGGATTCTCCGGCGGCCTCGATTTCTTTCTGCTGGCATTATTGATGCCGGTGGGCCAAACGATAAACAGGAGAGTTCGCCAGCCGGCGAAAATGGGCAAATCCTTATGAATATCAGCATGACTACTCAATCGATTTCGCTCGACGGGCGGACCTGGGCTCGATTCGTCCGGATGGTCAAGAACTTTGCGGCTTCCGAGGCCGGCGGGAAAGCCCGGTGGCGGTTCACGCTGCTCATCGCCCTGTTGTTCGCGATCAACGGCTTGAACGTCGTCAACAGCTACGTCGGCCGCGACTTCATGACCGCTATCGAAAACCGCAACCTGTCCGGCTTTGTCGGGCAGGCTATCCTCTACGTCGGCGTGTTCGCCGCCTCGACGGTAGTGGCGGTCTTCTATCGGTTTAGCGAGGAAACCCTCGGCCTGACCTGGCGGGAGTGGCTGACCCGACGGGCCGTCGGCCGCTATCTCGAACCGCCCGTCTACTACCGCTTGAGCGACCGGCTGATCGCCAACGGGGAGATCGCGAACCCCGACCAGCGCATCGCCGACGACGTGCGGGCGTTTACGGCCACCACGCTCTCGTTCGTGCTCATGTTCCTCAACGGCAGTTTCACGATCCTGGCCTTTGCGGGCGTGATGTGGTCGATCAGTCCGCTGCTGTTCGGCGTCGCCGTGCTGTACGCCGCGGCGGGCTCCTACCTGACGATCGTCTTGGGGCGTCCGCTCATCGGACTGAACATCAATCAACTCGACCGGGAGGCCGACTTCCGGGCCGACCTCATCCATGTGCGGGAGAACGCCGAATCGGTGGCGCTGGCGCGCCGCGAGGGACGGCTGGAAACCAGGCTCTCGCGGCGGATCGCGGAGTGGGCGACCAATTTTCAGCGGATCATCGCGGTGAACCGCAACCTGGGGTTTTTCACCACGGGTTACAACTACCTGGTCCAGATCATTCCCGCCTTGGTCGTGGCCCCGCTCTTCATCCGCGGCGAAATCGAGTTCGGGGTCATCACACAGTCGGCCATGGCCTTCGCGCAGCTGGTGGGCGCCTTTTCGCTGATCGTCACCCAGTTCCAGTCCATTTCCTCGTACACCGCCGTGGTCGCGCGGCTCGGTTCGCTTGCGGAGGCCATCGAACAGGCCGAGTCGGCGCCGGTGCTGGCCAGCGAGGTGTGCGAGCATCATCGCCGCACGGCCGAATGTCCGCTCTGCGCGGCGCGGCCGGTTCCGGCGTCGGCGATCGAGGTCTGCGAGTGCGAGGAGGAATGTGGCCTCACGTACGAGCGGCTGACGCTGCTGTCGCCCACGGACGGCCATATCCTGCTGAAAGAGCTGTCGGCCTCGGTGCCGTGCGGGACGCGGCTCCTGATCCTGGGGTCGAACGAAGAAGCGAAGGTTGCCCTGTTCCGAGCGACCGCCGGCACCTGGGAGGCCGGGGAGGGACGCCTCATCCGGCCCTGCCACGGACGGATTCTGTTTCTCCCCGAACGGCCCTACCTGCCTCCGGGGACGCTGCGCGAAGTGCTCCTGCCCGCCGGTCAGGAGTCCTCGATCCCGGAGGACCGGATGCTCGCCACGCTGCGCGCCCTGGAGCTCGATCCGGTGTTGGCGCGGGCCGGCGGACTGGACGTAGAGCAGGACTGGAACAACATCCTGTCGCTCGGCGAGCAGCAACGGCTCGCCTTTGCCCATATTCTCCTCGCGGCTCCCCGCTTCGTCTTCCTGGACCGGGCCGGCACCGCCCTCAGCCCGAGGCAAGTCCATCAAATCCTGGACATGCTCGCCGAAAACTCGATCACGTACCTCAACATCGGGGAGGCCGACGAACCGCTTGACTACTACGATGCCGTTCTCGAACTCGCGGGCGACGGCGGATGGCAATGGAAGACGGTCCAAGCGGGACGGGGGTAAAGAGAGCGTCCACCTTGGCGGTGGCAGCAATCAGATCAAAGGCGCCATCGGAGAAGCTGACCCACTCCGACTGGGCTATAACCCCAGACGCATGCTCATCAATGTGCTGCCGAATGGGCTAGGGCGTTCGTGATTCGTCCATTGGTCCCCGGATCGGAGCACGAGGAGGAATAAACGCGATAGGGTCCTTTTAATTATCCCGCCGTACCCCGACGACCGATCGGGTAATGGCCGACCTTGCTTCGAAACGGCTGTATCAGCATCCGGTCAAGCCAAAGCTCCCGTGAGGTCCGAAACTGCTCGATCCCGATCGTCATGTGCTCGTGCCCATCAGCAGGCTGATCGAGGTATGTGCCAAACAGCCGGTCCCACCAGGGGACATTGAAGCCGAAGTTACTGTTGGTTTCTCGCGGCAGGATCGAGTGGTGCACCCGATGCATGTCGGGCGTAACGATTACCCGGCGCAAGATCCGATCGATGCGGGCATGGATGCAGACGTTGCTATGGTTGAACATCGATGTCGCATTCAACAGGATCTCGAAGATAAAGACCGACAGCGCGGATGCGCCGAGCGTAACAATAATCATGAATTTGAACGCCATCGACAGAAAAATCTCGATCGGATGAAACCGTGATCCGGTGGTCACATCAAAATCGAGGTCGGCGTGGTGCATGCGATGTATGCGCCAGAATACGGGAACTGCATGAAGCATCACATGCTGAAGATAGATCGCGAGATCAAGCACTATCACCGAGAGAACGACTGCGGCCCAGTCGGGCAGGTCGAAATTGTTCAACAATCCCCAACCTTTCTCGGTACCTGCCATGGCCAAGCCGACCGCGGTTGTCGGGAATGCCACTCTCAGCAACAGGTTGTTGAGTCCGACGATGGCGAGATTATTGGGCCAACGGATCCAGCGGCGGACGAAGCGCGGCCGGCGCGGCCAGAGGGTCTCCCACAAAGCCATGAGGCCGAACACGCCGAGGAAAAATCCCAGTCGGATCACGGATTCGAATTCAAGGGAAAGCTCCATGGTGCTTGATCACCCCACAGCGACAGGAATAGATCGACCCATAATCATCCGGTTTGGAAATACCGCAGCCCAAGCACCATCACGCCGTAACAAACGGTGGCACCCGCCATCGATGCGCCCAGGCTGAGCCAGAACCCGAAGCCCCAACGGATAAACAGGGGCAACAGCAAGAACAACGTCAGGGAAGGAATCACCAGCCAGAAGATATCCACGGACAGCGCGGCAATCTTGCTCAGGTCATGCGTCTCCAAATACAACCAGATGAAGGCGATGATGGATATCACCGGCAGCGAGGCGAGTACGGCACCGAGCATCGAACTGCTCTTCGCGGTTTCCGACACGATGACGATCAGGAGCGCCGACAGGCAAACCTTGAGGAGGTAATAGGCCATCTTAACTCTTTGGCGATTGGGATTCGGTCCGACAAAGTTTGACGGCCTATCCGGGACGATTACTCTGAAAAAGTCCATAAATTACCCTGCCTGTCCCCGAGTTTGAACCAGCTTTTTCATTCGTTTAGCCGCGCTACCATTTACGCGCTTGGCGGCGATAGGATATAGTAACTGAGCAATGAATACGCTACGGCGCTCCAAAATCTGGCTCTCTGTTGTGCTGATGCTTGCGGTGCTCGGTCATTTTGGCTTTGGCCATCGCGATGTGTCGGCTTTCGTGCTGTGTTTCGGGGCCGATGGTCACGTGGCGGTGGAGCCTGCCGGCCATGATCATGGAACCGATGCGGATCAACGCTCCCCGACCAAGGCCGAGACCGGCGCCTACTTCGCGGACGGGGATTCTCCCTGCAGGGACATTCCCGTGGTGGACGATGACCACGGCGCCCATGTTCCCCTGGCCGAGGCATCAAAACCCTCGCTCGATCTCGGGCTCCTGCCCCTGGTCTTCCTCACTTTCCTCCTCATTCCCTATGCCCGGCTGGTGCCGCGGCGGCTTCGTTTCCCCGATCCGCCGATCACCGATTCCAGGCTCCTCGCCCGGCGCACCGTTGTTCTTCTGAATTAGATCACCCAAGCGGTATGGCGCCCCGTCTGAGGGCGCCGGACCTTGTCGTGCGCGTGCCGCACGGCAGGGTACTCCACCCGCTTGGGAGAATCTTCCGTGTTCACAAAATTCACCGTACCGGTAGCCGTCGCGCTGACCGGCCTCTTGCTATTCGACAGTTCGACCCAGGGCGCCGAAACGGCGGTGCCCAGAGCGGCCGAAAAAATCGCTGCGGCCAGCAAGGCACCGTACGAACCCGCCGCAGACCAAACAGCCTCGGCGGAAGAGCCCGCCGGGGACATCACCCTGATGCAGGCGCTCATCGCGGCGCTGCTCAAAAACCCCGAACTCGCCGCCTTCTCGCAGGAAATCCGCGCCCGCGAGGCGGCGGTGCTGCAGGCTGGACTTCGGCCCAACCCCACGCTCAATGCCTTGGCGCAGAACTTCGGCAACCGATCGATCCGAGGGTTCGACGGCGACGTGGTGACCCTGGAACTCAGCCAGTTGATCGAACTGGGCGGCAAGCGCGCCGCCCGCATCGAGGCGGCCCAGCTGACCCAGGATCTCGCCGGCTGGGATTACGAGACACAACGCATTGCAGTAGTGACCCGGGTCGCCCAGGCCTTCAGCGAAGTGCTGGGCGCCCAAGCGCGCCTCGACCTGGCTCGGCAGACGGCGGAAATCGCGGAACACGTGGCCACGGCGGTCGAGAACCAGGTCGAAGCCGGAAAGGTATCGCCGGTGGAGGAAACCCGCGCGAAGGTCGCTCTCGCTACCGTCCGCACCGACCTGACGCGGGCGGGACGGGAAATGGAGGCTGCCCGGAGGCGCTTGGCGGCTCTCTGGAGCAGCGTCACCCCGCGTTTTACCCGCGTATTGGGGGAGCTCGAAACCGTCTCGCCCATCCCCACCCTGGAGCAATTGCAGGAAAGGATTCACCGGAACCCGGAATTGGCCCGCTGGGCGACGGAGCTTACGCAGCGACAGGCCCTGGTCGATCTAGAAAAGGCCAGGGCCGTTCCGGACGTGACCGCGATCCTGGGGGTGAGCAAATACCTCATGCCCGACGACTACGCCCTGGTTGCCGGCGTCTCCCTGCCGCTGCCCGTTTTCAACCGCAATCAGGGCGGCATTCTGGAGGCGGAGCATCGCCACACCAAGGCGATCGAGGAACGCCGCGCCGCCGAGGTGCGGGTCGGCACGGCCTTGAACATCGCCTATCAGGCGCTCGCCGCCGCCTATGCGGAAGCGGAGGCGTACAAAACCGCCATTCTGCCCGGCGCCGAGAGCGCCTTCGACGCGGTACAAAAAGGTTATCGCCTCGGCAAATTCGCCCTGCTGGATGTCCTGGACACCCAGCGCACGCTGTTCGCCGCCAGGGCGCAATACCTGCGCGTGCTCACTGCCTATCACCAGGCCGTCGCCGAGTTGGAGCGGCTGATCGGCGAACGGCTCGCCTTCGTACCCGTTTCCAAGGAGCCCCAATGAACATCAAGCAATCATCGCTCATCGCCGCCCTGCTGCTGATCGGACTGGTGCTGGCCGGTCTGATCCTGACCTCGGAGCCGCCCAAGGGTCCTAAAGAGGACGAACACGGTGCGGGCGAAGCGCACGAAAACGAAATCGTCCGCGGCCCCCACGGTGGCCGGCTGCTTTCCCGGGACGGTTTTGCCCTGGAGATCACGATTTACGAAAAGGGCGTGCCGCCCCGATTCCGCGTGTACGTCTATGAGAACGACAAGCCCCTGCCACCCGAAGCGGTCGCGCTCACGTTCGAACTTCACCGGCTGGGCAACCGCATTGATCGCATTCGCTTCCACAAGGAAGCGGACTATCTGCTCGGCGATGAGATCGTCGAGGAGCCCCATTCCTTCGATGTGAAGGCCAACGCCGAATACGCCGGCAAGACTTATGACTTCGCCTATTCCCAGGTGGAGGGCCGGGTGGCGCTCGCACCGGAATCGCTCCAAAGCGCCGGTATCGAGGTAAAAACCGCGGGTCCCGCGACCATCGAGACGGTTCTGGAGCTGCCCGGCGAAATCCTGTTCGACCAGAACCGCCTCGCCCATGTGGTGCCGAGAGTCGCCGCGGTCGCGGTGGAGGTGCGCAAGGAACTGGGCGACGGCGTGCGCCGGGGCGAAGTGATCGCTGTGCTGGAGAGCAGGGATCTGGCGGATCTGAAAAGCCAGTATGCCACGGCGGTCAAGCGCCTGGCGCTGGCCCGATCCCTGTTCGAGCGGGAAGAGCGCCTGTGGCGCGAGAAGATCTCCGCGCAGCAGGATTATCTCGCCGCCCGTACCCAGTTCGCGGAAGCCGAAATCGCCCTCACCACCGCACGGCAGCAGTTGGCCGTCCTGGGTATCGATCGGACGGAAATCGACCATATCGGTAGCGGAGGCGGCGCCTCGTTTGCACGCTATGAGCTGCGTGCGCCGCTGGACGGCCAGGTGATCGAGAAACACACGGTGACGGGTGAGGCCGTCCAGGCGGACACGACGGTTTTCGTCATCGCCGATCTCTCCACCGTCTGGGGGGAATTCAGCGTGCCCGCCAAGGACCTGAATCGGGTCCGCCTGGGCCAGAAGGTCCGGTTGAAAGCCCCGGCGCTGGACTTGGAGGCGGAGGCACCGGTCGCCTACCTCGGGCCCTTGGTGGGCGAGCAGACCCGCGCCGCCCCGGCCCACGTGCACCTTCCCAATCCCGAAGGACGCTGGCGCGCCGGCCTGTTCGTGACCGTGGAAGTGGTGCAGGAGGAAACGACCGTGCCGGTGGCGGTGGCGGCGGTGGCGCTACAAACCTGGCGGGATTTCCAGGTGGTGTTCGCCCGATACGGCGACCAGTTCGAGGTGCGCCCGCTGGAACTGGGCCGCCGCGACCGCGACTTCGTGGAAGTGATCAAAGGGCTTTCGGCGGGCGAGCGGTATGCGGCGGGGAACAGCTTCGTGCTCAAGGCGGAGCTGGGCAAGGCCGGGGCGACGCATGAGCATTGAAATCCCCTCACCCCAACCCCTCTCCCAGAGGGAGAGGGGCTCAATAGTTCCCTTCTCCCTTTGGGGAGAGCGAAGCGAGGGGGGCGAAGCCGGGTAGGGATGAGGGAGGGAGAGTGAGCGTAATGTGGCTTTTTTAACACGGTTATCCATATGAACAGCGTGTGGGTCCTGTCGGTGCTCTACTTCGTCCTGGCCGGCCTCCTGGAGATCGGCGGGGGTTATCTGGTTTGGCTCTGGTTTCGGGATGGCCGACCCTGGTGGGTCGGCTCGATCGGCGCCTTGCTGCTGATCGGCTATGGGATCGTTCCCACTTTTCAGCCGGCCCACTTCGGCCGCGTGTACGCCGCCTATGGCGGTGTGTTCGTGTGGATGTCGGTGCTGTGGGGCTGGTGGATCGACGGTAAGCCGCCGGACCGCTGGGATCTCGTCGGTGCTGCCCTGTGCATCGCCGGCGTCGCCGTCATCATGTACGCCCCCCGAAGCGCTTAAAGCACTCCATTTAGAGATCGAATATGTTCGAACGCATCCTGCAACTTTCCATCCACCAGCGCTGGTTGGTCCTCATCGCCACCGGCGCCATGGCCCTGCTCGGGGTGTACAACTTCCAGCGGCTGCCCATCGACGCCGTGCCTGACATCACCAACGTCCAGGTGCAGATCAATACCGAGGCACCGGGTTATTCGCCGCTCGAGGCGGAGCAGCGCGTCACCTTTCCCATCGAGACCGTCATGGCGGGACTGCCCGGCCTGGAGCAGACCCGTTCGCTGTCCCGCTACGGGCTCTCCCAGGTCACCGTGATCTTCAAGGACGGCACCGACATTTATTTCGCCCGGCAGCTGGTGAGCCAGCGCATCCAGGAGGCCAAGGGCCGGCTCCCGCCCGGCCTCGAACCCACCATGGGGCCCATCGCCACCGGCCTTGGCGAAATCTTCATGTGGACGGTGGAGGCCGAGTCCGGCGCCCGCAAACCCGACGGGACGCCGTACACCGATACGGACCTCCGCACCCTGGAGGACTGGGTGGTACGGCCGCAGCTGCGCACCGTCCCCGGCGTCACGGAAGTCAACACCATCGGCGGCTACGTCAAGCAGTACCATGTCACCCCCGACCCCAACAAGCTCATGGCCTACGGGCTGTCCTTCCGGGACGTGCTCGACGCCTTGGCCAAGAACAACGCCAACGTGGGCGCCGGCTACATCGAGCATCGCGGCGAGCAATACCTGATCCGCTCTCCGGGGCAGGTGGCGAACCTGGACGAGATCCGCCACATCATCGTCGGGAATTTCAAGGGCGTGCCCATCTACGTCAAGGACGTGGCCGAGGTACTGATCGGCAAGGAGCTGCGGACCGGCGCGGCGACCCAGAACGGTCGGGAGGTGGTGCTGGGCACGGTATTCATGCTCATGGGCGAAAACAGCCGCACCGTGTCCAGGGCGGCCGACGAAAAGCTCGCTGAGATCAACCGGAGTCTTCCGGAAGGCGTCCAGGCGATACCGGTCTATGACCGCACCGTGCTGGTGGACAAGACCATCGCCACGGTGCGGAACAACCTCACGGAAGGCGCGGCCCTGGTCATCGCCATCCTGTTTCTGTTCCTCGGCAATCTCCGCGCCGCCTTCATCACCGCCCTGGTGATTCCCCTGTCCATGCTGTTCACCATCACCGGCATGGTGAGCCAGAAGGTGAGCGCCAACCTGATGAGCCTCGGAGCCCTGGATTTCGGCATCATCGTCGACGGCGCCGTGGTGATCGTGGAAAACTGCATTCGCCGCCTGGCGCTGGAGCAGCACCGGCTGCAGCGTGCACTGACCCTGTCCGAACGGCTTAGCGTGGTCTTCGACGCCTCGCAGGAAACGCGCCGGGCCTTGCTGTTCGGGCAGATGATCATCATGGTGGTGTACCTGCCCATCTTCACCCTCACCGGGGTCGAGGGAAAGATGTTCCATCCCATGGCCTTTACCGTGGTCGCAGCGCTCCTCGGTGCCATGGTGCTGTCCATCACCTTCGTGCCGGCAGCCGTGGCTTTGTTCATCGGCGGCCGGGTCTCCGAAAAGGAAAATCCCATCATGAGCTGGGCTCACCGGGCTTACCGGCCTCTCCTGGAGACCGCCCTCGGCAATGGCGCCGTGGTGGCCACCGCCGCAGGGCTCGTGGTCGCCCTGAGCCTGCTCCTGACCACGCGCATGGGCACGGAATTCGTGCCGAGCCTGGACGAGGGCGATATCGCCCTGCATGCGCTCCGCATCCCCGGCACCAGCCTGTCCCAGGCCGTCGAAATGCAGCATGTGCTGGAAAAGAGAATCAAGGAATTCCCCGAGGTGGAACGGGTGTTTGCCAAGATCGGCACCGCGGAGATCGCCACCGACCCCATGCCGCCCAGCGTGGCCGACAACTTCGTGATGCTGAAAGACCGCGCCGAATGGCCCGATCCCGGCCGCTCCAAAAACGATCTGGTCGAAGCACTCGAACGGGCGGTCAAGGCGATTCCCGGCAACAACTACGAGTTCACCCAGCCCATCAAGATGCGCTTCAACGAGCTGATCTCCGGGGTGCGCGCCGACGTGGCGGTCAAGGTGTTCGGCGATGACATGGACGTGCTGCTCGAAACCGGCGAAAAGATCGGCGCAGTGCTGGAAAAGATACCGGGCGCTTCGGACGTGCGGGTGGAACAGGTCACGGGGCTCCCGGTTCTGACCGTACGTCTCGACCGCGCGACCCTGGCCCGCTTCGGACTGAACGCCGCCGACGTGCAGGGCGTGATCCGGGCGGCGATGGGCGGCGAGGAATCCGGCCAGATTTTCGAGGGGGACCGGCGCTTCGATCTTCTGGTGCGCCTGCCGGAAAACCTTCGGGAGGACATGGAGGCTTTGAAACGAGTCCCTATCCCTCTGCCCGGCGCTCAAGCCGCCGGCTCCCATTTCGTGCCGCTCGGGACGGTCGCCGATTTCGAAGTCGCTCCGGGTCCTAACCAGATCAGCCGGGAAAACGGCAAGCGCCGGGTGGTGGTGACGGCCAATGTGCGCGGCCGCGACCTCGGCTCCTTCGTCCGGGAGGCTCAGGCGAAAATCGGGGAACAGGTGAAAATCCCACCCGGCTACTGGACCACCTGGGGCGGGCAGTTCGAGCAGCTGATCGAGGCGGCCAAACGCCTCGAGATCGTCGTCCCGGTCGCGCTGCTCCTGATCTTCATGCTGCTCTATTCCACCTTCGGCAACGTCAAGGACGGCCTGCTGGTCTTCACCGGCGTGCCTTTCGCCCTGACCGGCGGGGTGCTGAGCCTGTGGCTCAGAGGTATTCCGCTCTCCATTTCCGCCGCCGTGGGCTTCATCGCCCTGTCGGGCGTGGCGGTGCTGAATGGCCTCGTGATGATCACCTTCATCAACAAGCTGCGCAGCGAGGGCACGTCCCTGGATGCAGCCGTCCGGCAGGGCGCCCTGATCCGCCTGCGGCCCGTGTTGATGACCGCCCTGGTCGCCTCCTTGGGGTTCGTGCCCATGGCGCTCGCCACCGGCACCGGCGCCGAGGTGCAGCGGCCCTTGGCCACGGTGGTGATCGGCGGGATTCTCTCTTCGACCGTCCTGACGCTGTTGGTCCTGCCGGTGCTATACCGGATGTTCAAGACGCGCAAGGAAGAAGATGGCGGCGCGCCGGATGCCGCGGGGCCGCCCGCAAGCGGGGAACCGCACGATGCCTGTTGTGCCGAGGCGCCGCCCCGGCCGGAAGCTCCACGGCCACCCGAAGCCGGGGATTTCACCTCGGGTCGGCGCTTCCGGATCACCGGCATGGATTGCGCCGAAGAGATCGCTGTTTTGAAACGGGAAATCGGTCCCTTGGTGGGCGGTGAGGAAAACCTCGCCTTCAACCTGATGGACTCTTCGATGACCGTCTCCGGCGCTCAAGTCGACGATGCCGCCATCGTTCAGGCTATCGCCCGGACGGGCATGCGCGCCGAGCCTTGGCAGGCGGGTCAGCGGACCGCGGGCGAAGCGGGGCTCTGGCAGCGGCACGGAAGAGCCGCGCTGACCGCCGCCAGCGGAGTGTTCATGCTGGCGGGATTGCTGTTGCAGGTGTTCGCGGCGGGCGGCTTGAGCGCCGCTTTCGGTGCCGAAGGCGCCGGCATCCACCACGAGGTGCCGTTCGCGGCCAAGCTGCTTTATGGCCTCGGCATCCTGACCGGAGTCCTTTACGTTTTGCCCAAGGCCTGGTTCGCCCTGCGGCGCCTGCGCCCCGATATGAACCTATTGATGACCATTGCGGTCATCGGCGCGGTGGGGATCGGGGAGTGGTTCGAGGCGGCGACGGTGTCCTTCTTGTTCGCCGTTTCGCTGCTTTTGGAATCCTGGAGTCTCGGGCGCGCCCGCCGGGCCATCGCCGCCCTGATGGATCTGACGCCGCCGACTGCCCGGGTGAAACGGGCGGATGGACGGGAAGAGGAACGGCCGCCGGAACAGGTGCCTGTAGGCGCCTGGTTCGTGGTCAAGCCGGGCGAGCGCATTCCCCTGGACGGGCGCGTGACCCGGGGCACGAGCGAGGTCAACCAGGCCCCCATCACCGGGGAGAGCGTGCCGGTCCCGAAGGAACCCGGAAGCGAGGTGTTCGCCGGCACCGTCAACGGCAACGGCGCGCTGGAAATCGAGTGCACCAAGCCCGCCGGCGACACCACCCTGGCCCATATCATCCGCCTGGTCGCCGCCGCGCAAAGCCGGCGTTCACCTTCCGAACAGTGGGTGGACCGCTTTGCCCGCATCTACACACCGGCCGTCATGACACTGGCTGTTCTGGTACTGGCCATTCCGCCCCTGGTGTTTTCCGGCGCCTGGGCGGAATGGCTCTACCGCGCCCTGGTCCTGCTCGTGATTGCCTGTCCCTGCGCCCTGGTGATCTCGACGCCGGTTAGCATCGTGGCGGCGCTGGCCGCTTCGGCCCGAAACGGCGTACTGGTCAAGGGCGGACTGTATATCGAAGCGCCGGCGCGCCTGAAGGCGGTCGCCTTCGACAAGACCGGCACATTGACCGAAGGCCGCATGAAAGTCGTGCACGTGGTTCCCTTGAGCGGTCACGATGATACGGAGCTGTTGGAACGGGTCGCAGCCTTGGAAGCGCGCAGCGATCACCCCCTGGCCCGGGCCATCGTGGCTTACGCGGAGGAACGGATGGTACCAGTTCGGTCGGCCGAGGAGGTGCAAATCCTCCAGGGCAAGGGAGCCACCGGGCAATTCAACGGAAAGACTTATTGGATCGGCTCCCACCGCTACTTGGAGGAACGCGGCCAGGAAACCGAGGAAATCCACCGGCAGTTGGAGAACCTGTCGCAAGCCGGCCGGACGGTGGTCGTGGTGGGCAACGAAACCCACGTATGCGGCCTCATCGCCCTGGCCGATGCCGTGCGTTCGGAATCCGCCGAAACCGTCCGGAGACTGCGCAAAGCGGGCATCGAGCACCTCGTCATGCTCACCGGCGATAACCAAGCGACAGCGCAACGGATCGCGCGGCAAACGGGCGTGGACGAGGTTCGCGCCGAACTGCTGCCGGCGGACAAGGTGGCCGCCATGGAAAGACTGGTCACTTGCTACGGCCATGTAGCCATGGTGGGCGATGGTGTCAACGACGCCCCGGCGATGGCGCGGGCTACCTTGGGGATTGCCATGGGCGCGGCGGGGAGCGACGCCGCCATCGAGACCGCCGACATCGCCCTGATGTCCGACGATCTGTCGAAGCTGCCCTGGCTGATCCGCCACTCCCGGCGCACGCTCGCCGTCATCCGTCAGAACATCGGCTTCTCGCTGCTGGTCAAGGCGGCGTTCGTGGTTCTGACTTTCTTGGGATCGGCTTCTCTCTGGTCCGCCATCGCCGCCGATATGGGCGCCTCGCTCTTGGTGATCTTCAATGGGTTGCGGCTGCTCAGGAGATAGCCGCGATGCTCCGTCTGATCATCAAGACGCTCTTGACCGCCGTGGTGGTCGTGGCGGTTTCGGAAACGGCCAAGCGCTCGGTATGGCTGGGCGCCATCCTCGCGGCATTGCCGCTCACTTCGCTATTGGCCTTGACCTGGTTTTGGGTGAACACCCGCGATGTTCGATCGGTCGCTGGGCTGGCAATGGGAATTTTTTGGGCAGTGATCCCGTCGCTGGCCTTCTTCCCACTGTTCGCTTGGTTTCTGCGCATCGGCTTGCCTTTCCTCGCGGCGCTGAGCCTGGCGGGGGCAGCGACCGTGAGCTTTTACGCCTTGTACTATCTGGTGCTCGGCTACGCGGGGATGCGTCTTTAGCAACTCTTCCCGATGCTTAGACGTGGGGGGAGCTGGAGTGACATGTGGTGTAGGAGCTACTAGCAATGAGTACATTGGTATCGGTCACAGCCCGGAATCGCCGTTTGCTGTGGACCACCTTCGGTCTGACCTTTACCTACTTCTTCGTGGAAGTCGTGGCCGGGCTCTGGACGAACAGCCTTGCGCTGCTCGCGGACGCGACTCATATGCTCACCGACGTGGGCGGGCTGGGGCTGGCCCTTTTCGCCGCCTGGATGTCTGCAAAGCCGGCATCGCCGACCAAGACCTACGGCTACTACCGGGTCGAAATTCTAGCGGCGCTAACCAACGCCGCAGTCCTGTTCCTAATCTCCTTCTACATCTTGTATGAAGCCTACCGCCGTTTTCAGGAGCCTCCCGAGGTATCCAGTTTGCCCATGCTGGCCGTAGCGGTAGTCGGCTTGGTCGTGAACCTGATCGGCATCTGGCTCTTGCGCCGGGGCGCGAAGGAGAGCTTGAACCTGCGGGGCGCTTTCCTCGAGGTCGTCAGCGACCTACTCAGTTCAGTCGGCGTTCTCGTGGCCGGCGGGATCATGTGGGCTACCGGCTGGTACTATGCCGACCCCATCTTTAGCGTCTTGATCGGCCTGTTCATTCTGCCGCGCACCTGGAAACTGATGACGCAGGCCGTGAACATTCTGCTCGAAGCCACGCCAGCGCATATCAACCTGGTAGAGGTCGAGCAGACGATGCTCGATATCGAGGGGGTCGCCTCTGTCCACGATCTGCACGTCTGGACGATCACCTCGGGCATCGACGCGCTCAGCGCCCATGTAGTACTGGCGGACCACGCGCCTCCGGAATTCTCGGCGGTGGTGATAGAACGGGTGACAACGGCCCTCAGGGAGAAGTTCAAGCTCGACCACTCGACCATTCAGGTGGAACAGACCAGTCGAAAGACCGCTGAGGTGCCACTGTGAAGGGATTTGGAGAGGCAAGCTCTGTAGGGAGAACATTGGGTTAGCGTTAGGTGGCCCACCCCCTCACCACCGCCACAATAACTTAGGACGGTAATTGTTGGCCTGGAAAAGGCTGCCACGGTTCACACGAACCTCCATACTTTTTACCTTGTCCTGACCGATGAAGAACAGCGATGAAACCGATTCGACTTTTCGTTGCTCTGACGCTTGCCCTGCCCGTGGCTGCCCTTTCCGATACCGGCAAGGTGATCTCGATCCAATCCGGTGATCGTCTGACCGTTCGGCACGGCCATCAAAAAGTCAGAATTCATCTGACGGGAATAGAGGCGCCGCAGAAGCACCAACGTGGGTTCGGAAAATCGCGCGCCAAGCTGGCCAAACTCTGCCGAAACCGCCGCGTCCATGTCTCCATCGACAATCCCGGCCCTGGTTTCAGTGACGGCCGGGTGGCCTGTCAATTGAGGGGAGGATTTTATGCCGATGCGGCGATTTACCAACTCGATCAAGGATGGGCATGGATGCAGCCTAACGCGACCGATCCCGACTTGGTCGGCGCTCAAAATAACGCGCAAAGCCGCTGTGCCGGGTTTTGGGGCGAACCCTTTTCCCATTGCACCCATGCCCCCAGCCCCACACCGCCACCATGGGACGACTGCAACGATCATCCCCATACCGCCACATGTCGCGACGACCATGAGGGTGACGATCATCATTTTTAGGCCATAAGTTAACGACCGACGATTGCAACACCTGAAATCAGCGCATCGCCCAGGAAATGGGCGTGACGGATTCGTGCCGAGCTGCTGCCGGCGGACAAGGTGGCAGCCATGGAAACCCTGGTTGCCGAATACGGCCAGGTGGCCATGGTGGGCGATGGCGTGAACGATGCCCCGGCGATGGCGCGGGCTACCTTGGGGATTGCCATGGGCGCGGCGGGGAGCGATGCCGCCATCGAGACCGCCGACATCGCCCTGATGTCCGACGATCTGTCGAGGCTGCCTTGGCTGATCCACCACTCCCGGCGCACCCTGGCCGTCATCCGTCAAAACATCGCATTCTCGCTGACCGTCAAAGGCGTTTTTGTTGTTCTGACCTTCCTCGGCAGCGCTTCCCTCTGGTCCGCCATCGCCGCGGACATGGGCGCCTCGCTCTTGGTGATCTTCAATGGATTGCGATTACTCAGATGAGAGAGTCATGCGCTTGGGCAAGCTTGGATTAATGGAATGCTTTGTTGAAGGTATCGCGCTTCATGGAGAAATGGTTTCTGCCGTCAGTCGGCTCGCAACCGGCTCTCCAAGAGGAGATTCACGGATCCGAGAGTACCATTTCACACATTCAGTCGAGGCATCCTATGCACTTCGTGCGCTCGTTGAGATTTCTCGCTTCTTCTTCCTATCCCTACAGCCTCATTGGGTTTTGCAGTGGGCAATTTGTTTGACTGGAGATTCAGTTGCTAGGTCTGGCTGCCTTGAAGGCGATGATCCATGCTCAGCGCGTCGAAATTACCAATCCGAAGCCGCTGGTACCCAACTCCGTCGCCAACACTTCGGGCAACGTTCCGAACGGATGATACGCGGCTCGACCACTTGGACCTCCAGTTGGAACGACGTGCGTCACTTGCGGCCCGATGGGTTCGATTCCATCAAGACGGTAATCGTCCGACGATTACCGTAGGTCAGTCTTCGAGATCATCTTATCCATTGGTTACAGCCCCAAGCCATCAGCCCAATGCCCACCAGCTTTCGAACGCTGCCTTCCGGTCCGGGCACATAGCGCTCCGCCACGATCGCCAGGGTGATCAGTCCCATCCAGAGCAGGTTCATTACGCCCACGGCAAACATCACCAGCATCTCGGCCCTGCAACAGCCGATGCAATAGAAGCCGTGGTGCAGCCTCAAACGCAACCCGCCGATAAGCGTCGGCAGTCGCCGAGTTAATCGCAGAGCGAATGGGGCTGAGAATTGAACCTAGATCTGGAACGCATACTGGCGGCGCTTGCTTGAAGAGACTGCCGCAGGGGAATCCGAAGAGAGGCTATGGTTGGTCATGTTCTGAAACAAGGCCTCTCAATCAATGGAGGCGGACCAAGCCCTGAATAGCGCTACCGTGGATGGCGGCCATCAGTTCCTCGGCCAAGGGATCGAGTGGGCCGGCGGTGATGAACACCAACCGGCCACGCTGGTCATCGGTCGGACGAACCGGTAAGGGCACCAGCGGAAAAAGCTGCCCCGATGCGGCGTGTACGGCGACCGGCTCGATTCGATCGGGCAAATAGACGACACCCTTGATTCTCACCAGGTGTTCGCGATGGCGAGCGAGCAATCCTTCAAGCATGGTTTGCAACTGCAACCAGGGCAGCGGATCGTCCAGGTATAAAGAAAGACTGCGAAAACCGTGGTCAGGCAGGTCGGTGCCCTTTGGCAGCGGCCGACCGTCGGTGCCGCGGGTACGGGTCCGCAACAGGGCCTCGACATCGAGCTCACCTCGTAATGACGAAGAAAATCTGGGCGT
Organism: Methylocaldum sp. 14B; assembly: GCF_002005105.1. Lineage (GTDB taxonomy): Bacteria > Pseudomonadota > Gammaproteobacteria > Methylococcales > Methylococcaceae > Methylocaldum. The sequence continues at coordinate 406 of NZ_MSCV01000010.1, read as the reverse complement.
GGCCGGAGCGAGTTCGTGCAACCGGGCCTCAAGGCGTAATTTGTCCTCCGCGCCGGCCATATCGGCATGGGTGAGCACCACGGTATCCGCCCAAGCCACTTGGGCGCGAGCCTCGGGAAACCGGTCCAGTTGCTCCAGGGCGTGGGGTATCGCCAGCGTGGCCACGACGGCGTGCAGCCGGTAGCGGGAGGCCAGCCAGCGATCCCGCAGCAGGGTATACAGTATGGGCTCCGGGTTGGCGACGCCGCTGGCCTCGATAATGACCCGATCGAACGAGCCGACCCGGCTCCACGCCATCCACAGTTTTTTCAGTACCGGCGCCAAAGCCTCCCGCACCTGCCAGCACAGGCAGCCGCCGGACAGGGTCATCAATGGGATATCCTGCCGCTCGATCAGCTGCTGATCC
>NZ_MSCV01000009.1 GCF_002005105.1 Methylocaldum sp. 14B | reverse complement strand
TGCCCTCGAAATCGGCGTCGTAGCCGACCGCGTGCGGGATTTGCTTGAGGATCAGGATCAGGCCGATGGCGGCCAGCATGCCCTTGATCACGGCCGAGGGGAAGTAGGCGCCGATGACCCCGGCCTGGAGAAAGCCCAGGAGCAGTTGCAGCCCGCCGGCGAGGACGACGCTCAGCAAAAAGACTTGGAAGCTGCCCAGCTTGTCGATGGCGTTGAACACGATCACGGTGAGCCCCGCGGCCGGGCCGCTGACGCTCAGTTGCGAGCCGCTGGCCCAGGCGACCACCACGCCGCCGACGATGCCCGCGATGATGCCGGCGAACAGCGGGGCGCCCGAGGCGAGTGCGATCCCCAGGCACAGCGGCAGGGCGACCAGGAAGACGACGACGCCCGCCGGAATGTCGTTCCGCAGATGACTGACATAGTAATTGATGTGTTTGCGTACCATAAAATTAATACCCGCTTAATAAGGTTGCATGGCTCGCCGAGCCATGTGGATGCCTTTCCAAAAAAGCTCGTTAACGTTCTTATTCGATAAATCGGATATAAGTCCTTGTATTAAAATCCGATTTGACGATCGAGCTTTGGCCTAGGGGCCGCCGGACGAAGCATTAATCTATAACAGGTATCGAATCGACACAAACAATTTCCTTAACCGGAATTTTCGATTTCACTCAAGGACTGGATCTTGTTGTTTGGAATTTTTCGGATAAGTCGGCATATGCCGAAGGGCCGGTTGCAGCATTGATCCGCGCAACCCACGCTGTCACAGCGGTGCTGCTGGTACTCGTAATCATGCTAGGCACCAGTCCTCCCAAGAGGATCAAGGCGATCAGCAGGATTGCCAGCCCCGATTCGCGCGGACGCAAATCGGAAGCGGTGCGTACAGCCGTTAGTTTAACAGGCCCCCAGAACGCCCGCTGAAAGAAGCCGAGGAAATAGGCCGCACCTAGAATCACTCCCAATAACACAGCGAGACCGGTACCCACGTGAGCTTGGAATGCGCCGATAATGATCAGATGCTCCGCGGCGAAACCATTGGTGCCGGGCACGCCCATCGCGGCGATTCCGAAAAGAAAGAAGAAGGTCGTGAGCAAAGGCATCGATCGGGCTAACCCGCCCAAATTGGCAAGTTCGGTCGAGCCCAGGCGATGATGGAGAAACCCGGCCAGCAGGAATATGCCGCCGGATACGGTCGCAAAGTTGATCAACTGAAACAGGGCACCCTGAACCCCCTGTGGGTTCAGGGTGGCAAGGCCGATGACCACGAAGCCCGCGTGACTGATGCTGGCGTAGGCAAGCAAGCGGCGGAGATTGGTTTGCTTCAGTGCGATCAGCGCGCCGTACAAAACCCCGACGGTGCCCAAGGCCGTCAAGATCCAGATGTATTCGCCGGCTGCATCGGGAACCAAGGGAATGGCGAATCGCATCATGCCGTAAAGTCCGAGCTTGAGCCCGGTAATCAGGGCCGAAACGCCCGCAGGCCCTTCCATTGCAACCGTCGGCAGCCAGGTGTGAAACGGAAACAGAGGCGCTTTGACGGCGAAGCCCAGGAATAGAAGCAGAAACACCGCGGTGCGCAGCTCTTCGGAAACCGGCACGTGGAGCAGCGTCAGATAGTCGAAGGAAAGTCCGCGCGGCGCAGAGCTCCCCATTTGCTCGGCATGGTTCAGCGCCAAGAGGATGATTCCGAACAACAGGGGAACACCGCCCGCCAGCATGAAAAGCGTGTACTTGCTGGCGGCATAACGTCGTTGCGGCCCGATTCCCCACAAACTCACCAGGAAAAAGATGGGAATGAGCGTAAGCTCCCAGAATAGAAAGAACAGTGCCAGATCGAGAGCGCAGAACACGCCCAGCGTGGCGCTTTCCAGAAGGAGTGTGAGCGCGAGATAGAGCCTTACCTGAGTTTGGACCTGTGTCCAGGTCGCCGCGATCACAGCAAAGGTCAAAAGCGCCGTGAGAAGCGGAAACAGAATCGACAGACCGTCAAGGCCGACGACGTATGAAATGTTGAGGCTCGGTATCCAGACGACTCGCTCGATCAGTTGCATTCTCGCCGAGCTGAAGTCGAAAAGACCGAGCAGGGACAAGGACAAGAGCAGTTCCGCGAGAGACACCGCTAGTCCGAACCGACGGGAGGATGCCGGATCTCGAAAAAAAAACAACAAACCGGCCGCGGCCAGCGGAAGAAATATCAGAATGGTCAGAATCGGAAAATCGGCGGTCATCACTTTGTCTCCGGGCGGCGTAAGCCGACGATTAAACCTGGAAACGGCAGTTGGACGCATCCGAGTGTGCGGTTGGCGGGTCGGCCGGCAAGCCTGTCCTGAGCCCCGTCGAAAGGGCGCGACGGCGCCGTCAGGCGGCCCGATAGCCGTGCAATCGAGTGCGTAGCGGCCTCACCCAAGCGGTGAAGCGGATAAGAGGTATAGCAGTTGAGATTCAACGAGCTTTTCTGGTGCATCGAAGCGGTTAATTGCCGTTGTTAGGTTAAATAATTCAAAGTCACTGTTTCTTCTGTTCCAAACGCTCGAAGCGTTGAGCCAATTCACTTACGGATTCGTTGACCATCTGAACCCAAGGCTCGGTGTAAAAACCGACACCCAACAAAACAGCGCAGACGACGCCGTTAAGCGTCACCTCGGGAACGGTGAGCCTGGTTTTCTGGCGATGTAACGCCGATTTTTTGCGCTGGGCCAGGAAGGCGCGCTGGAAGGCCCATAACAGAAATGCCGCGGCCAGGACGTTGCCTGTGGCTACGGCAATCGTGACTCCCCAGTCATGAGCTTCGATTGATCCCTCCAGAAGAAGATGGGCAGCGTCGAAACCGGGAGTCCCTGGCATCGCCATGGTGCTCAATGCGGAGACCAGGAACGTGATACCCAATAGCGGCATGAGATCGAACAGTCCTCCGAGACGTGGCAGCAGGGAGCTTCCGGCGCGACGAAACATCAAGCCGGTGGCAAATAGCAGCCCGCTAGCCGCGATGCTGAAATTCACCGACAGCAGCAAGCTGCCCGCGAACCCCTCCGAGTTCAGGCAGAATACGCCTACCACCAGCATGCCGGTATGGCTGACCGCCGCGAAGGCCAAGAGCCGCCTCAGATTCAACTGCATCAGCGCCATCAGCGCACCGTAGAACATGCCCGCCAACGCCAGAACGATAACAGCCGGCTTCAGGGTTTGGACCGCATCAGGCAATAGCGGCAGCACGAAGCGCAATAATCCGTAGATACCGACTTTCGCTCCGATCACAAATACGCCTATGGTGGCCAGGGTTCCATGTTGAGAAACCTGGGGCAACCAGGCATGAAAAGGAAATTGCGCCATCCGTACGGCCAAGCCGTAAAAGAGAAGTACGAAAGCCGCGGATTGGGCCGCAGGGGAAACCGGCGTTTCGAGCAGGTTTCCGAGCGCGAAAGTCCATTCACCGGCGGCTCGGGCGTGATTCCACCCTAAGATCAAAATGCCGAGAAATAGCATCAGCAAGCCGGTGAACATGAATTGGGTATAAAGCCGGGTCGTTTTGGGAGCTTCCGCGGAAGCGGTACTCCACCGGAGCAGGATGAACGAAACCGGTACGAGTTCGAGACAGCTCAGTAACCAAAACTGGAGCAGATCGACGGTGAAGAAAAGCGCCGTGAGCACGGCCTGGAAACCGAACAGACTGGCGACGTACAGCCCTGGCGACCGACGTTCCGGCGTAATTTCCCCATACAGCATTAACAGAAAGCTCAACAGCGACGTGACGAACACGAACAGTATGCTGAGGCCATCGACACCAAGGTGATAATGAAGGAACGGCAGCAGCGCAAAGTCTTCGGTGAACTGCAAGTGAGTGGCGCTCGAATCGAAGGCTATCAACAGATAAACCGTTAGAGCGAGTTCGAGGCCGGAGCCGGCTAGCCCGATAAAAAACGAACGCTGCTGCGACTGGGCGAAATAAGCGGCGCCCATTGCAATCAACGGCAGAAAGATCATCGTGCTGAGGATAGGAAAGGCGGATTGCGTCGCCCAGTTGATTTCACCGACCATAGGGTTCTCACACAGTTGCTAGCAGGGTGAAAAGGACGAAAAGAATCAGATAGCGCGGTTGAGCCAGAATGGATTCCAGGCGGTTGAACCGCATGCCGAGACGGCGTCCCAGGGTCACGAGGTCCATACCCAAACCTTGTAAGACCAGGCGCTCTTCGAACCAGTGGAATGCGGAAGCGAAAAGATCGGTCACGATTCCGAGCACACCGCCGACCCGGCGTTCATTGGCGCCATAACCGGCGCCGAGCCGATGTTCCTCCCGCTCGGCCAACGCAGACAGTCCCCGCATGGCGGGCGCGGGTAGTCCGACGATTTCTTCCACGACACGGCGGTCGAAAACGTTCAAATCGGCGGCGAAGCGAGCTATTGGCTTGACGAGGGCTTGATGGCCGAAATGTTCCAGCCAAAAACGCTGTAACGAGGCCGTGTAGAGCCAGCGAGAACGACCCGCGAACTCCGGAACGGGCCGGGTCGGCTGACCGAAAATGCGATGCATTAGTGCCGGCGCGGCCAGGAATTGGTAGCCGCGTAACATCGTATGAGCAGCTAGATGCCAAGCCGCCAATTGCCACCAGCCGAGGCCACAAGCCAAAAACATCAGGCCGACCTGTGCGGTGGTGGAGAAAATCAGTGCGGACTTGACGTCGGTTTGCGTCAATCCGCATGCGAAACCATAAAGAGCCGTCACCAGACCCATGGCCGCCATGATGCCCATGGCGGCTGGCGCCGCTTCGAAGACCGGTTGCAGCCGCAACACCAGGAAAACACCCGCATGAATCATCACGGCGCCGTAAAAGATGGCACTGGATGGTGTTGGTCCTTCCATGGCGCGAGCGACCCAGGGCGCCAGAGGCACTTGGGCCGACTTGGCGGCGGCCGCCAGCAGGAAGCAGATAGCCATCAGACCGGCTTGGAGACCATCGAGACCTGCGGCACCTCGGGTAATCTGAGGCCATTCGACGCCGCCGGTCCAAGCGAAAGCCAAGAAAATCCCCAAGGTGAAACCGGCATCGCCGATCCGGTTGGTTACGAAGGCGTAGGTTGCGTTGGCGGAGGCCACCGGCCGGTCATAGGCGTAGGCGATGAGTAGATAAGAGCACACCCCGGCCAATTCCCAGCCGATAAAGGTAAAAACGGCGTTGCCGGCCAACACCAGCAACTGCATGGCGCCGGCGAAAAGAGACAGGACGAGAAAAAAACGATGGAAGCCGGCTTCGCGGTGCATGTAATTCACCGAAAATCTGGCAACCATCAGCGAAAACAATGCGAACAGAGATGACAATGCCAGGGCGAGACTAGTCAGTGCAAAGCTGACGTTGACGAGATAATCGCCACTAGCCAGCCAGGTGCCCAGAACGAGCTGATCCGGGATGAGGTCCACGTGACGGCACCAAAAGACCGCGATCGACACGACAAAAGACACTAGGGTTGCGCCGACTGCGATGGCTGCGGTAGAGCGCTCTCCCGCTTCTCCAGTGATAAATCCCGATATGATGCCAATGCCGATGGTCAAGGCCGCTAAAATCGGCAATCCCGGGATCAGTGTTACCAACCAATCAAGCATAAGAAATCCCCGAAGACTTTTGTTGAATCAATGCCGGCGGCAGTGGTCCCGCGTGTCCGGCATACCAGTCGGGGGAACGCTCGACGATAGGCAAGGGACGAAGCTCCCGATTCCACACCACAAAACCGGCGCCCGGCGTGAACATGGAAATTTCTCCGGTATCCGGATCGATAGCGGACAGAAGCACCCAGCCGTTCCCGATCAGTTCCTGCAATGAGGGCTGACGCTCGTAAATCGCGGTTAAAACTTCCGTTTTGTGCTCCACGACGATTTGCAGCCGCATCGCCTCGTGGATTTCGATCATCTGCCGGGGAAGCCCGGTTCGAAGATCGCTGGCCGCACCCTCCATAACGCCGAAAAGTCCGGTGACGTTATGGGGCACTTTGGTGCCGCAGCCGAAACGCTCGTTGTTCACGGTGGAAAAGTAATACTCGAGGTTGATGCCGGCACCAACGGGGCCCACCGCCAACAATACGCTTTCGAGAACATTGCCGAGGGGGTCCTGAGTCGGATCGTAAGAGATCAGAAATACCCGGCGGTCGAAAAAGCTTCCCTGACTGAAAGAGCGCCTCCCGACGAAGGCGGCGGCATTGGTGGCATGCCCGAGTTCAGGGCGCGCTTGGCTAAAGTCGGTGGCACGCTCGGCGATATGGGCGAGCGCCGTGTCCGGAGTCGGATTGCGCGGAGCGGAGGCAAGTCGCCGGCAACGCTCATGGGCCGAGAGGCGCCTTGCGGCATCCAGATCGTTCTTGAGCTTGCCGAATGCGAGGCGCGAGACTGGAGGGAGATCCGTCAGGTCGAACCAGAGGATGTCTTCATTGCAGGTATTGTGTTCCGCACCGACGAACCAGGTGTCAGCCGGAATGCTTATACCTTTTTCGGCGAGCAACCCGCGCACTTCCGGTCGGTTGGCCATGGCAGCAAAAGCGCGGGCATTGGGTCCTCCGTGGCGTCCGCTGCACGCACCGCAGTCGTAAGCGGCGAGATGCGGATTGTTTTGGCTGATTGATCCGTGTCCCATCAGGACCACCAGCGGAGCAAAGCCATAGGTCAAACCGGTGGCGCGCAAAAATGCCGCAACGCGATCGGCTTGTTCCGAGTCGGTAAAGCCGAGGCGGGGATTTTCCGGGGTCGCGGGAGCACTACCACTTGCCGCGGTAATAAATAACTCGGTGGCTACCTCGGGAACGAGCAGGGCATCCGCTCGTTGAGCAAGAGCGGTTTGCCGGGCGGGGAAAAACACTTTGCCGATCAGCGCCAGAAACACGCCGGGCGAAAGCAGGCCGATCAAAAACTGAGAAGAAACGAGATTCCGGCGGATTTCCTGGTTGAATATCGCGCCGATTCGATGACGAAGGGCTCGGCGCCGATCATGTTTGGTGCACAAATCGTCCTGGCCCTGGCGGGGGACTTCGCGCACCTCGTGTGCCGGCGTGACGACCACGGGACAGAGCGGCGTGACCTTGTCATCGTCGAGAGCGCGCCAGTTGATCGGCACACCGAAAAAGCCGGCGGCGCCCAAGGTTTCGATGCGCGGGTTCAATTCCTCTAGGTGGCGTCGAATGCCTTCCTCGCGGTCGTCGATACAGAAGACCACTTGGGCGTCCGGGCGATCGTCACGCTTCGCCCAGCGGCCCCGGCCACGATTATTGGCGAGGGCATTGAACAGTTCCTCTCGATAACGCCGCTCATAGGCGGAGAGCCAAAGATAACCGCGCTGTGACGGAGATAAATCATCCAGCGCGGCGAGGAGGATTTCACAGGTCTGCAAAGACAGGGCGCGAACGTCATGGCTCGAGAGGCCCAAATGCTGAGCCAGACGGAACAAGCGCCAGCCGCTGTTGTAGATGGTCAGCCGTTGAGTTTTTTCCGCTAGCGCGCTGTGCTTCCAGGTAGAAATCATATCCGCTACCGACCACCAGCGCTCTCGATCGAAGTTTCCCGGGCTGGATTCGGCTACCAACTGCTGCGCGCAGTCCGCCAGATACTCGGGCAGACGGCCCTGGCACAGAGCATGACGCACCAGGAATTCGGACGGATTCCGTTCGAAATAGGCGCGCAGCGACGGCAAGGTGCCGGCTATGCCCCAGATTTCGCGGCATAGTCCTTCGATTGCCAAACGATCCAGAACCAGTCGGATGGCCAGATAATCCATGAGCGAGGCGGGCGCTTCCCGGTTGGCCTCGTAATCGGGATGGTGCTGCCGCCAATTGATGATGCCCGACCAGCCGGGGAGTTCCAGGGCGAGCCGTTCCAAATAGGTTTCCCAGCGATTCTCCGGGAGTCCGATCCGAATCAGTTCGGCATGCACGGCGTCGACCGCCTGTTCCGGTAAAGCCGACACGGTTTCCCTCCAATCCGGAAAATCGCAGAGACCCAGCGATAGATCGTAGGACGCCGAACGGCGCCATGTCGAGTACAGTCCTTCCCGACGATCGGCTGCATGCCAGGCGGCCAGTCCTTCGTCCAAATGGGAGGCGCTGAAGCGGATCAGTATCGGACGGACGATGTCGAGCACGTCCCGGCCCGTCAACGCGGCGAGCAGTCCGCGCAATGAGATGCCGCGGCCGACGTCGGCGAAGGCGGATTCCGTGAGTGCGCGAGCCTCTGTTCTCATCTTTTGGCGGGCAAGGGTAGTGCTTGCCGCCGCATCGTTCGACGACCGGTTGGTGTGATTCAATAAGTTCTCCGCTTGCCGAACGGTGAGATCGGTCAGATCTTCGGGGTGCAGGGCTGCCTGCTCCAGTCCGAGGACCGTCAGTCCGGCATCCCACAAGTCGCGGATCAAGCCGGCTTCCTGGAGCGCCTCTGCATTTCCCGTTATTCGCTTGACGGAGTCCATGAGGCGATGGCGCGCTTCGGGGGGAATATCGCTTTGAAACCGGTCGATCGCCGCCATTTCTTCGATTTGCCAGTTCAATTGGCTCGGCGTTACCGCGTCCACGCCATAAACCATGGCGATGCGATAGACGTCCCGGCGCAGAATCTCTCGATCGCCGATTCGCAGCAGTGCCTCTTCGCCTCCAAGTTCCGGCATTTCGGCAAAGGCGGCAGCGAGATCTTCATCGAGAATGCGGCCTTGGGCATAGAACTTCCGGAACTCTTCCTCGGGCAGGTAGCCTCGGACGCCGGTCAGTCGCTCGACGGATTCCAGGGCCTCTTGAAACGGAAGATGCTGATAACCGTGCAGCGTATTGTGGTGCACGAAATTCAGAATAGGCGCTTGTCCCGGCAACACATGATCGAGGTGGCAGACCGCTTCTTGCAGCCGCCGGCGAACGTCGGGCTTCGAACCTTTCGATTGGGGCGATAGCACGCTGGCCTCCTTAGAAGTTCTTGTGGCTGAAGATCATGCTGAGTTCATTGACGGAAGCGTTCATCAGCTCCACGATGGGGCCCGGCACGAGCCCCAGAGCCATGATGCCGACCGCCAACGTTCCCGCCGCTATCAGTTCGTGGCTGTGCAGATCGCGGACATTCTGCATTTCCGGGCGCATCGGACCGGTGAACAACCGGGCGGCGGTTCGGATGGCGTAGGATGCGCCGATGAGTACCCCTAGACTCGCAAACACCATGACCCAGCCGAAACTCTGAAAGCCCCCGATGATGGCGTGAAGTTCCGCCACGAATCCGGCCGAGCCGGGCAGTCCCATGGACGCGAGAAGCGCTAGGGTGGTGAAGAAGGCGAAGCGTGGAGTCACTTGGACCAGTGAGCTGTAGTCCGAAATTTCCCGGGTGTGAGTGCGTTCGTACAACAGTCCGATCAAGAGAAACAGCGCCCCGGCAATGAGGCCATGGGCGGTCATCTGCAAGACGGCTCCCAGCAATCCGGCTTCATTGAGCGCCGCTATGCCGAGCAGCACGACGCCCATGTGACTGATCGACGAATAGGCGATCATCGCCTTGAGATCGGTTTGCCGCCACGCCAGCAAGGCGCCGTAGACGATGCTGACCAAGGCGATGCCGGCCAGCACGGATTGAAGCGCCGAAGCGGCCTCAGGCAGCATGCCGGTCGCTTTGAGCAAGCCATAGGCGCCCATCTTGAGAAGCGCACCCGACAGTAGAATACTCACCGGACTCGGCGCTTCAACGTGGGCGAGCGGCAACCAGCCGTGGATGGGGAAAACCGGCATTTTTACGCCGAAGCCGATCAAGAACCCCAGAAAAATCCAGATCTGCTGCTCCCGGGGCAAGCTCCGCGCGGTAGCCAGCATGGATTCCATCGTGGTGGAGTGTTCGGACGATGCGGTGAAAATCATTAATAGGCTGACCAGCATGAACACCGATCCGCCCATCGTGTACAGGACGAAATTGAGGCTCGCCGTATGTTTGCGCTTGCCGCCCCATTGGTCGATGAGAAAAAAGAGCGGTATCAGCGTCAGTTCCCAAAATACGTAGAACAAAGCCCAATCCTGAGCAAGAAAGACGCCGATCATCCCGAATTCGAGGGCGAGAAGCCAGAAATGATATCCCTTGACTCGCGTATTCACGCTTTCCGAGGCCAGCATCGCCACAAGACAGAGCAGAGCCGACAACACGACCATGGGCAGGGAAAAACCATCGACGCCGAGAGCGTAGTAACTCCCCAGTTCGGCGTTCCAGGGCAGGCTTTCCGGAAATTGAATCGCCGATGAAGACGTATCGAAATGAAACAAAAGCCAAACGGTCAACATCAGTACGACCACCGACGAGGTTATCGCGGTAGCCCGAATGGAGCGGATTTGCTGCGCCGGCAGAGCCAAAATGGCTAATGCACCGACGACCGGTGTCCAAAGGATCTGACTGAGGATATACATGATCAAACGCTCGTTTTGGCTGGCTGAGGGCCGAGTCTTGTGGTTCGATCAGCCGCGTGCCAGGAACGGTTAGTTGTTTTGGGTCGACACTATAAATGAAAATTTCAGTGGAGGTAAGCTTAACATGCGATATTCATGCAAATGGTCGCTTGATTGAAATGTCATCTAGGCCGCAACTGACCGGCAAGGCGCCGCAGCCGGAGCTTTTGCGGGGTTGCGGCGGGTTCGGCCTTGCTCTAAATTGTCCTATTCGCAAGAATCTTGCCGAATATAATCCCCCAATTTGCGCTCAATATGACATCGACCAAAACCCGCTTCGCTCCCAGCCCGACCGGACTCATGCACCTCGGTAACGCACGCACGGCGCTGTTCAGTGCGTTATTTGGAGATCGTTTTCTGCTTCGCATCGAGGATACCGATAGCGAGCGGAGCCGCAGCGAATTTGTCGATGAACTGATAAGCGATTTGCATTGGATGGGTTTGAATTGGGACGAAGGTCCCGAAACCGCCGAGCCGGATGAACGATACTTTCAATCCTGCCGCGGAGCCATTTATCAGCGGTATTATGAGGAACTGGAACAACAGGGTAGAGCGTATTTCTGCTTCTGTTCGCCGAGGGAACTGGAAATTTCCCGCAAGATTCAGTTGAGCTCCGGGCAGCCGCCGCGTTACACGGGCAAGTGTGCGCACCTGAGCGCGGCGGAGGTGAGTCGCAAATTCGAGGAAGGACTTCAGCCGACCTTGCGCTTCCGGGTACCGAAGAACGAAACGGTGGAATTCGAGGATCTCGTTCGCGGGCCGCAGAAATTCGCGACCGACGATATCGGCGACTTCATCATCCGCCGCGCCGACGGGAGTGCGGCGTTTTTCTTCTGCAACGCGATCGACGATGCGCTGATGGGCGTCACGCACGTGCTCCGGGGCGAAGACCATCTCGCCAATACGCCCCGGCAAATGCTGATTCTTGCGGCGCTCGATCTGCCGATACCCCAATATGCCCATATTTCGCTGATTTTGGGCGACGACGGAGCGCCGCTGTCCAAGCGCAACGGCAGCCGCAGCCTGAATCAATTGCGCGAAGAGGGCTATTTTCCGGCGGCCCTGTTGAACATGCTGGCCCGGCTGGGCCATCACTATGAGAGCGATGAGATTATGGATTTCCAAGCGCTCAAGGCGCGTTTCGATTTGTCGCACCTCGGCAAATCGCCGGCACGGTTCGACGTTGCTCATCTGGATCACTGGCAGCAATTGGCGGTGCGTTCGGCTGACGACGATACGCTCAGGGGATGGCTGCGCAGGGAGACCGGCGCCATCGTGCCCGACGAGCATCTCGTGGCGTTCATCGAGATCGTGCGCAGCAACTGCGTTTTCCCGGAGCAGGCCGACCGGTGGGCGCGCATTCTGTTTACGGATGAATTGCAGCTCGACCCGGAAGCCGCCGAAGCCGCGAAGCAAGCCGGAGAGTCCTATTATCTCTCGGCCATCGATGCGGCCAATGCGGCTCAGGCCGAGTTCGACATATTCATGCGCGAGCTGAAAGCCAGGACCGGAGCGAAGGGCAAGGCCCTCTTCATGCCGCTACGCGCCGCATTGACCGGGCGTCTGGACGGACCGGAGCTCGGAACGATTTATCGCCTGCTGGACCCGCACCGCCTGCATCGCCGCTTGGCCGAATTCACCTACGAGTCCGAATGATGCTGAAGATCCACAATAGCCTGACCGGGCGCAAGGAAGTCTTTACCCCCATCGAACCGGGCAAGGTCCGGCTCTACGTGTGCGGCATGACCGTATACGACTACTGCCATCTGGGGCATGCCCGCGTCATGGTCGTATTCGACATGGCGGTGCGCTATTTGCGGCATCTTGGGTTTAAGGTTATTTATGTCCGGAATATCACGGATATCGACGACAAGATCATTAAGCGGGCCAACGAAAACGGCGAGTCCATTTCGGCGCTGACCGCGAGGTTCATCGATGCGATGCACGAAGACGAGCGGGCGCTGGGCGTGCTTCCGCCCGATATCGAACCGAGGGCGACGCAATCCATAGAAGACATGCTGGCCATGATTCAGGCCTTGATCGACCGTGGCTATGCCTATGTCGGCGACAACGGCGATGTCTTCTACGCCGTGTCCAAATTCGAGGGTTACGGCCGTTTGTCGGGCAAGAACATCGAAGATCTCCGCGCCGGCGAGCGGGTGGAGGTCGAGGACGCCAAGCGCGATCCCTTGGATTTCGTTCTGTGGAAAATGGCGAAGCCGGGAGAGCCGGCCTGGGATTCGCCTTGGGGCAGGGGACGTCCCGGCTGGCACATCGAATGCTCCGCCATGTCCACCCGTTGTCTCGGGCATCATTTCGACATCCACGGCGGCGGCATGGATTTGCAGTTCCCGCACCATGAAAACGAAATCGCGCAAGCCGAAGGGGCAACCGGCGAAAAGTTCGTGAACCTGTGGATGCACAATGGATTCGTGCGGGTGAACGAGGAGAAAATGTCCAAGTCCCTGGGCAATTTCTTTACGGTACGCGAAGTTCTGGCCCGGTATCGTCCCGAGGTCGTGCGGTTCTTCATTCTCAATAGCCACTACCGCAGTCCGCTCAATTACTCCGATGAAAATCTCGACGATGCCAATGCCGCGCTGACGAGGCTTTATACCGCCTTGCGCGGACTCCGCTGCGATCTGCCGGTTTCCGAGGGAGAGGGCAGGAGCAAGGACTTCATCGCCCGTTTCGAAGAGGCGATGAGCGACGATTTCAATACCCCGGAAGCGATTGCTGTGCTGTTTGATCTGGCGCGTGAGATCAATCGGGGGCGGAATTCGAATGTAGAGGAAGCGGAAACTTTAGCGCGAACCTTAAAGCAACTCGGTGGACTTCTTGGCCTGTTGCAGACAGATCCGGAAGAGTTTTTCAAATCGGGAGTTGGAGCAGTGAGGCTCGGTGTTACCGTTGGCGCTCAGCTCGATGCGATGCTTATTTGGAGTGACGAACGCATCGAGCAAAAAATTCAAGAGCGCTTAGACGCCCGCAAGAACAAAGACTGGGCCACCGCCGACCGCATTCGGAATGAACTCAAGGAGCAGGGCATTGTGCTGGAAGATACGGCTGGCGGTACCACCTGGCGGCGAATTTGACTTGAACCGACTGGCTGCTTGAGGCTATATCCGAAGGAGGGTGTTTCGTCGGTCCGGATATAAGGCGGGGAAAAGCATAATCCGTTGAAAGAGACGGACAGGCGGTTTGGATCGGAAATTCCAAGGGAGGAGTCGTGAAACTTGAAGCCGACAAGATGAGGACTATCGGAATTCGCGCAGGATTCCTTTTGGCGATTATTGCCATGGGAATCGTTGCTTTTCGGTCTTCCGGAGGCGCGTATGAGTCCGAAGGGCAACCGTTTTCAGTGGAAGTCATCGCCCAACAGGAAGACGTGGTCTGGGGTTTCGATTTTTTGCCCGACGGACGGATCGTATTCACGGAACGAGACGGACAGCTGCGCATCCTCGATCCGAGTACCAGATCGGTGCAAACCGTTCAGGGGGCGCCGGCCGTGGTTCAGGCCGGACAAGGCGGACTGCTGGACGTGAGGGTTCATCCCGAGTTCGACAAGAACGGCTGGATTTATCTGACCTATTCGGAAAAAGCGACCCACGGAATGACCACGGCCCTAGGCCGCGGCCGGCTGGAAGGAACGGAGCTGAAGGATTACCGGAAGCTTTTCAGTGCCTTCGAGCCGAATGGAAATAACATTCACTTCGGCTCCCGCATCGAGTTCGATGGGGCCGGCAAGCTCTTCATCTCGGTTGGCGATCGCAACGAGCGGCATAATGCGCAAGACTTGCGCTACCACAACGGCAAGATCCTGCGTCTGAACGAGGACGGCAGCGCGCCCGTCGACAATCCGTTCGCGAATAATCCCGACGCCAAGCCGGAGATTTGGAGCTACGGTCACCGCAATCCGCAAGGCCTGGTGAAGCATCCGATTACCGGCGAGTTATGGGAGAGCGAGTTCGGTCCGCGCGGCGGCGACGAAATCAATTTGATCCGTCCGGGAGCGAACTACGGCTGGCCCGTAATCACGTATGGACGCGAGTATTGGGGACCGAAAATCGGCGAAGGCACCGAAAAAGCCGGTATGGAACAGCCTGTGGCGTATTATGTGCCGTCCATTTCCCCGTCCGGAATCGCTTTCTATTTCGGCGACGCCTTCCCGAGATGGAAGGGCAATCTGTTCGTGGCCAATTTGAGCGGTCAGCACCTTCGCCGACTGGTGATAGACGACAACAATAGGATCGTGAAGCAGGAGGAACTGCTGAATGACCTTGGCGTTAACTTTCGCCATGTAAGAACGGGACCGGAAGGGTTTCTTTATTTTTCGACCGACGACGGAAAAATCGCCCGCTTGGTGCCAAATCTCTAATTTAGTCCGCTATTTGTCGCGGAAAGGCAAACTGAGTATCGTTCAATTTCGATGAGACTATGAAACTACAGAGTTCTGAGGATTTGTCATTCGGTGACTTCGACCCAGGCCCCGGACCGTACGACGCCTTTCGGTTTTGTCCCCGGTGCGGCGGTGAGCATTTGAGCGTTCAGGAGCAGCGCGCGATAAGATGCGGCCGCTGCGGGTTCTTGTACTTCTTCAACACGTGCACGGCTGCGGGCGCGTTCGTTTTTCACCAGGATCAGCTCATTCTATGTGTGCGTGCCAAGGACCCGGCGAAAGGCAAGCTGGACCTTCCCGGCGGGTTCATCGAATTCAACGAAACCGTGGAAGATGCGTTACAGCGAGAAATCGGAGAAGAGTTGAACATCCAAACGACCAATTACCGCTATCTCGCCAGCGCGCCGAATGATTACCTATACGGCGGCGTACTTTACAAAGTAACGGATATGTTTTTCCTTTGCGATGCGCCGCAGATCGACACGCTCAGGGCAGCGGACGATGTAGCGGATTATCGGCTGGTATCGCCTGACGAAATCGAGCCCGAAGAATTGGCATTCAACTCGACCAGACTGGCGCTCGTAAAGCTTCGGGCGTGGCTGGATCAGAACTGAAAACTATTAGAGCATTTTCCGGTTTGGTGTAGCGCTAGTAGGTCGGCAATCCTCTGCCGACACCTTCGTCGGCAAAGGATTGCCGACCTACCACTGAAAACCGTTAACCTGCGGTCTCCGGATTGCGGTAGGTTTGCCAGATCAGCCGGAACGACGAAGTCAATTCGATTCCGGAACTGCTGCCCCACGCATCCAGCTCGTTCATGCCGAACCATCGGCACTCGTCTATTTCGCTGGGATCGGGTTGCAGAGCGCCGGAATGAACGACCCGATAAACCTGAATGAATTCCCACCCGGTTTGCGCTGAGGCGGGCAGCTTGAACAAGAATCGAAGAGGCGAGCGGCTCGCGATTCCGAGCTCTTCGCCCAATTCCCGCATCGCGCAGTCATCGTAGCTTTCGCCCCAGTCGACGTGCCCGGCGGCGGACGTGTCCCAGAGTCCGGGATTGATGTCCTTGGTCCGCGAACGCTTTTGCAGAAGTATTTCCTCGAGATCGTTGAAAACCAGGATGTGCACGGCCCGATGCCGCAGTCCGAGCTCATGGACTTCGCCGCGCACACGCGGGCCGACAACGCGATCGTGCTCGTCGACTTCATAAAGTAGTTCGTCGTTCATAGAAAGTCACATGTCGGTTTTGCCGTGAATGCCGCGACGGATTCACGGCGGCAGCGATATGAGATGGACCATGGAACGCTATCGCGCCGAGGCTGGAACCGCCGCGACGGCATTCCGGCCGGACTCGTAAACTTCCCATCCGCCGCCGAGCGCCTTATAGACTGCGATCAGACTGGTTGCAGTGGCGGTCTGGCTTTGGGCCAGCAGTTCCTGATCCAAGAGCAAGCGGCGTTCGGCGTCCAGCACGGTGAGGAAATCCGTAATGCCGTCCTCGAAACGAAGATGCGCGAGCTGATGAGCGCGCTCGCTGGAGGTCGCGGCCGAAGCCAGCAGCCCGCGGCGGGCGCGCTGCCGATTGTAACTCACCAATGCATTTTCGGTTTCCTCGAGCGCCGTGAGTACGGTTTGCTCATAATTTGCGAGGGTGGCATCCGCGCTGGCGTCCGCCGCCCTGATGCGGGCACGGACGCGCCCGAGATCCAGGAACGCCCACGAAATCCGTGGCCCCGCCGAGAAAGCCTCCGTACCGGACGCGCCGAGGCCCGACAGAGTTCGGGATTCCAAGGCGATCGTGCCGTTGAAGGTCACTCGTGGAAAAAGATCGGCCGTAGCGACGCCGATCCGGGCGGTAGCCGCGGCCAAATTGCGTTCGGCAACGCGAATATCGGGGCGGCGGCGCATCAGATCGGCCGGCGCCCCGATATGGATCGTTTCCGGAATCTTGGGCATCGGGGCCGGTTCTGACAGGCGCGCGGAGAGCGTGTCAGGAAGCTGGCCGATCAGCACGCCGAGGCGATGGATGTTTTCGCGAATCCGGGTTTGAATCGGCGGAATCGTTGCCAGCGTGGAGTCCAATTGGGCCTTGGCGCGCGAGGTGTCCAGCTCCGTGCCGCGTCCGGCTTCCAGTCTGGCTTGAGTCAATTCCAAGGTCGCGGCCTGGTTGTCGGCGTTTTTTTGAGCGACGTCCAGTTGATTCTGCAGACCGCGCAACTCGAAGTAGTTAAGCGCTACCTCCGAAATGACGCTGACCAGCAGGTCGCGCAGATCGGCCTCCGCGGCATCCACCTCGGCATCACGCGCCTCGACGCTACGCCGTATCCTGCCGAAGAAGTCCACTTCCCAAAAAGCGTCGAAACCGACATTGAAGAGCTCGAGCTCGCGCGGCGCGAAGGTCCGGCGGTTCATGGCGTCGAAACTTCGCTTTTGCGTCGTGTAATTGGCGTGGCTCGTAATGGTCGGCAAGAGATCCAGCCCGGCTTCCAGGTAAAGGGCGCGCGCAACGCGGAGATTCGCCTCTGCCGCCTTCAGATCACGGTTGTTGCTCACTGCTCGGTCGATGAGGTCCGACAGAACCGGATCGTCGAACTGCTTCCACCAAGCCACTTCGATGCCGTCGCGTTTGAACTCGGGAAGCACGGCGTTGGCGAACTGCGCTCCGGGCGCCGCGTCCGGTTTCGTGTAGTCGGGACCGACTGCACAGGCGGAAAGAAGCGCAGCGATCATGATCGGGACGACATTGCGCGCGGACGCGCCCGAAAAACGATCGCGCCTTTCAAATCGCTCGGACTGGACGGAAGAGCAAGGTATAGACATATTTTTTTTGCGAAATTAGGGACTGTTATTCGGCGTGGAGTGAGTCTTGGTATCGGTAGGTTCGGGCGATGGCCGCTGACGGCGCTCGACCAGTCTCCGCATGACGACATAGAACACTGGAGTCAGCAACAGACCGAAGAACGTGACTCCCAGCATGCCGCTGAAGACGGCGGTGCCGAGTATCCGCCGTGATTCGGCACCGGCGCCGCTGGAAATGACCAGCGGGAATACGCCGAGAATGAAGGCGAAGGAGGTCATCAAAATGGGCCGAAGGCGGAGGCGCGCGGCTTCGATGGCGGCTTGATAGCGGTCCCTGCCCTTATCTTGAAGATTACGGGCGAACTCGACGATCAGGATCGCATTCTTGCTGGCCAATCCGACCAGAACGATAAAGCCAACCTGAGTGAAGATATTGTTGTCCATGCCGCGGAGCGATACGCCGGCCATAGAGCTCAAGAGGCACATGGGCACGATGAGAATGACGGCGAAGGGCAACGACCAGCTCTCGTACTGCGCAGCCAGGGCAAGAAACACGAAGATCACGCTCAGCGGAAATATGATCATGGCGGTATTGCCCGCGAGAATCTGCTGAAGGCTGAGTTCGGTCCATTCGTAGCCCATGGTGAGCGGGAGCTCTTGATTCACCACCTTTTCCATCAAGGCGATGGCTTGGCCCGAACTGACGCCGGGCAAGGTGCTGCCGTTGATTTCCGCCGACGGATACATGTTGTAGTGCGCCACCTTGTCCGGACCCACCGTTTCGCGAATATCGACCAGGGTACCCAGCGGAACCATATCGCCGTTCCGGTTGCGGGTCTTGAGATTGGCGATATCCGAAGGCCTCAGTCTGAACTGCGAATCGGCCTGCGCCGTGACCTGGTAAGTTCTGCCGAACCGGTTGAAATCGTTGACGTACAGCGAGCCGAGATAAATTTGGAGCGTGTCGAAGACGCTGCCCAAAGGAACATCATACGACTTGGCCTGAGTCCGGTTTACGTCCACGTAGACTTGCGGCACGCTGGACCGGAATGTCGTAAATAAGCCGACTAATCCGGGTTGCTGGTTGCCCTTGGCAACGACTTCGCTCGCGATACGTTGCAATTCGTCCGGGCCGACGTTGGCGCGGTCCTGGATTTGCAGCTTGAAGCCGCCCACCGAACTGAGGCCGCGAACCGGCGGAGGAGAGAATACCGCGATATGAGCGTCCTCTATCCCCGAGAGATTCTGGCGCAGCTTGTTTATGATCGCTTCCGCGGAAAGTTCCGGATGGCCGGCGCGGTCGTCGAACGGGGCGAGACGGGCGAACATGGTGCCGGCGTTGGACTGGCTGGCTCCGGCCAGCACCGAATATCCAGCGTATGCGTTGACATG
Source organism: Methylocaldum sp. 14B (assembly GCF_002005105.1). Lineage (GTDB taxonomy): Bacteria > Pseudomonadota > Gammaproteobacteria > Methylococcales > Methylococcaceae > Methylocaldum. The sequence goes on along the minus strand of NZ_MSCV01000009.1, from coordinate 155,454 downwards.
CGAGATGCCCTCGGTTTTCAGGATGATGTCCGTGGCGCGCTTGATCACCGCGTCGGTACGTTCCAGCGAGGCGGCATCGGGGAGCTGTGCGTACAGAATGAGATAGCCTTGATCCTGTTGAGGGATGAACCCGGTCGGCACCTTGGAGAAAGCCAGAAAATTGAGTCCGTTGAGCACGACATAGAGCACCAGAACCACACTTGTGATGCGGATCAGTCGGCCGACCAGTCGTGAATAGCCCTCGCTGAAGGCGCCGAAAATCCGGTTGAAGCCGCGGAAAAACCAGCCGAAGAGCCGGTCGAACAGGCGCGTGAACCAATCTTTGTCACCGTGGGCCCGGTCCAGAAGCAGGGCGCAGAGAGCCGGACTCAAGGTGAGCGAGTTGAATGTGGAAATGACCGTGGACACCGAAATGGTCAGGGCGAACTGCTTGTAGAAAGCCCCGGACACGCCGGTAATGAAGGCCGTCGGTACGAACACCGCAACCAACACCAATGAGGTTGCGATGATGGGACCGACGACTTCTTCCATGGCGCGCCGGGTCGCTTCCCGTGCCCTGAGGCCGAGTGCGATGTTCCGTTCGACGTTCTCGACCACGACGATGGCGTCGTCTACCACGATACCGATGGCGAGAACCAGTCCGAACAAGGAAAGCGTGTTCAGCGAGAGTCCCATGGCCGCCATGACCGCGAAGGTGCCGATGAGCGACACCGGTACCGCCAGGAGCGGGATGATGGTGGCCCGCCAATTCTGTAGGAATATCAGTACGACGACGACGACCAGCAGAATGGCTTCGAAGAGGGTCTCTACGACGGCAGCGATGGATTGGGTGACGAACACCACGGTGTCATAGACGAGCAGGTAATCGAGCCCCTCCGGAAAGCGCTGCTTGAGCTTCTCCATGGCTTCCACTACCGCTTTCTTGGTCTCGATCGCGTTGGATCCCGGCAGTTGGAAAATAGCCACGCCTACCGTTGCTTTCCCGTCGAGGTTGAGCGACGAACTGTAATCTTTGGCTCCCAGTTCGATCCGTGCTACGTCCTTGAGTCGTGTCACCTGGCCGTCTTTTCCGGTCTTGATGATGATGTCGCCGAACTGGCTTTCATCCGTCAGCCGGCCCATGGTGGTAACGGTAAGCTGAAATTCGATTCCTCCCGGCGTAGGCGGTTGCCCGACGACACCGGCTGCCACTTGGATGTTCTGCTCGCGTATAGCGTGTACCACGTCGGTGGATGTCAGATTGCGGGCGGCTACCTTTTCCGGGTCCAGCCAGATCCGCATGCTGTATTCGCGGCCGCCGAACAGCACGATGTCGCCTACGCCGGGCAGGCGAGCCAGCACATCCCGGATTTGCAGCAGCGCGTAATTGCTGAGATACACGCTGTCGTAGCGCCCGTCGGGGGAAATCAGGTTCACCACCAGGCTCAAGTCCGGACTGCGTTTGCGCACGGTGATGCCTTGCCGGCGCACTTCTTCAGGCAGCCTCGGCTCGGCCAAAGCCACACGGTTCTGGACCAGCACCTGCGATTTGTCGAGATCGGTGCCCGGTTTGAACGTGATGGTCAACTGCATCACGCCGTCGTTGGTGGACTGGGACGACATGTACAGCATGTCCTCGACGCCGTTGACCTCCTGTTCGATGGGAGTCGCCACCGTTTCGGCCAGCACTTTCGCATTGGCGCCCGGATAGGTCGCGCGCACGACGACGTTGGGCGGTGCGATCTCGGGGTATTGGGCGATGGGCAGCGCAAGCGACGCCAGCCCTCCGACGAGAACGATGAGAATCGAAAGAACCGACGCGAAGATAGGGCGGTCGATGAAAAAGTGAGTAAATCTCGTCATGGCCGGACGTCGTGTCTCCGATTAAGTACCGTCGGTCTCTGAAAGCGTGACTCGCTCCGCCTCAATTTTGGTGCCGGGACGTATTTTTTGAATGCCTTCGATGATTACCCACTCGCCAGGCTGCAAACCTTCCGATATCACCCGCATCTGGCCGGCGGCAGTGCCCGGTACGATCCGACGGTATTCGGCCGAGCCATCGTCTTTCGCGATCCAGACGAACTTCTGGCCTTGATCGGTGCCGATGGCTCTGTCGGGAACCAGAAGGCCTTGATAAGGTGGGCTTCCGGGCACGCGAAGCCGAGCGAAGAATCCGGGGCTCAGGAGTTCGTTGGGATTGCTGAAAACGCCTCGGGCGCGCAAGGTGCCGGTGCTCGGATCCATGCGCGGTTCGATGTAATCGATGTAACCCTGATGAGGAAATTCGGACTCGTCGAGCAGCGCCAATTTCGCTGGAATTCGAGTTTCGCGAGCGCTCGTCCGTTTCCCGGCTTCGGCCAAGCGCCTGTATTTAAGGACCGCCCGTTCGTCTGCGTCGACATAAACGTAAACCGGATCGATGGATACAATGATCGTCAGCAAAGTCCCGCCGCCGCCGCCGCCGCTGACCAAGTTGCCCGGGGTGACAAGCTCGCGTGCGATTCGCCCGCCGATAGGCGCTCGCACCTCGGTGAATTCCAGGTTCAACCTGGCTGTCTGAGCAGCCGCCTCGGCCGCACGAACGGCGGCGATGGCTTCACGCTGACCCTTGCTGCGGGCGTCGTATTCTTCTTCGGAAATGGCCTTGGCCCGTCTTAGATGCTCCGCCCGCTGCAAGTCGTTTTTGGCAAGTTCGAGCCGAGCCTTGGCCCGTTCGAGTTCTCCCTCCGCCCGGTTCAGCTCGGCCCGATAAGGTCTCGGATCGATGACAAACAATAAATCGCCCTTTTTTACCTTGTCGCCAGCCTTGAAGTTCACTCTGTCCAGATAGCCGTCGACTCTCGCACGGACTTCCACGGTTTCCATCGCTTCTATGCGTCCGGTGTACTCGTCCCATTCCAAGACTTCCTTTTGTAGCGGTTGGGCGACTTTGACTTTCACCGGCGGCATTTGACTCTCGGCCGCTTGGTTTTCCGAGCGGTTGCTACAGCCGAAGAGCTGTACGATCAGCGCTGCGCAAAGGAGGAGCCACAGCGCGATGCGGCGAAAAGTAGTGCGGGGAGAAGTTCGGTATGACGAACGGCATGCTCTAGCGGCAGCAAACGAAACTAGCATAAGTTTGGCGTATTAAGCGGGAGCGATCGGGAGTAGCGACACGGCACGAAAAGAAAGGGTAAGATATCGTTTCATTATTCTCGCTAAACTGGACGACTGTGTCCATCTATTAAAGTGAAAAGTAACGATAATGAATCGAATAGGCCGACCTAGGAAGGGTGAATCTGCCATCCGCCGTGATCAACTTCTGGATCATGCACTTCGGCTATTTGTAGAGCGAGGCTACGGCAATGTAAGCCTGGAAACTATCGCCCGCGAGGCTCGCGTGTCTCTCCGTACCATTTATCGATACTTTGGCGGTAAGGCAGATTTATTCGGAGCGGTCATTCGCCACTATAGCGATCTGTTGGTGGCGACGTTGCCGTTAGACCAAGCCTTGGCCAAACCGTTGGAGGAAACACTGATCGTGTTCGGAAAGCATTTTCTTTTTCGGCTTTCCCGTCCGGAAATCATTCGCTTGCGTGCGCAATTGATAGCCGAGGCGCATCAGTTTCCGGAGCTTGCAGCGGAGTTTTATGAGCAGGGACCGCAGCGGACGCTGGATCGGCTCGAGAAGTTTTTCGGCATGCATCAGCAAGTAGGTCATGTGATCGCCATGGATCCGGCATTTTTAGCCGGACAGTTTGTCAACGCACTCCGCGGCGAGCGCTTCCAGCGACAACAACTAGGCTTGGAGAGCGCTCCTACCGAAGATGAGGTCGAGCATTGGACAGAACAAGTGGTGAAATTATTCCTGCGGGGCTGTTTAAACAGAACGGACGCAGGTTGATCGGCCGAGACAATGCGGTACAGCTCCGCTTATCGAGCTGGGGGCGCTTTTCATACTGTTCATTGCTTGGTGAATGGAGCAAAAAATAAAGCTGCCTTTTCAAGCAGCTTAGAGAGGAGGTAGGTAATGGGATTCGATGTCAAAAATAGGCGCGATAGTGGTCAGTTTTGATGCTCGTCTTGCTATATTCCGCCATCGCGTACACTTTAAGAAGCTTCATCGCGTTTTGTTCGCCGTACCATTGCCCGGTCATCGGGTCTTGCCATTCGATTCGATAACTTTCGCTGCCGGATTGCCTTCGCCGTTTCCAGCCGCATCCCCAGAGCATGAAGACGGTTAGAAAGCGTTCCAGAAAAACTCTTAGCGATGTTTTCATGAGTGTCCCTCACTGCGATGATGGTGAAGCCAACTTCTGAGTGGTCACGGTCACTCCGCGTTTTGGAAATGCCTTTGCCAGTAGAAAATCACGCTTATTCATCTTTAAGCAGAATTCATGCCATTGATCGAGGGCGTTAATTCGCTCGAAAATTCATCAAAATGATGGTCGAAATTTCGATTTCTTTCCCGAGAGGTGCAAATCGAAAAGATATTGCACCAAGATGTGGCTTTTTCAGCGGTTTGAGGCGATTCTAATGTTGCGGTCCCGCCGTTTAGGGAAGCGCGTTGACATGGCAACAGCAGGATTAAAGAATTTGGGATACTTTAATGAGTCATGCTAGATCAGTTTGTTGTGATAAGGGGTCAGCTTGACGGCACAGGGGTGAGCATCGTGAGAAATGCAATTATCTTCGGCGGATTTTCGTTGGTGGTTTCTTCTGTAGGTTGGGCTGGCGACGACCCACGGTATCCGGCCTATGATTTCGAGCCCAAAGTGATCATTTCGGCGCCCGAAGGGGCAACGGGTGATTCATCGAAAGCAGAAATTCCGGAGCCGGATCCGAGATACCCAGCGGCTTACTTCGAACCGAAAGTGATCATACCGGCGTCCGAAGAGGCGGAAAAAAAAGTTCCGGAGGAGAGCCCGCAACCGGATCCTCGATATCCAGCCTATCACTTTGAGCCGAAAGTCATTTATCAGGAGAAATAGGCGACCGATAAAAGACCGAGACTCGGCGATTGCCGTTTAAGCGGCGAGCGGCCGCGCCAGTCGTCGGCCAAGCCGGTCGCCACTTTAGGATGCCCCGGTCTCGGTTGACCGGGCGCTATCCACGCAAGCCGAGAAGGCGGAGCGATCATAAATTTTTCGTGGGCGTAGTTTTTTGCCGCTTCGGCAGTGATTATCGCTGCGGCTCAGTACGGGTACGGATAAGTGCGGGGCTGCTGTTCGCCATACGGAGAGGGGCGGTACCCATCGTTGTAACTGCTGTAACCGGGCTGACGGTTGTAGTAAGACTCGCGTTTTTTCTTCTGGTCCATGTAATAGCCAGCTGCTCCGCCGACGACGGCCCCGACCGCGCCGCCCACGAGCGCACCTCGTCCGCCATCGTCGGCGGCATGTCCTAGCAATGCGCCGCCGGCAGCACCGATTGCGGCACCGGTGACCGTATTGCGATACGCATAATCGCCATGGTTGTGATATCCGGTAGACGCACAGCCCGTTAGCGCAATCGTAAAGGCCAGCACCATTAACCTATTTCTTAGCTTGTTCACGGCATTCGCTCCTTTTCTGAGAAGGCGCGATTAGTATTGTTCCGGTTTCCTGAACGGAGGCTGAACACCGCAGCTCCGTCGAGAAAGACCAGGACTGCGGAGGCGGAAGCCCGCAATGAAGATGTTTTCGTTCAGTCGAGCCAACCGAAGGTTCGTTCGACCGCCTTGCTCCAGCCGGCATAGAGCCGCTCCCGAGTCTCGGCCGTCATTCGCGGTTGCCATTCCTTGTCTTTTCGCCATAAGTCGCGCAGTTCCTTGATGTCGGTCCAAAAGCCAACAGCGAGACCGGCTGCGTACGCTGCTCCGAGTGCCGTCGTTTCGGTCACGATGGGGCGAATAACCGGAGTGCCGAGTATGTCGGATTGGAATTGCATGAGGGTCTCGTTGACGACCATGCCGCCGTCCGCTTTGAGAGCATCCAGATTCAGGCCCGTCTCCTGCCGCATCGCGTCAACGATGTCGCGGGTCTGATAGGCCGTGGCCTCCAGTGCGGCTCGGGCAAAGTGGCCCTTGTTCACGTAGCGGGTCAGCCCGATTACGATTCCCCGTGCGTCGCTGCGCCAGTAGGGCGCGAATAGGCCGGAGAAAGCCGGGACGATATAGATGCCGCCGTTGTCCTCGACGGTATTGGCCAGCGACTCGACTTCCGCGGAGGTCCGAATGAGCTCCAGATTATCCCTGAGCCACTGCACGAGAGCTCCCGTGACCGCTATCGAGCCTTCAAGCGCGAAGATTGGAGCTGCGCCGCCGAGTTGGTACGCTACTGTCGTGATGAGCCCATGGCGGGATTGCACCGGCTTAAGGCCGGTGTTCAGAAGCATGAAGCATCCGGTTCCATAGGTGTTTTTTGCTTCCCCCTCGGCGAAACAGGTTTGCCCGAATAAGGCGGCTTGTTGATCGCCTAAAATACCTGCGACCGGAACGCCGGCGAGTGCCCCTTGGGCGACGCCGTAAATTTCGGATGAAGAACGGATCGTCGGCAGGATGGAAGCGGGTATATTCATGGCGGCGAGCAGTTCTTCGTCCCATGCCAGGGTTTCAAGATTCATCAACAGCGTGCGCGAGGCGTTGCTTACGTCGGTGACATGTGCGCCGCCCTCCTTACCGCCGGTTAGGCTCCAAACCAGCCAGCTGTCGATCGTGCCGCACAGCAACTCGCCGCGTTCGGCCTGAATCCTGGCCTCTTCTACGTTATCCAACAGCCATTGAAGTTTGGGCCCCGAAAAATAGGTGGCGATCGGCAGTCCGGTTCTTGCGCGAAATCTATCCTGTCCGCCTTCGATGGCAAGCCGCTCGCAAATTTCGGCGCTGCGCGTATCTTGCCAAACGATGGCGGGATATACCGGTTTCCCGGTGATTTTATCCCAGACGACAAGCGTTTCGCGCTGATTAGTCACTCCGAGAGCTACGATTTCATCGGCTTCGACTTCCGCTTTTCGCAAGGCCTCTACGACCACCGCTTGGGCGTTTCGCCAGATTTCCAGCGGATCGTGTTCAACCCAGCCGGGCCTAGGGTAGAACTGCCGGTGCTCGGCTTGAGCCATCGCTCCCGCACGTCCGGTGTGATCGAAGAGAATGCACCGAGTACTGCTGGTGCCTTGATCGATGACGGCGATATAACGGGGCATGGTGTGACTTCAAAAATAGTTGGCTTCCGGGATGCGTGCCTGATGCCACATCCCGTGATTGCCTACCTATCACGGCCTCATCATGCGGGCAAGTAAAATTTGAAGGATGCCGAACGGAAATCCGCGAGTAAAAGAGGCCGATCGAAAGAAACGCTATCGACGCTTCGGTCATTTTTCCAATCCAAACCGGCCCATAAAGTCAGCCTACCCGGTTTGCCTAATCAATTGATAAGGATTATCATTTAGCTTTCTGAAAAACCGTAGCAATCGCGCGGTTGACTTACTTCTTCGAACTTGAGAGGACCGAACATCATGCAGAACAGGACTTACTCGGGCCGGTTTGTCGTTTTAAGCGCACTTTTGATGGTTTGCGGCTCGGTTTCGGCGGCTGAGACCTATACGCTGATCATTAAGGAGCATCGTTTCGAACCGGCAGAGCTCGAGGTGCCTGCAGGCCAGAAGATCAAACTGGTCGTGAAAAATGAAGACCCGACGCCGGAGGAATTCGAGAGTCGATCCTTGAAGAGGGAAAAGATCATTCCAGGCAAGAGTCAGGTCACCGTATCGATCGGTCCACTTGATCCGGGTACGTATGATTTTTTTGGCGAATTTCATGAGGAATCCGCCAAAGGGCACATCGTTGCAAAATAAAGCGGTATTGGTCAGAACATGTTAGCCACTGCACTCATCGTATTCCGAGAGGTCATCGAGGCCGCATTGGTGATCAGTATCGTCATGGCGGCCAGCCGCGGCGTTGCCGCTCGCAGTTGGTGGATATGGAGCGGCGTCGGAGGCGGGCTTATAGGCGCCTGCGTGGTTGCGGGTTTTGCCGATACCCTCGCGGAAGCGGCATCGGGTGTCGGGCAGGATCTTTTCAACGCGGCCGTGTTGTTTACCGCGGTCGCGATGCTCGGTTGGCACAATATCTGGATGCAGCGTCACGGGCGAGAGCTCGCCCAGGCGATGAGCCAGGTCGGAAAAGCCGTGCTGTCGGGCGACCGGCCGCTCTATGCTCTGGCAGTCGTGGTGGGGCTCGCGGTGCTACGGGAAGGCTCGGAGGTCGTTCTCTTTTTATATGGGATCGCGTCAGCAGACGGAAGCCATACGGGATCGATGCTGACGGGCGGAGTCGTCGGCATTTCGCTCGGCACAGCCGTGGGCTTGGCGATGTATTATGGTTTGCTTCGTATTCCTACGCGTTATCTATTCAAGGTTACCAGTTGGCTTATTTTATTTTTGGCCGCCGGCCTGGCTTCTCAGGGAGCGGCCTATCTGGTGCAGGCCGATCTGCTTCCGCCTTTGGGTCACGAGGTGTGGAATACCTCCAATTGGTTGTCCGAAGACAGTTTGATCGGTCAAGTCTTGCATACTCTGTTGGGTTACGTGTCCCGTCCGGACGGCGTGCAAATCCTGTTTTATCTCGCGACGCTCGCCACTATCGCAAGTTTGATGCGGGTATTCGGCGACAGACCGGCACGGCCGGCCGGACACTGACGAGCGTCTCCGAGACCAAACCCGCAGCGATGTCGATTAGGCTGCGGCCTTGTGCGTAGGCACTAAAGGCGATTGAATACCCGGCATGGTAAAGCAGTCGCCCGGTGAGTCATTCACGCCGTCTATCGAAAAAAGGACAGTATCCGGCCGTTATATTCTCGTGCTGAAGGGGGGCTGGAATTTGCGCGGCCTGTCGGCGGAGGGGGCGCGTCTTCGCGAACAGCTTCAGGTCTATGCCCGCGATGAAGCAAGCGAGTGGGACATCCGCGAAGTTGCCGCCTTGGACAGTGCGGGGGCATTTTTGCTTTGGCGAGCCTGGGGTGGGCAGTTGCCAGGCAAGGTCTATTTGCGCCCCGAGCAGGAGTCTACGTTCATCCGGTTGCAGAACTGGTCTGCAACCTCCTTCGGGCCGATAGTCCGGCATGCGAAACCGGTCGGCGAGCGCGTTCGAAGCTTCTTTTCCGTTGGAACCGAACATTTAAGGGCGCTTGTCTCGATACTCGGACAATTGATCTTGGATGTGGGGCATGTGCTGCGCCATCCTCGGGACGTGCCGTGGCGGGAAATCTCGGCGGCGATTCATGAGACCGGGGGACGTGCGTTGGGCATTACCGCTTTGGTCGGGTTTCTCATCGGAATCGTGGTTAGCTACCTCTCGTCCCTGCAATTACAAACCTTCGGCGCTCAAATCTACATCGTCAACATACTCGGGCTGAGCATTATCCGAGAACTCGGTCCACTGCTTGCGGCCATTCTCGTGGCGGGACGCTCGGGATCGGCCATGACCGCGCGTATCGGTGTGATGCGAGTCACTCAGGAATTGGATGCGCTCGAAGCGCTAGGTATTTCCCGTTCGCTACGCCTTATTTTTCCAAAAGTCGTCGCCCTGATGGTTGCCTTGCCGCTCCTGGTCGTTTGGACCGATGCGATCGCATTGATCGGCGGAGCGATCGCCGCGCATTTCGAACTGGGAGTTGGTTATTATCAATTCTTCATGAAATTACCTGATGCGGTACCGGCGGCCAATTTCACGATCGGGTTCGGCAAGGGAGCGGTGTTCGGGCTGTTCATCGCACTCTTGGCTTGTCATTTCGGCTTACGCATAGAGCCGAACACCGAGAGTTTGGGCAATGAAACCACCCGCTCGGTGGTCGCATCAATTACTCTAGTAATCTTGATAGACGCTGTTTTCGCAATCCTGTTCCGCGGGGTAGGGCTGTAATCATGAGCGATCCCGTCATCCGAATGGAACGGATTTGGACCTGTTTCGGAAAAAACGTGGTGCATCGGGACATCAGCCTGACGCTGGGCAAGGGGGAAATCTTCGGATTGGTCGGCGGCTCTGGGAGCGGCAAGACGGTGCTGATGCGGGAAATGATCGGACTCCAGGAGCCGACCCGTGGCAAAGTCTACCTCTTCGGCGAGTGTCTGCAGGACGCCGCGGCCGATCGTCACCAGCGGCTCCGCAACCGTTGCGGCGTGCTTTTTCAGGGAGGAGCTTTATTCAGTGCCCTGAGCGTTTTCGATAACATCGCATTCCCATTGCGTGAATTCGGTCTTTTCGATGAAGAACTCATCGGCCATTTGGTACGTATGAAGCTTACTATGGTGGGGTTGACCGAAAACGCCGGTTTGTTGATGCCATCCGAACTGTCCGGCGGCATGATCAAGCGGGTCGCCTTGGCGCGGGCGCTGGTGATGGAGCCTGAATTGCTGTTTCTCGATGAGCCGACCTCGGGGCTCGATCCCGTGCTGAGCGAAGAGTTTGTCGATCTACTGAGCGGGCTGCATCGGGAACTCGGCTTTACGGTGGTCATGGTGACGCACGATTTGGACACGGTAAAAGATTTATGCACGAAGGTCGGCGTACTGGCCGATCAGCAGCTAGTCGTGTGTGGTCCGGTTGAGGATGCGTTGGCTTCCGAACATCCTTTTGCCCGGCATTATTTTCATGGAAAGCGCGGTCACCGCGTTTTCGAGCGGATCGGTTGATATGGGTAGAGAAACCTATGCATTCCTGACCGGATTGTTCGTAATCATTTTGGGTGCGGCGTCGATCATCGCCGCCTTATGGTTGGGGAACTACGGCGAAGAATACAAGAGCTATTATGTCGTCACCCAGGGAGCGGTTTCGGGGCTCAATCCCGAGTCGACCGTCCTTTTTCGCGGCGTGAATGCCGGCAAAGTGTCATCCATCAGTTTCGATCCTGAAGACCGCCGGAACATTCTCGTCCGGGTCGAGTTGAATGAGGATCTGCCGATTACCCATGGCACCTACGCCATGCTGCGCGTTCAGGCGCTGACCGGCCTGGCGCAGGTGGAACTGTTCGACACCGGCGAACAACCGGAGCCTTTACCTACGGATCCCGACAATCCCGCGCGTATTCCGCTACGGCCTTCGCTGTTCGATAAGCTGACCGAATCGGGGCAAGACATCCTCTCCCAGCTCGGCGTGTTGGCGAACCGGCTCAACAGCGTGCTGAACGAAAGCAATCGCGAACGGATTCAGCGTATTCTGGAATCGGTTGCGATCGCAGCCGAACAATTGGCTACATTAGAGGAAAGCATGGACGAGATGCTGGCGGAAATGCCCGCTTTGACCGGAGAGGCGCAGCGGATGATGGCGGGAATCACGCGCCTGACTGATGACCTGGGAATCGCTGTCAAGGAAATCCGAGGGCTCGCCAGGAACACGGAAGACTTGATCACCGCCGGTAGCTCGGCGGGAGATGTGGTGGTGCAATCCACTCTGCCTAAGGTAAACGCATTGCTCGACGAGACCCGTTCGATCGCCGTCAACGTTCGACATCTGTCCGATATGCTGAGAGATGACCCGCGGATCCTGTTGCTCGGGCCGCCCAAGCAAGTGCCTGGACCGGGAGAGCCGGGCTTTCAGGAGCCGAAATGAAGAGATTTCTTTTCGCAAAGCTGTTTCTTGTGATCTTGATCGCCTCGGGTTGTACCTTCACGCCTGAAAAATCACCTCCGCCTAGGCTTCATGATCTGGGACCGCTGCCGCACGGTTCGGACCGTCTGCCGGCACCTTGGTCCAAAGTGGACGTGACCGCTCCGGAGTGGTTGAAAGACGACCGAATTCGTTATCGTCTCGTGTATTCGGATGCCACACGGGTTGGAGTTTACACTTTGGACCGCTGGATCGCGCCTCCGCCTGAACTTCTGGAACTGCGCTTTGAACTTTCGGGCGATGGCGGACCACTACGGGTTCGAATCGAACTTCAGGAGTTCGAGCAGATTTTCGACCGCCCCGACCACGCCAAGGCGCTGATTCGCTTTCGCGCGTCGGCTTACGATCGCAGCAGTAAGAAGCTTCTGGCCGAACGGACCTTCGAACTCGACAAGATCTCGCCTAGCGCCGATGCCGCAGGCGCGGTAGTGTCCTTGGCGGATCTGGCCGACGACGCCATAGCGGCGGTCCGGACCTGGATGGAAGGGATGGATCTCGCGCGTGGGGCCGCTGGGGGAACTCCTTGAGCCGTTTTTTGCGGTCGTATCCATATCCCATCCCCGGTTACCGAGGGGCGCCATCCGATAGCACCTCATCTCGCATGTCTCAAAATGAGATTTGTGTGTTGGACGCGAACTGTATCGACCTGATCATTTTTGGAAACATTGCGGATACTCAGCGATACTTAAATCCTTAGTAATTTGCTTGGGTATTAGAAAATACTTCTATTCGAATACAAATAGGTTTCAGATTTTTAAAGAAAAAATTGTGAGGGTGTTCATAGATCAAGGGACGGGTAAAAAAGTGTGGACACACAAAATTTTTTCTTTAGACTGTGCCGCAGCTTTACGGAGGAAGCGCGAAAACATAGAGTCGTCAAAGAGGAGGAAAGACCCCTTAGGGGGCGATATAACTACTATAAAAGCACTAACAAGATGCGTCGCCGCTAGTGGCCGACGCGTTACGCTACAACAACAATAATAATGATATTGCCCGCGTACTGCGGGCTTTTTTTTGCCTGCCGTCGGGCAAAAAAAAGCGACCACTAGGGTCGCCAAGAGGAGGAGAACTTTCGGCCGGACTCAATCGAAGTTTCGAACTAAATCACACCAAGTTCTATTGAGGTTGGTATAAAGTATACAGACTTATACTCGCCTTTGTCATAAGACATTCTTATGAATTAAATAGGGCCCGGTTATTACCGTCCGGAAAACAATATGTAAAACAGCGGATGGTAAACGCCGAACTCATAGGGACAGCTTAAGCCCGACCCAACCAGCCCTCGGAGAGCCGATGCCCACGAAACGTGGATCGGTAAAGCTATCACCAAGCACTTCGTCAGCTTCGCCATATAGTCCGAAAGTGTAGTACCGTTTGTCGAACAGGTTGTCGATACGGCTGAATAATGCCACGTGCTTGTTGAAACGGTATTCGCCATGTAGGTTGAACACGGCATATTCCTCAAGCGGCTTGTTTAGATTGGCTTCGTCGCCACGGAAGTACTGACCGCTGTTGTAAATCATGTTTACGCCCACGGTCAGTCCTTTAACGACCTCCACGTCCGTCGAGACTTTCAGCATGTGCTTCGGAAGGCCGGGGACGCGGTCGCCTTTTTCCACCTGGATCTGGCCGTTATCATCAGCGGACGGGTTATTCGGGCTGCTAGCAAGAAATGGCGTACGGAAGGTGGCATCGAGCAGTGTGTAATTGATTCCGAACCGCACCCGCTCGAATGCCCCGGAAAGCCCAAGTTCGATACCCCGGCGCCGGGTGGTCCCGACGTTGTCGAAGTAACCCTGATTGGTGAGATTGCCGCTGCTGATGAAAAGAATGTCGTCGTGGTTTTCAGTTTGGAACAGGCCAGCGTTCCAGTTGATATTTCCGCCCCACAGTCGAGCGAATTCGCCCCGGAAACCGGCTTCCCAAGTTTTGGCCACCACCTGATCCAGCGGCGGGTCGGCAAGAAACGCGTTCGGTAGCTTGCAAGGGGCTTCCGGATTGGCGCAGGTCAGCTCAACCGGAGTCGGTGCCCGGTTCGATTCGCTATAGCTGCCGTAAGCGGTGAATTCCGGTAGGAAGGCATAGGTCAGTCCGGCCGAGGGGTTGAACCGTTCGAACTTGTGAAAGCCGTTCAAGTCCTCGCCGTACTGATCGTCGAGCCGGACGAAAGACAGGTTGTAACGGCCCGCTGCCGTCACCGCCAGTTTGTCGGTGACCGACAAGGTGTCGCTGAAATAAATTCCGTGGTGACGAACATGGGCGTGGACTCTCACCCGCGATTCGCCCACCAGGACTCCGCTGCCTATGGTGCCTCGGTCGTCGGTGAGAGAAGCGAGCTCCGTATCCGAGCTGAAATGAATGCGTCCTTCGTCATAACTTCCGCCGGCGACGATTCGATTGTGCATGGCGAAGAGATCGTGCTCGAAAGCGCCCTGCAAGCTGCCGCCGTAACTGCGCTGGTTGGTTTGGCTGGTGTTGTTGGTCGCCCCCTCGACCGCGTCGCTGGCCAAGACGTTACCGCCGTTGACATCTTCGACGATCTCTTCTTCATCGCCTTCCTCCTCGCAAAGGAAACCTTCGTTGGCCTCGTCCTCGCATTCCTCGAAATCGGAATCGTCGCCATTGAACGTCTTGATCCGGTTTTGCCGGAAATAAGCGTTACCCGACAGCTCGAAGTGATCGGTAAGCCAGGTGCTGCCGTCCAAGGACGCCAGGAACAATCGGGTGATGGTACGGTCCGGATGGGTGAAAATCGCTTCCGGATCTTGCTTGGCCAGTTGAAGCGGCAAAGCACCGTTGCCGATCAATCGGTTATTGTTGGAAGCCAGGGTGAGGTTCAACTTGGACCGTTCGTTTTGCCAGCTAAACGTTCCGAATCCCTGCTTGACGTCGGTGGGCGAGTTATCGCGCCAGCCGTCTTCATAGAAGCTCTTGAGATCGACGAAATAGCCGACCGTGCCGTTGTTCCATCCGCTGGTAATTTCCTGCCAGTGCCGTCCCCAGGAGCCGCCTGCCACCTCGAGCGTGTGGCCCGGTGCACTGAAACCGGTCTTGGTGCGCATGGAAATAGCCCCACCCAGGCTGTTCAGGCCGTAAACCGGATTCGAGCCCGAGTGCAGCGTCATTCGTTCGATGGCGCCTTCGGGGATCAAGTCCCAGTTGACGGTATCGCCGAACGGTTCGTTGAAACGAATGCCGTTGACATAGACCGATAACCCTTGGGGTAATCCCAGCAGCGGCGATGCGGTAAACCCCCTGAATTGAACATCGGGCTGGAACGGGTTGTTTTGGGCATCGTTGACGTTGACGCTGGCGAAGTTCCAACGCATGTAATCCGCGAGCGAAAAGCTCTGATAGTCATCGAGTTGCTTGGACGTGGCCGTCTGCACCGGCGACGGAATTTTCTCCGCCGGTACGCCCGAGACCATCAGCGGCGTTTCACCCACAATTTCGACCGTACCCAGATTTACGCTGCCGTCTTCGTTTTCCGCGGCAACGGCAATTTCCGTACTCACGAGGACCAGCAGAGAGGTTCCCGTGTAACATATTCTTCTTATAAACATAAAAACCCCCACACATTCAGCAGAACAGGGAATGGTAAGGGAGTTTAACCGGATGGAATATGGGAAAAATTCCCGACGTTTAAGCCTTCAAGAGGCCGTATTGATAGGCGAGGCGAGCCATTTCCGCGGTGGTGCTTACATTGAGCTTGTTCTTGATCAGAGTGGTGTAATTGCCGACGGTTTTATAGCTGAGGCGGAGTTCGTCAGCGACCTCTCGGGTCGTATAACCTTTGGCCAACAGACAAAACACGTCGAATTCGCGGGCGGAAAGCGAGTTCAAATCGGTGGAAGCGTCTTTTCCGGTGATGGTTTGAACCAATAGTTTCTGAGCGATTTCCGGTTCCACATAAGTTTCGCCCCCGGCCACTTTCTTAACGGCCTCGACCAAGGTCTCCGGAGCGCTGCTCTTGGTGATGTAGCCCTTGGCGCCGGCCTCCAAGGCCCTAAGGACATAAACCAGTTCGTCATGGATGCTGAACACGAGTATTTTGGCTCCGGGATCGCGACCGGAAATGCGGCGGATCGAGGCAAGCCCGCCTATCCCCGGCAGGCTGAGGTCCATGACGATCACATTGGGTTGCGACTCGGAATAGTATTGGCAGGCTTCCTCGCCGCGTTCGGCTTCGCAGATCACCTCGATATTTTCGCTTTGAGACAGCAGGAGGCGATAGCCCGCACGGACCACGGCATGGTCATCGACCAGCATAACGGTGATTTTCGGATTCATCGGGAGGCTTCTCCGCAAGGTACGCAGACTTCGAGCGATACGCCTTCGCCGGAGCGGGTGTTCAGGCTGAATTGCCCGCCCAGGCTGGCGACGCGTTCACGAATGCCGATCAATCCGAAGCCGCGCCTAGGTTGGTTCGGATCGAATCCGCATCCGTTGTCGCTGATTTTGAGCTGGATCCAGCTTCGAGAACGGGTGTCCATTTCCTTCAGTCGAAGTTCTATCCAAACGCCGTCGGCTTCGGCGTGTTTAACGACGTTCGTAAGACATTCCTGCACGATACGAAACAGATGGATTTTCCCGGCACCGGCGAGTTCGTCGACATCGTCTTCACAATCGAAGTGAAGACTGACGCCGGGATTGCGGCTCCGCCAGCTTTCGATCAGATCTTCCAACGAGGCGATGAGCCCCAGTTCGTCCAGCATGAGAGGGCGCAGACGGCGCATCATTCCGCGCACGACGCCGAACAGCCGGTCGCAAACGCCCATGATGCACTCGATGGCTTCATTATCCTGAGGGCGGCTGTCCCGCTTGCGCAGCGAGGCTGCCATGACCTTGATCGCGCTCAAAGATTGTCCGAGCTCGTCGTGCAGTTCCTGAGCCAGATAGCGCCGTTCTTCCTCCTGTATGGCCAAGGACTGCTGAGTGAGCGCGCGGTTTTCGTCGCGGGCCTTTTCCAAAGTCGAGGCCATATGGTTGAACGCTCGAGAAATCCGCGCGAATTCAGGCAAGGAAAAGCTCGGCAGACGCCTGCCGTAATCGCCTCTCTCGATGTCTTCCAGACCGTCGAGAATCACGCCTACGCACCGGAAGGCCCTGCCTACCGTAATGTGCACCAGGGCATAGATCGTCACTGCCAGGACCGCTATGAGCGTCAAAAAGCCCAGAGCTTCGTTCCAAGCTTCGGCAATTTCGTCCTCCGGGTTGGCTTCGATAAGAATGCTGATGACATCCTTGCCGTCGGTTTCTACCCGTTTTTCGGCGACGATGGAACTGGAATCGGGCTTGACGGCCCAGGCAAACCAGCCGGGCACTTCGGATGTTCGTGGATTCCCTCGTGCCGCCGAGTCGGTGAGAGAGTGCTCGCCCCGTCCTTGGGATTCGCCCTTCGGGCCAGCCTGAGGCTGTCCAAATGTGCTTCCATCCACTCGATCCGGGGTTTGGCGGACTTGAATGCGAAGGTGCCGGGTCTTGTCCAGTCTATTCAACTGGGAGAACCAATTGCCTAGCGAATCATCCGTAGAGTTTCGACCTTCGGACAAGCTGACTTCGATCAGTTGCAGGGCTAGATTGACCGTGGAATCGATTTCCTCTGCTACCGATCGGCGGGCGTTGTGGACGGCGAATAAAGTGCCGAGGCCCAGTATCGCCAGCATGGTCAGCACGATCATCAGGTTCAGGCGAAAACGTAAGCTAAGGCTTTCGTGCATGATTTTTATCGGCGCGGCTGTGAATCTTCAGCCTTTTCATAGAAACGAAAACGGGCTCCAGCGAGCCCGTTCGAGAGTAAATCAAAACGGATGAACGTCATTCTTTAGCAATTCGGTAACTCTCTTCATCTTTTTCAACGGGAATTTGAATCGAATCAAGCTAGAGAACACGAATTACCCTGTCAAGAGCGTGAACCAATACTTGAAAAAAAAGGAATTTTTCCCGAGATCGTACCGTTTTTTGATTTATTAGCCCGGCCTCTAAATTAGGCCGGGTTAATCCGGGGCAGGGATGGCCCGGCGCGGCGACAAGCCGCCTGCGCCAAGGCCGGGCGTGTACCCGTGGCCTTGGCAGCGGCCCGAAACACCAGGAGGGTATTTATGGGCCTGATTAACAAAACGGAAACCCGTAAGGGAGCGGGAGATCTATCGCATTTCTTCCTGATTTTTTCCTGTCCCAATTCGGGCTTATTTCACTACAGCCCGCCATGCGATTCTTCCAAAATTCGCCGCCGTGATCATCGATCCGTGATCGCTCTGTCTCAGGACAGTCCGAACAAGTATTCAGCGAGGAGAAAACATGCAAAAACGCAAACTGGCGGCGGCCGTCAGCGGCGCTCTGATGGCAGGCGGGCTTTTGGCCGTCTCCGGCACCGGCTCCGCAAACGACGCTCTCATCGAAATGGCTAAGGATCCGAAGAACTGGGTCATGCAGACCAAGGATTACAGCGCCACCCACTACTCCGAGATGGACCAAATCAATGTAGAGAACATCCATCACCTCAAGGTGGCGTGGACGTTCTCCACCGGCACACTGCATGGTCACGAGGGTGCCCCCCTAGTAGCGGACGGCATCATGTACGTCCACACGCCGTTCCCCAACAACGTATACGCCCTCGATCTCAACGATCCCGGCAAGATTCTCTGGCAATACAAGCCGAAGCAGAATCCGGCGGCCCGCGCCGTTGCCTGCTGCGACGTAGTGAACCGAGGCCTCGCCTACGTACCCGCCGGCGACCACGGTCCGGCCAAGATTTTCCTGAATCAGTTGGACGGCCACGTCGTCGCCCTCAACGCCAAGACCGGCGAAGAAATCTGGAAGATGGAAAACTCCGACATCACCATGGGTTCCACCCTGACCGGCGCGCCCTTCGTGGCTAAGGACAAGGTGCTGGTCGGGTCCGCCGGAGCCGAGCTGGGCGTGCGCGGCTACGTGACCGCCTACAACATCAAGGACGGCAAGATGGAATGGCGTGCCTACGCCACCGGTTCCGACGAAGATCTGCTGTTGGACAAGTCGTTCAACGTACATAACCCTCACTACGGCCAGTTCGGGCTCGGCCAGCAAACCTGGGAAGGCGACGCCTGGAAGATCGGCGGCGGCACCAACTGGGGCTGGTATGCCTATGATCCCAAGCTGGACATGATCTACTACGGTTCCGGCAACCCGGCGCCCTGGAACGAAACCATGCGCCCCGGCGACAACAAGTGGACCATGACCATTTGGGGTCGTGATCTCAACACCGGCAAGGCCAAGTTCGGCTATCAGAAGACGCCGCACGACGAATGGGATTACGCCGGTGTCAATTACATGGGCTTGTCCGAGCAGGAAGTGGACGGCAAGATGACGCCGCTTCTGACCCATCCCGACCGCAATGGCATCGTCTACACCCTCAACCGGGAAACCGGCGATCTGGTCAACGCCTTCAAGATCGACGACACCGTGAATTGGGTGAAAAAGGTCGATCTCAAGACTGGCTTGCCGATCCGCGATCCGGAATACTCCACCCGCATGGACCACGAAGCGAAAGGGATTTGCCCCTCGGCCATGGGTTACCACAACCAGGGTATCGAATCCTACGACCCTGAAAAGAAACTGTTCTTCATGGGCGTGAACCACATCTGCATGGATTGGGAACCGTTCATGCTGCCTTACCGTGCCGGCCAGTTCTTCGTGGGCGCGACCCTCAATATGTATCCGGGACCGAAAGGCACCTTGGGTCAGGTCAAGGCCATGAACTCGGTCACCGGCAAGATGGAATGGGAAATTCCGGAGAAGTTCGCCGTCTGGGGAGGCACCCTGGCGACCGCCGGCAATCTGGTGTTCTACGGTACGCTCGATGGCTACATCAAGGCGCTGGATTCCCGCAACGGCAAGGAGGTCTGGAAGTTCAAGCTTCCTTCCGGCGTTATCGGCCATCCCATCACTTATAAGCACAACGGCAGACAGTACGTCGCCATCTACTCGGGCGTCGGCGGCTGGCCTGGTGTCGGTCTGGTGTTCGACCTGAAGGACCCGACCGCTGGTCTTGGTGCGGTAGGCGCGTTCAAGGAGCTGGCTCACCACACCCAGATGGGCGGTGCGCTGTTCGTGTTCTCGCTATAAGTACCGCATGGTCGTAGGGCGGGTTAGCGTACTCGCGTAACCCGCCGTCCGCGACATCCGGCGGGTTACGACGCGCCGGACTGCCGTGGAATCCGGATGGCAAGGTGGGGCTGCGCGTCTAACCCGCCCTACGTCGAGCGACTCTTTATTTATTGGGAGGAAATCACCCCATGCGTTTGACACGCATAGTCATTTGCGCCTGGCTGTTGGCCGATATCGGCAGCGGACCTGAGGCGGCCGCAGAGCCCCTCAAAGTTTGTGCTGCGGAAAACGAACTGCCTTATTCAAACAAGGACGGCGAAGGCTTCGAAAACAAGCTGGCGGAACTGATCGGCAAGGAATTGGGAAGGCCGGTGGAATACGTGTGGTGGCAAGATCCGCGGTACTTCATTCGGGACCAGCTGGATCGGGGCTTGTGCGATGTCG
This sequence comes from Methylocaldum sp. 14B, assembly GCF_002005105.1. GTDB lineage: Bacteria > Pseudomonadota > Gammaproteobacteria > Methylococcales > Methylococcaceae > Methylocaldum. Next base: position 135,323 of record NZ_MSCV01000009.1, on the reverse strand, counting down.
TTATCGGCGTGGATACGGACGATCCGCGGATGTCGACGTCGAAGCCGTATTATCGTTCCGGGTACGTGTTCATATACCGCAAGGAAAAAGGAGTAAAGGTCGCCGATTGGGACAGCGACTTTCTGAAGAAGGCCGAACGTATCGCGTTCATGCCGGATACCCCCGCGGAGACCATGCTCAAGAAGGTCGGACGCTATTACGACCAGTTCAACTACCTGCAATCCCTGGTTGGTTTCAAGGCGCGCCGCAACCAATATGTTCGCTACGACCCCGAAAAACTGGTTCGGGAAGTCGAGTCCGGCAGCGCCGACCTGGCGGTGCTTTGGGGGCCCCAGGCTGCCCGTTATGTCAAAAACGCGGACAGACCTCTGGAGATGCGAGTGATCCCGGATCATCAGGCCCGCTCGGACGGGGAAAAGGTGCCGCACCACTATTCCACCTCCGTTGGCGTGAGAAAAGGTGAGGAAGCCTTGCTGGCGGACATCAACCGGGTGTTGAAGAAGCGCGAGAAGGAGATTCGCGCGCTGCTCAACGCGGAGGGAGTTCCGCTATTGCCCGTGGAGGAAACGGGAGCGGCTGCGAGGGAGATCGCCAAAAAAGGCAAATCGACGTAGCACGGATGCGGCGGACGAGTGGTGGCTAATGAAAAACATTCCCGTTTTTCAGTTTGGCTGACCGTTCGCGTCAAACCCCTCTTCCCGAGGGCTGTTCTGCCGGCTGGTCCGCAGAGTACATGGAAGGTGCGGCAGAGGGATCTGCCGCATGACAAGTCGGCCTGGCGATCGGCGAGGCAGCACTGAGTAGCGGAGCGAGGCTGACTTGCACACGCGGCACCCTTAGGGGGGGCCGCACAGGGATGTGCGGCAGGAATCCGTGAGCGGAATTCCTGGGCGCTGCCAGGTTTCAGCCGGCCACGAATTAAATGAATAAAAAAACGAAGAGGACACAAGCTTCATGAAATTACGAATCAGTATGGCTGCGCTCGCCGTGGGCGTGGCCCTCGTATCCGCCGAAAGCTGTGCGGAAATCACTTTTCGCCACGCCGTCACCGGCGAGACCCTGGATTTCGAATACGGTAAAAAAGGCGGCGATACGGACGCTTTCAAGAAATTCAAGGAAACAGGCAAGAACCCCTACAACGGCGACAAGGAAGCCATCGAAAAAGGCCATAGCCTGTATCTCACCGCCTGCTCCGGCTGCCATGGTCACGAGGCCGAAGGCAAACTGGGGCCGGGACTGGGAGACGACTACTGGACTTACCCGAGAGCCGCTACCGATGTCGGCTTGTTCGAAGTTCTCTGGGGCGGTGCCCAAGGCATGATGGGGCCGCAGAGTACCAATCTGAACGCCGACGAAATGCTTCGAGTCATGGCTTGGCTGCGCGACATCTACAAAGGCGATCCCGCCAAGGCCGAATGGCTCAAATAGCTTTCCCCACCACCGAACAGGAGACTCGACCAATGAAACTGAAAACTTTAATCCTGAGCGCCGGGCTGTTGTCCATAGCCGCTTTCAACGCGAGTGCCTACGACGGCACCAAGTGCAAGGCACCGGGCAATTGCTGGGAGCCGAAACCCGGTTATCCCGAAAAAGTGGCGGGCAGCAAATATGATCCGAAGCACGACCCGGCGGAGCTGAACAAGCAACAAGAGGCCATCAAGGCCATGGAAGCCCGCAATCAGAAGCGCTGGGAACAGTTCAGCAAGACCGGGAAGTTCGTCTACAAGGTAGATTGAGTTGGCTGGCGGCTTGGGAGTTGTAGGGCGGGTTAGCGTACTTGCGTAACCCGCCGCCTCGCCTCGTAAGGCGGGTTACGCCGGAATACCGGCTAACCCGCCTTACGATAGGTTGGCTATTCCAATAATTCAAACATGCATTCCGAACAACTATTGGCCGACTGGCGAGAAAAAGCTTTTCGCTTCGAGTCGGAAATCGAAAAAGCCATCATCGGCCAGCCGCGAGCAATCCGGCTGATGACCATCGCCGTGTTCGCCCGCGGCCACGTGCTGCTGGAGGGCAACGTCGGTGTGGGCAAGACCACTTTGCTGAGAGCCGTGTCACTCGCCATCGGGGGCGAGTACGAACGGATCGAAGGGACCATCGATTTGATGCCCGCCGATTTGATCTATTACACCTACCTCGACGAGAACGGCCGGCCGCGAGTCGATCCAGGTCCCGTGCTCAAGCACGGTGAGGGGCTTTCGACCTTCTTCTTCAACGAAATCAACCGGGCGCGTCCCCAGATTCACTCGTTGCTGCTGCGCATCATGGCCGAGCGCAGCGTCACCGCATTCAACCGCGAGTTCCGATTCCCCTATCTTCAGGTGTTCGCCGACCGCAACCGGGTGGAGAAAGAGGAAACCTTCGAGCTTCCGGCTGCCGCCCGCGATCGGTTCCTGTTAGAGATCGCAATGGACTATCCGAGCGACGCGGATATCCTGGATCAGCTGACCTTTGATCCGCGGTACCACGATGCCAACCGTCTGCTCGGGGTGGTGACGCCGGCCGTGCTGCCTTATCGCGAGCTCGACGAGATCGCCGCGGCCATCCAGAGCGGCATTCAGGCCAGCCCGACGCTGCGTGCCTATACCCGCGACTTGTGGCGCGCCAGTCACGAACCGGAGCGGTTCGGCATCTCCGTGGCCGACGCCGACATGTCCGAGCTCATCCAGGCCGGGGCGAGTCCCCGCGGCATGAGTTATCTGATTCGCGCCGCGCGCGTCCATGCCTGGCTCAAAGGCCGCGACCGGGTCATTCCCGAGGACATACAGGGCGTATTCTATCCGGCCATGGCTCATCGGGTGTTCCTGAAACCCGCTTACGAATACCGGCGCGATGAACTGGTGCCGGGATTGGTGGATAAAATCCTCCATTCGATTGCCGCACCGTGATTGCTAGCCTGCATTTCTCACACCCCTTCTACTGCGGACGCCGATTCGCTCGCCGTGGCGCACCGTACTCTTTCGCGCCGGCTCGACGTCGTAGGTCGGCAATCCTTTGCCGACGAGCGTGTGTCGGGAAAGGATTCCCGACCTACCACGACGCCGCCACTCAGTCCGTGCGGCGCGCCGCACCGACGCCTCGACGTCCTCGCTACGAAGGGGTGTGAGAAATGCAGGCTAGGCATACCGAGGAATTCCATTACCGGGTTTCCTGGCGTTCCGATGCCGTGCGCCCCGGCTTTCATCCGAGCCGGCGCTCCGGCAGCGGCGAGCGCTTTCATGGGCTCGCGCCCTTGCTGAAACACCCGGATCCGCGCCGGATCGATCTCCGGGCCAGCGTGCTCGATCCCTTCGGCGGCTATGCCGTCCGGATCTACGAGCAACGCAGTGCCATCAAGGTGTTCGCCATCGTGGATTTGTCGGCGTCGATGGAGTTTCGCGGCACCGGTTCCAAAATGGACACGCTGGCCGATTTCCTGGCGTCTTTGGCCTTGTCCGCGTACCGCACCGGCGACTCCTTGGGAATCATCGGTTGCTCGGAAAAGATCCACGCCGAATTTTCCCTGCCGCTGTGCCGTCACCCCGCCATGGCTTTGAACCTGGTGAGGCGTCTGCGCCGGTTTCGACCCAAGGGGACAAACGCCCGTGGCCTGGTGGAAGCGGCGCGATGCGTGCCCAATTCGCGTTCATTGGTTTTTCTCGTCTCCGACTTCCACATGCCCTTGACCTTGGTCAAACGGATTCTGGTGTCTCTGGGGCCGCACGATGTAGTGCCCTTGGTATTTTGGGACGCGAGCGAGATGGGGGGCGAGGCTACGCTCGGATTTCGCCGTATGCGCGACCTGGAAGACGGTTCGGAGCGCTTGCTGCTGTTACGCCCGAAGCTTCGTGCGCGGCTGGAAGAATCCTACCGGGATCGGCGGGAGCGTCTGGTTCATCTGTTCCTCAGTCACGGGCGGGAGCCGCTGTTTCTCGAAGAAGGATTCAAGGCCGACTATCTTACCCGGTATTTTCAGCGCGCCTTATGAAAAGGACGTACCTCGCTTTTCTGCTGCTTTTTTTAGGCGCTGCTGTTTCGCACGGCGGCGAGACTCCCGGCCCGGTCAGGGACTTTCAGGTCTCGACGCCGCGTCCATTCGGCTATGCCATCGGTGATGTTATCCTGCAGACGCTGAATGTCGCGGTCGATCGGGAAGCCTTGCTCGACCGAAATTCGCTTCCTCCGAGCCGAATCAATCGCTGGCTGGAACTGCGGGAGGCGAACGTACGGGAGTCGGAGCACGACGGTCTGCGCCGCTATTCGATAGAACTCGCCTATCAAAGTTTTTACGCGCCATTGGAGGTCAAGAATCTGGCGATTCCCGCCTTCAAGCTGGCCTTTACCCACGGTGAGGATGTCTTCGAACTGGAAGTGCCGGCCTGGCGTTTCACCACGGCGCCGATTCGCGAGCTTTCGATTCTTCGGGAGGAAGGGCTGGAGCCGATGCAGCCTGATGCGCCTCCCGCGCTTCCGAGCCGAACCGGTCCGCTCCGAGGACTGGCTTCGGCCGCCGCCGCCGGCGCGGGGGCTGGATTGTACCTCGTTTATCTTTACGGCTATCTTCCCTGGCAGCAGAGAGGCCGCCATTTCAGAGCGGCCTGCCGCTCCGTCCGGACCTTGAGCCGAGCATCCGGGACGCCGGACTATTCCTCCGCCTATACCGCCATCCACCGGGCGTTCAACGGCGTAAACGGGCAGCCGCTATTTTCGGATCATCTGGAGGCATTCTTTGCCGATCATCCGGCATTCGAGCCTTTGCGCGAGGAAATTGCCGCCTTTTTCGCGAGCTCCTACGATTTCTTTTTCACCGAACGGCCCAAGGACAAGTTCGTCGGGAACGAACTTGGACCGCAAAGCGGGCCCCGAAGGGGCGAACCCCAGAGAGGGGGGGCGCAGACGGAATTTCCGATGCCCAGGCTCTTCCGCCTTTGCCGGGACTGTTACGACGTAGAGCGGAATCTTCGATGAATCTGGCGGTCGATCATGCCTGGGTTCTGCCGTTCCTCGGCCTCGCTCTGCTGCCGCTGGTCCGTTTGCCGGTGACTGGCTTCGATGCGCCGTGGAATGCGTTGCTGCCCGCCGATGCGCAATCGCGCGTCTGGACCTGGCTGATCAAGCTGATGGGCGTCGTCGCCATCACCGGTCTGGTGCTCGGACTCGCCGGGCTGCATCGGGAGGAATATGCGGTCGATCGAGTCGGTAACGGCGCCCATATCGTGTTGCTTCTCGACCGCAGCCAGAGCATGGACCACAGTTTCGCGGGGCGTGCGACGTCGGGCGCCGAAGAGGCGAAATCAGCCGCGGCAGAGCGCTTGCTCAGCGAATTCGTCAGCGAACGAAAGAACGACCGGACCGGCGTCGCGGCCTACAGCACAGGCCCCTTATTCGTACTGCCCCTGACCGACGACCGCGAGGCGGTGCTGGCCGCGGTGCGCGCCTTGCGTTTGCCGGCCCTGGCGCAAACGCACATCGGTAAAGGCTTGCTGCTGGCGCTGTCGTACTTCGCCGGCCAGGCGCTCACCGGGTCTCGCATCGTGCTGCTGGTGTCCGACGGCGCGGCGGTTGTCGATCCGGACAGCGAGCAGAAACTGCGCAAGCTGTTCAAGGAGCATCAAATCCGCCTGTACTGGATTTTTCTCCGGACTCTCGGAAGTCCCGGCATCTTCGAAATACCGGAGTATCCGCGCGACGATAACGCGAGCGTCCGGCCCGAGCGTTATCTGCATTTGTTTTTCGAAAGCCTCGGCATCCCGTACAAGGCATACGAGGCGGAAAATCCGGCTGCCCTGCGTCAGGCCATAGCCGATATCGACCGGATCGAAAGCCTGCCGATCCATTATCAGGCACGCATTCCGCGCCTCGATCTGACGCCGCTCTGCTACGGCGCGGCAGGTTTCGCGTTGCTGCTGTTGATCGGCGTGAAACTCTCGGAAGCTGAATCATGGGAAAAAGCCTAGAGCTGAAAATCGCGCTGCTGGCGCTAGCCGTTTCGACCATCGCCGGAATATTGGAATGGCAGGAGCTCCGGCGGATCGAGCTTGCCGGGGAGCAGGTTCGAAGCTTGCTGAGCGGCACCGATATTTCCCCGGACGATCGAGTCCGTGCGGCGCCGGAAGTGAGGCTGGCTCGGGCGGTTTATCTCGCCGGCAAGGATCGTCATGAAGAGGCCCTGGATGCCTACGGCTATCTGGTCGACCAGGGCAATACCCGATTTCGCGTTACGGCCCTGTTCGATCTCGGGAACCTGCACCTGCGACGCGCCTTGACACACGTGGAACAAAACGAAATCAACCGGGCGCTGCCGCTGGTGGAATTGGCCAAGGATGCCTACAAGAAGGCGTTGCGCCTGGACCCGAACCACTGGGACAGCAAATACAACCTGGAAGTCGCCATGCGGCTTCTGCCGGAAATGGACAGGATTCGCCGCGAGGACGGAGAAGAGGAAAACGATGAAGAAGAGGGGGCGCTGTGGACCACGGTGCCGGGTTTTCCGCGGGGCCTGCCTTGAAGTTGTCCACCCGCGCACGCGACCCGCGCTTCGTCTGTCTGGCTCTGGCCTTGCTCAGCGTCGGGGTTACGCTTTTCCATCCCACCCTGAAGCTGTCGCGGCCGGTATTCGATCACATCGTCGTCGTCGACATTACCCGGAGCATGAACGTCGCCGATTATCGGGTAGAAAGCCGGTCGACGAGCCGCTTGGAAACAGTCAAGTCCGCCTTGCGCTCGGCCCTGCGGGAATTGCCCTGCGGTTCTCGGTTGGGGCTGGGGCTCTTCACCGAGCGAAGATCCTTCCTGCTGTTCGAGCCCATCGAAGTCTGCCGCGGGTTCGAAGCGGTCGATACCGCCATTGAGCACATCGATTGGCGCATGGCCTGGGGTGCCGACAGCCGCATCGCCGATGGACTCTACGATGCCTTGAATCAATTTCAGAATTACGGTTCGAACCTGGTTTTCGTTACCGACGGCCAGGAAGCCCCGCCTCTCAATCCTCGCTACAAGCGGGAGTTCGGCGCTTTCAAGGGCAAGCTCAGGGGATTGATCGTTGGAGCCGGGGGGCTGAGCCCGGCGCCCATTCCGAAATTCGACGAACGCGGCGAAGCCGTCGGTTTCTATTCGGAGGACGACGTCCCTCACCGATCCTCGTTCGGGCTGCCGCCCAAGCCGCCTTCCGAGATCGAGGGCTATCACGAGCGGAACGCGCCGTTCGGCAGCGAGCGGGTGATCGGGACCGAGCATCTGTCCTCGCTCAAGGAAGACTATCTTCGCCAACTAGCCGACGAGACCGGACTCGTTTACCGGCGGCTGGAGAAACCCGAGGAATTGAGCTTGGCGCTTAAGAGCCCGGAGTTCGCGCGCCTCGAAGCGGTTGCCGCGGATATTCGCTGGCTGCCTGCCGGCCTGGCTCTGGCCGCGCTGGTCGTGCTTTACGGCATTCTGCCGTTTAGGCTCCGCTGATGGATAGCACGGTTTATATCGCGGGGTGAAACCTGTCTTGAGCTATGTCGAAAGGCGCGCTCCCACCATTCTTTTTCATTAACCCGAGGAGTTGTGTATTCCATGAAAATGATCGTTCCTGCCTTGTTGACGCTCGGTTTGGCTTTTTCCGCCGGAGTTTCGGCCCATGGTCCGACACCCCAGAAAGTGGTCGAAACCGTCGAAATCGACCGCCCCATCGAAAAAGTCTGGGAGACGGTCAAGGAGTTCGGCGCCGTCGCGCAATGGAATCCGGCCATCTCGAAAAGCGAAGCCCAAGGCGGCAACAAGCCTGGCGAAAAGCGTACCCTGACTTTTCCGAACGGCGAACAACTGGTGGAGGAACTCGACTTTTACGACGAAAAAACCTACGAGTACGACTACCGGCTGATGGAAGCCAACGTCAAGGCGCTGCCGGCGAGTTCCTATTCCGCTGTATTGAAGCTGACGCCGGCGGGGCAGGGGACCAAGGCGGAATGGAAAAGCCGTTTGTATCGCGGAGACACCGGCAATTTCCCGCCCGACGAACTGAACGACGAGGCGGCCGTTCAGTCGATGCAGGCTTTATTTAAAGCCGGCCTGGAAAATCTCAAGCGCATCGCCGAATCCGATCACTGATTTTCAAGAACGTCAGGTACGTTTGTCGGCAAGGGATTGTCGACCTACGGAGCTACCGATCCGAGGCTGTCGCAAGGCCTTCCGAGGCCCGCCGGCTACGCTTTGCAAACAGGATCTCCTTTCGTTTATATTTCGTTACCGCCACTTGGAGGAGAAGGGATGCCGTCCAAGGTTATGGAGGCACGGCAAAGGCGGAGTGCACGATTCTCCGATGGTTGGCCACTTTATGGATTACAGCGAACGAGCGGAGGGCAAGGATGGCCGAAAAGAAGAAACCCGTCGAATGGCTCCGACGAATGGTCGAGGCCGCGCATCGAGGCGTTTTGGTACCGCACGCCAGCGAACCCTTTCCCCACGCCTATCGGCAGCCCTCCGACGCCGGAAAACTTAGTCGAAATATCGCTGATTCCCACAAGAAAGCCGAGAAATCGGAGCATCTGGCGATCAGGCATGTCTTCGACGACTGTTTGCTCATCGGCATCTACGTCACCCAGTATGGAGAGATCGTCTATGCCAACGACAAGCTGGCCAAAATTCTCGGATATCCCAAGGATCAGCTGATCGGCATGTCACCGGTGAAATTGTTTCATTCCGATCGTCGGTCATCTCAACAAGGCGTGGTCATACATCAGCGAAGACTGGCCGTTACACCATCGGTGCCCAAAGCCAGAGCCGTCAGGAAAGATGGCGAGATCATCTGGATCAAGCGGAGCGAAGTCTTGATCTCGTATAACGGATCGAGCGCCGTCTTTGGGAATGTCGTCGACCTAACTCCGAAGAAACGGCTGAAGGAAATCGTCTGGCAGTCGAAACGGGAACTCCGCCTATTGTCCGCAAAGCTTCTCAGCGCTCAGGAGCAAGAGCGCAAGCGAATCGCTTCGGAACTTCACGACACGGTCGGACAATACCTGAGCGCCATCAAATTCAGCTTGGACAACGTCAACGTTCTGCTTGAAAACAACCAGATCGCATCCGGCCAGAGATCCTTGCGGGCTATTCTTCCCGTGATCAAGGAGGCCATTTCCGAGGTGAGGCGCATCTCGATGGATTTAAGACCGGCGATTCTCGACGACTTGGGTCTTCTCGCAACGCTGAGCTGGCATTGCCGTACATTTCAGGACATCTACGCCTACGTCGCAATCGAAAAACAAGTGGATATACGAGAAAACGACCTGTCCGGAGGATTGAAAATTTCGATCTACCGAATAGTCCAGGAAGCTCTGAACAATGTCGCCAAGCATGCCAAAGCCGATCGCGTCGTTCTTCGTTTGATAAAAACCGACTCTGCGATCGAACTGACCGTCACCGATAACGGTTGCGGATTCGAGGTGAGCGAGGCGCTGGAAAGGGAAATACGACAACGCGGTCTGGGGCTCGCAAGCATGCGTCAGCGGAGCGAAAGCTCGGGCGGGTCCTTTTACATCGAATCCGCTCCAGGCATCGGAACGACCATTCGCGCGGTGTGGACCGGGTAGAATCTTCTTCTCCGTTTCCGGTCGGCGACGCTTGGGGGCGAAACCGCCCGGACGTGTAGCGCTCGCTGCCGAGGGCGCAACCATAAGCCGGAAACGCTCCCGGATGCAGTCCCTATCTCAGAACTAACCCTTTCTCTATAGCATATGCAGTCAGTGCCGCCGCGCTATGAAGATCCAGCTTTTTCATTAAGTTCGCGCGGTGGGTCTCCACGGTCTTCACGCTGAGGTGCAGATATTGCGCGATTTCCTTGTTTTTATGGCCCTCGCCGATCAATTTCAAAAGCTCTCGCTCCCGATGGGTCAAGCTGTCCCATGCTGACCGAGGCTCTTCCGCGCTCTTGACTTGCAGATACCCCTTTATGATTTTCCCTGAGACGCTCGGACTTAAGTAGGTCTTCCCGATCAATACACTGCGGATGGCGATGCGTAGTTCCGCATGAGTGGCATCCTTTAGAACATAGCCATCTGCGCCGGATCTCAGGGCCGCAAGGATGTATTCTTCGACATCGTGCACGGTCAGTACCAGGATCTTCGATTGCGGCGCTCGTTTTTTGATTTCTTGGATGGCCTCCAAGCCCCCTAGCTTGGGCATGGACAGGTCCAGCAAGATGAGATCCGCAATGATTTCGCGACACCGCCGGATGAGTTCGATGCCGTTATGGACTTCGCAGACGACTTCCAGATCCCGATCTTGCGACAAGAGCATCCGTAATCCTTCCCGCAAAATCGTATGGTCTTCGGCTATGCAGATTCGTTTTTTTTCTTCCATGGCAAAACGCTACTTTGTTTTCGCTCATCTTCTACGGCGAAGAAGCCGAACCAAATAAGCAAAACTCCTTAGTGCCGGAAACAAAGCGAGCGTGTACGGTCAAATGATCGGATAAGCAGCGCGTTGGATGCTTGAACAGGATTTCTTTTCGACGCACAAAGGGATATGTGCTTTCCGCATTTTTCAAGGAACTCGCGGTCGTGTGCAAAATATTAATCGTCGATGACAACGCGTCTTTTCGGCGCTTTCTTAAAGCGTTTCTCAGCGATCAGTTCGCTCACCTCGGCATTGTCGAAGCCGAGAACGGTGCAGCAGCGATGAGAATAATCGACGGAGTCAGGCCCGACCTGATTTTCATGGATCTCAAGCTGCCCGGCGAAAACGGTCTCGTACTGACCCGCAAGATAAAGACAATTTATTCTCCCGCCATCGTCATTCTGACCAGCTACGACGCGGTCGAGTATCGTGAAGCCGCTTCGGCATGCGGCGCCGATTATTTCCTGGCCAAGGATGCGGCAAGCGGCGCTGAAGTCTTCTCGTTGACCCAGTCGTTTTTGTCGGGTTCTAGTCTTATTGTTTTCTCACAGCTCTACTAACGGCTGCCCGGCAGCCGGCAGCTATTCCATTGCCCCCTCAAAGGAGAGCATCAATGGGATAGGCTCGAAAATGCGGACCTTATCGATGAGATGGATCGATAAGCGGCGTTTACTCTTGATCGGCGACGGGCGCCGACGGCTGTGGACTCGTCTCTATGGCTTTCAAGGCGTGAAAAAAGTCATGGCCAGATCGACATGCTCGCGAGGTCAGGTTCGCTAGCGCGGGTTGAGGTGAAGCCCGATACATTAGCGGACCGACTATCGCAATAAAGATATAAGAGGACGCGATTTGGCTGGCGTCGTGATTAAGCCTTGTGAGCAGCATGCAAAGGGATAGGCTCCGAATCAGCATCAGGGCGTACCTGGCAACTATATCCCTGTTCCTTTTCGAATCGGCTGCCGGCGCGCAGCAACTGACGCCGGCGGAAACGCGCGGAACGCACATTTATCTCCGAGGCGAAAGTCTGTCCGGAACGCCTGTTACAGCGCTGATGGGCGACGACGATGCGGAACTGAACGGACGCGCGCTTCCTTGTGCCAGCTGCCATGGCAAAGACGGACTCGGGCGGGCCGAAGGTGGCCTGACACCGTCCAACATCACCTGGACCAATCTCGCCAAACCTTACGGCCACGCCCATTCCTACGGGAGAACACATCCGCCGTTCACCGACGAAACACTTGCACGGGCTATTACGCAAGGCCTCGACCCGGCGCGCAACAAGCTTGATAAGGGAATGCCGCGGTACCGAATGTCGGCTCGGGATCTCGCGGATTTGATCGCTTATATCAAGCGCATCGAGGGCGACCACGATTCTGGGCTGAGCGACAGCATCATCCGTGTAGGAGTGTTGATTCCGGCCGATCAAAAGGGCGAGAGAATACGGCGGGTCATTACCGCCTATTTCCGAGCGCGAAATAACGAGGGCGGCTATTTCGGCCGAACCGTAGAGCCGGTGTTTCTTGACGGCGAAAAATCTGGCTCCGGGTTAAGAACATCGATCGAGGAGAAGGATGTGTTCGCCATTTTCGGATTCGCTTCCCCTCGAGCACAAGCCGATCTTGCCGATATAGCAAAAGCGTTGCGCATCCCGGTAATCGAGCCTTCTCCGGAGTTTCCGGATCCCGAGCGCGCAGTCAATCCGTTTACGTTTTATCTGCTGTCCGGGATAAGCGAGCAGAGTCTACTGTTGGCTGATTACACGGCTCGCGTTCTCGCCAAGCGCGGCTTCGTTCTTGCGATCGTTCACGGTCCGGGAGCAGCATCGAGTATGCTGACTCAGCGCATTCTTAAACGCATTCGAAGCAAAAACCTCGGAACTCTGGAACCTATCGAATATGTCGGAACCCGCGGGCACGCCGAGGAGACTGTCAACGCCCTTCGCCAGCGTCGCGTGCGGGCCGTCATTTTTTTTCGGTACGGACGATGAACTCGGGGAGTTTTACCGGAGTGCACTGAAAACGACCTGGAGACCATGGGTGTTACTGCCCGGTGCCCTGGCCGGGACGTCGGTGCTTCAGGCACCACCGGATTTTCGTCAACGTCTGCTGATCGGTTATCCGACACTTCCCCGCGACCGTGCGCCCGAGAAGATCGCCGAACTTGCGGTCCTCGCCGGTACGCAGTCGCCTGAGCATTCGGAGGTCGTCACCTATGTTATGGCCCGCTTATTCGAAGAAGGGCTGCGGCGTGCCGGCCGGCGCTTGGGAAGAGATAGCTTCATGTCCGCACTGAAAAACCTGAACGGCTACGATACCGGTTTGCTCCCGCCAATTTCATTTGGGGACCGTCGGTGGCTCGGGGTGGCCGGAGCATACGTCGTTTCTCTTGACCCGGCATCGCCAACACAGGCGACGTGGGTCGAAGACGACAACTGATCATGCACGAGTTCCGGGAGAACGCTTTCATTAAGAAGCCTTGTTAAAACGCTTCCTCCCATGACTTGGACAGAACCATGGCCGAGTGAATGATCCCGACCATGGAATAGGTCTGCGGGAAATTGCCCCACATTTCGCCGGTTTGCGGATCGGTGTCTTCGGACAAGAGCCCAAGATGGTTCCGGCAGTTGAGCATTTCCTCGAATATGGCGCGGGCGTCTTCCTTTCTGCCGATGGCCGCCAAAGCGCCGATCATCCAAAAGGTGCAGATATTGAAGGCGTTTTGCGGTGCGCCGAAGTCGTCCGGTTCCACATACCGCATCATGTGATTGCCGCGCCGCAATTCCTTTTCCACCGCCTCGACGGTACCGATGAAGCGGGGATCATTCGCAGCGAGGAACTGAAGGTCGTGGAGAAGCAAAAGGCTCGCATCGAGTTCGGAGCCGCCGAAGCTTCCGACGAAGGTATTGCGTCCGGGATCGTAGGCATGCTCCATGATTTCGGTCCGAATCCGCTCGGCCTGGGAGCGCCAATATTGAGCGCGGTCGTGCAGCTCCATGTGATCGGCGATGCGGGCCAAACGATCGCAGCCGGCCCAGCACATCACTGCCGAAAAGGTATGGATGCGGGCGAACCCGCGGAACTCCCAGAGACTCGCATCCGGTACGTTATACAGCCGGGTGCATTGGCGGCCGAGATTTTCCAGGCGTTCGAAAAGACGCTGATCTCCGGGATGCGCGAGGCGGCGGTCGAAGAAGGCCTGGGTGGCGGCCATGATCACGCTGCCGTAGATGTCGTTCTGGATGTGCTCATAGGCCTGATTCCCGACCCGTACCGGCCTGTGATTCCGATAGCCCCTGAGAGAGCTGATCCGGCATTCGATCAATTTTTTCTCCAGGGCGATGCCGTAGACTGGCTGAAGCAGGCTATCGTCGGCCTCGGCCGCGATATTCGAGATATAGTCCAGATATTCCTCCATGGTTCCGGTCGCGCCAAGCCGGTTTAGGGCGCTCACGACGAAATAGGCGTCGCGCAGCCAGCAATAGCGATAATCCCAATTGCGTTCCGTGCCGGCCGCTTCGGGGATGGATGTGGTCATGGCGGCAATGACGGCGCCGGTTTCCTCGAAACAGCACAGCTTGAGGGTGATGGCGGCGCGGATCACGGCCTTCTGCCATTCGAAAGGAATGGACAGCGATCGGGTCCATTCGCGCCAATACAGCAGGGTTTGCTCGTAGCTTTCGCGGGTTGCTTCGGCCACCGTATAACGCAGCGGTTCGTCGGGACCGAAGGTGATCGCCGAAGGTTCCTCCAGCAGAAAGGGCGTCTCGTCCAATATGTAGGAAACCGGCATGTCGGTGCTCATGCGGAAACACATACCGGGAGCGACGAACTGGATATAGTTGGACCCCTGGATGGTTTGCATGGGTTTGACGCCGTAGTCGTAGGTCGGCCGCACTCTGACGGAAATCCGCGGCGTGCCGTTGATCGGCTGAAGCCTTCTGATCAGCCGTTGCGAACGATGCATATGGCCGTACCGTCGGAAACGCGGGGCAAAGTCGGTAATTTGCACCGCAGCGCCGTGCTGATCGTAAAGCGTGGTTACCAGGATAGCGGTGTTGTGCTCGTAGTGCTGTTCGCTATGGGAGAAATCATCGATCACGATGTCGAAGAACCCTTCCTGCACCTCGTCCTCATCGCCGTTGATCAGGCTGCAAAAAATCGGATCGCCGTCGAAACGGGGCAAGCAGCACCAGACGACACGCCCCTTGCGGTCGATCAGTGCGCTGTACATGCAGTTGCCGATAATGCCGAGTTCGAGGTTGCTCATAGCGGTTCCCTATACGTTTTGATCGTTTCAAACATGCCCGTCGCGGGCGCCACATCACCGAAGGCGCTTCGACAGACTGTCGTTTCAATGGTTCCGCAAAAAATTTTCGCCGGTATCGGCGTCGAACAGTTGAATCTTCGTGGCGTCGTAAGTCAGCTCGATCCTATCGCCGCGTTTCAGCCGGAGGTCGGGAGGCACTCGGACAATCAGAACCAGTCCAGCTGGATGAGTTCCCGGCTCGACAACCGCCGATTTGTCCCTGGATGGCCGGAGTGACGGGGCCGGCTGAACATGAAGATAAAGATCCGCGCCCAGCCATTCGACCGAAATGATTTCAGCCGGAAAAACGGGGCCGGCTTTACGCGACGTTCCCGGCAAACAAAAATGTTCCGGACGGATGCCGGCGACGACGTAGCGGTTGCTCAGGCGCTCTAACGGAAAGGAAGGCGGCAGGGGGCAAGGCCCCATAGGCAGCAGCACGCCGGTATCGCCGATCTCGGCATTCAGGAAGTTCATCGACGGCGATCCGATGAAGCCCGCCACGAATTCGTTACGGGGCGTCTCGTACAGTTCCTTCGGCGTTCCGATCTGCTGGACTTCTCCGCTTCGCAATATCGCCACACGATCGCCCAGCACCATGGCTTCGGTTTGGTCGTGAGTGACGTAAACGGTCGTGATGCCCAGCCTTTCCTGGAGGGCCGCGATCTCGGTGCGCATTTGAACGCGCAGCCGAGCATCGAGATTCGATAGGGGCTCGTCCAACAAGAACACCTGGGGTCTTCGCACGATCGCTCGTCCCATGGCTACCCGCTGGCGCTGTCCTCCGGACAGGTCCGAAGGTTTGCGGTCGAGCAGCGGGTCCAGTTGGAGGATGGCCGCGACCTCGTCCACCCGCCGCTTGATTTCGTCCCGCGCCAGTTTGGCCAATTTGAGCGGAAACGAAATGTTTTCCCTGACCGTCATATGGGGGTAGAGCGCATAGCTTTGGAATACCATCGCCATGTTGCGGTCCTTGGGGTCGAGTTCATTGATCCTGTTGCCGTCGACCCGGATTTCGCCCTCGGTGATGTCTTCCAGACCGACGATCATGTTCAGCAGGGTCGACTTGCCGCAGCCTGACGGCCCCACGAGAATGAAAAACTCGCCGTCCTTGACGGTGAAATTTGCCTTTCTGACCGCCCAGGCCCCGCCGGCAAAGCGTTTGCTCACGTGATCGAAGACGATTTCGGCCATTCTTGCTTCTCCCGGTCATCCTTTGACGGCACCGGCCGTGAGTCCGGCAATGATGCGGCGCTGGAACATCAGGACCAGTGCGATGATCGGTATCGTGACCACTACGGAAGCGGCGGCGATGGAACCGGTAGGCAGCTCGAATTGGGAACTTCCCGTAAAAAACGCGATGGCGACCGGCACGGTGCGGGCCCGATCCGTGGACGTGAGGGATGCGGCGAACAAAAAATCGTTCCACGCGAAAATGAAGACCAAGATGGCCGAAGCGACGATTCCCGGCGCCACCAGCGGCAAGATGACCAGCCGAAAGGCTTGCGACGGGGTGGCGCCGTCGACTCGTGCGGCTCGCTCCAGGTCCCACGGGATTTCGCGGAAAAAAGCGGTCAAGGTCCAAATGGCGAGCGGCAAGGTGAAGCTCAGATAGGGAAGGATCAAGCCCGGCCAGGTGTCGAAAAGACGCAGCGTGCGCCAGAGTTCGAACAAGGGACCGACCACGGATATCGGCGGAAACATGGCTACCGCGAGCGTGCCGTAAAAAATCCAGTGTTTGCCGCGAAAGTCGAGCCGAACGATGGCGTACGCCGCAAAAATGGCGATTGTTATGGACAACCCGGTGGCGATCGAAGCGATGCCCACGGAGTTCAAGAGCGCCGCCGGAAATTGCGGGTCGTTAAAGACCGTTCGGTAGTGCTCGAGACTGAGCGTGTCCGGGAAAAAACGCGCATTGCCGAGTTCGCGCCCAGGCTTGAGCGACAGCGATATGATCCAAATCACGGGCAACAAGGCGTAAGTAACAACGAGGAGACTTCCCAAGGCACCGAGGAATCCGTCCATACCTGCGAATCGTATTCGCATGTCACCGTCCCGTGCGGAGCAAGGGCGTTCCGAAGCTCTTGGTGAAGAGCAGAGCGATCGCGAGCGTGCACAGAAAAATCAGCACCGATACCGCCGAACCCAAACCCAGGTTGAGACGGGCAATCAGCGTGTTGTATCCAATCACCGATACCGATTCGGTGCCATGCGCGCCGCGTGTCAGAACATAGACCGAATCGAAGATGCGAAAAGCATCCAAGGTCCGGAACAGCAGCGCCACCAAGATGGACGGTTTCATCAAGGGCAGGGTAATGAGACGGAAGCGCTGTAAGGCGGATGCTCCGTCGACCCGAGCCGCCCTGAGCACATCATCCGGAATGAGGCTCAGGCCGGCCAGCAGCAAAAGAGCCATGAACGGTGTGGTTTTCCAGATCTCGCTGAGTATGATGACGCCGAATGCCGACCAGCGTTCGTTGAGCCAGGCTCGATCGACGCCGAGCAGGCTGTTGACGAATCCGGTGGTCGGATCGAATGCGAACTTCCAGGCGAGAGCTGCTACCACGGTGATGATGGCGTAAGGCACCAAAGCCGCCGAACGGACCGTTCGGCGTCCGAACACGGCTTTATGCATGAGCAGTGCGAGAGCGAAGCCGAGCACCAGCTCGAAAAAAACCGAAATGGTCGTGATCAGAAGCGTATTTCCAAGCGCCTGCCACCATACTTCCGAACTTAATACGCTGAAGTAGTTGCCGATGCCTATGAAATCGGGCGGAGCCGCGTGGCGTAGGTCGTAGCGGTAAAGCGAGAGCCGGACGGCATCGAGAATGGGATAGGCCGTAACCAAAGCCATCGCGGCTAGAGCCGGGGTGCAAAAAAGCCATCCTTTGACGTTCTGGGCACGCCTCATAGCAAGCCTTCCGAACGCAATGCTCGTTGCACGGCTTTCCGCAAGCGAGTCGTATCCCGGTCCGGCTCGATGTCGCGCATGGGATGAAGGGTGCGGCTGATGGCGAGGGACACGTCGGCGTAGAGCGGCGTTTGAGGACGTTCCACCGCATCGTTCAAGGCCGCTCGCAGCACATCCGCGAACGGCAGCCGGCGACGCACGGCCGGATCGTTATAAAGGGCGGACACGGTGGGTGGAAGTCCCCCGCGTTGTGCGGCGATCCGCTGATTATCCCTGCTTGCTAGGCATTCGGCCGCGTTGAAGGCGAGTTCGGGATAACGCGAGTAGGTGCTGACGGCGAGATCGATGCCTCCGACCGTCACCCGGCTGGGCCGGCCGGGCAGAACCGCGGGCCAGCGTGCCCAGCCCATGTTCGCCGCGACGTCGGGCGCGTTCTGCCGAGCGCTGGGCCAGACGAAGGTATAGTTGAGCATGAATGCCGAATTGCCGGTTTCGAAAGCCAGCCGCGCCTGGTCTTCGCGGCTGGTGGACAGCCCCGGATCGGCCGCGGGAGAAGTCGCCAACCGCTTCATCACCTGAAGAGCTTTACGGGTGGGTTCGGGCTCCAGGGAGACCTGCTGTCCCCCAGCATCCAGGACCGTGCCCCCGGCCGAGGCGAGCAGGGATACAAAAAGGACGGTCAGCCCCTCATAGCGTTCGCCCTGAACCTGAATCCGGCCATTCCTGCCCAACTTCTCGGCCGAATCGATCATCTCGTCCCAGGTATCCGGCGGTGTCGGGACACGGTCGGTTCGATACCAGAGCAATTGGACATTGGTCGTGAAAGGCGTCGCCCAGAACACATTCTTATAAGTAGCGGTTTGAACCGTTATCGGAAACCGACCGGCTGAAGCCCGGCGGGTCGATCTCATCGGCCATTCCCGTATCCAGCCCGCTTCGGCGAATTCGGCGGTCCAGATCACGTCCATCCCGATGATGTCGATAGATTCGTCGCCTGCAGCCAGGCGGCGCGTCAATTGCTCCCTTTGCTGATCGGCATCGGCCGGCAGAGAGACGACATCGATGCGATAGCGGTCTTTTGCGAATTCGGTGCAGCGCCGGGCGGCTTCTCGGAAGGCGCCGGAAGGTTCGTCGAACACATACCAGGTCAAATGAGGCGGTCCGACGGGTTCCGGATTGCGGCAGGACCACACCGGCAAACCGAGGGACAGAAGAAACAGCAGGCGCAGTAGCGCGATCGAGCACCGCGACGAGATGCGGGCCGGCCACTTGTTGACTTGAAAAAACCGTCCCGCTCTCAGGCGGTAGACGCCCATCCGGAAGTCCATTCTCCTCGGAGTTCAAACGTGCTTGTGGCCCGAAGTGGAACATCGGCACAGGTTTCGTGTCAAGTGTGGCTGAGCATTGCAAATGATCGAGAAGATGGTGCCGTTTATTGGAAATACGCTTCCCGGCATAAACTCGGGTGTTTAGCGTCGAACGTATGGCCGACGATTAATTCTAAACTAATAAGAGGACAATACAGCGGAGTGGGCTCGAGTTCGGCCATCGCTAAGTATTGTGTATCGCTCGGCAAGCAGTGCGAAACAGTTTTGTTACATGCTCGATGAGGTTCTCTTTGGCATAAAGTTTTTCTTGGGTGTCTCGCAGCCGAGGAACCGAAATATGTTAGGCTACGTCTTAGCGGTAAGAGCCGCGAGCGCCGCATTTATTGCATAGTGCGGATGGATGAGAAAGCCACGTTCGCTATGATAGGGACAGTTAATACGCTCGTTGTCTCAACCAGCAAAATATCGAACGAGGCAGCTTGCGGTCCTCTCGCCGGAGACGTTAAGACCTTTTTGAGCATCTGCTGATTGCAGAGGAGACCTCGCATCTATGGGTATCTTCGATCACTATCAATCCCGCTATGAAAAAGCGCGCGAAGAAGAGTATTCGCTTCAGGAATATCTAGAAATTTGCCGTAAGGATCCGACGGCCTACGCCAGTCCAGCCGAGCGTATGCTGATCGCCATCGGCGAACCCGAACTGGTCGACACCCGGCTCGATCCGCGCCTTTCACGCATTTTCGCCAATAAAGTCATCAAGCGCTATCCGGCTTTTGCCGATTTTTACGGCATGGAGGAAACCATTGAGCAGATGGTGGCATTTTTCCGCCACGCCGCTCAGGGGCTGGAAGAGCGCAAACAGATTCTGTACTTGCTGGGCCCGGTCGGAGGCGGCAAGTCTTCGCTGGCCGAGAAGTTGAAGCACCTCATGGAGCAGGTGCCGTTTTACGCCATCAAGGGTTCGCCCATCAACGAATCGCCGCTGGGACTGTTCGACCCCGAAGAGGACGGTCCGATTCTCGAAAACGAATACGGTATCCCGCGCCGTTACTTCAATACGATCATGTCGCCTTGGGCGGTGAAACGCCTGCACGAGTACAACGGCGATATCACCAAATTCCGCGTCGTCAAGGTGCGCCCGTCCATGTTGGATCAGCGGGCGGTGTCGAAGACCGAACCGGGCGACGAAAACAACCAGGACATCTCGTCCCTGGTCGGCAAGGTCGACATCCGGAAGCTGGAGCGCTTCAGCCAGGACGATCCGGATGCCTACAGCTTCTCGGGCGGCCTTTGCCTCGGCAACCGAGGTATCATGGAATTCGTGGAGATGTTCAAGGCGCCGATCAAGGTGCTGCATCCTCTCCTGACGGCGACCCAGGAGGGCAATTACAAAGGTACCGAAGGGCTTTCGGCCATTCCGTTCGAGGGCATCATCATGGCCCATTCGAACGAGTCCGAGTGGTTGCAGTTCAAGAACAACAAGAACAACGAGGCGTTTCTGGACCGTGTCTATGTGGTCAAAGTGCCTTATTGCCTAAGGGTTTCAGAAGAGATCAAGATTTACGAGAAACTCTTGATCCACAGTTCGCTGTCCGATTCGCCCTGCGCACCCCACACACTGAAAATGCTGGCGCAGTTCGCGGTGCTGTCGAGGCTTAAAGAACCGGAGAACTCCAATGTTTACTCGAAAATGCGGGTTTACGACGGCGAGAACCTGAAGGACACCGATCCCAAGGCGAAATCCTATCAGGAATACCGGGACTTCGCGGGCGTGGACGAAGGGATGACCGGTCTTTCCACGCGCTTCGCGTTCAAGATCCTGTCGAAAGTGTTCAACTTCGACCATTCCGAAGTCGCGGCGAATCCCGTTCACTTGCTGTATACGCTGGAACAGCAGATCACGCAGGAGCAATTCCCGCCGGAGGTGCAGGAGCGTTATCTGCGCTTCATCAAGGAATTCCTGGTGCCGCGCTATGTGGATTTCATCGGCAAGGAAATCCAGACCGCTTACCTGGAATCGTATTCCGAGTACGGACAGAACATCTTCGACCGGTATGTTACGTACGCCGACTACTGGATACAGGATCAGGAATACCGCGATCCGGATACCGGCGAGAGTTTCGACCGCAGGGCGCTCAACGAGGAACTCGAAAAGATCGAAAAACCGGCAGGCATCAGCAATCCCAAGGATTTCCGCAATGAAGTGGTGAACTTCGTGCTGCGTGCCCGCGCCAAGAACGCCGGCAAGAATCCGGCCTGGACCAGCTATGAAAAGCTGCGTGCGGTCATCGAGAAGAAGATGTTCGCCAATACGGAAGAACTGCTGCCGGTGATCTCCTTCAACGCCAAGGCGTCGCTGGACGATCAGAAGAAACACGAGGAATTCGTGAACCGCATGGTTCACAAAGGGTACACGCCCAAGCAGGTGCGGCTGTTGTGCGAATGGTATCTCAGGGTGCGCAAGTCCTCTTAACCGAGCGATAGGTATTCAAGCCCATGAGTCAATTTATAGACCGCCGCTTAAACCCCAAGAACAAGAGCGCTGTCAATCGGCAGCGCTTTCTCCAACGCTTCCGCGGTCAGATTCGCAAGGCCGTTGCCGATGCCGTCGCGAAGCGGTCGGTAACGGACGTAGACCGTGGCGAAAAGATTCAGATTCCGACCAAGGATATTTCGGAACCGACGTTTCGGCATGGCCAAGGCGGGCGGCGGGAGGTCGTTCAACCCGGCAATAAGGAGTTTATAGCGGGCGACAAGGTACCCCGTCCGGAAGGCGAGGAGGGCGGTTCGGGCAACCGTGCCAGCGATACCGGCGAGGGCATGGACGAATTCGTTTTCGAATTGTCGCGCGAAGAGTTTTTGGAATTCATCTTCGAAGATCTCGAGCTGCCGAACATGGTGAAGCGGCAACTGGCGAGAGAAGCCACTTTCAAGAGTCAGCACGCGGGTTTTACCAGCGACGGATCGCCCTCGAACCTGCACGTCATCCGCTCGATGCGGGAGGCCTTGGCGCGCCGCACGGCCTTGCGCGCGCCATCGGCGGACCGGAAGCGGGAGCTGGAAGTCGAACTCGCGGCTTTGCTAACTGGCGGTGAGCCTGACGAGGAGCGTATCGCCGCATTGAGCGAGGAGATCGCCCTGCTGGAGCGCAGGATTCGGGCAGTGCCGTTCCTCGACACCATCGATCTCCGTTACCGAAACCGCATTCAAGTTCCGAAGCCCAGCACCCAGGCCGTGATGTTTTGCCTCATGGACGTCTCCGGTTCCATGGACGAGGTGAAAAAGAATCTTGCGAAACGTTTTTTCTTGTTGCTTTACTTGTTTCTTACGCGAAATTACGAAAAGACGGACGTGGTTTTCATTCGTCATCATACGGTGGCGCTGGAGGTGGATGAACAGGATTTCTTCTATTCGCGGGAAACCGGTGGGACCGTTGTGTCGAGCGCACTCGAGTTGATGAAGGACATCATCCGCGACCGCTACCCCTCGGGCGACTGGAACATCTACGGCGCCCAGGCGTCGGACGGCGACAACTGGCCCGAGGACTCGACGAATTGTTCGCGCTTGCTGATCGAAGACATCATGGCGAGCGTGCAGTATTACGCCTATATCGAGATCAACAACCACGAGCCCCACAGCCTGTGGATGGAATACGAAAAAGTGGCGGAATACTGGCCCAACTTTGCCATGCAGCCGATTTATAGCGCGGCGGACATTTATCCGGTCTTTAGAGAACTCTTCAAGAAGCAGCAGGCATGAGCCGCAAACCCCTTTCAGAAGGCTCCGAATGGACTTTCGAACTCCTTCAGAGCTATGACACCGAGATCGCCCGAATCGCGGCTGGTTTCGGCCTGGACACTTATCCCAACCAAATCGAGATCATCACCTCGGAACAGATGATGGACTGCTATTCGAGCACGGGCATGCCGGTGTTCTACCCGCATTGGTCCTTCGGCAAGCAGTTTCTGACCGTCGAGAAAAGCTATCGGCGCGGATACATGGGGCTGGCCTACGAGCTGGTCATCAATTCCAACCCGTGTATCGCCTATCTCATGGAGGAGAACAGCATGACCATGCAGGCGCTGGTCATCGCGCATGCCTGTTATGGCCATAACTCCTTCTTCAAAAACAATTATTTGTTCAAGACCTGGACCAATGCCGACGCCATCATCGATTACCTGGTGTTCGCCCGGAACTACATCGCGGAATGCGAAGAACGTTACGGCGTCTCGGCCGTAGAGGAGCTGCTGGATTCCTGTCATGCCTTGATGAACTACGGCGTGGACCGTTACCGCCGGCCGCCGGCGCTTTCGATAACCGAGGAGAAGCATAGGCAGAAAGAGCGGGAGGAATATCTTCAGTCGCAGATTAACGATTTATGGCTGCGCACCGTTCCAAAGAAGGAAAGATACTTCCAGGAGCAAGCCCATCAGTTTCCGGCCGAACCCGAGGAAAATCTCCTTTATTTCTTCGAGAAGAACGCGCCGCTGCTGGAGTCTTGGCAGCGGGAAATCATTCGAATCGTCCGCAAGATCGCGCAATATCTCTATCCCCAGCGTCAAACCAAGGTAATGAACGAGGGTTGGGCGACCTTCTGGCACTACACCCTTCTGAACAGGCTCTATGACGAAGGCTTGGTGACCGACGGATTCATGCTGGAATTCCTGCAATCGCATACCAACGTCATCAGCCAGCCGCCGTATTACAGCAATCACTTTTCGGGACTCAATCCTTATGCCTTGGGATTCGCCATGATGAGCGACATTCGGCGGATCTGCGAACATCCCGCCGACGAAGATCGGAAATGGTTCCCCGATCTTGTGGATACCGATTGGACCAAGACGCTGGACTTCGCCATGCGCAATTTCAAGGACGAGAGTTTCATCGCCCAATACCTCTCGCCCAAGGTCATTCGGGATTTCAAGCTGTTCAGCGTGCTGGACGACGATTTGAACGACGAACTGGAAATCACCCACATTCACGACGAGGACGGCTATCGAGCCGTTCGCCACGTGCTTTCGGATCAGTACAACCTCGGCAACCTGGAACCCAGCATTCAGGTCTACCGGGTGGACACCCGAGGAGACCGGTCGTTGACCCTGCGGCATTATCAGCATCATCGCCGCCCCTTAGGAGAGAGCACCAACGAGATGCTGCGGCATGTGCGCCGGCTGTGGGGATTCAAGGCGAGACTCGAAACGGTGGACGAGAACGGACGGATCCAGAAATCGTACGAATGCGACTGACCAGGAGGCGTCCGCGGCCGGACGGGCGGGGAAGGTAATGGTCGATAGAGATGTTCTCGAATCATCGACCTGACGGCTCGGCGGAGCTGCGGACACGCGATTGGATGCCGTTACGGCGTCGGACAGGGCTTGAAAGAACACCCCGTGCAAAGATGTGACCGCCAAGACCCATCTCGATGATCTCCACCTGCTCATAAAGCTCCTTCCACCGGAGCTCCAGAAATCCCTAGCGCTGCAAGGCCAGGGGGAATTGCTCGAAATCATCTTGGACTTAGGGCGCCTGCCCCAGGCACGCTATCCCCACGCCGCCCTGAACTTATCGAATCAACCGGTTACCCGCGAAGACCTTGATGCCGTAATCGGCGCCTTGGGTGAATTCGGCGCGGACAACCGCGCCGGCATCGAGGGGACTTTGCACCGCATTTCCGCCATTCGCAACCGGCGGGGCGAGATCATCGGTTTGACCTTGCGCGTGGGGCGCGCGGTATTCGGAACCATCGATCTGATACGTGATCTCGTCGAGAGCGGCAAGAGCCTCGTATTGCTCGGCCGGCCCGGCGTCGGAAAGACGACCAAATTGAGAGAGGTGGCGCGCGTACTGGCCGACGATTTCGGCAAGCGCGTCGTCGTGATCGATACATCCAATGAGATTGCCGGCGACGGCGATGTCCCGCACCCGGCCATCGGCAGCGCCCGGCGAATGATGGTCGCGCATCCGGATCGACAACATGCAGTGATGATCGAGGCGGTGGAAAACCATATGCCCGAAGCGATCATCGTCGACGAAATCGGCACGGCCACGGAGGCAATGGCCGCGCGCACCATCGCCGAGCGTGGCGTTCAGCTGATCGGCACGGCTCACGGCAACACGCTGGAGAATTTAGTTCTGAATCCCACGCTGTGCGATCTGGTCGGCGGCGTGCAAACGGTGACTCTCAGCGACGAAGAGGCCCGGCTTCGGGGCACGCAAAAAACCGTAAGCGAGCGGAAGGCTCCGCCCACCTTCGATATCGTCGTAGAGATTACCGCCAGGGACGAGGTGGTCGTGCACCTGGACACCGCGCAGGCGGTCGATGCCATCCTGAGCGGCATACAGCCCAAAGGCATACGCCGCCAAGGCCCGGTTGCCGTTCAGTCGCCGGTGACGGCGAGCGAACCCGAGTCGGCCGTGGAAATCGCGAGAGAGGTCTTATTCGTCCGCTCCGACCGGCAGCGTCCGGTTCGCATCTATGCTTATGCGCTCAGCCGGGACTCGGTGGAACGCGTGATCCGCGACCTCCACTTGGAGGCCCGCACGGTGAGATATCCGGACCAGGCCGATCTTGTCGTGACGCTGCGCGCGCGGGAAGACGATGCAAGCCTGCAACGCATCGTTCAAGGCGGTCAATTGCCGGTGCATGCCGTCAAGAAGAACACGACCGCTCAGATTCGGCAGCTCCTGCGCAGTCTGTTTCACATCGTTCCCGGCGACAAACAGGACGAGGTCGGGGAAATGGTGCGCGAGACCGAGCGTGCCGTGCAGCAGGTCAAGGCCGAAGGCGTCATGGCGGAACTCTCGCCGCGTTCGGCCGCCTTGCGCCAGATGCAACATCGCATCGTTACCCGCCACGGCTTGGTCGCCGAAAGCATTGGCTGTGAACCACACCGGCATTTGGTGATCTATCCCATGTAATTCCCCCGGTAAAATCAGCTTATGGCCGCCCGTTTGGCGATTATCGTTAGCACTTCTGCGGGTAGTGACGAAAAAAAGGGACTGGAAAAGCGGCTCGAAGAGTTCTTCGTCTCACGCAACCGGGATGCCCGGATATGGGTTGCGAACAGCGGCGATGAAGTTCCGGACCTCGCGCGGCGAGCCCTGGCCGAGAACGCCGATCTGATAGCGGCAGGCGGCGGAGACGGCACCATCAATGCGGTTGCCTCGGTGCTCGCCGAAACCGGCAAGATACTGGGCGTACTGCCGCTCGGCACGCTCAACCACTTCGCCAAGGATCTCGGGATTCCCCTGGATTTGGAGCAAGCCGCGCAAATTCTTGTCGACGGCACGCCCGCCCGGATCGATGTCGGAGAGGTCAACGGCAGGATTTTCGTCAACAATTCCAGCCTGGGGCTGTATCCCAGCATCGTACACGGTCGGGAGACCCTGCAGGACCGCCTGGAATACGGCAAATGGCCGGCGTTTCTCTGGGCATCTCTGTCCGTCTTGCGCCGGTATGCCATTCTGGAAGCCCGATTGCGTGTCGACGACCGGGAACTCGTGCGGCACACGCCTTTCATTTTCGTCGGGAACAATCGGTACCAGGTCGAAGGATTCAATATCGGAGCGCGGACCACCCTCGATTCGGGCTGGTTGTGGCTGTATACCACTCGAGAAATCGGCCGGCTCGGCCTTTTGCGATTCGGGCTCCGCGCGCTCTTGCGGAGTTTGCGTAAAGACAAGGACTTCGACATGATGCGGACCAAGGAGATCGTTATCGAGGCTAGGCACAGCAGCCGCCTTCGGGTCGCTACCGACGGCGAGGTGATCGTCATGCAGACTCCGCTGCATTATCGAATTCGGCCGGGCGCTCTACGGGTGATAGTGCCGAACACGAAGGTCGAGTCTCGCGGAAGCGCCATTGCGAGCTAGGTCCGGCTGCCGATCGGTCGGCGAGGCGTAACGCGGCGCATGCGAACCATCGTCCATCTTTCGGATCTGCACTTCGGCCGCGTCGACAGCTCCTTGGTCGATCCGCTGATCCAATCGGTTCGGGAGATAGGGCCCGATCTGGTCGCGATCTCTGGCGATCTGACCCAACGCGCACGAACCGCTCAATTTCTCGAAGCCCGGCGCTTTCTCGATGCGCTGCCGAAGCCGCAAATCGTGGTGCCCGGCAATCATGACGTACCCCTCTATAATCCGCTGGCCCGTTTTTTCCGGCCGCTGGTCAAATACCGGCGCTATATCGGTGAAAACATCGAGCCCTTCTATGCCGATGAGCAGATCGCCGTGGTCGGCGTCAATACGGCGCGCTCGCTGACCGTCAAGAACGGGCGGGTCAATCGAAGGCAGCTGGACCGCATTCGGGAACGCTTGTGTGATTACCCCGGTGCGGTCATCAAGATCGTGGTGACCCATCACCCTTTCGACCTGCCCGAGGGCTTCCGTGAGGGCGATCTTGTCGGCCGGGCGCGGATGGCCATGGAAGCGCTGGCGAGCTGCGGAGTCGATATGTTCTTAGCCGGGCATCTCCATGTCAGCCATTCGGGGCACACGGGAGAACGGTATCGCATCGCCGGTTACAAGGCGCTCGTGATCAGCGCCGGAACCGCGCTTTCGGTCCGCACGCGAAAGGAAAAAAACGCGTTTAACGTGCTCCGGATCGAGCATCCGAAGGTTGTCCTGGAGCGTTGCACATGGGAATCCGAAAATGCGCGTTTCGTTCCCTCTGCCGCGGAGTATTTCGAGCGCCGCGCGGATGGTTGGATGCGTATGAAGGATGATGCCGCCGGGCCGTGCCGGCGCTCCTGACACTGGATCGAGTTTGAGACGATGTTGCGTCGGCCGTTGAATGTGAGTCGGCCACGGCTTACGGTAGCGGTTATTGCATCACGCGGATATCGTTCTTGACGGATCGAACGCCGGCGACGTCTCTCGCGATCGCTTCGGCGCGCTGCTTTTCCGAGGCCGTGTTGACGAAGCCGCTGAGTTGCACGGTACCTTTGAACGTTTCGACCTGGATGTCCAGCCCTTTGACCACTTCATCGCGCAGCAGAGCCGATTTGACCTTGGTGGTAACGGCCGTGTCATCGAGATATTCGCCGGTGCTCTCGCGGGTCTTCGAACCGGCGCACCCGACGACCATTGCGGCTGCGGCCAGGGCGAGAAACTGTCTTCTTTTCATCACGCTGTTCACTCCTTCGATGAACGGCCAAGGATTTCAGGCAGCTATGTCAGAAAGGGATTTCCGACCTTGGATGGCGCCGGACGCAACATCGAAAACGAGGATACGTTTTTGACGGAACGGCAGGGCGCCTGGCGACTTTGCCGGCCGTGAAGCTGGATGAGCAAGTGTGTGAACGACGGGAGAAAGAAAAATGGAACTTCCGTGTTCCCAAAAATACATCCCAGCCAAATTCGGATCAGTCCAGTTACATGCGGAGCATTCCATTTCCGTGTCGAGCATCCTGGCCCGAGGATAGGGAGCGTCCAGAATCCGTTGAAACACTCCAACTCCCTTCGCAACATCCTGGTTGCGTTTGGGAACGTCCTGTTCTTGGCGACATCCTTAAGTCCATTCGCCGTAATCCCGTCCTGCGGGAGCATCCATGTTCCGGACCCGAGATCAGCTCAGGTGGATGTATTTAAGCTCACCACCCCCAAATTAAACATACGTACATTTCCGTACCTTTTGAAAGGACTTGGGAGCAGTTAACCGAATCAGCGGAACGGAAGATCAGCTGGCTCGAAGATCGGGAATCAACGTATGCGAGTCTTGTGGAAAATCAAATCTCGCAAACCGACTCGGCAGAAAGATCGGGTAATATCGTCTGTCTAAACTAGGCTATGGCTTCGCTGCGTAGCGACATTCTTTTAAGCATGGGTTGGACATATTTACTTGTTGCGGGGATATTCGAGATCGTCTGGGCGGTGGGATTGAAATTCACCGAGGGCTTTACGCGTTGGTGGCCGAGTTTAGGCGTAGGCGCCGCCATGATAATCAGTCTGGTGTTCTTGTCCCTGGCGCTGAGGACGATACCGTTAGGCACCGGTTACGCCGTTTGGACTGGAATAGGCGCCGCCGGGACCGCGATTATCGGCATCATACTGTTCAACGAATCCACGGACCTGGTCCGGATCGTCTGCATTCTGCTAATCGTCTTGGGCGTCGTAGGCTTGAAGCTGCTCTACACGGAAAACTGATGCCCGGCTTTGCTTCCGGGAGCGGACGATCGATTCGAGCATTTTCATGCCTACTGTACGGGCACTCGCGCGTAGGTCGGGAATCCCTCCCAATCGCAAACGGTCGCTTTAGTCGCGACCCTTCCAATCGCAAACGGCGTCTTCGGGAGCGCCGAAGCCGCCCTTCCCGACGGTGCCGTTGGGGTAACGGGTTCGTCGGCAAAGGATTGCCGACCTACGAATGCTTGAATCAATTTACCGTCGCCGAAGGCGCCAATGACGCCCGCCGAGCCGGTTTTGCCGTACGAGCGAGATGAAAACGCTCGAAGTACATTCCGCAAATATTTGCGGAATCTCGACAGATTGGCTTGATTGGCGGGGTTGTCCGGCAGGTTGCCTATGCCGCAAGACTTCCCTGAATGTACTTAGCCGGTTTCGCCACTTTTTAGGCTGCTTTGTCCTTGCCGATGCTTATTTTCGGCGAGAATCCCTGATTCAAGCCGGGTATGCCGACGCTCTGGATGTGCATGGCGTTGCTGCCTTCCTCATAACGCGGGAGCCGCCCTTCGGTGTGCCACAACCGATAAGCCAGGGCGGCCGTCAAAACCCGGATCGGATAATCGCGCGGAAGGTTTTGCAGATAGGGCTGGATCGTCACGAAGTCGCGCGCGCCGTACTGCGTCATGATCGAGCGCAAACCGCCGTTGGCCGGCCCGATATTGTAGGCGAGAAGACCGAGGAACAAATCGCCGCGCATCTCCGCCAGATAAAGACGCAGGGTCGCCGCGGCTACGAAGGTATTGTGGCGCTGGTTGAGCATGTCCAGATGGTCGACATCCAGATGTTTCTTGACGACGCTGACCGCCGACTTCGGGGCAGCGGTGATCTGGAAGAGTCCGCGGCCTCCGTCTTTGCTGTCCCGCGGATAGAATGACGATTCCGTAGCGCCGATGCCGACCATGACTTCGGGGTCGACATCGAAGGCCTTGGCAGCTTCGTGGATCGTCGGCAGATAGATTTGGGCTCGCTCGATGATGCGCTGCATTTGAGTCAGATCGGAACGCCGATAGGCGGCAAACACCTGATGCGCAATCGTGTTCCGCTCGGCCTCCTGCATGCCGCCGACCAGGCTGCGAAGCTTGCCGAGATCGCGGCCGAATTCTTCCTGGGCGGCGAACCAGCCGGCTGCGACGGCGACGAAAACCGCCAGGATCGCAGGCAGAATCATGCCTTTGAGCACCAGCTTGGCGCGCATGCCCAGCCAGAGGCGCAACAGCACCGCATTCGCGATCCCTACGGCGAGTACCATTGCGGCGAACGGAAGCAGATTGGACCATAATCCGGTTCCGGCAAACCAATCCACCGAGCGTCCGAATACCGCGATGATTCCGATGAGGGCGGACGCAGCCAATGCCAGGATTTCGGTGCCGATAACGGCGACCCATCGCCACGGGTTCAGTTTTGCCGCGGGCTCGGCGCCTTTCTTGGCCTGTGTCCGTTTCTTTTTCGGCTTGGCCGCGTTATTGGATCGCCGCTTTTTGGGAGGGGATGAGGCAGGAGGGACCAAGTCCAGCTCGCCTTGTACGGGCTTGAGTGGCTTGCTCGGCGCCGCCAGGAATGAATCGGAGGACGAAGCAGGAGGCATCGAAGATTTCTCTTTGGAGATCGACTTGGGACCGGACACGAATCACCTGTTAGTGGAAGTTCCGAATTCCGTCCATGGACTGCCTCGATTCCAGCAATGGAGTGTCTGACGCGTGATTTATCGTTTATCGTAGCCGCTCGACAACACGCCAGCCTATCGTCTCGCCCGCCCTGAGCGGCACCAGGGTATCGTCACCGAATGGGATGGCCTCGGGCATCTTCCACTCGGATTTCTCGATCGCGATTTTTGCCTGATTGCGCGGCAGACGGTAAAAATCCGGGCCGTTGAAGCTCGCAAACGCTTCGAGCTTGTCCAGGGCACCGGCGGATTCGAAAACCGTCGCATAGAGCTCGAGCGCCCCGCGGGCGGTATAACACCCGGCACAGCCGCAGACCGATTCCTTTTGACTGCGTGGATGAGGCGCGCTGTCGGTTCCCAGGAAAAAATTTGGGTTGCCGCTGGTTGCCGCCTCGACCAAGGCCAGGCGATGAGTTTCGCGTTTCAATACCGGCAGGCAGTAAAAATGGGGACGAACGCCTCCGGCCAGCAGGGCGTTGCGATTATAAAGCAGATGATGGGCGGTAATGGTAGCCGCGATGTTCGGCCCGCCATCCTGCACGAATTGGACGCCGTCCCGTGTGGTGACGTGCTCCAGAACGATGCGGAGCGCCGGAAATCGGCTTGCGATGGCGGTCAGATGCCTGTCGATGAACGCTTTTTCGCGGTCGAAGATATCGACCTCGGCATCCGTCACTTCGCCATGCACCAGCAAGGGCACATCGTATCGCTCCATGGCTTCGAACACCGGATAGATCTTTTCGAGGGTGGCGACCCCGGCTTCCGAATGCGTCGTCGCGCCGGCGGGATAAAGTTTCAGCGCCACGATCTCGGGTTCCTCGGCAACCCGCCGAATTTCCTCGGGCGAGGTTCCCTCGGTGAGATAGAGCGTCATCAGCGGATCGAATTCGAGCCCGCCGGGCAAGGCTTCCAGAATGCGGCGGCGGTAGGCGAGGGCGTCCGCCACGGTGGTGACCGGCGGCTTCAGATTGGGCATGATGACGGCTCGGCTGAATTGCCGTGCGCTGTCCGGCAGCACGTCGCGCATGGCGGCGCCGTCGCGGAGGTGCAAATGCCAGTCGTCAGGGCAGGTGATGGTCAGTCGTTGCATGGATGGCAGTGGATGTTTAAAGACGCAATCTTACAAGATTCGGCGCTGCCGTGGTTTGACGGGCAGCACAAACCCACGATGTGCCGGTTCCCGAGCTCCGGTTTGGGAACCGGGTTTTGCAAGCTCCTGCTTGCCGTATTTCGCGAAGCCGGAGCTTCCAAGGCAGCGTTCCCAATCCGGAGATTGGGAACGAGCGTAACCGTGATAAGGCAGGCGGCTGCGAAAGGACTTAAAATGATCAGTTAAGGAAGCTCTGATTAAGTCCTTCGACGGGCTCAGGACGAACGGTAAGGTATTGATTCCGCTCGTGGTGAGCTTGTCGAACCATAATCGAAATCCACTTACTCAGAGCTTCCTTAACACATCGGCGGAGATGCAACCGCCCAGGCTCTTCTGTTTATCAATCGCTCACTCTCTACCGAAAAAACCGTGAATTCCGTTTCCCACGAACGCATACCATTGAAAGATTTCACCGAGAAGGCGTACCTGGATTATTCCATGTACGTCATTCTCGACCGTGCCTTGCCCAATATCGCCGACGGACTCAAGCCGGTGCAAAGACGCATCGTCTACGCCATGTCCGAGCTGGGTTTATCGGCCCAGGCCAAATATAAAAAATCCGCCCGCACGGTCGGCGACGTATTGGGTAAATACCATCCCCACGGGGATTCGGCCTGTTACGAGGCCATGGTGTTGATGGCCCAGCCGTTTTCCTACCGCTATCCCTTGATCGACGGACAGGGGAACTGGGGCTCGCCGGACGATCCCAAATCCTTCGCAGCCATGCGCTATACCGAGGCGCGCCTGACGCCGTACGCGCAGACCCTGTTGTCGGAGCTGGAGCAGGGTACGGTCGACTGGTTGCCGAACTTCGACGGCACCCTCGACGAACCGGCCCTGCTGCCGGCGCGCTTGCCGAACGTGCTGCTGAACGGCTCGACCGGCATCGCGGTAGGCATGGCGACGGATATTCCGCCGCATAACCTGCGCGAGGTGGTCGGAGCCTGCATTCGTTTGTTGGACGACTCCCGGCTCAGCGTCGAAGAGCTATGCGACTCGATCAAGGGTCCGGATTTCACGACTGAAGCCGAGATCATCACCCCGCGCCAAGATATCGTCCGCATGTACCAGACCGGGAACGGTTCGATCCGCTTGCGGGCGCGGTGGGAGCTGGAAGAAGGGAATATCGTCGTCACCGCATTGCCCCACCAGGTGTCCGGCAACGCGATCATGGAACAGATCGCCGCCCAGATGCAGGCGAAGAAGCTCCCCATGGTGGAGGATCTCCGCGACGAATCCGATCACGAGAACCCGACCCGGCTGGTCATCATGCCGCGCGGGCGGCGCATCGACGCGGATCAACTGATGTCGCATCTGTTCGCGACCACCGATCTGGAGAAGACCTACCGGGTCAATCTCAACATGATCGGGCTGAACGGCAAGCCGCAGGTCAAGAATCTTCAGGAAATCCTGCTGGAATGGCTGAGCTACCGCACCGAGACCGTGCGCCGGCGGCTTCAGTACCGGCTGGACAAGGTCATCGCGCGTTTGCACATCCTCGAAGGCTTGCTGATCGCCTACCTCAATATCGACGAGGTGATCGCGATCATCCGGAACGAAGACGAACCTAAGCCCGTGCTGATGGAGCGTTTCGGGCTGAGCGACGTGCAGGCCGAGGCCATTCTGGAACTGAAGCTGCGTCATCTGGCCAAGCTCGAGGAAATCAAGATTCGCGGCGAACAGGACGAGCTGGAAAAGGAACGGGCCAGCCTCGAAGCCACGCTAGGGTCGCAGAAAAAGCTGAACGCTCTGATCAAGAACGAGCTGAAACAGGACGCCGAAAAATACGGCGATGCGCGCCGTTCCCCCATCGTCGCTCGCCAGGCGTCCCAAGCCCTGGACATTACCGTGGTGATCGGCAGCGAGCCGGTCACGCTCATTCTTTCCGAAAAAGGCTGGATTCGCGCCGCCAAAGGGCATGATATCGATCCGACCACGCTCGCCTTTCGTTCCGGCGACAGCTTTCTCTCTGCCGCGCTCGGGCGCAGCAACCAGCCGGCCTATTTCCTCGATTCAACGGGCCGAAGTTACGCCGTGCCGGCCCATGAGTTCCCATCCGCCCGCTCCCAGGGAGAACCCCTGACCGGACGGCTCAACCCGCCGCCGGGTGCGCTGTTCAAGGCAGTGCTGGCAGGTGCGGACGACGACTGGTATCTGTTCGCGACCGACAGCGGCTATGGTTTCATTACCCAGCTCAAGGAGCTCCACACCAAGAACCGGGCGGGCAAAGCCCTGCTGACGGTACCGGAACATGCGAAGGTCCTGACGCCGGTACTGGTCGGTCAACCCGAGTCCGATCTGGTGGCGATCGCCACCGCGCAAGGCCGGTTTCTGGTATTCCCCATCAGCGAGATCCCGGTCCTCAACAAGGGCAAAGGCAATAAGCTGATCCAGATTCAACCGGCGGATCTGGCCGCGCGGCAGGATTACGTAGTAGCCATGACTGCCGTGCCCCCCGACGCCGGTCTGAAGGTTCACTGCGGCAAGCGTAGCCTGAGCGTGACGGCCAAGGATCTGGCCCATTACCAAGGATCGCGCGCGCGGCGCGGAAATCCGCTGCCGAAAGGCTTTCAGCGGGTGGAGCAACTGACGCTCCTAGTCTGAGGGACGTGGCCGGAAACAAGGTTCCGATTGGCGCTCCTGGTGTAGGGTGGGTTAGGCGCGCATGACCACGAACGATGCCGTGATCGCAGGACTCTCAGCGCGCCGTAACCCACCGACACCGCGGCCTTGTCCGGTGGGTTACGGCGCGCGGAAACTCCGCTGGAACTTTGTGGATTCCGTGCGATGCGTGCCTAACCCACCCCACAATCGGTTTCGAGGAGAACGAGGCGTTATCGGTCGCCAGCTCTCTAATGCTCGGTCGGAATCCGTATCTTCTGCCCCGGAAAGATCAGGTCGGGGTTCTTGATGACCTCGCGGTTCGCTTCGAAAATCTTCGAATACTTGTTGGGATCCTTGTAGAACTGCTGCGCGATTTTGGAAAGGGTGTCGCCGGACTGGATGACGTAGTACTGCGTGTCGCCGTAGGTCTCCGCCGCCTGGGGGCTAGCTACGCCTGCCGGCAGCTTGACGCCTTCCACCTTCACCGCTTCGACGCCCTTGATGTTGCCGGCCATCAGTGCGGCTTTCTGCAAAGCCTCCGCCGAGTCCGCCTCGCCGGAGAGATAGGCGACGGAATCACGGTAATCCACCTTCAGGTTCTTGATGCCGGGATTGTTTTCGTTGATGTGCTCTTCTATTTTTCGGGCGGCCTGGCCTTCCTCGCTGAAGAGCCGATGTCCGATGTCCTTTGCAAAATCGAAAAGTCCCATGATTGTTACTCCTTTGCTTTTCCGTGTTTGTAGCCTCTGCGATCATTAGACCATCTGTGCTGCGAGTTTATTCGGCGCAAACGGGATTACGGGGAACAGGGGTGCGGTGGATCTTATTGCTCAGTTGCTTGCTATGTTTCGCATCCGCATGGAGCGCCGAACAGGTTGCGATCAGAATCGAGGGGCTCGACGAGAGGCTGGAAAGAAACGTCCGTGCGCTGCTGACCATCGCCCAGGCGGAAAGCATGAGCGACCCGCACAGGATTCGCATCGCTCACGAGCGCGCGCCGGACGAGATCCGAAGAGCGCTGGAACCGTTCGGGTACTACCGCCCGAAAATCGACGCGGCGTTGACGCGCGAAGGGCCGGGCTGGCTGGCGGTCTACCGAATCGATCCGGGAGATCCGATCAAGCTGAGCGAAGTGGATGTCCGCTTGACGGGCGAAGGTCTCGAACTGCGGGAATTCAAAACCTTGATTGCACGCTTTCCGCTGAAGGAGGGTGATGTTCTCGACCATACCCGTTACGAAAAGGGAAAGGAGGCGTTCTCGGAAGCCGCGACCGAGTTCGGGTTTTTCGACGCCAGCTTCAGCCGTGCTGAAATTTTGGTGCATCTTTCGGATTACCGATCCGAGATCCATCTGCATTTCGATACCGGCAAACGTTACCACTTCGGCGAAGTCTCGTTCTCGGAGACACCGCTCAAGCCGTCGCTGCTCGAACGCTTCGTGAATTTCCACGCGGGCGAACCTTTTCGTTCTTCGACCCTGGTCAGGCTTCAGAAGAACCTGCTCGACAGCAGTTATTTCAGCAAGGCCGACGTCATCCCGCACCCCGAGCAGGCGGATGCTCGACAGGTCCCGGTTTCGGTTTCATTGGCGATGCAGCCGAAAAACCGGTTTCAGGCCGGTGCGGGATACGGCACTGACACTGGCCCGCGCTTAACCCTGGGCTATCGCAATCGTTACCTGAATCGCCATGGACATAGCTTCTACGCCGACCTGCGGCTGTCGCTCATCCGTACCGAACTCGACGCGCTATACGCCATTCCCTTGAAGCGTCCGGAAAAGGATCAGCTCGGCTTTGCCGCGCAAATCGGCACCGAGGATACCCTGGCCGGTACAGCCGAAGTCGCACGCATCGGCATCAGGCATTCGACCGCCCGTTGGGGTTTGCGGGAAGTATTGTCGCTGGATCTGCAGCGCGAGCGTTTCGATGTGGGCGAGGGTCCGCAGACCGCGGTTTTGTTGCTTCCGAGCCTGGGTTATACCTGGTTGAGCTCGGAAAACGTGCTGAATCCCGAGCGCGGGGCGCGTATCGACCTGATCGGGAACGGAGCTTCGAAAGACCTGCTATCCGATGTTTCGTTTTTCAAGCTGCGGCTCAACGCCAAGGGGATCTACAGCCTGGGGGAGCGCAACCGGCTGATCGCGCGCGCCCAGCTCGGCTATATCGCGACCGACGAATTCAGCGAGCTGCCGCTTACGCAACGCTTTTATGCCGGCGGCGACAGGTCCGTGCGCGGTTATCGTCTGAACGAGATCAGCGCGAGGAATGCGGACGGGGACCGCATAGGCGGGCGCTACCTGACCGTCGGCAGCATCGAATACGAGCGGACGCTGTTCGGCCCTTGGGGCGTGGCCGTCTTTTACGATGTCGGACGTGCCGCCAATCATTTCGACGAACCGTTCAGTCATGGTGTCGGCCTGGGAGCCCGCTGGCGTTCGCCCATAGGTCCGGTTCGGCTCGATTTTGCCGTGCCCCTGTCGAGGGCGGAGGACTCGTTTCAGGTGCATCTGATTCTGGGTCCCGATTTATGAAGCGCCTGACGGCAGCCGTACTGGTCGTATTTCTTGTTCTCGCCGCCGTCGGCTACGTGCTGCTCGCGACCGAGATCGGCCTAACATGGCTGGTTCGCGGGGTGGAGCGTGGGGTCGGCGGTTTGAAAATCGGCCCTGCCTCAGGCTCGGTGCTGGGCGGATTTTCGCTTAAGGATCTGAGTTACCGGGATGAGCGATTGAGCATAGACCTCCGGGAACTCGAGATCGAATGGCGGCCGAGGGCCTTGCTGCATCGAACCTTGCATCTTGACGCGGTTCGCTTGAGGGATGTCCGCGTCTTGCAGATCGCCGAAGCCGCGCCGGAGCCGAAAGCCGCCCGGTTGCCCGATTTACGTCTGCCGCTGGATATAGCGATCGACGAGATCGAGATTCGCGATGCAAGCTGGCAATCGTCCGAATCGGCGGAGCCGATCCGTCTGGAACGGATCGATGCGGGCCTGAAACTTCGCGAAGGCCGCATGATGGTCGAACGGTTCACGGTGAAAACGCCCAAGGTCAACGCATCGCTCGGCGGAACCATCGCTCCCGGCGAAGAACGACCTATCGACCTCGATACCGCATGGAACGTCGAGCTGCCGGACCGGCCGAAAATCGCCGGGGGCGGAAGGATTACAGGAGACCTGGAGCGGATTTCGACGGTCCAGCGGATTACGGCTCCGACGGCAATGCGCGTGACGGCGGAGGTCTTGATCCGAGAAAATTCCCGCGCTTGGAATGCCGAGGTCGATCTTCCCGAATTTCCGTTGGACCGGCTCGATCGGGACTGGAAGGCGTGGCGGTTCTCCGCACAGTTGAAAGGCGAGGGCACCAGCCGCACAGCCAAGGTTTCCGGAGATTTCGCGTTGACCGTGCCGGACGTGGGCCAAGCGCGAGGGCGCTTGGACCTAAGCTACCGGGGCC
Organism: Methylocaldum sp. 14B; assembly: GCF_002005105.1. Classification (GTDB taxonomy): domain Bacteria; phylum Pseudomonadota; class Gammaproteobacteria; order Methylococcales; family Methylococcaceae; genus Methylocaldum. Next base: position 97,373 of record NZ_MSCV01000009.1, on the reverse strand, counting down.
CCGGCGAACTTGCGCTCGAAGCGCTCATCCTGAGGCTCCCCGAGACCGGAACGGAGATCGCTATCTCGGGGCAGGTTCGCGGTCTTCAGGAAACACCGGAAATCGATCTGGAGGCCCGATGGAAGAACCTGCTCTGGCCGCCGCAAGCGGATGGCGCATGGCGGAGTCCCGAAGGAAGGTTGACCGTTGCCGGAACCCGCTCGGATGTCCGGGTCGAACTTGACGGGCTAATAAGGGATCAGCGGGTTCAGGCGAAAGGAAACATCGGATTTCCGGAAGACGCCGTCGTGTTCCGGGATTTTCGCGTGAACAGCGTGTCCACGGCCCTGGTGGTGGACGGCGCTTGGGGGCCGCAGTTGAATCTCCGCTGGACACTGAGGTCCGACGATTTGGGAATCTGGCTGCCGGGCGCCAAAGGCCGGATGACGAGCAGCGGAAAGCTGGAAGGAGCCCGATCGGCGCCTGCCGTCGAAGCGGAGCTCAATGCCGCCGGCTTGAAATACCAGGAGTACGGCGTACGGGATTTGAGCCTGACGCTCAATGCGGGCGCCGCTCCCAACGCGCCGTTGACCTTCGATCTACAAGGGAATTCGGTCCGCTTCGACACCTATACCATGGATATCGGACTTTCCGGACGCGGCAGCCGGGAAAGACATGAATTGACCGGACGGATCGACAGCCCGCCCTATGCGCTAGCCTTCGAAGCGGAAGGCGGGTTGCGCGAAGATGCCTGGAGCGGCGTACTGAGCAGGTTCGATCTCAAGGAACCTCGATCGGGTTCCTGGACCCTGCGCGAGCCCGCAAGATTGAAGCTCGGGCGAACCCGAAGCGAGATCGAGGAAATCTGTTTGACCAACCGGGACGCACGCTGGTGTTTCGAAGGAGAGATCGCCGAAGGCGGCGAATGGTGGGCCGCCGCCCGCGTGTCGGGTGTTCCCTTAAAGCTATTCGGGGCTGAATTGCCGGAGCCGATGCCTATCTCGGGCATGCTGGAAGGCAGCGCCGTACTTCGCGGCAAAGACGATCTGATAGATCAAGGCATTCTGGATCTCGATGCGGAAGGCTTAGCGTTCGATCTTACCGTTAACGAGTCGAAGAAGGTTCGGATAAGACCGGAAACGGCATCGATATACGCGGATCTTTCCGGCCAAATATTGACGATGCAAGTCGGAATACGTCAGGCGGGACTCCTGGACATCCAAGGGGCGCTGGAGAGCCGGGGAACCTTCCGATTGGCCGAGCTTCAGGATCTGCCGGTGTCGGGACGTCTGACCGTCGATTTGGAAACCTTGGCGGTGTTCGAACCCTGGCTGGCGCAAATCGAAGGCTTGAGCGGCTCGTTCCGGGCGGATTTAGGGATCGAAGGCACAGCGAGAGCGCCTTTGTTGGATCTCGAGGCCAGCGTGCCGGATGCCGGTTTTCGCGTACCTCAATTGGGCATCGGTATCGAACATCTGACGCTGCGGGCGAATTCGGTAGACCAACGACAAATCCGGCTCGAAGGGAGCGCGATGTCGGGTGGCGGAACCGTACGGATGAGCGGCCTCTGGCGGCTTGACGGTACGGCGGGCTGGCCCTTGAACTTGAATCTGGACGGAACCCGGTTTCTCGGCGTCGACACGCCGGAAGCCAAGGTCTACTTGTCGCCGGATATCAACATCATGACCGAACGGCAGCGGATCGATATGCGGGGACGGGTAGATGTTCCGGAAGCGTTTATCAACGTTCCCAAGAAGGAACAGGCCGTGACCCCGTCCGAGGACGTCGTGCTGGTCAACGGCGAACCGGGCGAGGAGGAAACAGAGTTTCGACTGCATAGCGACGTTCAAGTCGTCCTCGGCGACAAGATTCAAGTAAAGGCCGCCGGCTTCCAAGGCGAAATCGGCGGCAGGGTAAGAATCGTTCAGGAGCCGAACGAAGAGGCGCGCGGAACCGGGCAGATCGTGGTTCAGGACGGCACCTATTCCTTCTATGGGGTTGACTTGACCATAGACGATGGGCGTTTGATTTTCACGGACACGCCGGTGGACAACCCCGGATTGGACGTTACCGTCACCCGCAGGCTGGACCAGGTAGTCGCCGGCGTGCGCGTGCTCGGCTCCCTCAAGAACCCCAACGTTTCCTTGTACTCCATACCGCCGTTGCCCGAAGCGGACATTCTCGCCTACCTGATCGCCGGAAAACCCATGGACTTTGCGCCGCGCGAGGAAGGCGACAGGCTGAGAAATGCCGCTTCTTCCCTGGGCGGGGCGGCCGGAAGCCTGCTCGCGAGAGAAATCAGCAGCCGGTTCGGACTGGGGGGACTATTGGACGAGATCGGAGTCGGAACACCGAACGGCACCGAAACCACATCGCTATTCTTGGGGAAATACCTAACGCCGCGGCTTTACCTGCAATACGGTCTCGGCATATTCCAGTCGAGCAACGTGTTCAAGCTGCGCTATAAGCTCAATGAGCATTGGCGGCTTCAATCGGAGACCGGAGAGCAGAGCGGGGCGGACATTCTTTTCGAATGGGAGAGATAACGCTCCGGAGCCATCGACTCGTCGACGAGCGATATCGGATTTCTTGCGTCGCATCGGCCAATGCGTCGAAAGGGGACAAGCTTGCCGTTGGCGCAATCGGTTCGCTAGCATTCCTTTCCATGAACCCCGGTAGCGGTAGGGTTATTTAAAGAATAAGCTTGTCATCGGTATTGCATCGAAACGCTCAGGAATTCTGTTTCAATCATGAACGCGTTGTTGTCGTTTATCCAAAAACTGCTCATCGGATTGTTCGTACTAGGCCTTGCGGTGCTGGTACTGGTCGCGCTGATTCGTTACCAGAGCGATGAAGGTGAGGATCGAAAATCCTGGAAGCAGGCCAAAACCCAGAATACCATCGAGGGATACTTGGACTATCTGCGGGATTGCCAAGCGTGTCCACACGAGCAGGATGCGGAAAAAGCATTGGATCAGCTTCAGCGCCAGCGGGGATTGGTCGCCCGGCTCGAGCGCACGCACTTGCCGCCACGCGCCGGCATCGCCCTTCCCATTTTTTCGCCTGACGGACGGGACATTCTGGCGGTGGGCGGAACCAGCCTATATTTTTGGGATTCGACCACGGGACGGCGGTTGATCCGGGACAAGAACGGCTTTCAGACCCGCGGCGGTCGCTATTTGGAGGCTTTGGCATATTCTCCGGACGGCCTCCGGATCGCGGCCGGAATGTCCGGGCACGAAGGCGGGTATCTCGTGTTGTGGGATCAAAAAACCGGAGAGCTGCTGGCGGACTACGCCGTGGAGTGGTACGACGTGAAGTCCGTCGCATTTTCGCCGGACGGCAAATCCGTGGGGTGGATCGCCCGTGGACCGGCCGGAATCTGGGAACCGGGCAGCGGAAAATTCTTGCGCGCTACGCATGAGGGATCGGACGCTTTGGCGTTCGTTCGCAGGGACGACGGCAAGCCCCTTTTGGTCACTGCCTCGGGCAGGGAAGTTTGGTTTTGGGATGCGGCGTCCATGGAGATCGCCAAGCAATCCGAGCTCAATACCGACCGATCCCTTCTGGGTTTGAGTCAGGACGGTTTCTTGGTGGCGTTTCGCGAGGGGCCTGTTCTCGAACTCTGGGATACGCGATCAGGCACACTCATCGCCAGCTTGGGAGATCATGACAGCGAGATTGCGGGTTTCTGCCGCGAAAGCCGGAAAGGCTGGATAGCGGTGGGTACGAAAAGCGGCAATCTATACCTTTGGGATATTGCGGAGGCCAAAAAGCTGGGAAGTGTGCTCGCACACGAGGGTTCCATCGAGCAGATCGCATGCTCGAGGCAGGGCAAGGTGGTAACCGTCGGTTGGGATGCCGCCAAGGTGTGGGATCTCGAGAAGCTGCGCCATGCGAGCCAGGAGTAAAGGGTAGTCCGGCTGTCCTCCTGCGAGCGGAAGCCCACGACCGCGAATCGTAGCAATCTAATCCGGCAGGATACGAACTCTTACGTATTCTCCACACGAAACCACGACGGTTAAATACACCCACTCGAACGACAGCCGTAGGCTGGCAAAACCTCCGAAGGATGACGTCGAGTTCGGAACCGGAACGTTCCAACAAGGACCGCAATACGGCTTAGAAGCAGAGGGATTTTTGCCGAAGGACAGGACGTTCTTGACGGATCCGGGATGTTCCGTAGGAGATTGAGACAATTCTTAATCCAACCGGGATGGTTGCAATGGATTTGAATTGATCCTATGTGACCGGACAATCCGAGTTCGGCTGGGATGCAATTTCGAACAGGGAGGTTCTCGTTTCCCTTCTGTCTTTAAGGAAAAAGAAATTAGAAATTAGGAGGTTCTCTTGCTATGGCTAGGAAAGCGCTGAAAGCCGTGGATGACATGTCGGAAGATTTGATGTCGGATGCTCCGAGCAATCCGGTTCCATTTCCCGATGACGAGATAAACCAAAAGATTGCCGAAGCCGCGTATTACCGTGCTGAAAAGCGGGGCTTTGTTCCAGGTTACGAAGTCGAAGATTGGCTAGAGGCTGAAAAGGAAATCAGAGCGGGTTCCCTTTAAGCAGGTTTTTCGACTCTCTAGATTCGGTTTCCCCAGAAGGCAGAAATATCCCCCACCCAAATATACCGTTTCTGCCTTCTTCTTTTTTTATCCCCACCGCATGTGATGAGGATAAAAACAGGACTCTCTTTTATCCCTCCATTTCTGCGATCATAATCGAGCGATTCGACCGATAGGCGAAGCTTGGCGGCTGCCGGTTCAGTGAATTCGCGAGCGTTTCTCGATTCCAATCCTTTATTTGATGATTTTAAAAACAGCCAAAATGCACGATACCGAACTGCGCCAGAAACTTGCGGCGGAAACCGGACAAATCGGCTGGCAGGAGCTGGAGCGCCATTTCGCCAGAGGCGTCTTAATCGTTATTGGACCGGAATTGAACTTGGTCGAGGCTGCGGCAAAGATAGCCGAAGACGATAAAAGCGCTTTGCAAGAGTGGATCCAAAGAGGGCAGGTTGCGCGGGCGACCGACGATCACGCCAGGCGATGGGTCGATTCGAAGTGCACCTTTTGGGCCGTGGTCGTTGCGCCGTGGGTGTTGGTGCAAGAGAGTCGACCGCCCAAAGCGCACTAGAGTCCTTGGTCAGACTATCGATCTTATTAATCAGGCCCGTAAATACCCTCCTGGTATTTCGGGCCGCCGCCCAGGCCCGGTACACGCCCGGCCTGGGCTCACGCGGCTTGTCGCCGCGCCGGGGCATCCCTGCCCCGGATTAACCCGGCCTATATTTATAGGCCGGGTTAATAGTAAGCGTCTGGATCCGAGATTATGAGCACCAGAGCGAAATGCTTCATCACGCTGATAGGCTTGATGATATTGGATATTTTTCCGATACCGGTCGTCGGGCTGATCGGATTGTACGTCATCATCAACCGCCCGCGATGGTTCCTCGAAACGGTCAACCGATTGTACGACGAGCGAGGCAAAACCACCGTGAGCGCCGACGAGGAGATCTGAAGGGTCGGTTATTCCCGTCCGAGCCGCCAGGCTGAAAGCCCTAGCAGGAACCAGCCGGTGAGAAACGACAAGCCCCCGAAGGGGGTAATCCAGCCCAGCCAGCGAACTCCGGTGATACTCAAGACATAAAGGCTTCCGGAAAAAAGTACGATTCCCGCGAACATGAACCAGCCGGCCTTGACAAGAAGGCGCGTATCGGGGAGTTGTTTGGCCGTTATGCCGATCAAGGCAAGACCCAGCGCATGCCACATCTGATATTCCACGCCGGTGCGGTAAATCGCGAGGTGGTATTCGTCCAGAACCGCTCGTAATCCGTGAGCTCCGAATGCGCCCATGGCAACGCCGAGGAATCCGGCAGCAGCGCCGAGAAGAAGAAAGGTCCTGTGCACAATAACTCCTAGTACGGGTTTTTAAAGCGTTTTCCGGTTCGTCCGCAAGGGATTGCCGACCTACAAGAGCGTTGCGAATAGGTCGGGAATCCTTTCCCGACGCAGCCGTTCGGCGATTCGCTGAGTCGGCAGAGGATCGCCGAACGGCTAAATCCATCGTCGCGGTCAGCGCCGCCTTATGGATTATTAATCAGGCCCGTCAATACCCTCCTGGTATTTCGGGCCGCCGCCCAGGCCCGGTACACGCCCGGCCTGGGCTCACGCGGCTTGTCGCCGCGCCGGGGCATCCCTGCCCCGGATTAACCCGGCCTATATTTATAGGCCGGGTTAATAGTGCATGACAGCTTGAAGCAAGCCGTTCAAGCGGCGGACGAAGGCGGCGGTATCGTCCAGCTGGCCGCCTTCGCTGAGGACCGCCTGGTCATAAAGAATATGGGTCAGATCGGCGAAGCGCGATTCGTCCGCCTCGTCCTTGAGCCTTGTCACTAGGGGATGATCGGGATTGATCTCGAAAATCGGTTTGCTGGCCGGTACGTCTTGCCCGGCCGATTTCATGATGCGTTCCATGGTACGGCTTAGCCCGTAGGTTTCGCTGACCAGGCAAGCCGGAGAGTCGGTCAGGCGAGCGCTGATTTTCACATCGCTGATCTTGTCGCCCAGCGTTTGCCTGATTTTGTCGATAATGGGCTGGAACGCCTTGCTGGCTTCTTCGGTATGCTTCTTGTCCGCTTCGTCGGCAAGGGTGCCCAGGTCCAGATCCCCCTTGGCCACCGATTGCAGATGCTTTCCTTCGAAATCGGTGAGATAGCTGACCAGCCAGTCGTCGACCCGATCGTGCAGCAGGAGTACTTCCAATCCCTTGCGACGGAAGATTTCCAGGTGCGGACTGTTTTTGGCCGCGGCGTAATTCTCGGCGGTAATATAGTAAATCTTGTCCTGCCCCTCCTTCATGCGGCCGACGTAATCCTCCAGGGAAACGTTCTGGACATCGGAATCGTTATGAGTGGAGGCGAAGCGCAGCAGTTTGGCGATGCGGTCGCGGTTCTTGAAGTCTTCGATCGGACCTTCCTTGATGACCTGGCCGAATTCCTTCCAGAAAGCTTGGTATTTTTCCCGCTCGTTCCTGGCCACGTCCTCCAACAGACCGAGAACCTTCTTGACCGCGCCGGAGCGGATTTTTTCGAGCAGCGCGTTTTCCTGAAGAATTTCCCGCGAAACGTTCAAGGGGAGCGAATCGGAGTCGATCACGCCGCGGACGAAGCGGAGATAACGGGGCATCAGCTTCTCCGATCCTTCCATGATGAAAACCTTCCGCACGTAAAGCTTTACGCCGTGCTTCGCGTCGCGGTCCCACAGATCGAACGGCGCATGCGACGGAATGTAGAGCAGAAGGGTGTATTCGTTGGTGCCCTCCACGCGGCTGTGGAGGCGAGCCAGAGGCTCCTGAAAGTCGTGGGAAACGTGCTTGTAGAATTCGTTGTATTGCTCGTCCGAAATCTCATCCCTGTTCTTTGCCCATAAGGCGGAAGCGCTGTTGACGGTTTCCCACTCGTCCGCTGCCGGCTTTTCGTCTCCGTACCCTTCCTTCTTCATCAGGATCGGCAAGGAAATGTGATCGGAGAATTTGCGTATGATCGACCGGAGTTTCCAACCGTCCAGGAACTCGTCCTCGCCTTCGCGGAGGTGCAGCGTAATCTTCGTTCCGTGCTCGGGTTTTTCGATGGTTTCCAGCGTGTAATCGCCTTCGCCCTTGGATTCCCAGCGTACCCCTTGGGCCGCGTCCAGACCAGCCTTGCGGGTTTCCAGGGTGACTTTGTCGGCAACGATGAATGCGGAATAAAAGCCCACGCCGAACTGGCCGATGAGCTGGCTGTCCTTCGCCTCGTCCCCGGTCAGCGACTCGAAGAACTGGCGGGTGCCGGAGCGGGCGATGGTCCCGATGTTCTCGCGGACCTCGTCGCGGGTCATGCCGATGCCGTTGTCGGTAATGGTCAAAGTCCGGTTCGTTTTGTCGTGTTCGATCCGAATCTTCAGCTCGCTGTCGCCCTCGTACAGCGCATCGTTTCCCAGTGCCATAAAGCGGAGCTTGTCGGCAGCGTCGGATCCGTTCGAGATGAGCTCGCGCAAGAAGATTTCCTTGTTGCTGTACAAGGAGTGAATCATCAGGTGCAGAAGCTGTTTTACCTCAGCTTCGAACCCAAAAGTTACCTTGCTTTCTGCTACGGTCATGGCAGTGACTTTCCTCCGGAGGTTTAAGTGGATCGACTCTATTAATCAGGCCCGTAAATACCCTCCTGGTATTTACGGACCACCGCCAAGGCCGGTTACACGTCCCGCCTTGGCTCACGCGGCTTGTCGCCGCGCCGGAACATCCCTGCCCTGGGTTAATAAGATGACGATGAGAATTTGGGGCGATCCTTCCCGTTTTCAAGTCTGTTTCGTTTTTTGAGACGAGCGCCACGTTTTTTTCGTCTAGACTTTTTTCGAGCCTGCTGTGGCTCGGACAACCAGCACCAAACTTCGACCGGCTATCCGTGCCGCCCTTCAGTCAAGTATCTCCAAAGAGTTAAAGCATGTTCGTCATCATCGGTTACATCATCGTCGTGGGCGCCATTCTGGGCGGGTTTGTGATGGCGGGAGGCCATATCGGCGTTCTTATTCAACCGAACGAGGTCATCATCATTTTCGGCGGCGCGCTCGGCGCATTCGTCGTGTCGAACAATCCCAAGGTCTTGAAAGCCGTTTTCGGCGCGTTGATGAGCTCCCTGAAGGGTTCCAAATACAACCAGGCGCTTTATCTTGAAACCTTGACGCTCTTGTATCGGATCTTCAACAAGATCCGTCAAAATGGGCTGTTGTCCATCGAAGGGGATATCGAGACGCCGGATCAAAGCGAATTGTTCAAATCCGCGCCCAAGGTGCTGGCCGACCATCACGCGGTCGAGTTCATCACCGATTATTTGCGCTTGATGACGAGCGGCAGTTTGGACGTCCATCAAATCGACAATCTGATGGACATCGACATCGAAACCCATCACGAGGAAGGCCACCTGCCCATACAGGCGCTGCAGCGCCTCGCGGACGGCATGCCGGCGTTCGGCATCGTCGCCGCGGTCATGGGCGTGGTGCATACCATGGAGTCGGTGGGTTTGCCGCCGGCGGAACTCGGCAAGCTGATCGCCGCGGCACTGGTCGGCACATTTCTGGGTATTTTGGTTGCCTATGGTTTCATCAGTCCCCTGGCGGGTCTGTTGGAACAACGTTTGGCGGAATCGACGAAGTATTATCAAAGCATCAAAGCCGGGCTGATCGCCTCGATAAACGGTTACGCCCCATCCACCGCCGTGGAATTCGCCCGCAAAGCGATGTTTTCCGCGGAGCGTCCGGAATTCTCCGAATTGGAGAAGCATCTCAAAGAAAGCCGTTAACGAGCTTATCCGGATAAGACCATGGCCGATAATTCGAACCAAATCGTCATCAAGAAAATCAAGAAAGGCGGTCACGGCCATCATGGAGGAGCCTGGAAGCTGGCCTACGCCGATTTCGTCACCGCGATGATGGCGTTCTTTTTGCTGATGTGGCTTTTAGGTACGACCGAACCCGCTTTCAGGCAAGGCATCGCCGAGTATTTCAAGGATCCCTGGAAACCTTCCCGGCAAGGCGGTCCCAACACGGGCGATGCAACCAGCGTGATCAAGGGAGGAGGGGAGGACATCACTCAATCCGAGGGTCAAGTCAAACTGACCGACCAAGGGAAGGAAGATATCGTCGGAGAAGCCGCCGAATCGGAAAAGGAGATGGAACAACTCGAGGCGCTGAAGGAAAAGATCGAGCGGATGATCGAAACCAGCCCTTTGCTCACACAGTTCCAGAATCAACTGAAGATCGACATCACTCAGGAGGGGCTACGTATCCAGATCATCGATTCGGAAGGCCGGCCCATGTTCAATTCGGCGAGCGCCAAAATGGAAGGCTATGCATCGGAGATACTTCGCCAAATCGCGCCGGTCATCAACGAGTTGCCGAACAAGATCAGCATCGCCGGACATACGGATGCAAAGCCGTTTCCGGGCAAAGGACAGGGTTATACGAATTGGGAATTATCCGCCGACCGTGCCAATTCCGCCCGCAAGGAGCTGATCAAGAGCGGCCTCAAGGAAGAAAAAATGATGCGGGTGGTGGGGCTCTCTTCGAGCGTTCCTTATGTCAGGGAAGACCCCTTGGCCGCCACCAATCGGCGCATTTCCATCATCGTGATGAACAAGCATACGGCCGAAGAAATCATTACCGGCGGTTCCGGGATAGATATATCTATGCAAAAGCCGCTGGACAAAGGGGCGATTACGGGCCAAGGCATGGTGCCGGCCGTCAACAAGGCCGCGTCCGCACTCTAGGGCACCATATTCATGGTCGAAGCGCTGCCGGTTTGGTTCAGGGCCGTCCTGAGCCAACTCTTGGCCATCTTAGGCACATTCCTGCTTCTAAAGAGCGGCGGCCTGTTCTGGGCATCCCTCGGCTTCGCCGTGGCATTTGAAGGACTTCTCGCCATGGCCTTCGGCTGGATGCTGAGACTTCCTTATTGGTGGCTGCCGATCCAGGCGCTGTTCGTTCCCGCAATCGTTATCAGCTGGCGGCTGAATCTCCCGCCGGTCCTGTATTTGGCCGGTTTCGTCCTGATGTGGCTGGTTTTTCGCAGTAATCTTCGCGAGCGGGTTCCTTTTTATTTGACCGATCGCGAAACCTGGCTTGCCGTTTCCGAGTTGTTGCCGCGGAACGCCGCGTTCAAATTCATCGACCTCGGTTGCGGCTGGGGCGGCGGCCTGGCGGTTTTAGCCGGGCAATGCAAATCCGGCGAATTCCGGGGCGTCGAATCGGCGCCTCTGCCGGCCCTGCTCGGCCGGTTTCGATTGCGGAACGAAAAGAACTGCCGTATCCGTTTCGGCGATTTTTGGATCGAGGATCTCGGCCGTTTCGATGTGGTTTACGCCTTTCTATCGCCGGCACCCATGCCTCGCCTGTGGCGCAAGGCGCGGAAGGAAATGAAGCCGGGGTCGCTTTTCATCAGCAACACGTTCGAGGTACCGGGTGTCGAACCGGATCAGACCTTGATCCCGCGAGATGGCCGCTCCGGCAAGCTGTTGGTTTGGCGGATGTGACCTTCGGTTTCTCGACCCGTGCCCCATCAAAAAATATAAGGGTGCACTGCATTGAAACCGTGCACTTTGGCGCGCGGTTTGAAATCGGGCGGCTGCCATGGCTCGTTGGTTTGCCCGGCAAGAAAACGGGCCAGCCAGAAGGCTTGATGCCGTATCGGCATGATATAGGCGTACAAGCGGCCGTCCACGAATTCGGCGGCATCGCCTATGGCGTGGATGTCGGGGTCGTTGGTGCGCAGGAACTCATCGACCAATATGCCCCGATTGGCATTTAACCCGATGCGCCGCGCCAGTTCGGTTCGCGGCTTGAAACCGCAGGCGACGATGACGCCGTGGAAACCGCTCGCCGTTTCGTCCTGCAACTTCACCGCGTAAAGGCTGCCGATTTTTTCGAAGCCCTGGACCGAGGCATTCAAGCGAACCTCTATCCCGTGGCCCTGCAATACCTGCAACAGAGTTGCCGAATCTTCCTCGATCAACTGACGTTCCATGAGTCTTGCCAAGGCATGAAACAAGACCATCCGATCGCCGGCCTTGGCCAGATCGGAAGCGACTTCGCAGCCGATCAGCCCGCCACCGATCACCGCCCACAGGGGCTTTGCCGAGGTCTCGACGATTTTTTCCCGATGCCGCCGGAGTTCGATCAAGTCGTCGAGGCTGTTGACGACAAAGAACAAATCGCGGCTCGCCTGAAACGGGGGCGGAATCAGCGCATCCGAGCCGGGCGCGAGCACCGCCTTGTCGTAATTCAGGGTAAATTCGCCCGAACTGTTCCGGCAGACAATGGTTTTGTCGTCGCGGTTGAGTGTCAATACGCTGGTTTCGCGATAGATCGCGATGCCGGCATCGTGCAGTGCATCGAACGGCTTCAGAATGATCTTGGTTTCGATGTCGTCCCTCGAAAAGCCGTGGGATAGCATAGGCCGCGAATAATAGCCGTGGCCTTCCTGAGTTACGACGGAAATTCGGCATTCCGGCGCGAGTTTCCGAAGTTCCTCCGCGAAAGTGATGCCCGCGATACCTGAACCAATGATGACGACGTGCATGGAGTTTCCTCGCGATAACCGGTAAGCGTGAAATATCAAAAAGAGCCTTGAAGCGATTCTTACGCCGATACTTAGCGACCTTCCGACTCCGGCCGAACGATCTTGCCGAACTCTCGCACCTGGGACAAGAGCCCCCGCGACGTGACCGCGAAAAACGGCACGACGGGCAGGCCCGCATCGCGCAGGATTCGCGCAACCCAGACATTGCAGGTATTGAACAGATGGAATTTGCCCTCGGCTGCGTAAAAGCGGCTGTCGGGATATAGACCCGGGCCGATGGCTTGCGCTCTGGCCGTATTCTCGCGGGCGTAGGTGTTGTGAATGGATACGATGAGTTGCCTGAGCTGCTGTTCCGACAAGGGGACCTCAACGATCTCGGCGGCGGGGAAATAAGCGGTCGGATGAACGGGGACTCCGACAACGTGCAGAACGCTGGCGGTGGGGGCCACGACGGCTTTGAACCCGTACCAGAGGTTGAAGCCGGCGGCCTGATAAAAATCGCGGTCTCCCCAGCCTACTTCGAGATACTCCGCTTTCGGAAAGTCTTGGCTTTCCGGCCACAACCCGGGCGGGATATCGGCTCGTTTGACGGCTAGGCCGGTGTGCCAGCCCAGATCGACCAAATAGATAGTGCGTTCGGCGCCGGCCTCTTCCATGGCCAGCGCCTCGTCCAGTCGGTTCGGCGCACAGCCGGCGAGCAGCGCCAGCAGGACCAGCAGCCGGAACAATCTTAATGGGCCGGCTGCCTCGAGATATCCTTTTGCCCAGTATCTGGGATCGTGCGACATGTCATTCCCGACGGTAAGGCGCGGGATAAGCGGCGGCGACGCCGCATCCGAACGGCGCGCAAAGGTCAGAGACTCAGGCTTCGGATTCCGATGCTGTGGCGGACCTTCCGTATCAGCGGGGCGCTGTAGCTTCGGGCCTTGCGGGCGCCGTCCTGCAATGCTTCCTCGATTTTGTCGGGTGCTTGTAGCAGTGCTTCATAACGTTCCCTCGCGGCTTTCAGATGATCGTCCAGATACTCGAACAAAATGTTTTTCATTTCTCCCCACGCAATGCCTTCCGCGTAGCGGCGCCTTATCGCCGTAGTCTCCTCCTTTGTCGCGAACGCCCTATAGATGCCGAACAGGGTGCAGGTGTCCGGATCTTTGGGTTCGCCCGGCAACAGAGAGTTGGTCTTGATCTTCATGATCAGCTTGCGCAGCTGTTTTTCGGGTGCGAACAGCGGGACGGTGTTGTCGTAGCTCTTGCTCATCTTACGCCCGTCCAATCCGCATAGCACAGCGGTATCCTCGCTGACGTCCGCTTCGGGAAGCACGAAATGCTCGCCGTAAATATGATTGAAGCGTCCGGCGATATCGCGTGCCATTTCGATATGCTGAACCTGATCCTTTCCGACGGGAACTTTATTGGCGTTGAAGATCAGAATATCGGCCGCCATCAGGATGGGATAATTGAACAATCCCATGGTGACGCCCTTATCGGGGTCGCTTTCGCCACTTTCTTCATTAGCTTGGACCGCGGCCTTATAGGCATGGGCGCGATTCATCAGTCCTTTTGCAGTGACGCAACTGAGTATCCAGGCCAGCTCCGTGATCTCGGGGACGTCCGACTGGCGGTAAAACACGGCGTTTTCCGTATCCAAACCCAAGGCCAGCCAGGCGGCGGCGATTTCCAGTGTCGATTGGCGGACGCGTTCCGGGTCCTGGCATTTGATCAAGGCATGGTAGTCCGCCAGAAAATAGAAAGGTAGGACGTTATGATCGCGGCTGGCTTCGATGGCAGGGCGTATGGCGCCCACGTAATTGCCGAGATGAGGTGTACCGGTCGTGGTTATTCCAGTTAGGACGATGGATTTCGTGCTCATAGGTTCAAGGTGTCGGATTACTGCGTCGTTCCAACAAGTTGTGTCGATTTAGGCGCGGCACTATGGCATAAAAGGGCGCGCATTGCCAAACCCGAAATCGGAATCGTCCGAACGACTTCGGCTATGATCTATCGGTTAGAATACCGGGAAACCTAAAGGGGGAGATGCACAGCTATGCTGGAGTACGACGAAAAGCGGGATTTCATCCGCATGCAGGCCGATTGCAAGATGACCTTCCGGCTGGCCGACAGCGATATTGTACATGAGGGGGTATGTGTAAATATCAGCGGCTCCGGCATCTTGTTCGAGGCCGATATTCCTTTAGATGTCGGCAAAGCCGTCGAAGTGCGCCTCGTTCCGCAGAACAAAATCACCCCGCCTTTGACCGCCTATATCGAAACGATCCGGTGCGCGGAGAGCGAAGCGGGCGGTTACCGAATTGCCGGCGCCATCAAAGGCATCAAGAGCGAGTGAAATCGCTGGTCAATATCCTTGTCGCAATTCATGTTTACGATTACCAAAGAAGTGTATTTTTGCTATGGACACCGTCTAATGGAACATACGGGCAAGTGCCGTCATCTCCATGGTCATAGTGTCAAGGCAGCAATTACCGTGATTGCCGAAAGTTTGAACGAACAGGGCATGGTCTGCGATTTCGCGGAGATCAGCGCCGTCGCGTCGGAGTATATCGACCGGCAGCTCGATCACAATCTGCTTCTGCACAAGGATGACCCACTCCTGCCGGCGCTAGTTTCGGCCGGAGAACGTTTTCTGGCGCTCGACGAGCATCCTACGGCCGAGTATCTGGCCAAGCTGATATTCGGACACGTCGCGAGCCGAGGATACAACGTCAGGAGCGTGACCTTATGGGAGACATCCAGCGCCTGCGCTACCTACAGTGAATTTTGAGAGATCGTTTTTACCGGTAATGAGCATTTTCCAGCCCGCAGAAAAATCCTTCTGGCTGCAAAAAGTCTGCGAATCGAACTACGAGAAACTGGCGCACCTGATTCCCGACTTGGACCGCATCGACGAGACCGCCGTCGCCCAAGTCAACGGCAAGCCGTCCCTGCATCTGAGGTTGCTCGAAAGGTCGCCTTATACCCTGACGCTGGAGCTTACCCACGATTTCGTGCGGGGTTTCGAGCCGGCGGTGAGAATCCGCGTCAGTCTGGACGCCAAGACCGCCGAAGCGCTCAGCGACCACTGCCGACCGGTGGTCCTCGATGCGGTGAGGGACCGGTCCAGCGCCAAGAGCGTGCTCGATTACAAATGGTCGCTGAACTACTTCCTCACCCGCTGGCTGGATCACTGCCTCCAAAGCGACTACCGATTCGGAACCGCCCGTTATTCGCGGGAAGAATTCGCCACGGTCTAATTCCATTCGACATTCGAGTGAACATTCATCGTAGGATGGGTAGAGCGAAGCGAAACCCATCGATGGCGGGTTAGCCCTAGTCTCCGCTCAGGACAGGCCCTTCGACAAGCCTGTCCCGAGCATCGTCGAAGGGCTCAGGACAGGCCCCGCGTAACCCGCCGATGGAAGGTCGCTCGGCGGGTTACGGCGCACGCGAAGCGCAGTGATCGGCAGTCGGCCGGTGCTAATGTGCGCCTAACCCACCCTACGAAAAACGATTCCTGATTGAAAGCGATTTGGAGGGGTGGTCGAGTTACTCCTATCCGTTGTACCCGAACGTCGATCCAATTTCGCCCTTGATCAACCATTCGGCGTCCTTCGGGTCTAAGTAAGTATTTGGAATAAAAACCCGTACGATGCATACCCGCGACATGATCGTCATCGGCGCCTCGGCGGGAGGCGTGGAAGCGTTGAAAAATCTGGTCGGCGATCTGTCTTCCGATCTTGAGGCGACCCTTCTCGTTGTCCTTCATGTCCCAAGTCATAGTACGAGCTTTCTGCCGAATATTCTCCAGCGAAATGGACCGCTCCCGGCCACCCACCCGGATGACGGCGAGACGATTCGGCGGGGGCATATCTACGTCGCCCCGCCTAACCGGCATCTGGTGCTGAGAGACGGGAAGATTCATCTTTCGGGCGGCCCCAGAGAGAACGGCTTCCGCCCCGCGATCGATCCGCTTTTCCACTCGGCGGCAAGGATTTACGACTCTCGCGTGATAGGAGTCATTTTATCGGGCACGCTCGGCGACGGCAGTTTCGGACTCAAATCCATCAAGAACGCCGGCGGGATAGCGATAGTCCAGGACCCACAGGAAGCCATTTTCTCCGAGATGCCGCTGAACGCCATCGAAAGCGTCGCGGTCGACTACATCCTGCCCGTCGCGGGCATTACCGCCACCATCAAGCAGCTCGCCGAACAGCCCGTGCGACAACGAAGAGGTGCCCCCATGCCGGATGAAACAGAAAAAGAGCGTGAGATGGTCAAAAAGGACATAAGACAGTTCGAAACGGGGGGAAACCCGCGCCTTGCCAGCGTTCTGACCTGTCCGGAATGCGGCGGGGTGATGTGGGAACTCGGCCACGGCGAAATGGTTAAGTACCGCTGCCATGTCGGACATGCGTTTTCCACGGAAAGCCTGCTCAATGAACAGGCCGAAACGCTTGAGGTCGCCCTTTGGTCCGCAATCCGTTCCCTGGAGGAACGGGCAGCCCTGCTAAAGCGCATGGCCGCGCAATGCCACGAGCACGGCAGCGTCTTTTCGGAGCAAAGGTTTTCGGATCAGGCGAAGGAAACCGAACAAAACGCCGACGTGATCCGTACCGTATTGCTCAACGGCAGAAAAAACATAGCCAGTCTCGACGAAGAAGCCGGCAACGAGTGAGTCGGGCGTTTGCCCGTGCGTTACGGCCCACTTCTCATTTCAATAGCAAGGGGTCGTTTTAATCGGGATGCTTCTAACAGGGCTTTCGCTGGCTTCCAGGCTCCCGCTTGGAAGCCATATCCGAGACGCCCGAGTTGGCACTGGGTTCCCAAGCTGGAGTTTGGGAACCAGCACAATTCTGAGAAGGTTTTGCTGCTCCTTGAAAGCTTCGAAGCCGCCGGCAGAGGCACCGGTGCCGACGATCATGAGCGGGTGCTTTGGGGACAAGGCGACATGCGTTGCCGGTGAGGTTTTCTTGGACTGTGATTCGTCCCGTGTTTTTTGAGTGCGTTTCTTTGCCATGACTGCTTGACAATGGAACTATCTTGGCCTTGTGCGCGAGTCGTTCGCTGATGCCAAGAGCGCATACTCCGTTTTTCACGGATTCGCGAACGTGGCCGAGCGGTCTCTGGCAATTGGATGCTAATTCTGCGGGAACGTCAGACAAATCGGCAAAAAGTACGTGATGGGCAAACAAGCCGGTCCGCGTAGGAAGCGCTGTGGCGAAGTTGGTTTCCCGCCGAGTGACCGTCGGCCGATGCCCAATCGACTATCCGGGCCAGGGTTCCGTGATTGGCTTTCGATGTCGGATCATTCCGGCCTTTTTAGGAGGTGAGGGTTATCCATACTAAGACCGAAGACTAGCAATAAGATCCTGCAACCTCCCCATATTCCCGTTCACCGCGCTGTGCTTCCGCTACGCTCCTCGACACCGGCGCCGTGGTCCCATGAGGCGCCATTCTGACGCAAAAATTCTCAAATATATTGGAGCTGTGAGCATCAGTTACTGATCTAGATCAACATTTCGGGCGAAGTTTACAAATCCATCTACTATTAATGAATGCCCTACAAGGGGGCATTCATTAATAGAACGGAAAGAGGAAGGAGAACTTATGGAGCCCGGAAAGTTTCCCTTGTCCCAGCAAACACCCTCGAAAATGCAAGGTTTTTTTCGAGAGTCTCTCGGCTGGGCATTGGACCAGTACGGCACCGTGCTGGGCCTTCTGGCGATGACGGCCGTCGTGAGCTACGCCGTTCTGATCGCCGACCTTCGCAGTCAGGAGGGCAGCGCCGCTGCCTTGAACCTGGCCGGCCACGAGCGCATGTTGGTGGAGCGCGGCGTGGTTCTGGCGATGAAAATGACAGCCACCGAAAGCCATGTCGAGCGCCAGGCCATCCGACAGCAGATGGTGGATACCATCAGCCTGTTCGAGAACATGCACGGTTATCTCAGGAACGGCGATCGCCTGGTGCGCCAGGGGCCGCGTCTACTGGCCGAGCCGGGCGAACTGGCTCCGGAACTGCGCCTCATCTACTTCGAAGATCCGATCAAACTCGATCAACAGATCAATGCTTACATCGAGGCGATACGTAAGCTATTGTCGCGGCCGGTGGATGCCGTCAATTCGGACGATCCGTATTTTCAGTATCTCACTTCCGACGCCCCCGAAAAGATCCTCTCCGGCCTCGACAAGGTGGTGGCGTATTACCAGCAAAATGCCGACTTCCGCCTGCAAAATACCCAAGACCTACAAGGCGTGATGCTGGCGCTGTTCCTGTTTGCCTTGGCTTTCGGCGGCATGGGCCTCTTGAATCCTCTGGTCAAGCGCCTCAAGGACAGCATGGCGAACCTACAGGCCCAGAGGGACTTCAACGAAAACATCATCAATACGGCTCAAGCGCTGATCATCGGTTTGGACACCCGAGGCAAGATCATCTTGTTCAACCGCTATGCCCAGGAAATCTCCGGCTGGACCGAGGACGAGGTGCGCGGTAGCGAGTTCTTTGCCATGCTCTTTACGCCCGAACAGCAGGGCCAAATGCGGGTTTTGTTCGACGATGTCGTGCAGGGCGGTCTGTCCGGCGAGACCGGGACGGAAGTTCCCATGCGAATCCGTAGCGAGGAACTGGTGGACATCATCTGGCATGCCACGGTGGTCCGCGATCAGGACAGCAAGCAGCCGGTCCTGTTCCTCATCACCGGCGACGACATTACCGAGCGCAAGCGGGCGGAAGATCGTCTGCAAGCCACCCTGGTGGAACTGGAAAAGCTGAGCAGCCGACTGCAGGAAGAAATCAACCTCGCCGCCGCCTTGCAGCATTCCATTCTGCCGAGCCCCGACATCGTTCTGCCGGGCGTACACGGCGTCGCCTCCTTGACTACTTCCAGCGAGGTGGGCGGCGACTACTACGACTATTACAAGGTCGGCGGCTATTACGCCGTTATGGTGATCGGCGACGTGAGCGGGCACGGCGTGGCGGCGGGCACCATGGTGAGCGCCGCCAAGGCAGGTCTCTATCCGCTGGCGAATGAAGGGGTGACCCGCCCCGCGGAGATCCTTCGTTCCCTCAACGAAACCATGTTGGCAACGGCGCACCAGTCGTTGCTGATGACCATGGGCTGTCTGAGTCTGGACAGCCGCACCGGTCACTTGCGCTTCGCCAACGCCGGACACGTGCTGCCTTACCTCAAGCGGCGCGGGGATAAGCACTGGACCATGATCGAGGGGGGCGGCTTGCCCTTGGGAAAGAGCCGCGATTCCGATTACCTCTCGGTAGAACTGGATCTGCAACTCGATATCGGCGACCGGATATTCCTCTACACCGATGGCGTGGTGGAACAGGAATCGGCGCGCGGCGAACCCTTCGGCTACGAGCGGCTAGAAGCCATTCTGAACGAAAACGCCGAGGCCGAGCCGCGCGTGCTGGAAGAAAAAATTCTCGCTGCACTCAAGGCTTACGGCGGACGCGACCATTTCGACGACGATGTGACCGTGGCCGTGCTGGAGCATACCGATCGCGTGGAGGTCCAGGCCGCGCGCGACGAGGACTCGGCTCAGCTCATCCGCATCACCGAGGGATTTTACCGAGGCCAAAGCGATCACTTTACCTCGCCGACCTCGCGCCAGCTGGTGGTTTTCCTGTCCGAAGGCGAGTTTCACGACCTCTTGCCGCGCCTCAGCGTGGACGGTATCCGCCGGGTATTGCCCCGCGACGATGCCTTTTACCATCGGCTCGGTTGGGAACATTTGCTCAGTCAGCATCAAGCATCGCCGGATGATGATATTTACTGTCTCGTCCCGGGGCGCGTCGCAGAGCGGCAATTCCAGCTCACCCACAGCGACGACAAACTGTTCTTCATGGAGGAAGGTCGCGCCTGGCTGGAGGAACTGGGCGTCATGGCGCCGGACCAACTCGAGTCTATCCTGTTGGTCCTCGACGAAATGGTGGAGAACTCGTTGTACGGCGCGCCCCGTGACGGCCAAAGCCGCCCGTTTTATCTGAAGGGAACGACGCGGAATCTGTCCGAGAACGAACACGTGCGCATCCACCTGGCGGTAGGTTCCGACACCATCGGTTTGTCGGTTACCGATAACTGGGGCACCTTGACCCCGGCAATCTTCCTGGACCATCTGACTCACACGCTTGCGAAAGGCGTCGAAGCCGGTATCGGTGGAGCCGGGTTATATCTGATGTGGCGTATGTCGGATTACTTGCAGGTGCGCGTCACACCGCATCGCCGTACCCAGATCACCACTCTGTGGGATCTGAGCCGGCCCTTGCAGGTCGGCTTGAAAACCGGATTCCAGTTCCTCTACCACAGCGAGCACGATGAGGTTGTAAGCCATGACTCTGGCAGATTCACTTTTCATTAACAGCCTGCCGTCCGGCGAGGAAGGCGTGCTGTGCTACGCCTTTGCCGGTTCGGTAGACGCCCATTCCGCGCAGACCCTCGGTCAGTTGAACGGCATTCCGGCCAACGCCCGCGTCAGTTTGGATTTCAAACAGGTTGAGCGGGTCAATTCAATGGGCCTGTCTCTGCTCCTCAAGCTGTTCGAACACTGGGAAAGGCAGGGTATCAAGATCGAAGTCAATAACCCCAATCGCATGGTGGCGATGCTGTTCAAGATTACGGGGCTAGGCCGTTTCCTCACCACCGATGTCAGCCTGCCGTCGGAGCGGGCCCAGCCGTCCGTGGTCAGCGCCGTACGAGCCGCACCCGAGCGTCCCGTCGAATCGGGTTCGCCGCATCCCCGGGGCAAACTGAATTTCGTGGCCAGTCTACAGGTCGGTGCTCAATTGAGCGGCTGGTACCTGCTCAACACCTATTTGCAACGGCACTTGCAGCGGGCGATCCATTTCGAGCAGCTGCCGGCGGGACATGAGATCGGCCACGAAACGGTGGACATTTTCTTCGCCAAGCCTTTCGAAGCCTGTGCCATGATTCGGCGGCAGCAGTTCGTGCCATTGCTGCGGCCCTTGGGGGAGGCCGACGAAGTAGTGATCGTCATGCGCGCCAACGACGAGCGGTCACTCGCCGACATGGGAGACGTCCGCGCAGTCACGGCTTCGCAGGGCAGTTTCGTCTACCTGCTGGGTCGTTTCCTCTGCGACGAGAACGGGCTGGACTCGTCCAAGTTCCAGCATCACTTCGCGGGCAACGAAATCAAAGCGCTGCAATTGCTTCTAAAGGAACAGTCGGATGTCTTGTTCATGCTGAAGAAGACCTATTACGGCCTGTCCAATCTCACTCGAAACAATACCCGTGTCGTGGACGAAAGCGACACCCAGTTTGCCTTCCATCTTCTTTGCGCGAGCCCGCAAATCGCCGACCTCGGGGAATCCGTCGCGAAAGTCTTTACCGGCATGGGCGACGACGAGCAGGGTAAGGGCATCCTAAAGGACATCCAGTTCGACGGCTGGTGCGTGCCGCAGGAAGGAGAGCTCGCCATGCTGATGCGGTTGTACGAGAGGTACGCGGAATAAGCGGAGCGCTGCCCAGTTTTTGATCTTCGGGCCGGATACAGCATGCACGCCGTCTGATCCGAGGAGGGCTTTTTCGGAATTTCCCCAGCGAAGTAAGTCGGCAATCCTTTGCCGACGTACCCGCTTGCCGACCTGTTACGTCGGGAAAGGATTCCCGACCTACGTCAGTTGGGTGGCTCCTGTCGCGGCCCGTTTGCGATTGAAAAGGGCCATGGAAGGGTGGTTAGGTGCGCCTTGAAAGACCGGATTTGCGCCGGCAGGTTTAGACGCGCACCGTAACCCACCGAGGGGGCGTTCACTCTATGCCTCGGAGTCAGGCGAGTTACGCAGCCTGTCGTAATAGGCCCGCACGCAACGAAGCACTTCATAGCTGTATTTGCCGTTCAGCGCCTGGTATAGCGGCTTGAGGGCGCGCCGTTGGTCTTCCGGCAGGCTCTGCCACGCTGCTTCTATTTCTCCGATTTCCGAATCGCTCAAACCCACCACCTCGCCGAGTTCCACGGCCCCGGTTTCGATGGCCCTGGCCAGATGGCCGTAGACGGTCGAAATCGTCAATCCGCGCTGATAAGCGATCTGTTCGGCGTTCATGCCGAGCCGGAATAGCGCCAGGCTTTCGTCTGCCGTCGTGCTGGCGGTCGAGGCCGAACCGTCGCCGCTTCCGTGCTCCAGGATGACCGACAGAAACTCGTCGCCGTAGAGCTCCAGCTTGCGTTCGCCGATGCCCGCCAGGCGGCTCATTTCGGTGCGGCTGGTCGGTCTCGACTGGACCATTTCCATCAGAACAGCGTCCTGAAAAATCACGTAAGCAGGCACGTCCTGCTCCTCGGCCAGCGTGCGCCGCAAGGCGCGCAAGGCTTGCCAGAGACGCTCGTCTTCCGGGTTGGAAAAGCGCTCGACGGCCTGGCGTCGGCCGCTCGAGGCCTCCTTGTAACTGTCCCGCCTTAGCCGAAGGTCGACTTCGCTGCGCAGTACCGGGCGGCATTCCTCGGTCAGACGGAGTGCGCCGTGAGCCTCCCAGTCCACCGTCAAATAGCCTTGGGCGATGATCTGACGGAATACCGAGAGCCACTGTTTCTCGTCCATGGCGTGACCGATGCCGAAGGTGCTGAGCCTGTCGTGACCCAGCCGCTGTATTCTCTCGTTGGACTTGCCGCGCAGTACGTCGATGATGTGGTGAACGCCGAAGCGCTGGCCGGTGCGGTAGACGCAGGACAATGCCTTGCGGGCGGCGTCGGTGCCGTCCCAGGTGTCCGGCGGGTTGAGGCAGTTGTCGCAATTGCCGCAGGGTTTGTCGGAGATTTCGCCGAAGTAGCGGAGCAACGCTTGCCGACGGCAACCGGTCAGCTCGCAGAAGCCGAGCATCGAATCGAGTTTGTGGCGCTCGACCCGTTTATGCAGTTCATCCGCTTGGGAGGCCTCCACCATTTGCCGCAAGGTGATCACATCCTGCAAGCCGTAAATCATCCAGGCATTGGCCGGCAAGCCGTCGCGTCCCGCGCGTCCGGTCTCCTGATAATAAGCCTCGAGGCTCTTGGGCAGGTCGAGGTGCGCGACGAAACGGACATTGGGTTTATCTATGCCCATGCCGAAGGCGATCGTCGCCACGACGATCACGCCTTCCTCCATCAGAAATCGCCGCTGGTTTTTCTGGCGTTCCTCGGCGGAAAGGCCGGCATGGTAGGGCAGGGCGGAGAATCCTTGAGCGCGGAGCCATTCCGCGGTCGATTCCACCTTTTTTCGCGACAGGCAGTAAACGATGCCGGCATCTCCCGGATGTTCGTTTCGGAGAAACTGAACCAGCTGCCGGCGCGCGTCCTGCTTGGGCGATATCCGGTAGCGTATGTTGGGCCGGTCGAAACCGCTGCAAAAGACCCTGGCCTCCTGCAGTCCGAGGCGCTCGACGATCTCCTGCCGGGTCCGCTCGTCGGCGGTGGCGGTCAAGCCGATTCTGGGAATGCCGGGAAAACGTTCGTGCAGCAAGGAGAGCTGCCAGTAATCGGCGCGGAAGTCGTGGCCCCACTGGGACACGCAGTGCGCTTCGTCGATGGCGAAAAGGCTGACTTCGGCCCGCCCGATGAGCGCCTGCACGCGCTCGGTCAAGAGACGTTCGGGCGCGACGTAGAGGAGGTCCAGTTGGCCGTCCAGAAAGTTCCGCTCGACCTGGCGCTGTGTGTCGTAAGCCAGGGTGGAATTCAGAAAGGCGGCTCGAACGCCGAGTTGGAGCAGGGTTTCGACCTGATCCTGCATCAGGGCGATCAGGGGCGAGACCACGACGCCCGTACCGGGGCGGATTAGCGCGGGAATCTGGTAGCAGAGCGACTTGCCGCCGCCGGTGGGCATCAGCACCAGCGCATCGCCCCCTGCCGTCAGATGATCGATGACGGCGCGCTGCTGGCCGCGAAACCGTTCGTAGCCAAAGACGCTGCGCAGGACCTGAAGGGGGTCTTTCGGCATGATCCGCCAGCTTGCCGGAAGCGCCGCTTTTCCGGCTAAGCCTGGAGCATCTGTTTCAGTTCCAGTGCCTGCGACAAAGCGGCTTCCACGTTTTCGGCCAGCACGTTGAAATGTCCCATTTTACGGCCGATGCGGGCGGTCTTCTTTCCATAAAGATGGAGCTTGACGTTGGGCTGGCTCAAGAGCTTGTCCCAGGCCGGCTCGTCGTCTCGCCAGATATCGCCCAGAAGATTGACCATCACCACCGGACTCAGCAAGCGGGTATCCGCGGGCGGCAATCCGCACAAGGTGCGGACTTGTTGTTCGAACTGGCTGGCGGCGCAGGCATCCAGCGTATAGTGGCCGCTGTTGTGGGGGCGCGGGGCGATTTCATTGATGACCAGGTCGTCGTTGTCCAGCACGAAGAATTCCACCGCCAGGACGCCGATATAGTCCATGGCTTGAGCGAGCTTAAGCGCCATGTCTTGCGCGTGTGTCGCGACGGCCGGCGCAACCCTGGCCGGCACGATGCTGACGTCGAGAATTCCCGATTCGTGCTGGTTTTCCGCCACGGGGAAGCAGACTACTTCGGTCGGCGAAGAACGGGCGATGATGACCGAAATCTCGGTTTTTAGATTCAGTTGCCGCTCCAGTACGCAAGACTTTCCGCCCAGTTCGGCGAATGCGGCTTTCGCTTCCTCGACGGTCTTCACCCGGATTTGGCCCTTGCCGTCGTAGCCGAGCCGCGCCAGCTTCAGAATGCCGGGCAAGTGGTCCGCCAGATTCCGATCCAGGTCGGTGGCGGTCTCGATCGCGAGAAACGGAGCGACTCCGAGCCCTGCCCCGGAAATGTATCGCTTTTCCGCGATACGGTCCTGAGCGATCGAAACGCATTCCGCCGAAGGGCTTACCCGTACGCGCTGTGCCAGGTAGCTGAGGCTTTCGGCCGGGACATTCTCGAATTCCGTGGTGACCGCGGCGCAGGTTTCGGCGAGTCTGTCGAGAGCCGCCCGGTCATCGTAGGCAGCGCGGATGTGCACATCGGCCAGTCCGCCGGCCGGACTGTCGCCGTCGGGATCCAGTACGGTGACGCGATAGCCCATGGCCCGCGCCGCCATGGTGAACATGCGGCCCAATTGACCACCGCCCAGGATGCCGAGCATGGCATTCGGTAGAATGTGTTTCATCGTCGATAGGGTTAATGTGGAACTACGGGAACGGGTCGATAGACGACAGCCGTTCTTATTCTAGTTAGCTTCAGGACGTCCTGTTTCGGAAAATCAGCGGCCTGCTTTCGGCATCATTCGATTTCCGGCAGCGTCAGCCCCAGCACGGCTTCCGTTTGCCGAAGGCGATAAGCCTTGAGTTTGGCGGCCAAGTCCGAATCGTGAACGGCGAGCAGCGCCACCGCGAACAGACCGGCATTCACCGCGCCCGGTTCGCCGATGGCGAAGGTCGCGACCGGTATGCCCTTGGGCATCTGGACGATGGAGTACAGGGAGTCCTTGCCTTTCATGTATGTCGTCGGCACCGGAACGCCCAGCACGGGCAGGTGGGTTTTCGCCGCCATCATGCCGGGCAGATGCGCCGCGCCTCCAGCCCCGGCGATGATGCATTTGAGTCCGCGATCGGCCGCCGTTTCGGCGTATTGAAACAACAAATCCGGCGTCCGGTGAGCGGAAACCACCTTCGTTTCGAACGGGACATTGAAATCTTTCAACTGACGGGCGGCATGCTGCATGATCTCCCAGTCGCTATTGCTGCCCATGATGATGCCGACGTGAACCATTGAATATCCGGTCTTTCCAATCAAAAAAGCGATTTTATCCCGATTCCTCGCCACGCGCTAAGACGAAGGCACGCATATCGGGCTTCCTTCCTCTGGAAAAATAAACCTTGAGCACAAAAACCACAATCGATCCCGCCGAGGCGGCGCATTTCGACCGGCTGGCCCATGCCTGGTGGGACCCCGACGGCCCATTCTGGCCCTTGCATCGCCTCAATCGGCTTCGAGCCGGTTACATCTCCGAGCGTTTGAGCGCACGCTTCGGTCGCAGCGCGAATCGAGCTGTGCCGCTTCAGGGGATTCGTCTCTTGGACATCGGCTGCGGCGGCGGGTTGCTGAGCGAAGCGATGGCGCGGCTCGGCGCGGAGGTGCACGGCGTCGACATGGTGGAAAAGAATATCCGCATCGCGCAGCAGCATGCAGAAGCGAGCGGTCTGGCGATCCGGTACACCTGCGGCACCGCGGAAGGTTTGGCCGAACAGGGCGAATCGTACGATGCCGTCTTGAATCTCGAAGTCGTCGAGCACGTGGCCGATTTGCCGCTCTTCATGAGCGCCTGCGGCCGATTGGTCCGGCCCGGAGGGCTGATGGTCATCGGCACGCTCAACCGGACGGCCGCATCCTTTCTTACCGCGATCGTCGGCGCCGAATACGTGCTGCGCTGGCTCCCCAAGGGAACCCATCATTGGCGGAAGTTTCCGAAACCGGAGGAATTGGAAGGCATGCTTCTCGAAAGCGGCATGCGTGTTTTCGATCGCACCGGCGTCAAGATCGATCCCTTTACTCGGAAATTCAGGCTAAGTCCCGGAATGAGCGTCAACTACATGCTGGTCGCCGAAAAATCCGGCTGATCGGCGGCGTTGCAAAGAGTTCCGCAGCCCAATCCGGATGGGTTGCCAGAGGCAAAATAAGTTGACCTCTCCCGGCAATTACTTTAAGAAGGTGCGGGGGTCGTTACGCCGGGCCAGAAAATTTTGTCAATTATCGAGACATAGATTGTGAATTTCTCATTGTCGCACGCAAGTTAGCTATTTCCGTCCCACCAGGAACGGGACTTCTGGCGCCCTGTTTTCGCCCTCTTGAACAAAAACAACGTTCGTAATTGTTGCGCTCGATAGCGCTAGGAGGAGTACGTTTTATGCGAATTGGGGTTCCCAAAGAAATACACGCCGGAGAGAAGCGTGTTGCAACCGTGCCGGAGGTGGCCGAAAAACTCATGAAACTCGGTTTCTCGGTGACCGTGGAAACCGGGGCCGGCGACAGCGCCAACTTTTCCGACGATGCCTACCGCGAAGTCGGCTGCGACATCGCCGATGATGCTAAATCCTTATGGGCCGGCTCGGACATCGTGCTCAAGGTGCGTGGTCCTCAAGTCCATCCCGAACTGGCCGTGGATGAAGTCGACTATTTGCGCGAGGGCGGCAATCTCATCAGCTTTATCTGGCCGGCCCAGAACCCCGATCTCATGGAACGGCTCGCGGCCAAGAAAGCCACCGTGCTGGCGATGGACAGCGTGCCCCGCATTTCCCGCGCGCAGAAGCTGGACGCCTTGAGTTCCATGGCGAATATCGCCGGCTACCGCGCAGTGATCGAGGCGGCCCAGCATTTCGGGCGGTTCTTCACGGGACAGGTGACCGCCGCCGGCAAAGTGCCGCCGGCGAAAGTATTCGTCATCGGCTGCGGCGTCGCCGGGTTGGCCGCCCTCGGCGCGGCGAACGGTCTCGGCGCCATCGTCCGGGCAACGGATACCCGCCCGGAAGTCAAAGACCAAGTCAAATCCATGGGCGCAGAGTTCGTGGAAGTCAACTATCAGGAGGAGGGCACCGGCGTCGGCGGCTATGCCAAAGTGATGAGCGAGGGCTACCAAAAGGCCCAAAAGGAAATGATCGCCCGCCAGTGCATGGACGTGGACATCGTCATCACGACCGCGCTGATTCCGGGCAAGCCCGCGCCCACACTGATCACCGCGGGAATGGTGGAATCCATGAAACCCGGCAGCGTCATCGTCGACCTGGCGGCCGAGCAGGGCGGCAACTGCGAGCTGACGGTCCCGGGCGAAGTCGTCGTCCGACACGGCGTCACCATCATCGGCTATGCCGATCTGCCCAGCCGGCTTGCCCGTCAGTCCAGCACGCTGTACGCCACCAACCTTCTGAGACTGATGGAAGAGCTGTGCCCGAACAAGGACGGCACGATCGACGTCAACATGGAGGACGAGGTCATACGCGGAACCACGGTGATCAAGGAGGGGGAAATCACCTGGCCGCCGCCACCGCCGAAAATCACCGCAGCCCCGGTAGGAGCCACCCCGGCACCGCCGGTCGAAATCAAGAAGGCGGAAAAGAAGCCGCTGCTGCCCGCCTGGGCGCAAACCGGCATCACGCTGGGCGTGGCGGGTCTCCTGTTCTACGGCCTCGGTTCTGTGGCTCCGGCGGCGTTCATGTCCCACTTCACCGTTTTCGTGCTGGCCTGTTTCGTGGGCTACATGGTGATCTGGAACGTCACCCCGGCTCTGCACACTCCGCTCATGAGCGTCACCAACGCCATTTCGAGCATCATCGCCATCGGCGCCTTGATCCAGATTTCCTCGCCCGGTGTGTTGATCACCATCTTGGCGGGGCTCGCCATCGTTCTGACCTCGGTCAACATGGCCGGCGGTTTCTGGGTCACCCAGCGCATGCTGCGCATGTTCAGAAGATAAGCGGAGAGAATAACAATGTCAGAAGGATTAGTTACCGTTTCCTATATCGGCTCGACGATACTGTTTATCTTGAGCCTCGGGGGGCTTTCCCATCCTGAATCCGCGCGGCGCGGCAATTTCTACGGCATCCTCGGCATGGCCATCGCCATCCTCGCAACCGTGTTCGGGCCGAAGGTGACCAGCTATGTTCCGATCATCGTCGCCATGGCTATCGGCGGCAGCGTCGGGGTCTACGCCGCGATCAAGGTCAAGATGACCGAAATGCCGGAACTCGTCGCGCTGATGCACAGCCTGGTGGGGTTGGCTGCGGTGCTGGTGGGTTATGCGAACTTCATCGATCCGACCGCTGCCTTTACCGGGGTGGAGAGAACCATTCATGAGGTGGAAATCTATCTCGGCGTTCTGATCGGCGCCGTGACCTTTTCCGGTTCGGTCATCGCATTCGGTAAGCTGTCGGGCAAGATCGACGGCAAACCCATGCTGCTTCCGGCCCGGCACTGGCTCAATCTGGGCCTTTTGATTCTAGCCATCATCTTGGGGGCCGGCTTCGTCAACGCGCAGTCCACTGCGGGCGGGTTCGTTCCGTTGCTGCTGATGACGGCCGTTGCGCTAGCTTTCGGCGTGCACATGGTCATGGCGATCGGCGGCGCCGATATGCCGGTGGTGGTGTCCATGCTCAACAGCTACTCGGGATGGGCGGCTTCGGCCACCGGCTTCATGCTGTCCAACGATCTGCTGATCGTGACCGGCGCTCTGGTGGGTTCTTCCGGTGCGATCCTGTCCTACATCATGTGCCGTGCCATGAACCGCCATTTCCTCTCGGTCATCGCCGGCGGGTTCGGTACCGGTACCGGCGTAGCGCCGGCGGCTGGGGCGGGGCCACAAGGCGAGGTGCAGCCGATCACACCGGAAGAAACGGCCGAACTCCTGCGCAACGCCAGCCGCGCCATTCTGGTGCCGGGCTACGGCATGGCGGTGGCTCAGGCCCAGCATACGGTGTACGAGATCACCAGGCTGCTGCGTGAAAAAGGCGTCGACGTGCGTTTCGCCATCCACCCGGTGGCGGGCCGCATGCCGGGCCATATGAACGTGCTTTTGGCCGAGGCTAAGGTTCCTTACGACATCGTGCTGGAAATGGACGAAATCAACGAGGACTTCCCGGAGACCGACGTCGCCATGGTCATCGGTGCCAACGACATCGTGAACCCGGCGGCGCAGGAAGACCCCAACAGCCCCATCGCCGGCATGCCGGTTCTGGAGGTCTGGAAGGCGAAAACCTCGATCGTCATGAAGCGCTCGATGGCGTCCGGCTATGCCGGCGTCGACAATCCGCTGTTCTACAAGGAGAACAATCGGATGCTGTTCGGCGACGCCAAGAAGATGCTGGACGAGGTGCTGAAGCACTTGCAGGGGTAGAAATACCGGTTTGCGTAGAATGGATTTCCCATGCGGCGCATTACGCTAAAGCTAATGCGCCCTACGCAAGCTCAAGCACTTGCAAGGATAAACGTAAATGACCGTAGGATGTGGCGACGTAGGAGCCGCATCTGTCGCGATCGATGCGGTTCGAATACTCACCGCATCCTACGGCCTTAAATTCCCAGCTTTCTTTTAGAAACTGATCCCCGCCTGCAGCCACCATTTTTGGGTATCGACGTTGCCGGCAAACGCTCTCGGGTTGGACGAGTTGTAGTCGGCGAACTTGAAGAGCAGGGAATAATGCTTGCCGAATTTCTTTTCCACCTGGACGTCGAACTCCTCGCCATAGCGGATGCTGCCGGTATCGTCCCGGAAATCGTGGTAGACGAACCATAAATCCAAGCCGTACAGGCTGGTCTTGAACGTGCCGTACACGTCCCGGACGCCGTCGGGCGGCGTCACCAGGAACTTGTCCGCCCAGCCCTGAAAGGCGTGCAGCGTCGCGAGCGGCGTACGGAAGCCCTGGCCGTTGTCCGAGCCCAGTTCCTCGAAGGACCCTTTAAAGACGAAGCCCCACAGATCGACCCCGCCTTCCGCCAGCCAGTAATCGACCTTGAAGTCCTTCGGGTTTTCCGCATAGTCCTCCTGCCAGGCGTATTCGGCCGTGTAGAGGGCCTTGATTTTGTCGGTGATGGGTGTCGCGCCGTCAAAGCGAACGCCTACCGTCTGGGTGGAATTGGTGAGGGTATTGAAGGTCCGCGTCGGAAAGCTTTCGTGTTGATTGTCGTAATCCAGCCACTCACCGTGGACGACGAGTTTGCCCCAAGGGAGACCGGTGTAGGCAATGTTGAAGATCGGCGAATTCATGCCGATGGTGCGGGAGGTGACGTCCTGCACTTTCCAAATATAACCGGCGGTGATCGTGGTGTCGGGCAGGCTGGCGTTGGTGATGGCCACGGCGTCATAAGTCTGTTCCAGCTGCCGCCAGATGACGTTGCCGATGAAACGATGGTTGTCGAAGATGATGCGTTGACGGCCGACTTTTAGGTTGGTCTGAGGTAAACCGCTGTAATTCAGCCATAACTGGTTGACCTCGTTCTTCTGGGGATCGGCGATGACGGGATGTCGAGTCTTGTTGTTCCAGGTACTGTTGTACTCGTTGCTGAAGATATCCTGGTTGCCTTCGTATTCGGCGAAGGCCTTGAGCCCGTGAAATTCCGGAGTCAAATAGCCGATGCGCGCCCGGATCATATCGGCCTTGGCGATTTCGGGCAGATTGGCCTGATCCACGTATTCGAACCGATACCGGATATCGATGTTGATCTTGCCGCCGCCGACGTTCAACGCCTTTTCGATACTCTCGTCGATACCCTCCGCAAAAACCGGGCTGGCCGTGCCGAGCCCCAGCATCAGAAGCCGCGCTAAGCTGCCGCCACTCAGCGGCTGCCTGATAATCCCCATGACTGTACCCCCATTCTGTTGTGATCCGATAAGCAATAAAAAAGGCGTCGCCCGCAGTTGAAGATCTGCGGGAGGACGCCTTTGTCCGGAAGTCGAGCGCCGCCGTCAGCGCGCGACTCTAGCTTTCATAGGACTAACAGGAAGCGTGCCAAGCTCGTTTAACGCGCTAAACAGCTCTGAAACAGCAGCTGGCGGCGCAGTGCGGAGGCGCCGGGCGGGTGGGCCGGTACATTGCGTGCGACAAAAGAGTGCGCGATGCGCGAAAGGCGGGCGGAATTCGCCCCGAAGTCAGTCCGTCAGCCCTTCCAGGGTAAGCAGGGTCCTGGCGACGTCCGCGATGCGCATGTTGCGGCTCATGGCCGTTTTGCGCAGCAACTGATAGGCTTCGTCCTCGCTCATTCCTTTTCGCTGCATCAAAATGCCCTTGGCCTTGTCCACCACTTTCCGGTCGGCTAGCTGGGTTTTGGTTTCGTGCAGTTCGCGCTTGAGCGCCTCGAATTCGCGAAAACGGGCCATGGCCACCTCGACGATGGGCATGATGCGTTCCTGGCTGAGGCCGTCCACCACATAGGCGCTTACCCCGGCCTGCACGGCCTGGCGGATGTAATCGCCGTCGCGCTTGTTCGAGAACAGGATGATCGGTCTCGGCTGGTCGCGGCTGATCTCCCGCATTTGCTCCAAGGTGTCGCGGCCCGGCGCCTCCAGATCCATGATCACCATGTCCGGCTGGCATTCCTTGAGTTCCCGAAGCAGGTTGTGGCCGTGCTTGATCCGGGCGACGACCTGATGTCCGGCATCGTGCAGCGCTTGCTCCAATATGGCGCTGCGTGCCGAATCCTGATCGACCAGCATGATTCTGAGGCTCATGGATTGACCTTGGCCAGTTCGTCCAGTGAAACCTGCCGATTGTGCAGTTCGAAGCGCTCCAGATAATCCACCGGACGGAGCGCATCGAAGGTGCCGCCGTCCAGGAACCGGTCCGTACCCAGGATCATCGGCTCGGTGGCTTCCCGAAGCGTCCACGGTTCGCCGTGCTGCCCCTCGGTCTTGTAGTCCGCGGTGGGGAAGGGCAGGCCCAGAGCCTGGGCGGCTTCGCGGTAAAGATCGGGCCGATAGACCTCTTCGGCAAGCTTTCGCATGTCTACGGGATCGCGGAGTTGTCCCCAACGGTACATCTGAGTGATGAACCAGACGGCATGGGAGCGCCAGGGAAACGTCGCGGCATAACGGAAGAACACGTTGAAGTCGGGAAGCGGCGCGGGCGCGGCGTCGACCTGGTAGCGAAACGAGCCGACCATGGACATTTTCACCACGTCAGCCGGTGCGTTGACGTATTCCTCCCGAGCCAGAATATCGGCCACTTCGATACGGTTTTCCGGTTGATCGATCCATTGCGCCGCCTCCAGCAGCGCCATCAGCATGGCGCGGTGAGTGTTGGGATGTTGTTCGGCCCACTCCCGGTTCACGCCCAGCACTTTTTCCGGCTTGTTGTTCCAGATTTCATAATCGGTGATCAGCGTGCGTCCGACGCCGGTGGCCACGGCCTGCGCGTTCCACGGTTCTCCGACGCAGTAACCGTCTATTTCTCCGCTGCTCAGGTACTTCACCATGTGCGGCGGCGGGATCACGACCAGGCGCACGTCGCGGTCCGGATCGATGCCGCCGGCGGCCAGCCAGTAGCGCAGCATGTAGTTATGGGGGGAGAACGGAAATACCGTTGCGAAGCACAAGGGCTCGCGCCCCGCGTGTTTGCCGGTATCGATGACTTTCTTCAGTGCACGGACGCTCATGGACCGCTCGGCTGCCGCCGCCGGATCGAGTTCGGCCATGCGCCGGTACAAGTCCAGGGAAACGGTAATGGCGTTGCCGTTGAGATCCAGGGACAGAGCGGCGATGGTCGGTTTTTTCAGTTCCCCGAGACCGAGCGTCGTGGCGATGGGCATGGGTGCCAGCATATGACCGCCGTCCAGCAAGCCGGCGAATACCTTGTCGCGGATATTGGCCCAGGACACCTCTCTGGAAAGTCTCGCCTCCAGCCCGTGTTTTCGAAAAAAACCTTTTTCGTAGGCGATGACGAGCGGTGCGCAGTCCGTCAGCGGGATGAAACCCAAGTCGATCTGGGTTTTCTCGAGTCCTTCGCCGCCTGCCGCATGAACGCCAGGGCGCAGCCATTGGGGAACCGAGGTCATGAGTTAAGGGTCTCCTTGTCCAAAATTCTCCAGGATGGATTGGATTGTGAAGCGTCAAGAGCGTATCGGCTCCGATAGCAGTTACGACGCGAGTAGCCTGCCACGACGTTATGGTTTCAGCAATGATCGTGCCATACGGTCCAGTGCTTGGCCGTAGCCCAGACAGTCGGCAAGGGATTGCCGACCTACGTCATTCCGTTCGGCATTCGAGTGAACATTCATCGTAGGATGGGTAGAGCGAAGCGAAACCCATCGATGGTGGGTTAGCCCCTAGTCTCCGCTCGGGACAGGCCCTTCGACAGGCTCCGCGTAACCCACCGATTCGAGGTCGCTCGGTGGGTTACGGCCTCCGGCCTAACCCACCCTACAAACATGAATTCTTTATTAAAAGCGATTTTGAATTAGGCCGAGATAAGCGATGCCTTAAATAGGAACATAGGCCGTTGAAGTGCACAAATACGAGGCAATGCTAGACGCCTTGTGCCGCCGCAGCGGCGCTGGTGTTTTTACCCCTGCAATAAGGACTTGAGCTCGGGAATACAGGAACCGCAATTGGTTCCCGCTTTGAGTGCTGCACCAATTTGTTCCGTTGTCGACAGATTTTGCTTCTGAATGGCGCGTTTCAAGGTATTGATGCCGACCCCGAAACAGGAGCAGACGATACGCCCCTGATCATCCTCGGCCGAAGCCGGTTTTCCGGCCAAAAGGCTCATGCGTGCCCGATCGGGCACTTCATCCAGTGCGAATAGACCGGCCAGCCAACTGCGCGGCGGCAGCTCGAAGCTCCGGTCTATGAAGGCGCAAAACTGCAAACGTCCGCCGAGGAGGCGTGCGCAGCGGTACCGGCCCGAGTGGATGTCGGCGAACTCCAGCCATTCTTCCCTGCCGGGCACCGGCTCGGCGGACGCGGATTCGCGCGAACCCGAGGGATGGGTGAACAAGCCGCGCATCCAGACAGGCCAGTCCGAAGGTGACTCGGAATGTGCCAGCTCGTAAAGCCAATGGCCGTCTCCCCGTATCGTGACGCGGTACTCGACCTCGATAGCGTCAAGCGGTTCGCGCGACAGCAAGAAGCCGTGCCACGCCGGCCGATAGGGCGCGATCCGGAGCGGCGTATGCTTGGATTCGGGTTCGCCGGACATCGGATCGGTTGCCGGGTTGACCAAGGCATTGATCAAGCCTTTGCTGGCATAGGGTCCGCTCCAGTGCATGGGCACGAACACCGATCCTGGCTGCTGGTCTTTACTGACGCGGGCGCGGACCAGGGCTTGGCCGAACCGGCTCTCGAGGCGAACCAGGGTTCCGTCCTGAATGGCGAATCGGGCCGCATCGTGGGGGTTCAGCTCGGCGTAAGGCTCGGGAACATGGTTGGTCAAGCGGGCGGTTTTGCCGGTGCGGGTCATGGTGTGCCATTGATCGCGGACGCGCCCGGTATTGAGCACCAGCGGATAGGCCGCGTCGGGCGGGTTGGCCGGCGCTTTGGGGACCACCGGCACCATTCCGGCGCGGCGGCCGAAGTTTGAAAGCCCGCCTGCGTCGAACAGGCGAGACGCGCCGTTCGGATGATGCCCATTTACCGGCCACTGGATCGGCTTCAAGGCTTCATAGCCGGCGCGATCGAGTTCCGCGAGACCGGAAATGTCGAACACCCGTTTGCCGTCATTCCGAAGGCCGGACAAATGGGCGTGCTCCAGGAAAATTTCCCAAGCTGACCCGTAGCGAAAACCTTCCTCGTATCCCATACGCTGGGCAACCCGGCTGACGATCCACCAATCCGGCTTGGCTTCGCCCGGCGCTGCCAGAAATGCCCGCTGGCGCGAAATGCGACGCTCCGAGTTGGTGACGGTGCCGTCCTTCTCACCCCAGGCCAGCGCGGGCAGGTTCACATGTGCGTAGGCGCCCAAGTCGGTGCCCGACTCGCATTCGGAAACCACCACGAATTCGCAGCGGCGGAGCGCGTCCCGCACCGCGTTCGCGTCCGGCAGGCTAACGGCCGGATTGGTGGCCATGATCCAGACTGCCTTGATGCGTCCCTCGGCGATCGCCTGAAACAGCTCCACGGCCTTGAGTCCGGACTTATCCGGCATGCGCGGCGCATTCCAGTACTCCTGCACGAGAGCCCGGTGTTCGGGATTCTCGATGTCGAGATGCGCCGCGAGCTGATTGGCGAGTCCGCCGACCTCCCGCCCGCCCATGGCGTTGGGCTGGCCGGTCAGGGAGAAGGGGCCCATGCCCGGCTTGCCGATCCGCCCGGTGGCAAGATGAACGTTGATGATGCTGTTGACCTTGTCGGTGCCGCTGGACGACTGGTTGACCCCTTGCGACCAGGCGGTGACGACTTTTTCGGTGCGGGCGAACCATTGGTAAAAGCTCGCGAGGTCCTCTTCGGGAATACCGCAGATCCTGGCAACAGCGGGCAGGGAGGGAGCCGTTTTGCGCGCGTTCTCGAACGCTTCGGCGTAGCGACCGAGATGATTTTCCAGGAAGGCGAAATCGATCCTGTCATCCTGGCGCAGATAATTCAGGAGTCCGTTGAACAGAACCACGTCGGTGCCCGGCCGTATCGGGAGATGCAGATCGGCGGACTGACTCGTGGCCGTTCGGCGCGGATCGATGTTGACGATCTTCAGGCGGGGATTTTCCCGTTTGGCCGCAACCAGACGCTGAAACAGCACCGGATGGCACCAGGCCGCGTTGGAACCGACCAGCACAACGAGATCGGCGAGTTCCAGGTCCTCGTAACAGCCGGGCACGACATCCTCGCCGAAGGCCCGTTTCTGCGCCGCGACCGTGGACGACATGCAGAGGCGGGAATTGGTATCGATATTTCCCGAGCCGATGAAACCCTTCATCAGCTTGTTCGCGACGTAATAGTCCTCGGTCAAGAGCTGACCGGAGACGTAGAACGCCACCGAGTCGGGACCGTGGATATCGATGATCCGTCGAAACGTGTCGGCGACGGTGCCTAGCGCTTCGTCCCAACTCACCCGCCGGCCCCTGATCTCGGGATAAAGCAGCCGAGTTTCCAGCGACAGGGTTTCTCCGAGCGACGAGCCCTTGGAGCAAAGCCGCCCGAAATTGGACGGATGTTCCGGATCGCCCTTGATGTCGGCCGATTCGGGACCACGCGGCTTGGCCAGCACGCCGCAGCCGACGCCACAGTAGGGACAGGTGGTGGCGACGGGCGCATCGTCCGCTGTTAAGGACGGATCTGAGAGCGGTGCAGAAGTCACGTTTCTCTTCCTTTTAATCACGAGGTGTGGCCGGAATAAGGGCAAGCGTTCACGGAATTCCGGCTATTCCGGCCTATCGAGTTGCAACCACAACCTTTCGTTTTCCAGCTTTACCGGAAAGCACGCCGTTCGGCCCTCGTCCGGCGGAGCGGCATCGCCGGACGCCAGGTCGATCACCCAGTTGTGCAACGGACAGGCCACCCGCTTTCCGCATACGATGCCTTGGGAGAGCGGCCCTCCTTTGTGCGGGCAGAGGTCGCGAACCGCGAAAATTTCGTCGTTCAGGGTGCGGAAGATGGCGACATTGCCAGCCGGCGTGGCGACGACGCGAGCGCCTTGGCGGGGAATGTCCTCGATTCGGCCGATTTCGATCCAGTCGCTCATGACATTCATCCTACTTTCCTCAAGGGTTCGAAGTGTTGCCGCTCGGATTCCTTGGCGAGAACCGCCCATGGATCGATCTGGGCGCTTTTCTGCGATTCGAGAAACCGCTCGTACAAGGCGCGTCGGCTTTCCGGATTCGAGACGATGCGCTCCTGGACATAAGCGAGACCGACGCGTTCGATCCAGTGCGCGGTCCGCTCCAGGTAGCGGGCTTCTTCCCGGTATAGCTGCATATAGGCGCCGCAGTATTCCTTCACTTCCTCTTCCGTATCGACCTTGCACAGAAAATCGGTGGCGCGGACCTTCACGCCGCCGTTGCCGCCGACGTGAAGTTCCCAGCCTGAATCCACCGCCACCACGCCGAAGTCTTTGATCGTGGCCTCGGCGCAGTTGCGCGGGCAGCCCGATACCGCCATCTTGACCTTGGCCGGCGTCCACGACCCCCAGGTCATTTTTTCGAGGTCTATGCCCATCTTGGTGGAATCTTGCGTGCCGAACCGGCACCATTCCTTGCCGACGCAGGTTTTGACCGTGCGCAGCGATTTGCCGTAGGCATGGCCGGAGACCAGACCGTGCTTGCCGAGTTCCGCCCAAACCGCCGGAAGCTGTTGTTTCGGGACGCCCAGAAGATCGATACGCTGGCCGCCGGTGATCTTGACCGTCGGAATCTCGAACTTTTCGGCCACGTCGGCGATGGCGCGCAGCTCCTTCGGATTGGTGACGCCGCCCCAAATCCGCGGCACCACTGAATAGGTGCCGTCCTTCTGGATATTGGCGTGGGCCCGCTCGTTGATGAAGCGCGACTGCGGATCGTCCCGGTATTCGTTGGGCCACTGGCAGAGCAGGTAATAATTGAGCGCGGGGCGGCAGGAATGGCAGCCGTCGACGGTTTTCCAATCGAGGAATCGCATCACTTCGGGAATCGTCTTGAGATTTTCCGCGCGAATGGCCTCTCGCACTTCTTCATGGGTATGGTCGGTGCATTTGCATAGCGGCTTTTTGGCCGGGCTGACCGAGTAATCGCTGCCCAGGGTGCTTTGCAGGATCTGCTCCACCAAACCGGTGCACGAGCCGCAGGAAGCCGAGGCCTTGGTATGGGTGCGCACGT
The DNA here is from genome assembly GCF_002005105.1 of Methylocaldum sp. 14B. Classification (GTDB taxonomy): domain Bacteria; phylum Pseudomonadota; class Gammaproteobacteria; order Methylococcales; family Methylococcaceae; genus Methylocaldum. The sequence goes on along the minus strand of NZ_MSCV01000009.1, from coordinate 59,091 downwards.
CATCCAGAGTGAATAGCTTTTTCTGAACGATGGCGTCGACGATGGTCTTCTTGCAGACGCCGTTGCAGCCGCAGACCTCCGCCGTGTCCGGCATGAGCGCCGCGCGGTTGTCCGCCCCGTGGCCGGCATCGCCCAGATGCGCCTGCCCGAACAGGACGTTTTCCCGGAACGCGGAGATATCGGTGCCGTCCCGCATCAACTGGAAGTACCAGGCGCCGTCGCCGGTATCGCCATAAAGCACCGCGCCCTTGATGCGGTTGGACTCGACCACCAGCTTTTTGTAGATGCCCCGGGCGGGGTCCTGGAACAGCAGCTCTTCGTAGCCGTTTCCGCCCTGAAACTCGCCCGCGGAGAAAAGATCGATGCCGGTCACTTTCAGCTTGGTGGACGTCACCGAGCCCTCGTAGCGCGCGATGCCGTATTCCGCCAGGTGATTCGCGCAGACCTTGGCCTGCTCGAACAACGGGGCCACCAGGCCGAAAAGCTGCTTCCGGTGTTGCACGCATTCGCCCACGGCGTAAATGCGGGGATCGAAAGTCTGCAGGGTGTCGTTGACCAGGATACCGCGCTCGCAATGGATGCCGGCGCTCTTGGCGAGATCGACGTTGGGGCGGATGCCCACTGCCATGACCACCAGATCGGCCGGGGTTTCCGAGCCGTCCTTGAAGCGTACGCCGGTGACGCGATCGTGGCCGAGGATGGCTTTGGTCTGCGCTTCCATTCGGAAATCCAGGCCGCTGTCCTCGAGCGCCCGTTTCAAAAGGTCCGCGGCAGGTTTGTCCAGTTGCCTTTCCATCAGGGTATCGAGGAGATGCACGACAGTAACCGCCATCCCCCGCTTTTTCAGCCCATTGGCCGCTTCAAGCCCCAAGAGGCCGCCGCCGATGACGATCGCATGCCGGTACTTCTGCGAAGCCTCCAGCATCAGTTCCACGTCGCGGATGTCGCGAAAACCGATTACGCCCGGCAAATCCCTGCCTGGGACCGGCAGCATGAAAGGCATGGAGCCGGTGGCGAGCAGCAGGCGGTCGTAGCCGGCCTCCAGCCCGTCTTCGGTCCGAACCAGCCGCCGCCGGCGGTCGATCGCGACGACCTTCCGTCCCTTGTGCAGCGTGATGCCGTTCGACGCGTACCAGTCGTCATCGTTCAAGATGATGTCGTTCAGCGTCTTTTCGCCGGCCAGGACCGGGGACAGGAGGATACGGTTGTAATTGCAGTGCGGTTCGGCACCGAACACGGTGACGTCGTATGCGTCGGGAGCGATTTTCAGCAGCTCCTCGACTGTGCGTATGCCGGCCATACCGTTGCCGATTACGATGAGTCTCTGTTTTTTCATGGCTTACCTCCTCCGGGATGAATCCCATTCGTCAAATCAACTTTCGTAGGATGCGGGGACGTGAGATGAACCTCGTCATTCCGGCACGGATTGCTCGCCCCTTCCCAGGGGGCTCGTCCTTCAGACCAGCCTGCGGCTGTCCAAAACCGTTCCCGACGGTTTTGTGCCGGAATCCAGACGCCAGGGATGGCATCGGTCCGGATCACAATCCCTGTGCTCTGGATGCCGGCATTCCAATCGCAAACGGTCATCCAGGGAGCGCCCGGATGACCCTTCCAATCGCAAACGGTCATCCGGGGAGCGCCCGGATGACCCTTCCCTGCCGGCATGACGGCTTTACTTACTGCATTGATAAACACCTAAACCCTCCCGTAGACCTGAAACAGGCACACCATCAGCAATCCGAACAGGAGCAGCGCGGTCAGTTGCCAGAACAGAACCGGATTGCGCTGGTACAGGGGAAGGGGACGGGCGGAGACACGCTTGCCGCCGCCTTTCGATAATCCGGATTCCAGCTCGAAGGCCAGCTCGATGGCGTCGGCATAGCGTTCGCCGGGGTCGATCGCGACCGCGCGCGCCAAGGCGGCGTCCAGCCAGACCGGCAAATCCGGACGGCGGCTGGTCAGGGGTTTGGGTTTTCCGAATCGGGGCGTGCTGAATGGCTCGATCTCGCCGTAGGGATAGGCACCTCCGGAGAACACGCGATAGAGCGTTACCCCCAGCGCGAAGATGTCGCTGGCGACGCTGCCCCGCTCGCCGTGAAACAGTTCCGGCGCCATGTAGCTGGCGGTGCCCGGCATCGGATCGGCCTGGTCCTCGTCCCAGGCCGGCAACCGGGCGATTCCGAGATCCAGCAGTTTCAGGCCGCCGTCGTCCGGAAGCAGGATGTTGTCGGGCTTGATGTCGCGGTGCACGATCTGCTGGCGGTGCAGTGCGTGCACCGCCTTGCACAGTTTGAGAGCGAGGTCGATGCCCGGCTCCAGGCCGATGCGTGCGTTTCGCCGCAGGTGCCGTTCGAGCGTGGCGCCGCGATAATACGGCATGACCGAGTAGAGACGGCTTTGCCGCTCCGGCGGCTGTTCCAGAATTTCGGCCACCCACGGACTCTTCACCCGCCCGCCGATCCATGCTTCCCGGACAAAGGCATCGTGATATTGCCGCTCGCTGGCTACCCGCGGATGAGGGAACTTGATGACCACCGGGTTGCCGTTGCGCCGGTCGACCGCGCGGAACAGCGCGCTGTAGCGCCCGGAAGACAGCAGTTCTTCCAGTTGAAAATCATCCACCGTATCGCCGGGACGGGGTAGTTCCAGGATCGGCAAGGACTCGATGATTTCCCGCAGCGATTGCCGGTCGGCCCGGGGCAGGGCGATGACATCCACCACCAGCGCGGTGACGTTGTCGGTGCTGCCGCGCTCCAGCGCCGATTCGACCAGAGCGTCCGCACTGCTTTGGGGCGCGGCCCTTTCCAGCAGGATGCGCGCGATCTCGGCTTGTTTAAGTCCGCCGTGTAGGCCGTCGCTGCACAGCAGGAAACGGTCGTGGATTTCGAGCGTGTGCACGGCGTAGTCGGTCCGGAGCAGGGGCTCCAGGCCCACGGCCCGGTACAGGATATGGTCCAGTTCGGGGCCGTTCAAAGTGTGATCCTTCGTCAGCAGCTCCAGCCGCTCGCCGCGCAGGCGGTAGATGCGCGAGTCGCCGACGTGTATTAGATGTGCGCGGCGGCCGCGAAGAATCAAGGCACTGAAGGTGGTAGCCATGTGGGCGAGATTCGGGTCACGCTTGCCCATCGCGTGTATCCAGCGATTGGCGGCATCCAGGCTTCGATCCAGCAACTGCTCCACCGCCAAGGTTTCGGCCAGGCTGTAATAGGCTTCCATGAAGCTGTGCATGCACAACTCCGCGGCTACCCGCCCTCCCTTGGCCCCGCCCATGCCGTCCGCCACCGCCGCGACGACGCCGCGACAGGCCAGTTCCTGCTGCGACGGTTGTGCGATACCGGCGTAGTCCTGGTTGTCTTCGCGCCGCCCTTGGCGGGAAGCGAAGGCGGCGCTCAAGGCGAGTTGTCCGTTCGCAGTCACTGACACACCCCGGTGTGTTCCCTTATCCCCATTCCGCCATGCTCAGACCCGCGCACCGGATACCGCGCCCCAGGTCGTGCGCCAGCGTTTCTTGACCATGATCAGGCCGACGAGCCCCAGGAGCGGCAGCCCCGCGAACACGCTGAAACCCAGCGCGAAGCCGTGTTGCACATTCCAGGACCAGCCCAGGGTCTTGGCCAGGAAGAATCCGCCCACACCTCCGGCGCAGCCGACGAGTCCGGTAATCACGCCGATTTCCCTGCGGAAACGCAGCGGCACCAACTGGAATACCGATCCGTTGCCCATCCCCAGGGCCAGCGTGCCGACGAAAAAAATGCCGACGGCAGACCATGCGAGCGCCGGCAGTTCGAACAGACCCCAGCCGGCCACTTTCGCGTCGCTCGCCGATTGCGGCGCCGGCCCCTCCGGCAAGAACGAAATCGCGAGATAGCTCAGGGAAACGATTACGAACAGAACTTGCAGGGCACGGATGCCGCCTACCCGATCGGCCAAAAGCCCTCCCACCGGCCGGAACATCGAGCCGGCGAATACCACAAGGGCAACCATCATGCCCGCGGCTATTCCGGAGACGTGATACCAGTTGGTGAAATAAAGAGGCAGGGCATTGCCGAGCCCCACGAAGCCCCCAAAGGTAATGGAATAAAAGAACATGAACCACCAGGTGTCGGGGTCCTTCATGACCGCGGCGTAGTTGGCCAGGGTGACCGGCGTGCGTTTGTCGGGGGCATCCTTGACGAGAACGGCGTAGATGACGAGCACCAGCACCAGAGGAATGAGCAGGAAACCGAACACCGCCTGCCAGCCGAAACGTTCCGCCAGCCAAGGGACGATCATGGAATCCAGGACTACCCCCATATTGCCGGCTCCCGCGATACCCATCACCACGCCCTGGTATTGGGGCGGATACCAGCGGCTGGCCTGGGGCAAGGCCACGGCGAAGCTGGCTCCGGCTATACCTAAGAGCAATCCCAGCAACTCCACTTCCAGCTTGGAATGCAGGCCGAACACGAATACATAGGTGAGCCCGAGGATCACCAGCAATTGGGCCAGAACGCCGGTCAGCTTGGGTCCCAGATGGTCGGCCATCGAACCCAGAACGATGCGGAATATTGCGCCGGACAGGATGGGAATCGCGACAATGGTGAACTTCTCCGCCACCGGTAGCCCCAGATCCTTGGTGATGTACAGGGACAAGGGCCCGAGCATCACCCAGACCATGAAGGAGACGTCGAAATAAAGAAAGGCGGACAACAGGGTTGGCCAGTGGCCGGCACGCTTGAATTCTTTGAAGTCCATCGACAAATCTTCTCGAAAAATCCTAGAGCCGCTCTCCGGTGAATCCGGAGCAAAAAAAAAGCGCCCGGCGAACATCGATGCACGATGATCGCAAGACGCCTTTGCCATGTTCCTGAACGCCACCGTTGGCGCAGGTACATTCTATTGATTGATGTAAGCAGCTCGCGTGCCAAACAGCGCGGAAGCACGTCGGCTAGGCATTTCGGCGGTCGGTTGGGCAGTGCAGAAGGCCTTCCCGCAGCTATTTGCACCATTGTTGCGCCTACGGTGCACCGAGTTGAAGCGCAGGTACGGATCGCGGGCGCTTAACGGTGGTAAGACGGCACCCGTATTCCGGTGAGTCTATATAAAGTAATGGATAGAGCAGGTGGAGCCGGTTGGATGCCGAACCGGGACTGGCCGGGCATAAACCGCATCGTTCGCGAGTGATGCGGTTTTTTCGTCAGTTTGAGACGTGGATTAGCTGGGTTTTCGCTATCGCTGCAACCCAGCCTACGGTCCCGTCGGGCGCAACGCTGAAATTGCTGGAAGGCCCGGAACAGCGCGACTTGAAGGTTTCGGTGGTGTTTCCGCGTCCGGCACCACCGAGGTACGGCCGGGGTGAACCGGCCGTTCAATCGACGCCGCGGGACACGGCAAGGGTCTGCCAGCGGTGCCTCGCGAATACGACGACGGCGAGCGTCACTCCCAGTGTTTCGAAGGATTCCTCCGCCAGAAGTACGATCTGCCCCGGCGTGGAGTTAAACCATGCTTCTCCCAGGCGTGCTGCGCCGTTCGCCTCGACGATCTCGAAGCCCAGCGCGCCTGTCGCGAATACGAGCCCGGCCAATACCAGTTGCCACAGGGCGCGGGGGCCGACCGCTCGACGTGCCGCGACAAGAAACCAGGCGCTCATGACCAGCAGCAACGGCAGGAAAACCAGTGGCCAGAAATACGTCCTGACCGGGCCGACGCTCAGGGTGTTCTCGCCGTCGCCGATCAGTGTGCTGCCTTTCAGCAAGACGCCGACCGCCTCGTGGAACGAAAGCAACTCATCGAACCCGAGGTAGGTACATACCAGCGCGGACGCGAACCAGAAAATCGCGCGGTCGAGGCGGTAGCACTGGAACGAAAGCCACGCGGCAAACCAGAGCTGTAAGCTTGCAAAAATGGCCGGAATTCGGAACTCGCCGCCCATCCAGAACGCGGCACGCAGCCATCTGAGCTGGTCCGCTCCCTTGTCTCGGGTAAGCCAAAACCCGAGACCGAGCAGGAGCTGAACCAGGACCAGGGCGGTACCCAATGCACGCGCTCGCTGAGTTGGGGTTGCGCCCTCGTACCAGGCCGGAAGGTTCGGCGAGAAGAGGTTCAAGGCAAGTGCAGTTCCGGCAAGCAACCAGGCCAGCGCTTCGAATGTCCAGAAATAGAAGCGCTGAGGCCATGCCGCCAGCAGCATAATCGTCCCGGCCTCCCGCTGGGGCAACAGGCTCGGCAGTTGCAGCAGGTGAAGAACCACGCCGGCGGTTATCGACAACAGGAACATGAGCTGCAACCTGTGGTGCGGATATTCGATACGAGTACTCATCTTGCGGATGGCGGGCACGATTTCCGGACAACGAATGGGTGTTTCTTATATCCCGGGGAGGAACGAGTTGCAACCTTCCCCGGAGACGGGCAGGTTTGCCTTATTTAACTTGCGGAATGGCAAGATCACTGGAGATGGAAAAACGCGTAGGGCTCGGGACGCAGCCCGCTCGCTTCGGCCTGGTGGTCGGCTCGTCATCCTCGATATCAAGGACCCGTCTCGCTGACGGATCAAGCCGTCTGGAGCATCCTCTATGAACGCCATCAGCAGAAACCGCGGGAAACGATGGAAAAGCACTTTAAGCGCGGGTTGTTAGCCGAATGGAGAAAAGCAATACGGCGTAACCTACTCACTTTGAATACCTAATAAACAGACGGAGCGCTACGGAGAATGGATAGCTTTACGATAAGGAAAAGTATTTTTATCGAAGCAAGGCCGGAGACGATATTCGATGCGCTCACGCGGTATGATGAAATCGTCAAATACTTTCCCCTCAAAAAGGTAACGTCCGATTGCAAAGCGGGTGGCGAGATATTGTTTGACGGCGAGATTAAAGGAAAAGAAATACACCGAGCATCGCCCGTGACGCTTTGTTGCAGGGCGAAGTCGCGGACATAGGAGGTCGGCATGGCAGCCGCAAATGTCAACGGTGTGCGGCTTTTCTATGAACTCCAAGGCAGCGGGGAGGCTCCCCTCGCATTGGTTCACGGCTCATGGGATTCTCATCACGACTGGGACCTGCTCGTTCCCCGTTTGGTCGACTCTTTTCGAGTTCTCACCTACGATCGCCGTGGCCACAGCGAGAGTACGTGTCCACCGGGACAAGGCAGTGTGCGCGAGGACGTGGCCGACCTTGCTGCGTTGATACAGGACCTGGGACTCGCGCCGGCATGGGTAGCGGGAAACTCGTTCGGCGCATCGATTGCGCTCCGGCTGGCCGGTGAGCGGCACGACCTCCTTCGCGGCCTCATCATTCACGAGCGGCCCCTCTTCGCGCTGCTCGCCGACGACTCCGCCGTTGCGCCGATGCTGGAGCAGGTTCGGCAACGAGTTGGGGGCGTGGTCGAACGGATCGCCTCGGGCGATCATGCCGGCGCCGCCGAACAGTTCGTCGAGACTGTTGTGCTCGGCCCGGGGTCCTGGGCTCAACTGCCGCCGGAGTACAAGAAGATCATGATGGATAATGCTCCGACCTTCCTCGACGAGGCGAAAGATCCCGAACAGCTGGTTTTCGAGCTGGAGTGGATCAAGGAGTTTACGCGTCCGGCTCTCCTCACGCTGGGCGACCAGAGCCCACCCATCTTCGGACCAGTAGTCGGCAAGCTTGCAGAGGCGATGCCTCGCGCGGAGGTCCTGAAATTTCCGGGAGCAGGGCACATCCCGCACGCCACCCACCCGGACGTGTACGCTAAGGCTATTATCGAGTTCGTCCGTATGCACTCGTGATCGTCCAACGGCGGAAGTTACCGTTGCACTGCGTCTAAGCAACGTGTTCTTCGCAGACCGGGAGCCGATTTTCCTTCCATGACAGGAATTTTTGAAAATCAAGGGGAAGCGCGAACAGCGGCGTTCATAGCTTCCTCGGACAAAGGCGTCCTTGGCCGGTTTCGTACGGAACCGGCATGGGCGCTTTTTTTTTCGGCTTCGGAAGAGAAATGTCGGCACTACCCGAATACAAATTCGACCGTGAGGATTCGGCTGCACCCACCGCACCGTGGTGCTCGGCGGCTTGCTGCTGGGTATCGAGGCGGCCCGCGCCATGCACCGTTCCAACATCGGGGCGTTCCTGGCCGAGCATCGCGACTGCGTGATGCCACGCCAGCTCCATATCGCCGCCCAGACTGTGTCTGATTGGGGCTCAACCTCCGCCAACGATTTGGAGCGGGGCGAGCCGGCGCCGGAGTTCGAATTCGACCGGGCGGTGAGCTAGTAGCGGCTCTCACTCGAGCCCGCTCTTTCGCCCGATCCGCCGGTTGCCGACTCGTCTCATAGAGCCCGGCAAAGCAATCCTTTACCGATTTACCAGGATTTGTAAGGCAAAAATTTACCGTTCATGGTGATGACGACGCGATCGCCGGCTGGGTTTTCTTCTTTGCCGACCGTCATGCTGAAATCTATCGCGCTCATGATACCGTCTCCGAATTTTTCATGAATGATTTCTTTCAAGGTTTCTCCGTAAACGCCGACGATTTCATAAAGCCGATAAATAAGCGGGTCTTGGGGTATTTCGAAGGGCCATTGTTTGTGAGGAAACATTTCCAAGGCGGCTCGAACTTCAATAGGCAGCTCCAAAATGGCGCAGAGCTTTTCGGCAATGTCGTGTTTCATGCTGTTCATGCCAAGACAAGCCGAGGCCAGCCAAACCTCATTGACGCCAATCTGTTCGGCAATGGCTGTCCAAGTGAGTTGTTTTTTTACTTTTGCAGTAATAATGCGGTCCGTCATTTGTTCTTTGGTCAGCAGAGAATCGGCTTTGCAAGATGACGGTGTCTGTGTCGATTTTGTTTTCATTTTAGATACCCCTATTTGTTAACTTAAACAATAAGGCAACAACAGTAATTGCCAGAATGAAGGAAACGCTTTTCCAGAAAACTACTGGATTACGTTCGATGAGCGGTGGACGGGTCTTATTCAGAAACGCTTGGTTCGGGTGGCGTAGATCATAGATAAACTCGGATAATTCCCCATAACGCTGATACGGGTTCGGATGTACTGCCTTCCTGAGCACATCATCGATCCAGGCAGGGATTTCCCGATCGTCATCGAGTACAGAGTGATAGGCTAATTTCTTTTGTGCGGCTCTGGTTCTGGCCTTGGAGACTTCGGCGCCATAAGGCAGTTTACCCGACAGCATTTGATAAGCTATAACGCCCAGCGAAAACATATCGGAATATGTTGTCCCGCTTTCGCCAAGAAAATATTCCGGCGCGGTATATTGGGCAGTACCTAGCAGATGACTTCGCTCGATTGCCGTTGTGATCTCCATCAGGCCGGCAACTTTCGTCGAACCGAAATCGATGATCTTCACCGTGCCGGTACGGTCGATCATGATATTGTCCGGTCTCAGGTCCTGATGCAGCATTTCCAGCCTGTGAAAAGCGCGTAATCCTTTGGCAATTTGTTCAACGATGCCGCGCACGGTTTCCAGGTCCGGTCTCGGATTGTCGATCATCCACTGCGTTAATGTCTGACCGTCAATGAATTCGGTGACGATATAGAGATAGTTGCGTTTCCGCGTCTGTGCGCAAGGCTTCAGTACATACGCACTATTGATGCGCCGAGCGATCCATTCTTCCATCAAGAATCTTTCCAAATAAGCCGGGTCGCCCCGAAGATCGATCGATGGCGTTTTGATGATGACCGGTGTGCCGGTTTCGTTATCAACCGCCAGATAAACATGGCTGCGACTGCTGGCATGCACCTCCCGGACGATCTTGTAGCCATCAAAAACCATTCTGGCTTCCAAAATCGGGGGGAACGGCAGTTCGGTTAACTGTTGATAGAGTTCATCCGGATTCTGCTTAGGCAAGTTTTCGATTTTAACGACCTGAGCCGTGAGATTATCCGGACTGCCTTGTTGGTATGCCGCGTCCACGATCGCTTTCGCAGCGGTATCGAGATCGTCTTCATGCTCTCTGATGGCATTGATGATGAACCGAGGACTGGCATATTCATAAACGCCGTCTGTCGCGAATAAGAAAATATCGCCTTCTTCCACTGGCAATACTCGATAATCAATTTCGAGCTGAGGATTAACGCCTAAAGCCCGACCAAGATAGCTTTTATCCTGCGATACCCAAAATCGATGATCGTTGGTCAATTGCTCCAAGGCATCATCATGCAATCTATAGATGCGCGTATCGCCCACGTGAAAAATATGTGCGGTGGTTGACTTGATCACCATGCCGCTAAAGGTGCACACATAACCTCTGTCTTTATCGTAACGATACTGGCTTTGCTGTGTCTGTGAATGTAACCAGGAGTTGGTCGCGATCAAAACCCGCTGTGCTGACTTCCTGACAGACCAAGCGTCCGAAGTGCAGAAATAATCCTCGAGAAAACTCCTAACAGCGGCTTCGCTGGCAATCTGGCTCACATCGCTGCTGCTGATCCCGTCGGCCAGCGCAATCGCAATTCCTTTCGAGCTCAACTGGGGCTCTTTCGGTATGCAAACACCGTGAAAATCCTGATTGGTTTCCTTACGGCCTTTGTCGGAGTATTGTCCTACGGAGATTCTTAATTGACTGGACATTTTTGTTTTTATAGATCCGACCTGGTAAAGCTTTTAAGCCGCCCGCCTTGAGCTTGTCGAAAGACTACAAAGCTTCGGCAAGCCCAGCACAAACGGCCTAATACTTCATGGGGACCGGATCAAGAACGAGATTGAGGGAGCTTCAACCGTGTAGACAGCTGAAGCTCTTTCATCTTATTGCATATTATTTGGAGCCGATCCCAGTAGGCTGGTCGCACGTCAGGCGATGATGCTGCAGGCCAAGTAGAGCATGGCAAGATCGTTATCGCCCGTTGTTCCCAATGGATCAAATTACGGCTGAACAGATTATTAATCAGGCCCGTAAATACCCTCCTGGTATTTCGGGCCGCCGCCCAGGCCCGGTACACGCCCGGCCTGGGCTCACGCGGCTTGTCGCCGCGCCGGGGCATCCCTGCCCCGGATTAACCCGGCCAATATTTATAGGCCGGGTTAATAAGCCGGCTATGGGCGCGCCTCCCGACCCACCGTTCCGCTCCCACAACTCATCCGGAATTCCCGCCAGCCATCATCCCTTATTACCAGCCTAACTGATTCCTCTTCACCAACTTTTTGGCATGAGAGGTCACTCGTCAGGCTGCTCTTCCCACCGAGACACGTTCCTTACTGACCCGTTTTGGCGCCGTTCTTACATGTGTGGAATACAAAGTCAGTCCGGTGAACGCGAGCCCGCCAACCAGATTTCCCACAACGGTCGGAATCTCATTCCAGATAAGGTAATCCATGATCGAAAACTTTCCGCCCATGATCAGACCTGACGGAAACAAAAACATATTGACGATCGAATGCTCGAAGGTCATTGCAAAGAAGAGCATGATCGGCATCCACATGGCGATCACCTTACCGCTCACCGACGTGGAAATCATCGCGCCGACAACGCCGGTAGAGACCATCCAGTTGCAAAGCATGCCTCTGATAAAGAGCGTCAGCATGCCTGCCGCTCCATACTTTGCATAACCTAGCGTACGCGCTTCCCCGATACCGGCAATTTTTTGACCTACTTCATTGGGTTCTGTCGAGAAACCGAAGGTGAAAACGATCGACATCATCACCGCCACGGTAAACGCCCCCATGAAATTGCCGATAAAGACCAACGCCCAGTTCCGTAAGATACCGCCAATTGTCACCCCCGGGCGTTTATCGAGCCATGCAAGCGGCGTCAAAACAAATACCCCGGTCAGTAGATCGAAGCCCAACAAATACAGCATGGAAAAACCGACGGGGAACAACATGGCGCCAATGAGCGGAGAGCCCGTCTGTACGGTCATCGCAACCGCAAACACCGCAGCCAATGCCAGGATGGCGCCGGCCATATACGCTCTGATCACCGTATCCCTGGTTGACATGAATACTTTCGATTCACCTGCATCCACCATCTTGGTGACAAATTCTGACGGGACTAAATAAGACATAATTTTCTCCTTTAGCTCGATTATTGGTATCGGTCATGCAATGAAGAACCAGTGAGGCAAAAAAAAAGCGCCATAACCCTAAAGGGGTTAAAGCGCCGTTGCTTAATAAACCTCAGCTCGATATAAGCGTATTTTGTGCCAAGTTTCGTTAATCTTGATAAGTTATTGATAACTAATGGCAATTACGTAGTTTTGTGCGGCTTTGAATGGAATAAAAGATATTGCTTGAACTAACATGGTGCACAGCGGAACAGGGGTGCATACGGGGTCTGCTCTCAGGAATTTTGCCTGACCATCCTCGACAGCCTTGTTTTTTCGAGGCTCACTGCTTGAACGCGGGTGCATATAGGGTCTGTTCCACATGCCAACATGCCCTGGAGCCGAATGGGAGCTTGCGGCTGCTGGCCTCGGTTATATAAGGAGGTGGCCTACGCGGCAGCCGGCGGGGTAGGGAAGGGAAAGGGAAGCGGCTCGCTGATCCGCCGCTTTCCTTTTGCGCGGGTCCTCAACCTCCGGCTTTTCCGTTCCCATCCATCTGGGAACGAGCCAAAAGGCCATTCGGCAACGATATCGCGTTGCGCTCCGTGCGGACTACTCACCGCCCTCGCAGCGTCCGGCGTGGCGGTCCCTCACCGTGGCCCATTTCATCAACTGTGATCGCACTCCGCCAGGAAGGTGAGCAACTGCTCGCGCAATTCGTAGTAGTTCGGGTGTTCGAGCAGCATGGTGCGGGTACGGGGGCGGGGCAGGTCGATCTCGAGGATCTTGCCGACTTTCGCGTTCGGCCCGTTGGTCATCATCACCACGCGGTCGGCGAGCAGAATGGCCTCGTCCACGTCGTGAGTCACCATGATGGCGGTCAGTTTGGTCCGGGTCCACACCTCCATCAGTACTTCCTGCAAGTCCCATCGGGTGAGGGAATCGAGCATCCCGAACGGCTCGTCCAGCAGCAGCAGCTTGGGGGATAGCGCGAATGCCCGGGCGATGCCCACCCGCTGTTTCATGCCGTTGGACAGCTCGCTGGCTTTCTTGTCCCTGGCGTCGGTCAGGCCGACCCGGCTGAGATAGTGCTCGACGATGGCTATGCGCTCTTTCTTACTGGCGTGGGGATAGACCTGTTCCACCCCCAGACAGACGTTCTCGTACGCCGTGAGCCAGGGCACCAGGCTGGGCGCCTGGAATACGATGCCGCGGTCCGGGCCGGCGGTGACCACTTCCCGGCCGTCGAGGACGATGCCGCCCTCGCTGATGTCGTTGAGACCCGCCACCATGGACAGCACCGTCGATTTGCCGCAGCCGGAGTGGCCGATGATGGAAATGAATTCGCCCTTGCGGATTTTGAGATCGAAGCCGTCGACGACCTTGATGGGACCCTTGCGGCTCGGATAGATCTTGGAGACGCGGGAGAATTCCACGTAGCGCTCCAAACCGGCTTTTGCCGGAACCGGCTTGATGTCGGGAGCCTGGTGTTCGCGTGCGGTGTTGGGAAGGACCGTCGGCAAGCTGATGATGTTGTCGGAAGTCGCAACTTCCCGCTCATGGCTGATTTGCATGAGATATTGAGTTACCTCGCGCCGGATGCGCTTGAACTCCGGGGAATGGTTGATGGCCTGGCGGTCGCGCGGACGGGGCAGGGCGACCCTGAATTCCGGTCCCAGGGTTGCGTTCGGGCCGGGCTTCAGCGGAATGATGCGGTCCGCCATGATGATGCCCTCGTCCACGTCGTTGGTGATGAGCACGACGGTCTTCTTTTCCTGGCGCCAGATGCGGATGATTTCGTCCTGGAGCTTGGAACGAGTCAACGCATCCAGAGCGCTCAGGGGTTCGTCGAGCAGCAGGATGTCGGGCGAAGCCGCCAGCGCGCGCGCCACCGAAACCCGCTGTCTCATGCCGCCGGAAAGTTCGGCGGGACGCTTGTCCATGGCGGGGGTGAGATTCACCATGGCAATGTATTTCTCGACCCGCGCTGCTCTCTCCGCCTTGGGCGCATCCTTGAACACCTGGTCGACCGCCAGCGCCACGTTCTGGCGCACGGTCATCCAGGGCATCAGCGAATAGTTCTGGAACACGACGCCCCGGTCGGGTCCCGGACCTTCGATCGGCCTGCCGTTGCACAGCAGTTCGCCGGCGTCGGCCTCGATGAGACCCGCCATGAGGGAGATGAGGGTGGTCTTGCCACTGCCGGAGAAACCGACGATGGCGACGAACTCTCCCTCCTCGATACGGAGGTTGATGTCGTTCAGCACCTCGGTCCGGCGGGCGCCGGTGCCGTAGCCCTTGCCGACGCCTTTGAGTTCCAGCGCTACGTTCCGCGGCGCCTGCTCCTCGGGCGGCTGGTTGTCGAAATCGTCGGTGTAGATGCGTTGTAGGCTTAACATATTGGACTCCTTAGCTTGAACGCTCGCCGAAGCTGACCAGTTGCTGCAAGGTCTGCATGATGCGGTCCAGCAGAAAGCCGACGAAGCCGATGGTGAATACGGCCACCATGATGCGCCCTAGCGACTGCGAACTGCCGTTCTGGAATTCGTCCCACACGAATTTTCCGAGGCCGGGGTTCTGGGCCAGCATCTCCGCCGCGATCAGCACCATCCAGCCCACACCCAGGGACAGGCGGAGCCCCGTGAAGATGAGCTTGAGCGAGGACGGAATGACGATCTTCATCACCTTGGTGCGGGTGGAAAGCCGCAGCACCTTGGACACGTTGATGAGGTCCTTGTCGATGGAGGCAACCCCGACGGCCGTATTGATCAGGGTCGGCCAGAGCGAGCACAGGGTCACGGTGATAGCCGAGATGATGAAGGATTTCTCGAACATGGGCGTGCCGCTCGTCACGTATACCGCACTCACCACCAGGGTGACGATGGGCAGCCAGGCCAGAGGCGACACCGGCCGAAAGATCTGGATCAGCGGATTGATCGCGTTCTGGAAGGATTTGCTCAGGCCGCACAGGATTCCCAGCGGCACGGCGACCAAGGTCGCCATGGTGAATCCGGCGAACACCGTGTAAAGACTGGTAAAGATCTGGTCCAGGTAGGTCGGCTTGCCGGTGTACGGCAGCGGGGTGAATTCCTTGCCCGGATTTTCCGCCAAGAACCGCTCCTTGCGCTTTTCCTGACGTTCGTAGAACGCGGCCTCGCGTTCCCGTTCCGCGATGTGTTCCTGGTACAGGTTCTGGGTTTGTTCCCACACCGCCGCGGGACCCGGCAGTTCCCCGAGCGAGGTTTTGACTCCGGCGGCTCCCACGTGCCAGAGCACCAGAAAGAGGGCGATGCCGAATAGGGGCGGCCAGTTGCTGTGGAAGATGGCCGCCAGTTTCGAATCCCCGTTGGCGTTGGCCTGTGTCAGAGTGCCCAATCGTTGCAATAATGTTTGTGCCGTCATGTTGATCCTCCCTGTCGGAGAGCCCGCGCAGCGCAAGGGCCTTCGACGTGACTGAATGAAGATGGTTTCGCTGGTTACCCAAAGCGTTTTCCGGTTTGGCGTAGCTCCCGAAGTAGGTCGGCAATCCATTCCCAATCGCAAACGGTCGCTTTAGTCGCGACCCTTCCGACACACGCCGTCGGCAAGGGATTGCCGACCTACGCATTTCCGACGCTCGGCAAACCGCGGTGAAAAGGCCCTGGAAACGGCAGCGGGCTTTTCTCGTGCATCGAAGCGGTCAACTGCCGTTTCCAGGGTTACGGCTTTTCGTTGCCCTTGAGGCCGATCTTGAACTGCTTCAGGTAATCGTTGGGTTTACGCCCGTCGTAGACGATGCCGTCGATGAAACCTTTTTGCGGGCCCTTGAATCCGGTCTCCTTGTCGAAATCGGGAAAGTCCTGAGCGCTAAGCTTGCCTTCGGCAATCAACTCTTTGGCCGCGGCGGCGTAAATGTCCGGACGATAGACTTTCTTCGCCGTCTCCATGTACCAGGAATCGGGCTTGGCCTCGGGAATCTGGCCCCAGCGGCGCATCTGGGTGAGGTACCAGATGGCATCGGAGTAGTAGGGGTAGGTGGCGTGATAACGGAAGAACACGTTGAAATCGGGTGCCTCGCGCTTGTCGCCCTTTTCGTATTCGAAGGTGCCGGTCATGCTGTTGGCGATCACCGCTTCGTCCGCACCCACGTAGTTCGGTTTCGAGATGATTTTCACAGCCTCGGCGCGGTTCTTGTTGTTCTCTGCATCCAGCCAGTACCCGGCGCGGATCAGCGCCTTCACCACGCGGATATGGGTGTTGGGATTGGCGTCCGCCCAGGCTTTGGTGACGCCGAACACCTTCTCCGGATTGTTCACCTGGACCTCGTAGTCGGTGGCCACCGGCACGCCGATCCCCTTGAACACGGCCTGCTGGTTCCAGGGCTCGCCCACGCAATAGCCGTCGATGGTGCCCGCTTCCATGGTGGCCGGCATCTGCGGCGGCGGCGTCACCGATATCAGCACATCGGCCTTGAGCGTGCCGCTGATGTCGCCCTTGGTGGGCGCGTAATAGCCCGGATTCATGCCGCCTGCCGCCAGCCAGTAACGCAATTCATAATTGTGGGTGGATACCGGGAACACCACGCCCATGTTGAAGGGCTTGCCCTTTTTCTTGTAACCGTCGACGACCGTCTTGAGGTATTTGGGGTCGATGGGATGCACCGGCTTGCCGTCCTTCATCGGCAGCTTCTTCTTCAATTCCTCCCAAACGGCGTTGGAAACGGTGATGCCGTTGCCGTTGAGGTCCATGCTGAAGGCGGTGATGACGTCGGCCTGGGTGCCGAAGCCGATCGTTGCTCCTATGGGTTGCCCGGCCAGCATGTGGGCGCCGTCCAATTCGCCCGAGATCACCCGATCGAGCAGCACTTTCCAGTTGGCCTGGGCTTCGAGCGTGACGGACAGCCCCTCGTCCTCGAAATAGCCGTTCTCGTAGGCGATCGCCAGCGGCACCATATCGGTCAGCTTGATGAAGCCGAACTTGAGCGAAACTTTTTCCGGTGGCCCCACCTCCGCTTGCGCCTCGTGGGGACCCGCCGCCATCATCGCGCAAAGCGCAACCGCCATGGCCATGCCGGCCGCCTGCTGCATAAACCCGCGTCTACCGACGCCGGCCCTTTGGCCCCCCTCTCCTCGTACAGCCTTTTTGTCTCCCATTTTTGTGCTCCAGTGTTTATCGTCGGGCAAAAAAAAGCGCCTGGCTGCCATCATCGATGGCAGCGAGACGCCGTTGTCGATTTTTCGCGCGCCGCCTTTGGCGCGCAGCTTGTTCAATGAATCATGGAAGCAGAAGGTATGCCAGGCGCCGGAAAGTCACGGAGCTATGGATATTCGAGCCTTTGCGATCAGCTTATTGGCAGAACTCGTCGACCTTCCGTGCACCAATGCAGGGATGCCGCACGAATATGAAACACGCAATGCATCCGGAAGGGCTGCGCGCGTAGGCGAGGACCGGAAATTCGTAGGTCGGCAACGGATTGCCGACCTACTTCGGGCTCTACGCCAAACCGGAAAACGCTCTAGCCGTTCCGAAGCAGATCCGCTGCCTTCTCGGCGATCATGATCGTCGGCGCATTGGTGTTGCCGCTCACGATGGTCGGCATGATCGAAGCATCGACCGCCCGCAGTCCCTCGATTGCGTGCACCTTCAAGCGGGAATCGACGACCGCCATGGCGTCGTGGCCCATCTTGCAGGTGCCGGCCGGGTGCCAGGTGGTGGAGGCCGTACGCCTCACGAAGGATTCGAGATCCGCGTCGCTTCGGAGATGTGCTCCCGGTGCCACCTCCTTGCCCCGAATGTCATCGAAGGCTTTCGCGTAGAGAATCTCGAGGTTCCAGCATATGCCGGCGACGGCGCAGCGCACATCGTCGGAATGGCTCAGGTAGTTGGGGTCGATGACCGGCCGGTCGAGCGGATCGCCGAGGCCAGCGTGACCTCTCCGCGGCTCAGGGGCCGATTGATGTAGGCGGTGAACGTGATGCCGTGCCGGTTGGTGGCTCCCGCTTCGGGATAATCGGGCGGCAGGGTCATCAGGAAGAACAGCTGTAGTCCGGGAATCGTCTCTTCCGGACGGCTTTTGACGAAGGCCCTCGCCTCGAGGAAATTCGAAACCAGCGCGCCGCTTCGGTTCGCTTCGTATTCCCGCAGCGCTGCGGCCTTTTGCTCCTCTGGAAGTGGGGCGAAGGTAAGCGGTTGCCTGATCTCGCAGCGCACCCTCGTGTGGAGATGGTCCTGGAGATTCTTGCCGACACCCGGAAGATCATGGCGAATGCCGATGCCAACCGCTGAAGTTCCCGCGCCGGCAGCGCATGCCCCAATGCGCCTAGAGCACAGGCGGATGGGGTAGGGATGGCGACCCTGAGCCGCAGGTCCTCGCAGACCGCCTGTATACCATGATCCATCGAAGCTCTGTCGGGATCGCCGGTGAACATGGTCTCGGCTTGCAGCATGCGGGTGATGCGGTAGTTGCCGTCGATACGCTCGGGCGCGTCGCCCCAGAAGACGGCGGTATAGCCCAGACCGCAATAGGCGGCGGCCGCCGCCGTCGCGGTCGTCGCGAAGTCCGATCAGCGAGCACGCTCTGTTTCGGGAGCATTGGGACCACTACGGAAAATGAGCCTGTGGGCGCCGGCTCAAGTGCTCAGCTGTTCCCGCAAGGCCTCCAGTTCTTCCCAGCGCATATACGCCGCCTCCACCGTCTGCTGCAATTCCGCCAGCCGGGCCTGGGTTCCGGTAATGGTGTCTTTCGTCTGCTGATAGAACTCGGGGCGGGAGATCGCTTCATTCAATGAGGCTATTTCGGTTTCGAGCGCCTCGATCTGCTGGGGCAAAGCCTCGAGTTCGCGCTGTTCCTTGAAGCTCAACTTTCTCAGCTTTTCCTTGACCGGCTTGGGCGGAATCGGTTTTTCAACGGCCGGCTTTGCCGGGGCGGGCTGAGGTGCCGGGCGTTGCCGCACCCAGTCGTCGTAGCCGCCCACGTAATCGTTGACAATGCCGTCGCCTTCGAACGCCAGCACGCTGGTGACGAGGTTGTTCAGGAACGCCCGGTCGTGGCTCACCAGCAATACGGTGCCGTCGTAATCGGTCAACAGTTCTTCCAGCAGTTCCAGCGTGTCCGCGTCCAGATCGTTGGTGGGTTCGTCGAGCACCAGGAGATTCGCGGGCTGAGTGAACAGCCGCGCGAGCAGGAGGCGGTTGCGCTCGCCCCCCGAAAGCGACTTCACCGGCTGACGTGCCCGTTCGGGAGTGAAGAGGAAATCCTTGAGGTAGCCGATGGCGTGAACGTTGCGCCCGTTGACGCTCACCCGGTCGCTGCCTTGGGCGACATTGTCGATCACCGATTTTTCTTCCTCGAGCTGTGCCCGGTACTGGTCGAAATAGGCGATTTGCAGGTTGGTTCCAAGACGGATGCGGCCCGACGTCGGTTGCAGTTCGCCCAGCATCAGGCGAAGCAGGGTGGTCTTGCCGCAGCCGTTGGGCCCGATGATGCCGACCTTGTCGCCCCGCAGGATCGTGGTGGAAAAATCGCGCACGATCGGTTGACCGCCGTAATCGAAGCGAACGTTCTCGGCTTCCACCACCAGTCGTCCGGACTTTTCCGCCTGCTGCAGCAGCATGCTGACCTGGCCGGTACGGCCCCGCCGTTCCGCGCGTTCCTGGCGCATGTCGAGCAGACGCCGTACCCGGCCCATGTTGCGGGTGCGGCGCGCCTTGATGCCTTCGCGAATCCAGGCTTCTTCCTGCGCGAGCCTTTTATCGAATTCCGATTGAGCCTTGGCTTCGGCGTTCAGTTGTTCTTCCTTGCGCTTCAGATAGGTGGCGTAATCGCCGGGCCAGTCGAACAGCTTGCCCCGGTCGAGCTCGATAATCCGGGTTGCCAGCCTTTGCAGGAACATCCGGTCGTGGGTGATGAAGATCAAAGTTCCCGGCCAACCGAGCAGAAATTCCTCCAGCCAAAGAATCGCCGCGAGATCGAGGTGGTTGGTGGGCTCGTCGAGCAATAATACGTCGGGCTCTGAGACTAGGGCTCGGGCGAGCAGCACCCGGCGTTTCAGGCCGCCCGACAGAGACTCGACATCGGTATCCACCGGCAGGTCGAGCTTAGACAGCAAGGATTCGACTTTCCGGTGGAGATCCCAGCCGCCGATGGCATCGATCGCGTGCTGGCATTGCTCCAATTCCGCCAAGGCCGTCGAGTCGGAATGGCTCGCAACGCGATGGGATACGTCATGAAACCGGCGGATCAACTCGCCCGTATCGCCCAACCCGCCTGCAACGACGTCGAACACGCTGCCGGTGGCGTCCAGCGGGACTTCCTGATCGAGCCGGGCGATGCGCAAGCCCTCTTGATCGATGATTTCCCCTTCATCCGGAATCAAATCGCCTGTCAAAAGTTTGAGCAACGTGGATTTCCCCGCTCCATTGCGCCCGACGAGGCACACCCGCTCGCCTTTTTCCAGGGAAAAGCCGATTCCGTCCAGCAGAGGCTGACCGAAGCTGACGTGTATATTGCGGAAGGTGATTAAAGCCATCGGAGTGTGGGACAGGAAAAAACGGGAATTTTACGCGCAGAAGTAGTTTGTCGCACCGAATCCGGAGCAATCGAGACCGCTGGACGATCGTTGCGGGGCACTCAGGGAGCGCAGCGTTCGGTCGGAGCGACAATGCGCAGATATCGTTGGGGTCGCCGCTCTTCGAACAGCGTCACCCGGTTCACGACATCCTCGGCACTGGTCTTGCCGATGGGGCCGGCTACGCTCCGCCCGGTCGCGGTAGCGAGCAAGTGTACATAGGTTTGATGAGGGCCGGAGGCAAGCTTCGAGTGTACCAAGGCACCGCCGACATCCCAGGGAGATTCTCTCTCCGGTACGCTGCTGCCCGGATTGCACATGCCGAGCACGATCAAGCCGTTCGGCTTGACGAGAGAACGCAAACTTTGGACGAAGTTTCGAAACCGCTCCGGGCTAAGCTCTTCGAATGAGCGCAAAACGAAGAGCGGAACTCTGCATATGGATTCGCAGGCTGCGCGCTTGAGATCCCGATCGGTATCGTTCGGAATGGAGGCCAGCATCGCGGCCGAACATTGGCGCTGCAGGCAAGCGGTATCCAAGGGTTGGAGTCTGCGCTCTTTGCTTATCAGAATATTTCTGATTTCCGTAGAATCTTTTCGGGAAAGTTCTTTCCAACGGCCGTCCATGAAGCTGCTGAATTCCCGATTCTGGCGGATGTCATAGGTAACGGTGAAAATCTCCGCAACTCCGGGCTGCGCCTCGACGATCCGGGTCGCTTTAGCGTGATCTCCCTCGATGGTGAGCGCGTTCTGAATGATATGACCGTTCAGAATCGGTCCGTCATATCCGCCGTGTCCGATAAGAATCACTCGGTCGAAAGGCGCCGAGCGCTGCGCCAACATATCGGCCTTGCGGTAGTAGTCCTCCCATTTGCGGACATCCCGCAACCAAGTGACTTGTGCGGAGAAGCTGGTTCGATAAAAAGCCTCGATTTCCGCCGCCGGGCGTTCTGGCCAGCGTTCGTTTTCCGCGGAATCCGGATCTTTTCTTAAGAGGGGAATAAGCAATACCCGAGTCGGCGAACGAACGGGAGTCGATGCGGCCGCTGGGGCCGATTCAGGTTTGCACAGGCTTTCTTCGGCGGCTGACGCGGAAAGAAAGGACAGGACGAGAAAGTGGGAAGCAAGCCAGGCAATGACGTGCGATTTTCGATTCAAGACGGCGATACGATAACCCTTGTATCAAATTTGACTCAATAAACAGCATCGGGTTGCCCCAAGGCGATCGAAAGAAGCCGGAAGTCCGAAGCGGTAAACGTCAGCGGCCGCTTTGCCGGTGGGCGATGCGTTCGGAAGCGGTCAATGGCGGGCAAGCGCCGATGCTACGCGCCCGGTTCGGATGTCCCCGTCGGACCGGGAGCAAAGCATAATTCGAAGACGGATTCTACCTGTCGTTCATGGGTTTATAGGCCCGTTGCCTTTCGCCGATGTATATCTGGCGGGGCCGCGCGATTCTCATGCCGGGTTCCTCGATCATTTCCTTCCAGTGAGCAATCCAGCCAGGCAGTCTTCCCAAAGCGAACATTACGGTAAACATGTTCGTCGGAATCCGCATGGCACGGTAGAGGATTCCCGAATAGAAATCGACATTGGGGTAAAGCTTGCGCTCGATGAAGTAGGGATCGGTGAGCGCCACTTCCTCTAGACCCTTGGCGATTTCGAGAATCGGGTCGTGAATGCCCAGCTTTCCGAGTACTTCGTCGCAGTGCTTTTTGATGATCTGCGCCCTGGGGTCGTAATTCTTGTAGATTCGGTGTCCGAACCCCATCAGTCGAAATGGATCGTTTTTATCCTTGGCCTTGTCGATGAATTTCTTGTAGTTTCCGCCGTCGGCCGCGATCGCCTCCAGCATTTCGATCACAGCCTGGTTGGCGCCGCCGTGCAGCGGACCCCACAAGGCGCAGATGCCGGCCGAAATGGATGCAAAAAGGTTGGCCTTGGAAGATCCCACCATGCGAACGGTCGAGGTGGAGCAATTCTGCTCGTGGTCGGCATGCAGGATGAACAATACGTCCAGCGCCTTGCGCGTCACCTCGTCCGGCTCGTACAGTTTGACCGGCGTCGTGAACATCATGTGCAGGAAGTTGGAGAGGTAGTCCAGTTCCGGACGGCTGTAGACAAAAGCTTCACCCACCGATCGCTTGTAGGCGAAGGCGGCCAGCACGCGCACTTTGGACAGGAGCCGGGTAATGGTTTGGTCCCGCTCGTGCGGCGACTGATCCGGTTTCAACAGTTCCGGATGATAAACCGAGAGGGAACACACCATTGCCGAAAGAATGGCCATGGGATGGGCATGGCCGGGGTACGAGGTGAAGAAGCTCTTCATGTCCTCGTGAATCAGCGAGTGGAAAAGGACCTTGTCCTTGAATTTCGTAAATTGCTCGGCGTTCGGCAACTCGCCGTAAATGAGCAAATAGCAGACTTCCATGAACGTCGACTTCTCGCAGAGCTCGGCAATGTCGATCCCGCGGTAGCGGAGAATTCCTTTGTCGCCGTCGATGTAGGTGATGGCGGATGTGCAGGAGCCTGTATTGGCGTAACCGGGATCGACGGTGATGTAACCGGTCGATGCCTGGAGCCGGGTAATATCCAGCCCTTTTTCGTTCTCCGTACCGGTGACGACGGGAATATCGAACCGTTTTCCGTCCAGTTCGAGCTTTGCTGTGTCTGCCATAATGCTAAAAAACCCTAAATACGGACTTTGTTCTCGTTTCTGTTTCAGTGTAACGACAACCGGTCATTTAACGCTAGCCTGCCTAAAGAGTGCTCAGTCGTTTTTCGATGCTTTTCAGTAGGCCCGTTTCGGCCGCGATTGTTTCAAGATGGTAACATTGGACTGATAGCGGAACGTTCTTTCCTGTTATCTTGTTAAACAAATAATTTCTAAAACGATGCGTATCGCCTTGGGTATCGAGTATGACGGTCAAGCCTTCTCCGGTTGGCAATGGCAAAAGGGGAAGCTTACCGTCCAGGGCGCGGTCGAAGACGCTCTAAGCCGCGTTGCGGCCGAGTCGATTCGCGTCATCTGTGCTGGCCGGACGGATGCGGGCGTGCATGCCTTGGAGCAAGTCGTCCATTTCGATACCAAGGTGTACCGTAAGCCGTATTCCTGGCTGATGGGGACTAATACGGCGCTTCCCGAAGACGTGCGTATCCTCTGGGTTCAAGAGACTCCGGAGGACTTCCATGCGCGCTACAGCGCCATCGCTCGATTCTATCGGTATGTCATCCTGAATCGCCCGATGAAGTCCGCGCTCTTCAGACGACAACTCACCTGGCATTTTCATCCGCTCAATGAGAAAGCCATGCAGGAGGCGGCAAACAATCTGATTGGGGAACATGATTTTTCCTCGTTCCGAGCCCAGGACTGCCAATCCAAGAGTCCCATGCGCCGGATGCATTTCATCCACGTGCGGCGGGAGAATGACAGGGTTATCATCGAGCTGTGCGCCAATGCTTTCCTGCATCATATGGTTCGGAATATCGTAGGCGTCTTGATGGAGGTTGGATCGGGCAAGCAGCGCCCGGATTGGGCGGCCGAGGTTCTCGGGGCCCGAGACCGAAAGTGCGCCGGTGTTACGGCGCCGGCCGACGGGTTATACTTAGGCGGTGTTTATTACCCTCCCCATTTCGGTTTACCCCGTCATCCGATATTCGATTATCTGCCGGAAGACGCCAGTCGTTATACTCCTTCGGAAAGCGAGTGAAATTTCCGTATCCCTTCCGTAGAACTCGCGTTAAAATCTGCGGCTTCACCCGCCCGGACGACGCCTTGATAGCTGTTCAACTGGGCGCCGACGCCGTCGGTTTGGTTTTTTATCCGCCAAGTCCACGAAATCTCGACGTCGAGACGGCGCAAAGCATCGTGTCTGCTTTGCCGCCATTCGCCACGGTGGTCGGGTTGTTCGTCGATGAAGACGAGGTTGTCGTCCGCGAGATTTTGCAACAGGTACGTATCGATCTGATTCAGTTTCACGGTGATGAAAGCCCGGATTACTGCCGCCGTTTCGGAAAACCCTATATCAAGGCCGTAAGGATGCGGTCGGAAACAGATCTGACGACAATTGTGGACACTTATCCGGATGCTGCAGGTTTTCTGTTGGACGCATGGCATTCGGATGCCAAGGGGGGGACCGGGCATCGCTTCGACTGGGACTTGATTCCGAAGGAACTCCGCCGATCGGTGATCTTGGCCGGAGGGCTTGCTCCTGATAACGTCGTGGAAGCCTTGCGGACGGTGCAGCCTTATGCCGTCGACGTATCCAGCGGTGTAGAAGCAGGCAAGGGCATCAAGGATGCCGATAAAATGGCGGCGTTTCTAGAACAGGTACACGAATATGACCATAGAGTACACATCGACTGAATCGTACAACCTGCCCGACGAGCGGGGCCACTTCGGGCCCTATGGCGGCGTATTCGTTGCCGAAACCTTGATGTATCCGATTCAGGAGTTGAGGGACGCGTATTATCGCTACATGAAAGATCCCGAGTTCCTTGCGGAATTAGATTACGATCTCAAGCATTACGTGGGGCGCCCTTCGCCGATCTATTACGCCGAGCGCCTTAGTTCAATGCTGGGCGGCGCGCAAGTTTTCTTCAAACGCGAGGATCTCAATCACACCGGCGCCCATAAGGTCAACAATACCGTAGGACAAGCTTTGCTCGCCAAACGTATGGGTAAACAGCGCGTCATAGCCGAGACCGGCGCCGGACAGCACGGCGTGGCTACCGCTACAGTCGCCGCCCGCTTGGGAATGGAGTGCGTGGTTTATATGGGGGCTGTCGACGTCGAGCGCCAGGCCCTCAATGTGTTCCGCATGAAGTTGCTCGGCGCGACCGTGGTGCCGGTGGAATCCGGTTCGAAAACCCTAAAGGACGCGCTCAACGAGGCCATGCGCGATTGGGTTACGAATGTGGACAATACCTTTTATATCATCGGCACAGTGGCCGGTCCTCATCCTTATCCGGCCATGGTCCGCGATTTTCAGGCGGTCATAGGCCGCGAAGCCAGACAGCAGATGAAGGAGCTGACCGGAAGCTTGCCGGACGCGCTGGTAGCTTGCGTCGGAGGCGGTTCGAACGCCATAGGCCTGTTCTATCCGTTCATAAACGAACACGGCGTTGCGATGTACGGCGTCGAGGCGGCGGGCGAGGGCATTGCGACCGGTCGCCACTCGGCTCCTTTGAGCGCCGGCAAGCCGGGCGTTCTGCACGGCAATCGCACCTATCTCATGGAGGACGAGGATGGCGAGATCATCGAAACCCATTCGATTTCAGCCGGCCTCGATTACCCCGGCGTGGGTCCGGAGCATTCCTGGTTGAAGGACAGCGGTCGGGCTACCTACGTCAGCATCACCGATGACGAGGCGATGGAGGCCTTTCACACGCTGACCCGGATCGAAGGCATCATTCCGGCGCTGGAATCCAGCCACGCCGTGGCTTACGCCATGAAGCTCGCGCCCACCATGAGCAAGGATCAAAAAATCCTGGTCAACCTATCGGGACGCGGGGACAAAGACATCAACACCATTGCAAGGCGCGAAGGAATTACCCTGTGAGCCGTTTGACCGCCAAGTTCCAGACTTTAAAACAAGCCAACCGGAAAGCTCTCATTCCTTTCATCACGGCGGGCGATCCCCATCCGGATTTCACGGTTCCGGCGATGCACGCGATGGTGGAGGCCGGGGCCGACATCATCGAACTGGGCGTGCCTTTCTCCGATCCGATGGCGGATGGTCCGGTCATCCAAAAGGCCAGCGAGCGAGCTCTTCTGCACAAGATGAGCCTTCGCCGCGTGCTGGACATGGTAGAAAAGTTCCGTTCGAACGATAGCGAGACTCCTGTCGTTCTCATGGGGTATCTCAACCCGGTCGAGTGCATGGGGTACCGCGCGTTCGTCGACAGGGCCAGGAGCGCTGGCGTCGACGGCGTTCTTACCGTGGACATGCCTCCCGAAGAATCGTCCGACCTGTTGTCGCTTTTGGAGCAAGCCGGTATCGATCCGATCTTTTTGCTCGCCCCCAACAGTACCGATGAGCGGATACGCAAGATGGGCCAGTTGGGGCGGGGCTATTTGTATTACGTCTCTCTGAAAGGTGTCACCGGCGCCTCGCATTTGGATTTGAGCGATGTCCGGCGTAAGCTTTCCGAAATTCGCGCGCTGACGGATCTGCCGCTGGGCGTCGGGTTCGGCGTCAAGAACGCCGAGATCGCGGCCACGATCTCCAAATTTGCCGACGCGGTGGTAGTGGGCAGTGCGCTGGTCGAGAAAATCGAGGTTGCACGGGGCGACTCCGGGCGAGCGCTCAACGATATCGTCGATCTGTTGAAATCCATGCGTACCGCGATGGACGCATCTTTTTAGCGAGAGTCATCACCTTGAGCTGGTTTCACAAATTAGTACCTTCGAAAATCCGCACGGAAGCGTCTACGAAAAGCGCGATCCCCGAAGGCTTGTGGAGCAAATGTCCGGCCTGCAACGCAATTCTGTACCGGTCGGAAGTCGAACGGAATCTGGAGGTTTGCCCGAAGTGCGGCCATCACATGCGCATCAGCGGGCGCAAGCGCCTGCATCTGTTTCTCGACCCCGGCAATCGCCTGGAAATCGGCGAAGGACTTACGCCCGTCGATCCGCTTAAGTTCAAAGACAGCAAGAAGTACAAGGATCGCTTGGTTCAGGCGCAAAAAGCCACCGGCGAAAAGGACGCGCTGATCGTCGTCGCCGGTCAGCTCCAAGGCCGGCCATTAGTCGCTGCCGCATTCAATTTCGAATTCATGGGCGGTTCCATGGGGTCGGTCGTGGGAGAGCGCTTCGTGCGGGGCGTCAATCACTGCCTGGAGCAGGGAATTCCATTGGTCGTCTTCAGCGCCAGCGGCGGCGCCCGTATGCAGGAATCCTTGTTGTCCCTGTTTCAAATGGCGAAAACCAGCGCTGCCTTGGCGCGGTTGGCCGATGCGGGCATTCCTTTCATTTCCGTGATGACCGATCCGACGATGGGAGGCGTATCAGCCAGTTTGGCCATGCTGGGCGACATCAACATCGGTGAGCCGGGCGCTCTGATCGGGTTTGCGGGACCGCGCGTGATCGAACAGACGGTCCGCGAAAAACTGCCGGAAGGATTTCAGAGAAGCGAGTTTTTGCTCAATCACGGCGCTCTGGACATGATCGTCGATCGTCGGGAGATGCGCGAAAAAATCGCGTCCCTGTTGTCGATACTGGCCTTTGAAAAGCCGGCTGCCGCCAGTATCGAGGCGGTCGTCGTCGAAAAGCGCGTCGAAAGACCCGAAATGCTTGCCGCGGCTTATACCTCTCTTTCTGCCGAAGAACTTACGGGCAACGAATAGTTCATGCGTTTCAAAACGCTGGCTGATTGGTTGGCCTGGCAGGAGACCCTGCACCCGAAGTCTATCGACCTCGGCTTGTCCCGCGTCAAAATGGTCCATGGACGGCTTGGTCGTCGCGAAAAGCCGCCTTTCACCATCACCGTCGGCGGCACAAACGGAAAAGGCTCATGTGTAGCGATGTTGGACGCGATTTTACGCCAGGAGGGCTACCGGGTCGGCACATATACGTCGCCGCATCTTCTACGCTATAACGAGCGAATCCGTATTGACGGGGAACCCGTCAGCGACGACCGGATTTGCGACGCGTTCGAGCGTATTGAACGGGTGCGCGACGAGACGACTCTCAGTTTCTTCGAGTTCGGCACCTTAGCGGCGCTCGATATCTTCGCTACCGCCGATCTGGACGTACAAGTGCTCGAAGTCGGTTTGGGCGGTCGTCTGGACGCCGTCAATATCATCGACGCGGATGCGGCCCTGATTGCCAGCATCGACCTCGATCACCAGGATTGGTTGGGTGAAACCCGCACGGCCATAGGGCTGGAGAAAGCCGGTATTTTTCGACCCGGCAGACCCGCGGTCATCGGAGACAGCGATGTGCCGGAGGCCGTGGTCCGATATGCCGAGGAGGGTGGCGTGCCGCTTTCGTATGCGGGGCGGCATTTTATGTATGAGGTGTCCGGCGACGGATGGAACTGGCTGGGGCGAAACACCCAGCTGGCCGATTTGCCGTTTCCGGCGCTCCAAGGTAGTCACCAATTGATCAATGCTTCGGCTGTGTTGGAAGTCTTGCAGAGGATCGAAACCCACATGCCCGTATCAGCGGCGGCCGTTCGGAATGGGTTGAGAAATGTCACTTTGGCCGGACGGTTTCAGTACATCCCTGGAAGTGTTCCTGTATTATTGGACGTGGCGCACAATCCTCAGGCGGTGAGGGTATTGGCGGAATATCTGGGCTCCCGGTTTGGCGGGAAAACCATACATGCAGTCTTCGCCGTTATGCGCGACAAGGACGTTCTCGGGATTATCACTAACATAAAAGACCTGGTCGAGCATTGGTATTTGGCTCCCCTCAAAATGCCCCGGGCAGCGACTGCCGATCAACTTTTAGCTATTTTCGACAGTCTTGGCGTTTCAGCAGTCCGGTCTGGGTTCGCCGATGCTGCAGCGGCATTCGGTGCCGCCAAACAGGACGCGGAAAACGATCACCTCGTGCTCGTGTTTGGCTCATTCTTTCTAGTTTCCGAGTATTTGGCTCAAATGAGCTGAGTCCGAGGTATTCATGGATCAGCAACTGAAACAACGTCTCATCGGCGCTATCATCATTGTTTCTCTGGTAGTTATTTTCGTGCCCATGCTGTTCGAGGAACGGCAGGACGATCTAAGCGCTGCCGGCTCCGGCGAGATTCCGGCACTTCCCAAAGAGGTCGAAGCCAAGGCCATCGAGCTGCCGAACTCGGCAGCCGATGTTGCTCCGTCGGAGGAGAGCGAAAGCACTAGTACGGGTTATCGGATAATCCCCTTGACCGATGGCGATTCGACCGCCGCGGAAAGCGAGCAGTCCGCTTCTGCCGAGTCCGGCGAAAAGCCCGAAAATCGGGCGGCTTCTATAGCGGATAGTGAACCGACGGTTGCCGATGAGGATGTTTTGAAAGCCACGGGCGATGCGCAAACTAGTCGCGCAGCCGATCCCGCTGAATCGGACAAAGCGCAAGTGGCTAAAACCGATGAACCGGCAAAAGCCGCCGGAGTTAGCAAATCAAAACAGGCTCTCGCCAGAAAAAGCAAACTCGAGCCGACAACCCTGACGGTCAATTCGGAAGAGGGCGCCGTTGATACGATGCCGCCGGACCAGCCCGCCGCACTGCCTAAGGCGAAACCAAAAGCCCCGCCCGCGAAACCGATCGAAAAAGGATCGAAGAAGTCCGAGACGACAAGAGCTGCCGAATCGGCTAAATCTGCGTCGTCTCCGGTGAGTCCCCAAAAACCGGCGCAGATCAAGCCTTCATTGGATAATTCGAAGGCGGCACCGTCCGAAGCGGTTTCAAAAGCTCCTGAAATCCCATCGAAACCAGCCGTTGGAGGTGGGGGAGCGAAGCTTCCTGAGCCGCCAATTCCCGCACCGGAGGCATCCGATGACTTGGCGGCATGGGTAGTCCAAACCGGTAGTTTTACCACCGAGGGCAATGCGCGGTCACTGGCCGATAAGCTGCGAAAATCGAACTTTCCCGCATTTGTGGAGGTCGTTAACAACGCCGGAACCTCAGTCTACCGCGTTCAGGTAGGTCCCGAGTTGAACCGGACACGGGCAGAGCAGATACAGAAGCAGATTGAGAATACTATCGGTATCAAGGGTATCGTGGTTCCGCATCCGTGATCGCTGGCATTCCCGGATACCGGATTTCTGACCAGACGATTATCAATACGACAGTGCTATCGTCGGCGAGAGTACGACATGTCTAATCTGGTTTGGGTCGATTATTGTATTGCCGGAATCATTGGTTTATCAGCCCTCATCGGGCTGTTGCGCGGTCTTATTCGCGAAGTGTTTTCACTCTGTGCATGGGTTGCGGCAGCGTGGATCGGGTTGCAATTCAGCCGTGATTTTTCGGTTTATCTCGATTCCGTCATTTCCCTTCCCTCCGCCCGGATGGCTGCATCGTTTGGGATACTCTTTTTAGCCAGTTTGATATTGGCCAGCCTGGTTACTTTTTTGCTGCACATGCTGGTGAAAAGTACCGGGTTGACGGGGACCGATCGTCTTGCCGGAATGGTATTCGGTATCGGCCGCGGAGTCGTCATCGTTTCAGTGCTGGTTCTTTTGGCCGGAGCGACACCTCTTCCGGCAGACCCTTGGTGGAAAGAATCTGCCTTGATTCCGCCATTTCAGTCGTTAGCTTTATGGCTTCGCGACCAACTTCCGTCGGACTTCGGCAGTTATGTCAAGTTTCGATGATTTTTTATTGTTAAGTGAGTTGACCTATGTGTGGTATTGCCGGCATCGTTTCCAGTGACGAAGTCAATCAGGAGCTGTATGAAGCCCTGACCGTATTGCAGCATCGGGGACAGGATGCCGCGGGTATCGTCACCTGCGAACACGATCGCTTTAACTTGCGCAAGGACAGCGGTTTGGTACGGGACGTATTTCATACTCGCCACATGGTGAACCTCAGGGGAAAGATGGGCATCGCCCACGTCCGTTATCCCACCGCCGGTTGCACGAGCTCGGCCGAAGCCCAGCCGTTTTACGTCAATTCTCCTTACGGCATCAGTCTGGCGCATAACGGTAATCTGACCAATGCCGAGGTGCTGAAGGAAGATCTGTTCGCCCAAGATCAACGACACATCAACACCGATTCCGACTCCGAGGTTCTCCTTAACGTCTTTGCTCATGAACTCCAGGAACTGGGGAAACTTCGGGTCGGCCCCGAAGATGTGTTCCGTGCCGTGGCGGCCGTACACCAGCGCTGCCGGGGCGCTTACTCGGTGGTGGCGATGATCACCGGTTTCGGTATCATCGGTTTCCGGGACCCTTACGGCATTCGCCCCTTGGTGTTCGGCGAACGCAAGACCGCCAAGGGCACCGACTACATGATCGCATCGGAGAGCGTCGCCCTGGACGTGTTGGGATTCAAGCTGATTAGGGATGTGCAGCCTGGCGAGGCCGTGATCATCGAAAAGAACGGTACGCTACATACGCGTCGATGCGCCGAAAAAGTGCTTTATTCGCCGTGCATATTCGAATTCGTTTACTTCGCGCGTCCCGACTCCATCATCGACAATATCTCGGTCTACAAGGCCCGGCTTCGCATGGGCGATAAACTGGCCGAGAAAATTATGCGGCTGCGCCCGGATCACGACATCGATGTCGTGATCCCCATTCCGGATACGAGCCGGACTGCGGCGTTGCAGCTCGCCAACCGGCTGGGCGTGAAATACCGGGAGGGCTTTATCAAGAATCGCTACATCGGACGTACGTTCATCATGCCCGGACAACAGCTTCGCAAGAAGTCGGTCAGACAGAAACTGAACGCGATCGACCTCGAATTCAAGGACAAGAACGTTTTGCTGGTCGACGATTCAATCGTCCGAGGCACTACGTCCATGCAAATCATTCAAATGGCGCGGGATGCCGGAGCGCGCAAAGTTTACTTCGCGTCCGCGTCTCCGCCGGTACGCTATCCTAATGTATACGGCATCGACATGCCTGCGGCGCATGAATTGATCGCCCATGGGCGCAGCGAACAGGAGGTGCAGGATGAGCTTGGCGCGGATTGGTTGATTTATCAGGACTTGAGCGATTTGATCGAGGCCGTGCAGAGAGGAAATCCTTCCATCGGGCGGTTTGACACATCGTGTTTCAACGATGACTATGTCACCGGGGATATCAATCAGGAATACCTCGATCGGCTCAGCAAGCACCGTAACGATCAGTCCAAGGCCAGACGCTCGGCCGATGGTTCGATCATCGAGTTGCACAACGCGGGCTAGTATCACGGACGCTTTTTGCGAGGTAGACCACATGACCGATTGGGAATGGCAGCAGTATGCCATCGAAACTCAGGCGATACGCGCCGGGCAGCGACGGACGTCCGAACAGGAACATTCCGATCCGATCTTTGCGACGTCCAGTTACGTGTTCGACAGCGCCGAGGATGCCGCCGCGAGGTTTTCCGGTAAGATTCCCGGCAATATCTATTCGCGCTTCACCAATCCCACCGTTCGAGCTTTCGAGGAACGGCTCGCCGCCCTGGAAAGCGGAGAACGCTGCATTGCGGTGGCTTCGGGAATGGCCGCTATCGCTACGACGGCCTTCGGATTGTTAAAGGCCGGAGACCATGTCGTGTGCTCCCGGAGCGTGTTCGGCAACACAGTTCTGCTGTTCCAGAATTACCTGAGCAAATTCGGCGTCACGACCACTTTCGTGGATCTGACCGATTATGCGGCCTGGGAAACAGCCGTCAGGCCCGAAACGCGCTTTCTTTTTCTCGAGACTCCCTCAAATCCGCTGACCGAAATTGCGGATATTCATCGCATTGCAACGATAGCCAGGCAAAATGGGAGCCTTCTGGTGGTCGATAACTGTTTCTGTACGCCCGCTTTGCAGAAGCCTCTGGATTTGGGAGCGGATATCGTCGTTCATTCGGCAACCAAGTACCTGGACGGGCAGGGGAGATGCGTCGGAGGCGCGATCGTTGGCCGGCAGGAGTTATTGGATAAGGAAATCTATCCCTTTCTAAGGACGGGTGGCCCTTCCATGAGTCCGTTCAATGCCTGGGTATTTCTCAAGGGGCTGGAAACCTTGGCGATACGCATGCGCGCGCATAGCGAGAATGCCCTGAATCTTGCGGAGTGGCTGGAAGCCCAGTCTTGGGTCAAGCGCGTGTATTATCCGGGACTGCCGTCCCACCCCCAACATGAGTTAGCCGTGCGGCAACAATTTGCGGGCGGCGGCATCGTGAGTTTCGAGGTCGAAGGGGGCCGGGAAGGGGCCTGGAACCTGATCGACTCGACCCGCCTGCTATCCATCACTGCGAATCTAGGGGATGTCAAAACGACCATCACCCATCCCGCAACCACGACTCATGGCAGGCTGAGCGAGAACGAACGTGCCGCTGCCGGTATCAGCGAGGGTTTGGTCCGTATCGCCGTGGGGCTTGAAAATATCGATGACATCAGGCGCGATTTGCTTCGCGCCTTTGCATAAGATCGGATTGGTCGTATCGACCTCCGCGTGCAGAATCTCATTCGTAACAAAAAGGAACAGTCATGAAAGTCACCGTCTTTGGTTCGGGTTATGTCGGCCTCGTTACCGGAGCCTGTCTGGCCGAGGTAGGCAATGAGGTGGTATGCGTAGATATCGACGAGGGCAAGATTGCCCGGCTCAATCAAGGCGAGGTTCCGATTTACGAGCCTGGTCTGGATAGCATCATCGAACGCAACATGGCCGCGAAACGTCTGCATTTCACCACCGATGTGGACCTGGCGGTTCAGCATGGTTTATTCCAGTTCATCGCAGTCGGCACGCCTCCCGACGAGGATGGGTCGGCCGACCTGCAATATGTGTTGGCCGTCGCGCGCAGCATTGGCGAACGCATGGAGGATTATCGCGTTGTAGTCAACAAGTCGACCGTGCCCGTCGGCACGGCGGATAAAGTCCGCCAGGCGATAAATACGGTGCTCAACGACCGGCAGAAGCCATGTGAATTCGATGTGGTTTCAAATCCGGAATTCCTGAAAGAGGGGGCAGCCATCGAGGATTTCATGAAGCCGGATCGTATCGTGGTGGGCACCGACAATCCCCGCACTACCGAACTTCTACGGGCCTTGTACGCGCCATTCAATCGCAATCACGACCGCCTGGTCTGCATGGATATTCGCTCGGCCGAGCTGACCAAGTACGCGGCCAATGCCATGCTGGCGACGAAAATCAGCTTCATGAACGAATTGGCGAATCTCGCCGAATGTCTGGGCGCGGATATCGAGAAGGTGAGGGTGGGCATCGGGTCCGATCCGCGGATCGGTTACCACTTCATTTATCCCGGCTGCGGATACGGCGGTTCGTGCTTCCCGAAAGACGTTAAAGCACTCGAGCGCACCGCGCGGGACGTCGGATATCAGGCCCAGTTGCTGCGGGCGGTCGAGGATGTCAATGACCGGCAGAAACTGAGACTTTACGAAAAAGTTAAGGATTATTTTAAGGACGATCTAAAAGGAAAGACACTCGCTCTCTGGGGGTTGGCATTCAAGCCGAATACGGACGACATGCGCGAAGCTTCCAGCCGGGTGATCATCGAAGCCCTTTGGGAGGCGGGCGCCAAGGTACAAGCGTTCGATCCGGTCGCGACGCACGAAGCCGGGCGATTATATGGGCATAGGTCCGATCTCGCGCTTTGCGACAGCCCCGAAGCTACCTTGAAAGGTGCTGACGGCTTGATTATCGTCACTGAATGGAATGTATTCCGCAGCCCCGACTTTGATACGATCAAGGCCGAACTGTCGCATCCCGTCATCTTCGACGGTCGGAATCTTTATGATCCGGCCCGGATGAAAATGATGGGATTTGATTATTTCGGCATTGGGCGGGGCGCGTCCTTAGCCTGATTCGAATAGCGGGGGCGCTCGGCGCCCCCTCTTTTCCAGCCATCAGCTCTTCATCAGCGCACGTACATGCGCGGCCACACTCTTTCCTAAAGCCTCCAGGTTGTATCCACCTTCCAAAACGGATACCAGTCGGCCTCGTCCGTGTTCTTTCGCCAATTTCACCAGTTCCGAAGTTACCCAAGCATAATCGTCCTCGACCAAATTCAGATCGGCCAGGGGATCGTCCCGATGAGCATCGAAGCCGGCGGAAATCAAGACAAGCTCCGGCGTAAAACGATTGATAGCGGGCAGAATCTTGTCCGCCACGGCCAAGCGAAATTCATGGGACCCGCTGCCGGCTGCCAGAGGCACATTGATCATATTGCCCGCACCGGTTTCGCCGGACCTCCCGGTCCCGGGATACCAAGGGAACTGGTGAGTCGATGCATATAAGACGTCCTTATTCGTTTCGAATGCTCGTTGGGTACCGTTTCCATGGTGCACGTCGAAATCCATGATGGCGACCCGTTCGATTCCATGGTGTTTGCGGGCATATTCGGCGGCAATGGCGATATTGTTGAACAAGCAGAACCCCATGGCCGCGTCGGGTTCGGCATGATGTCCCGGCGGCCGGACAGCGCAGAAAGCGTTCGTGGACTCCTTGGCAAAAACGGCATCCACCGCGGCACATGCGGCACCTACGGCATGCAAAGCCGCTTCGCCCGAACCGGGCGACACGACCGTATCGCCGTCGAGGTAAGCAAAACCCAGTTTGGGCACGGCTCCCAAGACGTAATCGATGTGCCGATCGGTGTGGATTAAACGAATCTGTTCGCGGGTACCGCGCGGCGCTTCCCGTCGATCGAGACCGGAAAAATCGGGTCGACTAAGTGCGCGCTCGATCGAACGCAAGCGCTCCGCGTTTTCCGGATGCCCAAGGCCGGTGTCGTGTTCCAAGAAACTCCGATGACTGAAGCAAATCGTAGTCATGACGAGCATCCGGCGTGATAAACGTATGAGTGATCCATATAATACCCGAGTATTGCCGTTGGAATAGAACCGATACCGTTTGATGATTGATCGTTCCCCGTTATTTGGACCAATGATCGATGACTCGTTCTCGGGAATGGAAAACGGCGGTCGTTTTATACGACAAATGAAACCGTTTCGAATCGTGCGTGGGGCTCGAGTCGAACAGAATTGCAAACTTTAGGGGAAACCATGCTGGAAGAATATCGCAGACACGTTGCCGAGCGAGCGGCACAAGGGCTTGTGCCGAAACCTCTGAGCGCGGAAATGACCACGGCTCTGGTATCGCTCATCAAAAATCCGCCTCAAGGCGAGGAAAAATTCTTGCTTGACCTGTTGACCAACCGCGTGCCGGCAGGCGTGGATGAAGCGGCCTACGTCAAGGCAGGTTTTCTGGCAGCTGTCGCGAAAGGTGAAACCGTCTCGCCGATACTGGATCCGCGCCTTGCGATCGAACTTCTCGGCACCATGCTGGGCGGCTACAACGTAGCCCCACTGATCGAACTGCTCGACCATCCGGCGTTGGGACCGCTGGCCGCAAAGGGCTTGTCGCATACCTTGCTGATGTTCGATGCGTTCCACGATGTTTGCGAGAAGGCCCAAGCCGGCAATGCGAACGCACAGGCGGTCATGCGGGCTTGGGCCGAAGCCGAATGGTTTACGAGCCGGCCGAAGGTGCCTGACGTCATTACGGTGACCGTATTCAAGGTGCCGGGTGAGATCAACACCGACGATTTGTCGCCCGCCCAGGATGCTTGGTCGCGGCCCGATATTCCGCTGCACGCCAAAGCCATGCTGAAAGTGCCGCGCGAAGGCGTCACCGATGCCGAGGCGCAGATAGCGGAACTCAAGACAAAAGGCTGGCCGGTTGCATTCGTGGGCGACGTCGTAGGTACGGGTTCTTCTCGGAAATCCGCGACCAACTCGGTGCTGTGGTATATCGGCGAGAATATTCCATGTGTTCCGAACAAACGGGCGGGAGGCATGTGCATCGGAGGAAAGATCGCTCCCATCTTCTTCAACACCATGGAAGATTCCGGTGCCCTGCCTATCGAGTGCGATGTCTCGAACTTGCATACCGGCGACGTTATCGACGTCTACCCTTACAAAGGCGAGATCAAGCGCCACGATACCGGCGAGCTGCTTTGCACTTTCGCCTTGAAGAACGATATTCTGCTGGACGAGGTGCAGGCCGGGGGGAGGATCTCGCTCATCATCGGACGCGGCCTTACCGATCGTGCCCGCAAGGCACTGGGTCTCGACATCTCGCCGGTATTCCGACGTCCGGAATCTAAACTGGACAGCGGCAAGGGATATACCCTCGCCCAAAAGATGGTCGGAAAAGCCTGCGGGGTAAAGGGTGTACGTCCCGGCACCTACTGCGAGCCTCATATGACGACGGTAGGATCTCAAGACACTACGGGCCCGATGACGCGCGACGAGCTCAAGGATTTAGCTTGCTTGGGGTTTTCTGCAGATTTGGTGATGCAGTCCTTCTGTCACACGGCGGCCTATCCCAAGCCCGTAGACATCGATGTCCACCACACTTTGCCCGATTTCATCATGAATCGCGGCGGCGTTTCGCTTCGTCCCGGCGACGGCATCATCCATTCATGGCTCAACCGCATGCTGATTCCGGATACCGTCGGAACCGGCGGCGATTCGCATACCCGCTTCCCTATCGGGATATCGTTTCCCGCGGGTTCCGGCCTGGTCGCTTTCGCTGCCGCCACCGGTGTGATGCCTTTGGACATGCCGGAATCGGTACTGGTCAGGTTCAAGGGCGAAATGCAGCCGGGCATCACGCTCAGGGACCTGGTGCATGCCATTCCTTATGCGGCGATGCAGCGCGGGCTTTTGACTCTCGAGAAAAAGGGCAAGAAGAACGTTTTTTCAGGACGCATCTTGGAAATCGAAGGACTGCCGACTCTAAAGGTAGAGCAGGCATTCGAGCTGGCGGATGCTTCCGCCGAGCGGTCCGCCGCCGCCTGTACCGTACGCCTGAACAAAGAGCCGATCGAGGAATATTTGCGGTCCAATATCGTTTTGCTCAAATGGATGATCGAGCAAGGTTATGGCGACGTACGAACCTTAATCCGGCGAATCGCGGCCATGGAGGATTGGCTGGCTGATCCCATGCTCCTGGAGCCCGATGCCGATGCCGAATATCACGAAGTGATCGAGATCGACCTGAGCGAGATTAAAGAGCCGCTCTTGTGTTGCCCGAACGATCCTGACGACGTAAAACCCTTGTCTGCCCTTGCCGGCACTCAGATCGACGAGGTCTTTCTCGGTTCCTGCATGACGAACATCGGCCATTTCCGTGCGGCCGGAAAAATCCTGGAGCACTTCGGGACGCAAGTTCCAGGGCGTTTATGGATCGCTCCGCCGACCCGTATGGATCAGTTGGAATTGACCGAGGAAGGGTATTACGGCATCTACGGCAAAGTGGGCGCTCGGACCGAAATGCCCGGATGTTCATTGTGCATGGGCAATCAGGCACGGGTGGCGGACCATGCCACCGTGGTATCGACCTCGACGCGAAACTTTCCCAATCGGATGGGAGCGGGTGCCAATGTGTTTCTGGCCTCGGCAGAACTCGCGGCCGTATGTTCGAGTTTAGGGCGCATCCCGTCGTACGAAGAATACATGGCTTTCGTTCAGTCTCTGGAAAAGGACGCAACGGATACCTATCGATATCTGAATTTCGATCAGATTCCCGACTACGTCAGAAAGGCGGAACAAGTCGCTTTAGACGCCACGGCTTGACATGCCAAGTGCGACAGCGCCGCTTGCCGCACCCGACGAGGCATCGGCAAGTGGCGGCCTGTTGTTCTTATTCCGAAACGATTACGAAACTCATGTCGTCCAATTTATTCGAGATTGCGGAATCGTGCCTATACACGCCATCCGTGGAAGCCAAACTGGAAGCGACCGAGCGGGCTGCGCTGGCCTTCCGGGGAGAAGGCTTTTCCCTGGATGATCGCTTGCCGCCCAAGCCGGCATCGGAAGTCCGCTTCCCGGAGCGTCCGGAGCTGGTGGACCCGAGGCATTTGCCGCGGCGGAAACTCACGACCCCTGCCGGGAAGATCGCGTTTCTGCATGCGGTTGCCCACATCGAATTCACCGCGATTCAGCTCGCATGGGATATGGTTTATCGGTTTCGCGAAATGCCATCGGCGTTTTATGACGATTGGCTGGAAGTAGCCATC
Organism: Methylocaldum sp. 14B; assembly: GCF_002005105.1. Classification (GTDB taxonomy): domain Bacteria; phylum Pseudomonadota; class Gammaproteobacteria; order Methylococcales; family Methylococcaceae; genus Methylocaldum. The sequence goes on along the minus strand of NZ_MSCV01000009.1, from coordinate 19,922 downwards.
GAGGAGGCTTATCACTTTTCTCTGGTTCGAGGAAGGCTAAAAGACTTTAATGCCGACTACGGCCAGTTTCCCGCACATAGAGGATTATGGGAATTAGCCGAGGACACGGCGCACGACGTGAAAGCCCGCCTGGCGTTGGTTCCGCGCGTGATGGAAGCGAGGGGATTGGACGTCACCCCGGCAATGATTGACAAGCTCGATGCCTTAGGCGATGACGCAACCGCGAATATCCTCAGGATTATCCTGAGGGACGAGGTTGGCCATGTGGCGCGAGGTACTCGTTGGTTTCAATACGTGTGCAACGAACAGGGAATCGATCCCGTAACGGAATATTTCGATCTTGTCGAACGCTATCTTCGGGGGGCTGTCCGCGGTCCGTTCAATATCGAATTGCGCCGAGCGGCGGGATTTAGCGATCTGGAGTTGCAGCGTTTGAAGGGGATGGCTAGCGAAAGTCCGGCCCGCCCGGACTGAGGAGCCGCGGGCCGGGGAGCTTTCGATTCCTTACTCGGCGATGGTTTGATGTTCCTGATTCGGGCCGTAGTGGGACACGATATAACGCTCGACCAATTCCTGAAAGTCTTCGGCGATACGATCACCCTTCAGCGTTACGGTCTTTACGCCATCCTCGAAGACCGGGGCGACCGGTTGCTCACCCGTGCCGGGCAAGCTGATTCCGATATTGGCGTTCTTGCTCTCGCCGGGGCCGTTGACCACACAGCCCATTACGGCCACGTGCATGTCCTCGACACCCGAATATTTCTTGCGCCATTCCGGCATCTTGTGACGGAGATGGCTCTGAATCTGCTGAGCCAGCTTCTGAAAATAGTCGCTGGTCGTACGGCCGCAACCGGGGCAGGAGATCACCATCGGCGTGAACGAGCGGATGCCCATGGTTTGGAGAATCTCCTGGGCGACGATGACTTCGTGAGTGCGATCGGCGCCCGGCTCGGGGGTCAAGGAAATACGGATGGTATCGCCGATGCCTTGCTGCAGCAGTACCGCCAATGCGGCCGTAGACGCCACGATGCCCTTGGATCCCATGCCGGCTTCGGTAAGCCCCAAGTGCAGAGCGTAATCACAGCGTTCGGCGAGCGCTTGATAAACGGCGATCAGCTCCTGAACGCCGCTCATCTTGCACGACAGTACGATACGGTTTTTGGGCAATCCTAATGACACGGCACGCTCGGCGCTTTCCAAAGCCGAGGTGATGACCGCCTCGCGCATCACTTCGGCGAGTGGTCTTGGGTCACTAAGCTGCGCGTTCTCATCAAGCAGGCGTGCCAGCACGGATTGATCGAGGCTCCCCCAATTGACGCCGATCCGCACGGGTTTTTCGTAGCGGCAGGCAAATTCGATCATCTGGGCGAATTGGGGATCGCGCTTGGATCCTCGGCCCACGTTGCCGGGGTTGATACGGTATTTCGCCAGTGCTTCGGCACAACCGGGAAACTTGTCCAGCAGCTTATGACCGTTGAAATGGAAGTCGCCGATCAGAGGAACGAAGCAGCCATTCCTGTCCAATTCTTCGCGTATCTGAGATACGGCCTGTGCTGATTCTTCATTGTTTACGGTAATGCGGACCAATTCGGAACCGGCCTTGGCCAGATCCATCACCTGTCTGACGGTGCTTTTTACATCCGCGGTATCGGTGTTGGTCATGGATTGGACGACCACCGGCGCATTGCCGCCGATCTGGATCTCACCGACTTTTACACCGACCGAATCTCTTCTATTCATCATGCTTAAAAACCTACTGGGATACTTCGCGAGTCCGCTATTTTATCAATGACACAGCTCAAGCCTATCGTAGGCTTGCGGTAATTTCCGAGTTCTTTACTTGGGTGTCAAGTTATAATTATGGAAGTTACAGCGTGTGCCGGAATAATAAGCCCTCGAAGGACGCTCCGGCCAAGGATCACATTACACCGTGCGTATTCAGTATTTTTCGGACATACATCTCGAATTCGGATCTTTGGAGACGACGGCGGCCGATGCGGACGTTGTCGTCGCAGCCGGAGATATCGGTGTTGGCCTGCAAGCTTTGGACTGGCTTAAATCATTTGGAAAGCCTGTCATATATGTAGCGGGTAACCACGAGTTTTACGGCCAAGAATATCTCTCGACCCTGGCAAACCTAACTAGTGCCGCTAGCGGAACCAATGTGCAGTTCCTGGAACAACGCGCGTGGGTGTATGACGGAGTGAGATTTTTGGGTTGTTCCCTGTGGAGCGATCTCGGGGGCGACGATAACGATCAGCTGGAGGAACTGGTTTCTATCGTCAATGATTTCCGAAAGATTCGATACCGCACAGATGCTTTGAATGCGAAAAGCTATCGCCAATTGCATTGGGAATCCCGCGAATGGCTCTTTGCCGAGCTCGCAAAACCGTTTCCCGGGAAAACCGTGGTGGTCACCCATCACGCTCCGACGCCTTGGAGCTGGCGGGACAGCCCCAGTCAGATCAAACGCCATGCCTACTGCAATGACCTGAGAGAAGTCCTGCACAGTTTCGAAATCGCAGCCTGGTTCCATGGCCATACCCATGCCGTCTCCGACTATCGGTGCTCTGGCACGCGAATTCTCTGCAATCCCCGAGGCTATTTCCCAAATCAGCTCGTAAGCGAATTCGACCCAAGAAAAATCTTGGAAATTTAGGCGCTCTCCGAGGTCAAGCGAAAATGTCAGCGGCCGCCCTGTTCGAATCGCGCCTGCGTCCTTCAGGCCATTGTCTTCGCGATTTCGAAAATTTCTTCGGCATCCAGAATTTGATCGTTACTCTCGAAAAGCTTAGCGATACAGGCACGGTGCAGTGCCAGTTTCAGCGTACCGAAGCCAATGGCTCCCCAAACGATTTTTCCGTTTCGGTCTGTTCCACGGTCCATCATATCGGTCCCGCCGATACCGATTGGAGGAGTCGCGTTGGCATCCGCCACCAGCTCGATCGACGGATTATCCTGCCAATGACGTTCTTCCAACAGTTCTACACCGGCTGCGCCGGCCGCAAACACTATATGCGCTTGCTCTATGGATTTCCCGCGCGCGTCGTTATCATGAGCCTCAATAGGGGTCAGTTCGACGCCGAACCGCTGTTTCATGTCTTGGCAAGCTTTCTCGGCGCGAGCCATCTGGCGTGATGTGATCGAGACCCGAGCGCCTTCTTTGGCCAGCATTACCGCCGCCCGCTGGCCCACAGGCCCGGTACCTGCAAGAACGACAGCCCGTTTTCCGGCAATTGCTCCGCTCGCTGCGAGTTTGGCGACGCCCGCTGCGGCCGTGGTATTGCTGCCGTTGCTATCCAGCATTACGGAGACTCGGAAACCTCCGAAAAACTTTTTCTTCACCGCCTTCAATAGCTCTTGTCCGGCCATCAAATCGCTGCCCCCGATGAAGATTGCCGTATTTTTTTTATCCTTGGGCGCTCTTGTAAAAATTGTGCCGTCCACCAATGCCCCAACGTTCTCCGGCGTCAGGCCACCGTGGCCGATTACATGATCCGCGCCGCCATCATAGGCGACAACGGTGTCGAACACAGATGGGTAAAAATCGGTATCGAATTGGAACAAAAGCTTCTTCATTCTTTTTCCTTGGAATGGCACTTAACCTTGAGCGGGTTTGGCGGATTTTTCCGATTCGTCATCGAACCGGCGAGATATCGCCAATCCGAAAAAACGGAAAATTTTAACCCGTAACGCCTTGTGTTTTATACTTTCCGGCCATTTTTCATACTATGAACCTGATGGAGCGAATGGCATGATCAAAGACAAAACAATCCATCAATTTTTGGACGACTTGGCCAGCAAGTCGGCAACTCCCGGTGGCGGCAGCGCAGCGGCCATTATGGGAGCTATGGGCGCCGCTTTGGTGAGCATGGTTTGTAATCTCACCATAGGAAAAAAAAATTATGAGGCCGTCGAACCAGAGATGAAAGAGCTGCTGACGAAAGCGGAAAGCTTGCGTGCGCAGCTGATGGACATGGTTAGAGCCGATGTCGAAGTATTTGATAAGGTCATGGGCGCCTACGGTTTACCAAAAGAAACGCAAGAACAGAAGACCGCCAGAAGCCAGCAGATACAATCGGCTTTGCAGGAGGCGACCGATGTACCGATCGCGTGCGCGAAAGCCTGTGCCGAAGTGATCAGGTTGAGCAAAATCGTAGCGGAAAAAGGGAATCGAAACGTAGTCAGTGATGCCGGCGTTGCCGTCGTGGCAGGTTACGCTGCGCTGAAAAGCGCCGCGCTAAATGTTTATGTGAACGCCGGTGCTATAAAGGATGAAAAATTCGTATCTTCCCGCTTAGCCGAATTGAACGGGATTTTGAGCGGAATGGATCTCCTGAATGAGGAAATTTTCCAGACCGTCAAGAGCAAGCTGTAAAGCAAGCGCTTGTTATCATTGACGCCAGAGGTATGCAGCATACCGATTGACGATCTGTAACGACATGGGTATTATTGTGAGTCTTGATGGTTAGCCGAACGGCTTCTCGTTAAAGAAGGTCGTCCGGGGTATAGCGCAGTCTGGTAGCGCGTCTGCTTTGGGAGCAGAATGTCGGGGGTTCGAATCCCTCTACCCCGACCAAGCGCTTGTAGCTCAGCCGGATAGAGCATCGGCCTTCTAAGCCGAGGGTCGCAGGTTCGAGTCCTGCCAAGCGCGCCATCTATTTGTAATTTTCCGACGGTGGCCGTAGCTCAGTTGGTAGAGCCCCGGATTGTGATTCCGGTTGTCGTGGGTTCGAGCCCCATCGGTCACCCCACTTCTAGCTCGTCAAGCACTCCATATCGGGCCATTAGCTCAGCTGGTAGAGCAGCGGACTCTTAATCCGTTTGTCGTAGGTTCGATCCCTACATGGCCCACCAATAAAATCAAAGGCTTACGCGGTTTTATCCGGTAAGCCTTTTTTCATGGTAGACGCATGGTAGACGGTAGACGAAAAATCGAGCCCCCGGCCAAAGCCGTTTGATTCCGTCGTGGAAATAAAAAAACCGGCCTCGCTGACTGGAGTCGTGTTATCGCGCCGCCATAGGTCAAGCGCATAGAAGGACAACAGCTCGTCGAATTTCAGCTTGGACCAGATTTGTCACGATCAACGTTATAGAAACATGAACGCGAACATTCTGCCGGTTGGCTCGAACAGGAGTACACCATACCTGGCTTTTGGGGACGATAGTCGCTTCTACAACACACTTGTGTTCGCGGTCGTCATTATTCCGCGAACTCGACTTAAGCAGGTAGAAACCAGTATCGCCCGCTTAAAGGATAAATTTGATATTCCCGCACATGTTCAGTTGCATTGCAGGACTCTTTTTAGCCTGGACAAGATTAATCCAGCTAAGACGGAAGGACTATCTCACCTCTCCCTAAGAGACGTGCACGCCATCATCGGCCGTGTCGTGACAATCATGAATCAATCCGGTGTAATTCTTCGATATGCAGTAACGAATCTGCCCTCTTCTCAAGCGGCAATTGGCAAAGAACTAAGGCTCGAGAATCCGGTAGACGGATCGTACGTTACTCTTTCGGTAACGGAACAAACTGAACACTTTGCAAAAGGGATGCTGGTAGAACTTGCAAAAACCTGTTTTAGCGTTCCACCCGGTAGCTCTTACGGTCCAACAGCCTGGGAATGTGAAATTTTTTTGGCCGAAGATCCCAGCAGAATAAAGTTTATCGGCCCAAGCAAAGCCCAAGTTAGTAGTCGCTACGGCGACTTCTATTTAGATTTCGGCACCGCGAATGCGATGCCCTTCAAATTTCAGCCACTGCTACGTAAAGTTCAAGAAGCTCCGATGCTTCAGCTCGCAGATATCGCAGCCTACATGTGTAGCCACATGACTGGCGAGTCCGATACGGGGAAATTCCTTCAAAGCCAGTTAGCGCGCGTACGGTACCGTTTTCCCATGGTCAGATAGTTCCCAGCAACTCCAACCCCTAAAAAGCCGAAACCGCAAGGGCTTTCTTCTGACTATCAATCACCCAAAAAAACCGGCCAGGTTTCCCCGGCCGGGTTGCAATCAATGACCAGCCAAGCGAATCTTATCGGCGGCCCTGATCTCTATGAACGAATCGAAAAGCAGCCCACCGGCTGCCATGATGAAAGTAAAATCGTCGGGGTAGCCTACATGGTTGCTCACGCACTCCCCGAATCGCCAAAAAAACGAATCGCTCCGCGAAACGCCGTCACCAGGAACCATTGCCTTGCAGCCCGAAAATAAGATCACGGCCGCGTTGTATGACTCTATTGCGCCGCCAAGCGTGTCAAGTTTTTCGGGCATTGTGACATCAGGTTTCAAAACCGTATCTATCAAGTGTCCATGCGCCAGAATGATCAGGTTGTCTATTATTTCCGCGCGCGTCTCGGGGCCATGGTGCGCGAACGCGACGCGATCGGCTATCGCGAGCAATCCGTTCAGGTATTGAATAACGATCCCGACTCGCTCATCCTCGGTGATTTCCCAATTCTCGCCCAATTTGCGCGCTATGCTGCCATCGATCAGTACGTCAGCGCACGCCACCGCCGCGCCAAACAGATCGTTAGCAAGCGCTTCAATTTGTGCCATCAGCAAAGCCTTGTTGATGCGTTTTTTGTTGAAGAATTGACCTAGCTTTTTAAACATTTCAGTGTCCAAAATTAAACCCGGCTAGGTTCCCCCAGCCGGATTCCGCTGCTATTGGCCATTAATCAAGCCGCTCACGGCGACTTGCTGGCATACGCGTTCCTGCTGTTCGTAGCCGTGACTTAAATCCGCGATTTCCACGAACGATTTCAGCGCCGTCCTTTGTCCGAGCAACAAAGGTTTCCACAATGATGTTTCTGTATCCTTCCTTTGTGATCTCGTATTCAAACGAGACCGTGTCCGATTTGTAAGCCCATTGCTGACCTCCAAGTGCAAGGAAACTGTATTTCTCGCCGTCAATGATCAGAACGTGCGAGTGTAATGCGCTTGTGTTTCCACCTTTACTTGGCGGACGATACGGCTCTTTTTGGTATTTCTTGTAATGCTCAACGCGTTTGTTCTCAATCCTTCCTCGCAACATAGCGTCGTCATGAGAATTGTCTAAATCCACGATTTCCCCTTTGTACTTCACTTCGATAGTTTCGCCACGAATCGGCATTGGTCGATCAGAAGCCCGGCCCGTTCAACTCTCAGCCGCACGTCATTCAGGATCAGGTAAGCGCCGGTCGATCCGGGCTCCTTGGCGATCGATTCGCAGCCTAGCGCGACTTGAATAGTTTCCAGGATATGCCCGGCTTGCTCCAGGAGCTCGCGGGCGTCGGTCAGGTTCTGCCGTTCCATACGTGCACCCTTATCCGCCGACGACCGGAGAGACCGGCCCACGTTCCAGCGTTTCCCGAACGCACGCAAGGTCGTTCCCGATCGACTCGGACCAATACAGAACCTGATCGGCCAGTCCCTGAACCGTCGGATCGTCCGACAAACGGCGAATGCTGCGGGCCAGCGCCATCAGGTGACCGCATTCGATTTCGCTGATCCCGATCACCTCAATCATCTGCTCGCGGTCCATGAATGCCGCGCGGTTTTGTCCGTGAATAGCCATGACTGTGCCTCCTCACCTGTATTGCCGCGAAACCTGCACGACCGTCGCTAGACGGTCCATTCCAGGCGCCCACGTTGCCAGCTTAAAGCCGGCCGGGTTTTCGGCGCGAACGGCGACGATGTCGACCTCGTCGGGCGGAACGTCGTCGAGTAACACATAATCGCCCCGCCTGATACGGGGGGCGAACTCGTCGGTCTCGACACGCCAGAATCGGGCGGTCAGGTCGGTCGAGGTGTTATGATGCTGATTAGCCATGATTGCAACCTCCTGTGTAGGTTTGCGGTTGTGGTTAGGGTCGGCGTGGTGTGGCTGCACCATGTCGGCCCGCTCTTGTAATGCAATGTGTTACCATTGGCGTTAATTACCGTATCAGAGAGTAACGCTAATGGCAATACAAGAAAAACGACTGAAAACCGAATCCATCAACGTCCGGGTGAAACCGGAAATCAAAAGACTCGCCGAGGAATTGGCGGAACGTGAAAATCGGACTCTATCCAACTGGGTCGAGTCGCTGATTCTGCGCGAAGCGGAAAAGGCGGGGATCCGGCCCAAGCGCGGCCCCGGAAGCACACGATGACGTTTTTTTATCCTGCCGATGGCTTCCAGTCGTGCCCACTCTGCGGCGGAAAGGTTCCGGCCAGTTCCCGCTATCCTCGCGCCCTATGCGTCCAATGCGCCAGCGAAGCCACGGACGAGAACGGCCGCCGGCTAACCTTCGGTAATGTTGACGCGACTGGCGGGCTCCAGGTGCGCTACGCAGACACCGGCGAGACTCGGAATCGACCGTTTTGCTATGTCAGGGGCGTTAAATGCCTCGCGGAAGAGGGGCGTTTTGGAGGGTATGTGATTCAGCCGATTGAAACCCATTTCAAACTCTCGCCGGGTTGCTGGTACGGATGGGAAATGTCGCCCGGCTACCTCGACGACGGAAAGCCCTACTGCTCGCCGATTCTCATGCGGTCGGTACGCCGGGTCGGGCGTCGATCGGATCGGTTGGTCGTGCGGTTCTGGAACGTGCTCTATGCCGAAGGGGTTCAGGATTTCGAAAAACGGCTGCACGTGCTCGAACGGGCTGCCGACCATCTAACCGCCGCGATTGATCCCGGATGCGGCCCGGATCGCCGCGCCACCATCAGGGAAATATCGTTTGAATGGATAGAACGGCAATGCCCGAACATCCTGCGGTCGTTCCCGGTGTCCCGCTGCTCGCCGGCCGCTCAAGGGTCGGTCTCGGCCTATCTCGCCGAAGTGTTTCTCTGCTCAGGATCGCCCGGATAACCGGGCAATCATCCGATCGATCTCCCGAACCATCGCCGTGCTGGTCCGCTCGACCTCGCTCCCGGCTGGATTGCGCCGCCAGGGTTTCGGGTCGGCCGGTTCTTGCGCTTGCGGGGCGGCCACGGGCTCGTTTTCGACCGGGGTCGGTAGGATAGTACCGGGTTCCGGCGTTTCGTGCTCCAGCGCCGCCCGGTGCTCGCCTGTCGCGGGCTCCGAGTCGCTGGGCAGCAGCGGGTTTTCGGCGAACGGCGAGACATAGCCGCCGGGGTCACGCTCGAACCGCCGCAACTCCCGCGCCGCCCGTTGCATGAACGCCTGTTCCGTCTCGCCGGCCTTCCGGTGCAACTCCAGCGCCGTCGGCGATCCGAGCAGCCGGCCGTGTATCCGGTAGCATTCCGGCCGATCCTCGAACCGGCCCACGATGCGCCGAACGATCAGCCGCGCGGGGTGCCGGCCGGCTTCGCTCTCTAGTCGTGCAATGCGCTTCTCAAGGGTCATTTCGGTTCCTCTCCAGTTCCAGCGCCTCGACACGCCGCTCCAGGTCGCCGACCTCGATCAGCTTGCCGAGGGTAGCCAGGGTATAAGTCATTTTCGCTCCGTCGCTCGGATCGAGCCGCCCGTTGCGCATATCCCGGTACAGCCGCGCCATTTCCCGTTGAACGTCCCGCAGCGTCGCCAATTTGATCCGGCGTTGCCGGAGACGGGGAGGGTTCGCCGGCAAATACTCCTGTCGCGGGTCGTCGGGCGGCGTTGATTGGCTCATAACGCGCGGTTTAGGCGGCCTTTACGTCAGACTTTGAGCCCCTTTTTGCGCCATTGGGCAAGCATCGGTTCGGGGTCGATCGGCAGCTTCAGCAGCGTCGCCTTATCGATCAGCGGCCGGCCGTTGAATCCTGGGAGGCTGAGGAATCCGTAAATCGGGGTCGTCTGGTGCCGGTTCTGCGACTGAATTCGGCTGATTTGCATGAATCGTGCGTAGGCGTCGATCAGGTCGTTCGCGGCCTTGACGTAATCGAGTTGGGCGCGCTGTTCCTGTAGGGTAACGAAGCAGCGGAAGGTTTCCCGGAATTCGGCCTCGGCTGCCGCAAGCTTGTCGTCGGCCGCCGCAAGCTTGCGGGCGAGCCCTTCGTTCCGGATTCGGTCCCGCTCGGCCGTTTTTCGAGCCTCCGAGATTTCGGACTCAAGCCGGTCGATGTTTTCGACCAAAGCGGTCAGATACTCGGCGCCCACCGGCGTTCCTGCGGCCTCGTCGGCCAGGATGTCACCGTACTGCCGTTTGAGCGCGGCGAGTTCCGATTCGCGGGCGGACAGGTCGATTCCGGCTTGCTGCCCGATCAGGGCGGCCAATCGATCCCGCTCGGCCTGCGCCTCGTCGCGCGCCTGTTGAGCCCGCAAAATATCGTCAAGGGTCGTGTCCGGAACCGTTTTCATATCGCCCTCGATGGCGAGAATTTCCGAATTCAGGCGGGAAACCGCAGCCTCGGCTTCGGCTGCGCCCTCGGTCGCTTTCCGGAACGCAGCTTTAATGCGCTCGTGTTCGGCGGTGAGCTCGTCGTCCGGGTATTCGCAGGCATTCTCAAGGTTCTGGATTTTCCGCTCCAGGGCGTCCAGCCGGCGGCCGAGTTCCATTTCCTCCCGGCGTAGCTGTTCGGCCCGGTCCGTGGCCTCAACGTAGGCGCGACGGGTCTCGTCGAGCCTGGTTCTGATTTCGTGACGGATTGATACGCGATTGGTGACGGCGTTCATGGGTCGTGTTTCTCCGTGGGTCTGGTGAATGAATCGTGGATCAGCCGGCGACGGCGTTGCGGATCAGACAGCCGAGTTCGGGGGAAACGAGGAATTCCTCGACGTACTCGCCGACGCGAATCACATGCGAGCCGCGGACGCCTCGGTTCGGGTCCTCGTAGCTGAACGCGAAGCGCTCGCCCCATGCGGCCGTTGCACCCCAGCGGTTCGGGTTTCCGGGCTGGCCCATGTAGAGAAACGCCGCATGCGGTCCCCATAACCGGGTCAAGCTCGCCGCTTTGCCCTTCTTCGCCGAGTTGTGCCAAGCATCGCCGACGAAAATTTTGTCGATTTCCAGAACCTGCGCCACGTCGTCGGGGCCTACAACTCCCGCATTGGCGTCCACCCAATAAACGCCTTCGACGATCTTCGGGTGCAATTTGAGCTTGGTCCAGGTTCGCCGGCCGAGGACGGCGATATTCGGCCGCATGATGCAAGTGTCCAGGGCGTCCATGATGGCTTTAATCGGGTCGCTTGCCGGGTCGTTCCATTGGGCTGAACCGGCGAGCGTCTGAACGTTGCCGGCCGGGTAGCTGATACTGCTGAACACCAGATTCGCAACGCGCCGCTCCCGGTCCAGCAAAATCAAATCCGTCGTGTCCCTGGTCGCTTTCCGCTTCATTTCGTCCGGGTCCGGTGCGTTCGCCAAGTCATGCCAGGGAAGGACGTGCTCCAGCCCGGCGCCGTGCACCGCGTCCAGGATTTCGCCGGCCGTGAACGAAACTTCGTTCGGCTTACTCTTACGCCCGACGCGGGTCTCCAGCCGCGCCAGCAACTCGGCCGCGTTCGCCGTCAAATATTTGAACTCCATGCTGGCGACGGGAATCCGCGGTAGAACCTCGTCGGCGATGAACCGATCATTGCGGTATTCCCGCGCGACTTTCGTCAACTCGGGGCTGATCGGATACGGGGCATCGGCGAAGTCGAGGGTGCCGGCGCCGGTTTCCTCGTAATTGGACGTGAATTCAAAGGTCTGCATGGTGGTTACCTCGCGGGTCAAATCAGAAGGGAATGGCGTCGTCGAATTCGGGCACGGCCTGCCGCGTTGAGCCGTTTTGATGCTCTTTCGGCTTGTTCGTGTCGCCCCGCCGTTTGCGTGCGTCGTAGGCGGTCAGAATGCCCGTTGCGGTGACGTTCAGCCCCTGGCGCGTCTCGCCGTCGCGGTCCCACGTCGTGAGCTTCGCCGGCCCAGCAACGAAAACGGAATCCCCCGCTTTCAGCCGGCCCAACCGCTCGGCCTGGTCGCCGAACGCGATGACGGAAACAAGTTGCCGATCGTCCGCGCCCTCGACGGCTGCGGAAATCATCGCGGTGGTAAATGCTTTACCGGATTGCCCGGTTCGGCGTTGCGGGTCGCGTAGCAGTCGGCCCGCGATTAGAACATCGATCATTGGGGTAGCCTCTCATCTGTCGAACAAAGTCGTCCGGTATCAGGCTCACCTCGTCGTTCTCCGATCCGTCGGTTCGTGTTATCGTTTTGCTCGGCAGGTAGTAGCCGAAAATCATCTGTCGCCCCCGCTCCGTCGGGGGTTTTTCGTGTCCAAAGTCTACCATCCGTCTACCGTCTGCCGCCGTCCGTGGCAAAGCCCCCGTTGCTCGGGCGTTTCAGGGTAGCCGACAATGGATTCGGAATCCCTTTTCGCTCCGGCCCGGCCCACTGCGCCGGTACTGCCCTGGCGCAGTTCATTGCGCGATTGCGCGGGCGGTGCGCCGGCCCGCTCAAACTCTCCGCACGCGTGCCTGTCCATACTCCACCAAAGCCCGCCCGCGCCGGGTGCTTGAATGCCCGCCGCGCAGTCGGTCAAAACCGGGTGCTCGGTCGTGACCTTGTGCCGGCAATCGGCGCAATGGATCGCCCCGGCGTCGCCTTCATCGGCCGGTTCGTTCGGCCGCCACGTTCCGGGTTCCAGCCACACATAGCCGCCGTCCTCCGTCCGCGACAATCGCCAGCCCGAACGAATCCGTTCGTAATACTCGCCGCCGGGTGCCCAAGGGTTCGCCAAAAGCGCCACCAGTTCGGTCTTGTGCGCTTTGAGTTCGCCCAGCAGGTCGGCCGGTATCTGGTCGGGCTCGACGCCAACGTGTAGGCGGTCGCCATTCGCGGATAGCGGAATACCCGACTCCCGGCAGCGTGAAAGGATCGTTGCCGGCGTCATAGGTCGAATCCTCCCGCGACTTCGTTGTCGGTGTCCTTCTCCGTTTCATACCAGCTTCCCGAAATTCCCGCTTTCGGGAAGTTTCGGGAATCCCATTTTCCCGTTTTCCCGTTTCCCCCTTTAGGGGGAACGGGAACGGGAATGGGAACGGGAAACGAAAGGGTATCGTCATAACAGGTCACCAAACCGGCGTTAATCATCGCGGTGAGCGCTTGCCTGATTCGTTCGGGTTTGCGTTTTTCGTCGCAAACCAAACGACCGCGTACACCCTCGATGAGCTCGCTTGTCGGAATAGACGGACGGTCTTTGAGTACGTCGTGCAGGTAATCCCAAACGATCTTTTGGTTTCCGCCAGTCGGAGCCTTTGGTTTTTTGTCCCGGTCGGGAATGTCGTCCAAGAGTTCGACGGTGCAGGATGTTATGGGGTCGCCGTCCTCATCAAATCCAAGCTCGTGGACCTTGAGCCTAAACGCATGGCTAAGCCCGTCCTGCCCGTCCTTTGATTTCGTAAGCGTCCATTTCCTAGTCTCGCCGTCGCTCGATACTTCGATGGCCGCATCCAGCGCCGCGAGCAGGCTGGAATGGCCTCTCAGCCCCCTGGTGCCGTCTTTTCCTGTGTGGTGGACGATAACGACAAGCCCATCAGTTTCGGCCTGTAGGCGCTTACAGGATTCGATAATGAGCCCCATGTCCACGGAGCTATTCTCGTCCGCGCCGGGTGCCGCTCGATTCAACGTGTCGACAAAAATTGTCGGGCGATCCATGCCCGCGTCCCTGAGCGCCGCGATTAGGCCGACGATATCGGTCGACAGTAAATTTACGGACTGAAAAATCAATCGCATGTTCGCCAATGACGTCCCGCCGTATTCTGTCCGATAAGCCGCGATCCGATTGCGCGCGCCCGCTTCGCCCTCAAGGAATAGATAGACGACCGGACCACGCCGGACGCGATACCCGAACCAGTCATCTCGCCCGGCGATTGCGCCCGCCATGTCGAACGCCAGAAACGACTTACCAGAGCCGGGAGGCCCGAAAAAAGCGACAAACCCGTTTTCGGGAAAAGTGGATTTGACGCGGTAGTGTTGTGCCGGCAGCGCCGCCAAATCATCCACGCTCAGTAGCGTGTAGGTCTTGATGTCCGTCGCCAGCCTGGACAGGTCGGCTAGCTCGATCCGCTCGCCCGGGGGAGTCAGTGCATCCGCCATACTGCCCCCCCGTCATCGCGCCGTAATATCTCGATCCGCGCCGCCAGTCGGACGACTACATGCGCCGCGCCCGCTGCCAGCACCAAGCCGGCCAAGTGCAACAGGCTGATATCGCTTTCCGACGTTCCAGCCGATACGATGGCCACGTCCAAACCCCGGCAAAAAGTCCAATCGTAGCCGCTCGGGTTGCGCTCGAATGGCAGGCAAACGAACAGGGTCGGCGGATCGCCGTACTTGGCTTCTAGCTCGAAGCGCCGCGCCGCTTCGTCCATCGCGGCCGATCCGGTCAAAATCGACAGCGTTTCTCGAGTTCGCCGGAGCGCAACCACGCGCCGGCCATACGGCGGAAGCTTCGGACCAGCGGGGAAGGGAATAACTATGCGTTCGGCGTTATAATGGCTCTGCTCCGAAAAGCATCGCCCCCGGCCGTTCCCTTTTAGCGTGGCCTGTTCGTGATGACCCCGAGCGCTCGGGGGCGCCCCATCCGAGCCGCCTTGAAACGCAGGGCGCAACTCTCCTGGCCGCCCGTCGCGGTTGTCGAAATCCATACCATGCCACCCCCTTACGCCCGGTCGGACGTAGAAGCGCGGATGCTCCGCTGCACGTGCTCCACAACAACACGCTTCACGTACCGGACGTGTCGGCCGTGCTTGATGTACGGCAAGCCCGAGCCGGCCCATCGGTCGCGCTCAAGCTTCGCTTCGGAACAGTTGAGGAACGCCGCAACCTGGTCTGTGGTGACCAATGCGTCGTCGTGCGATTCCGCGAATTCGCGGGCGAGTTCGATCCGAGATTTTTTGGGGGGAGTAACTCGCTTGCTGGTTACTCGATCATGAACGGTTGAAGATTCTGCGGTGCTAGAAGTCGCCATGTCTTTAAACAACCTCGTTCGGCTTTGTTCAAAACACGGCTAGCTTTATCGATCAGGCGGGGCGAGTCACGGAAAGTAAAAAAGAATTTTATTTTCCGAGTTCAAGCTTGTGCATTGCGGCCAGCTTCCAGTAGTCCCGATGGATTAGATTGTTAGCGGCTTTCAAATACTTATTGATCGTTTGCGGATCATTGATCCTCAGCCCGTCGGCAATCTCAGCCGCCCCTTTGTTTTCCTGCCGCGCATCGAAAGCACGTAGGTACAGTGGATATTTAGAGCGGTGATTCTTTCTGTGCTTGAAGCCGCGTATCAGCCCTTTTGTCTCGATGATTGTCTTGATGTTCTCGAACTGTGTTTCAAGCGGAAGGTCAAGGTCGATCGTGATGACAATCTCGCGGTCCGTTTCCGGCGTCAGTCCGGTTTTTATTCCGCAGTGCTCGTACACCTTGGAAATGTCGTACGTGAGCATCTTAGTCAAGTCAGTGTCAAACACCGGGGTGTTTGGCGGAAGACTTCGATATGGGTTGGGGACAGCAAGCAAAAGCTTTGAAAGGCGATAGCGTTCGGAAAAATATTCTCGTGGCGTTCCAATTCGCTTGCCACCTCGTAATGCAAACTGAGTGACTGATTCGCCCGGCATAGCGGCCGGTTCACACTTGCAGAACCGGGAGATAATCCCGTCAGGCAGTAAACCATCCCCTAGAGACTCCCTTGGCAGGCGGGCGTACTCGTCGTAATCCCGCCGATAGGATGGGTTTCGCCTGAAAAACTCCCACGCCCATTGATATAAGGACGTGGTGTCGGCGTCAGGGTAATCGGCCGGATTTTTCCAGTCTGGATTGTCGTTCTTCATCCACCACCTCACGGCAGTGTTTCAAGATGGTTGCCGCTCCAGCCGGCCAGGGTGATAGGATGAACAGTAACCATGATTCACCTCCGTGGTAGGTGGTTGTGGTCAGGGGCGCCCGAGTGTGCCCGCACTCTGGTGCCCCGCTAAATCGTCCGCGACCTCCCGGCGATCCTCTCGCCGGTTAGGGATTCACAAGAAAGGGTTAACGACCGTCAAACGGCCGTCGAATACCTGCCCATGCTGCAAGTCCTCTGAATACAGGGTATCGCAGTTCGCCAATAGCGCCGCCGCCACGATCAGACTGTCCCAATGGGAAAGCGGATAACGCCTCACCAATCGGAACGCCTCCCGTAAAGTCGCCGTTTCGACCGGAACCACTTCACATAGATCGAGCAGGCTTTCGGCGATGTCATGAGCTTCCGCTAGGGTGAAACCATATTTTCGAGTCAAGACGCTGACGGTCTCGTTGATCACCTGGACACTGATTACCGGACGGTCCTCGATAATCGAGATCGCCCGCGTGGTCTTCTCGCCGTTCTCCGATTCCGCATAAATGAACAGATTGGTATCAGCGAAGACTCGGGCGGTCATAGCACGCTTCCCGGTCAAATTTCTCCGCTTTGAATCGCCCGCGGTATTTCGCCAGGGTAGACAGCGCTTTTTCCCGGCGCGCCTTGTCTTCGATCTCTTGCTTGGTTTTCAAGCTTTCCGCAAAGCTCAAGACCTCGGCCGCTTGCTGCTCGGGCAGGGCCTTGACGGTTTCGTAAATCTTTTCAGCGATGCTCATACGGTCACCTCCCGTTTCAGTTCGACAATCTCAGCCGTGGGTTTCAGTCCAGCCGCCTTTAAAACAAAGTCCTCGATCTTCTGCATCGGCGCCCGCAGCCGCTCGGCCGTGACGATCACATAGCCGGCCGTCACGTCCGCCCCCGACTTATGGTTCATCAGGGCTTTCAAGGCATAGGCGGGAATGTCCAGCGAATCGGCAATGGTTGCGAACGTCCGCCGTAGATCGTGCGGGGTAAAGCGAACGCCGGATGCTTTCTCAATCGCGGCCAGGGCGTAGCGGAAATTCGAGATACGCCGGCCAGCGGAATCGGAAAAGACAAACGGGGATTCGGCTTCTTCCTTCCTCGCATCAGCCGCAGCCTTGCGCCGGGTCATGATCGCGGACAGGTAGTCACCCATAGGCAGGGTATGATCCCGCCGGTTCTTGGGGTCCAACACGGTAAGCGTGCGGGCTTTCAGGTCGATTTCGGACCATTTGAGGCTCAAGGCTTCTTCCCGCCGCAGTCCGGTCAGAATCAGAACCTGGAAATAGTCGCCGATATCCTTGCTCGGCAGGTTCAGAACGGCCTCAAACCAAGGTTTGATCTCGTGCGGCTTGATGACCGTCGAGCGCCGGTCAACGCGGAACCATGCGCGAGTTTCAGACAAGGCTTTCACCGGATTCTCGCCGATCAGCGGGCGGCCTTCGTCGTCTTTGTACTTGGCCCGAGCAAAATTAAGAATCGCTCGCAGATAGCGGCACCCGAGATTAGCGCGCGCCTCAGAGCGCTGCTCTCCGAATTCTTTATGTCGCTTGGCGACCATCGCCGGGGTGATTCTGGTTATTGGCTTATCCAGCCAATCGGAAAACATTTCGTCCATGGACGCACGCATGTCGCGCCGCGTTCGCTCCTTTAAATCCTTCCGGGTCTCCAAGTAATCGGCGAACGCCTCGTTCAGCGTCTTTTCTTCCAGCTTGGCGCGCCGCTTCTTGGCTACGGGATCGCCGCCGGTTGCGATATCCCCGGCCAGCTTGAGCGCCTGCTTGCGGGCTTGCTCCGGCGTGATCTCTCCGTATCGGCCTATCGTGATCCGCTTGACTCGCCGATTGATCCGCTTTTCGAGAAAGAAGGATTTCACGCCAGACGGGAAAACCTTCATGCCGAAACCCCTGATCTCGTCGTCACGGTAGAACGTGGGGTCGGTCTCGGGAATGGGTAGCCGGTCGATTACGGATTTCGTCAGTTTCATATCCCCCCCTGGAATCGTGGTAGACGCATGGTAGACAGTACGATTCAAACAGCTTCAAAGACAGTCGGATTTATTATGTCATGTAAGCGACTGATTGCAAGCATGTTTTATGTCTCTTTCAAACTTGGTAGAGCTCGGTAAAACAGCCAAAAACAGGACTCTTAATCCGTTTGTCGTAGGTTCGATCCCTACATGGCCCACCAATTAAAACAAAGGCTTGCAGTAATGCAGGCCTTTTTGTTTTCGGGTTTTCAAAAATTCCCAAAACTCATCTCTTGTCGGAATTTAACCGGGCCTCATTTTTGAAACCTCTCCGCCGTGTCCTACCGGTAATTTGGAGCATCTCCAGCTTTAGGAGCAAGGTTTTCCTGATCTATCCCAATCCAGGCATTGTTCGAAATTGCCGAGAGTCACATTCGAATTTCGATAGTACGAACTGTTGTAGGCATGCTGAATCTCCGCTAATCTCACGCTGTTAAGGTAACGGAGTTTATAGCTATGGCCCCCATGAAATGTCCCGCGTGCGACTCGGAGATTCCCGATCAAGCCAATGCTTGTCCACATTGCGGGCGGGCTTTAAAAGCAGCTCCAATACGCAGCTTGAGCGGAAAATTGCAGGCGATCGGCACCATTCTGGTTGCAGTCAGCATTCTTGCGATGATGGCCGGTACCTGGTGGGGAGCCGCGTTGCTGTTTCCTGGCGCGGCTTTTTTCATAATCGGTCGGGTGTTGTAGTCCATTCCTTTTCGACGCTCCCTTGACACACGATCGCTACGCGTCAGCCTCCATGAATAGGCGTCCAGGAACCGGTGAGTGGTCGTGAATTTTCTCAGTGGTCGGTCGAGAGCGGCATGAGAGTAATCGCTCCGAGCCATAAGCTGAGGAGCCTAAGCTCTCCAATTTACGCACACGCTTAGCTACCGCTCTCGTACGGTGATGATGACAAATTGCGCTTGACGAGCGGCATGCTCCGGAAATGCGGGCTCCGATGGTGTAATTTCAGTCGGACTATCTAAAACCCAAAACCCATCATTCAACACCTGCTTCTTCGGCCATAGCCTGACAGGCGTCAGCACAGCTTCGGCAAGTTTGCGCGCATGCCTGCATTTGGGGGTCATTCTCGAATTGCTCACAACTGTCCCCGCACTGTTCGCATGTTTCTGCGCAGACTTCGCAGGTTAACGTGTGAAGCTCTGAACCGCGGAGCATGAAGTTCGCACTGGTTTGGCAAATTTCGGCGCAATCCAGGAGGAGTCGAATATGATCGGCTTCCGCATGCGGCCCTCCTTTTTCCAGACAGTGGGTTACCGTTTCCAGGCATATAGAATGGCAATCCAGACACTGCTCGATACATGCTTGCATGGAGCCAGTTGAAGATGCTTCTTGAGTCAGCATATCGGCACCTCTCAAACTTCGAGTTAACGGTGTAGTTCAAAATAGGATGCTGCCATGAGATTCACTTTTGAATAGGTAAGAGTACGCAAGCTGCCGTCTCGGTCTTCAAATGGTCAAAAGACACGCCTTAAAGCCTGAACTAGCGATTTTTCGAAGGCTCTAATTGACAACATAAGCTTTTCTCGGACTGGCAGTACGAAATGAAAAATACCGCGCTGCCGCCTTTCAGAGAGGCAATATTTTATGTCCGAGGATAAGTAAGGTAGCGAGTGTTTTATCCTGATATTGAAGGAGATGTGTCATGGTTCAGACTTTCGCGAAAGTGTTTGGCATTGTGTACCTGATAATCGGTATTCTTGGCTTTATCCCGGGCCTTGTACAGCCGATAGTAGGAGGTCCTCCATTGGCCATAGAAGCTGGCTACGGCAGATTGTTTGGCCTCTTTCCGGTTAATCTGATTCACAACTTGGTACATATCGGCGTTGGAGTCTGGGGTATTCTTGCCGCCCGGAGTATTCCTAGGGCCGTGACCTTCGCGCGAGCCAATGCGATCCTCTTCGGTGTGTTATTCCTGTTGGGGATTATTCCGGCAACGAACACACTGTTCGGGTTGGCTCCAATATACGGTATCGACGCCTGGTTGCACCTATTGAGCGCAGCGGTAGCCGCGTATTTTGGATTTGCCGGTGCAGCACGGGTACATGCTTGGCATACGTGAAGCTTGGATAGTGAATCGTAACGGGCAATCACTGAACGAGCGGTCGCGAAATGGAATCGCGACCGCTCGTAATTTGCATCTTTATAC
>NZ_MSCV01000008.1 GCF_002005105.1 Methylocaldum sp. 14B | reverse complement strand
TTCCAATCGCAAACGGGCCTTTAATCGGCCTCTTCCAATCGCAAACGGCGTCTTCGGGAAGAGCGTGGCCAGCGCTCCCGGCCAGGCCGTTTGCGATTGGAAGAGTCATCCCAGCGCTCCTGGGATGACCGTTTGCGATTGGAGCGCCGGAGCCCCCCTTCCCGACGCCACGTCCCGGCCGAGCGCCTTCGTCGGAAGGGTCGCGACTAAAGCGACCGTTTGCGATTGGGAAAGGATTGCCGACCTACGAAGGCTTGAATCAATTCACCCCAGCCGAAGGCGCCAACCACTTCCGCCGAGCCTGTTTTGTCGTACGAACGAGAAGAAAACGCTCTAAGCGCCGGCACGGCTGCATGACCGAGAACCGGCGATGGGGACTCAGCCTGTCAAAAATGCCGGAATTCTCCGCCGTGGCTGTAAAGCGGCGCTCATTGGTGCGACTCGGGGGCATTGGTGGCGCCTTCGTACAGGTGATTTACCGGATTCAGTTGGGATTGCAAGGACCTGAACCGCGACTCCAATAGTTCCATGAAGCTGCGCC
This sequence comes from Methylocaldum sp. 14B, assembly GCF_002005105.1. Lineage (GTDB taxonomy): Bacteria > Pseudomonadota > Gammaproteobacteria > Methylococcales > Methylococcaceae > Methylocaldum. The sequence continues at coordinate 182,175 of NZ_MSCV01000008.1, read as the reverse complement.
GGTCGCCGGTCCAGCGCATCGGTTCGCCCACGAACATATCGCAGAAAAACGGCACCAGCAGGCACTCGCCCTTGGGCATGGCTCGCCCCAGTCCGTGCGTGAACACGGGAACGACCGTCGCTTGCGGGCAGTGCATGGCGAGATGGGCGATGCCGGACTTCAGTTTTTGCATGGTTTCCGGCTCGCCCCGGGTGCCTTCGGGGAAGATGATGAGTACACCGTCCTGGGCCAGTATCTCGTGGCATTCGCTCAAGGGATCGTGATGGCGGTTCCCGCCGCCCCGCGTGACCGGCACGATGCCGATGAAATTGCGCGAAAACCATGCGAGCCAGGGTTTGCTGAGAAAGTAGTCGGCCGCTGCGGCGGGACGTACCCGGTGAATATCGCGCAACGGAAACAGCGATAACAGCACCAGGGTATCCAGGTGGCTGTTGTGATTGGCGGCGACGATCGCCGGGCCGCGCACCGGCAGCCGTTCCCGATTGCGGATATTGAGGCCGAGCACGAACAGGGTGACGGGACGCGCCACCAAGAGGACGAATAACAGGCGGAGCAGGCGCTGCATGATCAGTAGTGCAGATAACGGATGAAATGGAAGAATAACGGAGCGGTGTAGGTGAGGCTGTCCAACCGATCGAGGATGCCGCCGTGACCGGGCAGCAAACTGCCGCTGTCCTTGACGCCGATATCGCGCTTCAGCGCCGAGATGACCACGTCGCCGACGAAACCGCAAATCCCGATCAAAAGCCCCGCCAACAACGACTCAATCTCCGTCAGCGGCGTCAGCCAGGGTGCGATCAGCCAGGCCAGCAGCGTCGTGGTCGCAACGCCTCCGAGGAAACCCGCCCAGGTCTTGTTGGGACTGACGTTCGGGACGATCCTGCGCCTGCCCAGGCTCTTTCCCCAGAGATACTGCGCGACATCGTTGAGTTGCGTCAGCACCACCAGAAACAGCAGCAGCGTCGCGCCGTTGTAATGCGCGCCCACCGGCTGCGGCAACACCAGCGGATAAGCCATGTGCGAGAGACAGAACACGGTGGTCATCAAACCCCAGCTGATGATGCCGGCCGATCGCAGAAACCCCTGTGTATCGCCGGCCAGTACCATGCGCAACGGCAGGAACAGGAACATGTATACCGGAATGAAGATGATGAACATGCCGTACCAAGCCATGTGCACCCAGTAGTACTGAACCGGGATGGCGAGATAGGCCCAGAACAGAACGCGATAATCGGCACGGCGCGTCGGGATCAGCGAAAGGTATTCCTTGAAGGCGAGAAAGCTCACCAGCCCCAGCACCACCACCGCCGTCGACGGACTGGACACCACCACCAGGCAGAACACGGCGACGATCAGCCACCAGGTGCGTACACGCAGCCGCAGCTCGGTGTAGTCCTTGTTCGGATACCGCTTCGGGAGCAGGAAAGTGATTATCGAAGCGATGGCGAGCAGTATAAAAATGCTGGCCAGCGCATACAGCAACACATCGGGCAGGTACGTCAAATTCATGACTGCGCCTCCCACTGAACCTCTTTTAGGAGCGCGCGAGCGCGGTTCAACACCGTAACCAGCGACAACAAGGCGACGACCGTCAGCACGACATTGAGCCAGGACCCGGCAGGCCACCCCAACCCGATGACCAACCCGCAAGCGCCGAACACGAACGCCCGGTCGCTCTTGCCCATGGGACCGTCATAGCGGCGCGAGGCGCCGACCGTCACGGCGCACACGCCGACGAACTCGGTCAGCCAGGCCAGCAGGACCACGGCCACCGCCAGCCAGGCATGGACGCCTGGCAAAATCGCGAACGCCAGATACAGCGCGGCATCGGAGACCAAATCTCCCGCTTCGTTGAGCAGCCCGCCCAGCGCGCTTTGCTGGTCGTACTGCCGCGCCAGCATGCCGTCGATGGCATTGAGCGCCATGCGCACGAACAAAAAGACCGGCAAGCTCAGCCACAATGACGCGCTCTGCGGAAACCACGCCAGCGCCGCGCCCAGAGCGACGGAAAGCGCCGCCGCCAATACCGTGATCTGATTGGCCGTAACACCGATAGCCGCCAGTTTTCGAACGATGCCGCTCAGGCTTTGCTGGAACAGGGGTTTGAGTTGGTAAATGCTGGGCATGATGTTGTCCTTATTCTTTTTTTGAAGCTTCGGAGTTCATTTTTCTGGGCATAGCTGGTCCGCCTCGCGCAAGACGGTTCTCAAGCTGTTCGATGCACCTCAAATCAACGCCTAGGAAACCCGGCATAGTTTGCCAGTAAAACGAATGTCCCACCTATTGCGAAATATCACGACCCATACGGCCTAATTGTTTTACGACCAGAGGGTCTGCGTACCTAGGTCATACTTGAAGGAAAGACATGGCTATTGATCACCCACAACTTCAGCGCTTTCGCAAGCAAACGGCCATATTGCGGTAAGCCGCGGACAATTGGAATTCGAATGGCGGCATCTCATCAGTCGGTTGGAAACGCGCGATCCGAGATGACTGGGATCATCGGCGTTCGCACCCCGGAGCCATACCCGCTTTGTGTTACCCGGCACCCGGCAGTATTGCCGAATTGGCAAATGGGTACGGCGGGAAACGGTCGGGCTTATTTGTAGATATCTGTGGATATATTCCCGGTGGAGAGGTGTCACACAAGGAATGGCTGACAGGTTTCGATCAAAGGAGTGATTCAAACATGGACACGCAGCGTATTTTCAACCCGCGCATTTTCTCCGGGGTTTTGGCCTTTGCGATGCTGGGTGGGCTTTGTTCGTCTTGTGCAACGATGGAGGCCGACCGGGCGAGGGACACCGAGCAATTGCTGGCCGCGGCAGGGTTCAAGGTAAAACCCGCCGACACCCCGGACAAGCTCGCCCATGTTAAGAGCCTGACCCAGCACAAGCTGGTGCCGCACGAGAAGGACGGCACGGTGTATTACGTCTACGCCGATGCCACGACGTGCCGGTGCGTTTATTGGGGGCCGGAGGAGGCTTACCAGCGCTACCAGCGATTGGCAACGCAACAGAGAATCGCCGAAGATCAAAGAATGGCCGCCGAAATGAACGAGGATGCCGCCATGAATTGGGAACTGTGGGGACCGGGATACTGGTGGGCTTATTGATTTGCGGAAGCAAAGGGGCCCGTTGGTTTGGCCATCGCGGTCCTTCTTTTTGGGGGGCAGACTTTTGCTATAGGCCTAGGATCTCTTCGCGCGAAACGACGATGCCGAGTGAAACGGAAGCCGCCGAAATGAACGGTAAACGTCTGATCCGTCCACTGACCCTTTAGAGAATCCGGACGAGCGGAAATAAGCCATGCTGCACAGGCAACTCTGTTCGGTTCGAAACATCATCCTTGCCGCGTTCTTGCTCTCGGCAGTGTCGGGCGCGACGGCAACCTGGGACCATGCGCACGGCGATGCCGCCAACAGGGGATTCATCAATGTGGATACGGCACCCGCTGCAAACGACCTGGTGCGCGTCGCCGATCTCGGCTCGTTTGCAATAGGCGCCGGCCCCGTCATCGCCGCGGATGGTACGGTTTATCTCGGCAATCGGGCCGGTCTGCTGAAAGCGTTCGCACCGGACGGTACGTTGAAATGGACGCGCGACACGCCAGGCCATGAAATCGTGGCCTCGCCGGTCATCGGCGCCGATGGCTCGATCTATGTGATCGGCGCGAGGACCGTGCGCGATCATCGCGGCGGCCAGGTAGTCACCCGTAACGAGTTGACCCTGTATCGATTCACTTCCACCGCCGCCATGCTTTGGGCGGCCCCCTTTCCGGAAGGCACCCTCACGCCGGCTCAATTCGGAACGGGTGTGACAAGCGCGGCGCCCAACATCTGGCGCTCCGGTGCGACCGAAGTCATCCTCGTGCCGGTCCTTCACCGTAGCTACAACGGCCACGTGATCAGCATCGTGGCGTTTTCCACCGGCGGCGGCGTTCTGTTCAACCAGCCGGTCACCACCGTGGATTACGGCGACATAACGGGCGGCGCGAGCGTCGGCGAGACTTTGTGTGGGATATTCTTCTTTCTTCCTCCTTGTTTTCTCGAGGAAACGGTACCGATACCGGAGCCCAACGAATTGCCGCCCGAAGTCAATCCGCCAATGCCGAGCGTGGCCCTGTTCACATCGATCGGTAACGAGCCGTTCGTGGTCGTTGCCGACAATTATCAGAACATCGTCGGCTACACCTTCTCGCCAGAGGCCGGCTTTCAAGAGAACTTCCGCAAGCACATCACCAACGATGAAAGGGGAATCAGCATGTCCTCGCCCGTCATGCTCGGCGACGGGCATTCGGTCGTGCGCGGCAATTCGGATTCGCAAGGCTGGGTTCTATTCGCCGGACCGCATCCGGTCGACTGGACGGAGGTTGTCGTACCCCACACCGGCACGACGCCGACGATCACCGGAGACGGCAAGATCGTCATGGTGGACCGGGCCGGCGGGGTCACCTTGGTGAGCACCTATCCGAACGTGGGCGTCGTTGATCCGCACATCCCGCTCGCGTCGGAATCGATCGCGCCCGCGGCGGCATCGCGCACTCATATTTTCGTCTCGGGCGTGGATAAGCTGTACACCATCGACGCGGCAAGCCTGCAAGTGGTCGAGGAGTTCCTCTGGGAAGGCGGCGGCCTCTCGTCGCCGGCGATCTCCGCCGACGGAAGGGTCTATGCGCTCGCGGGCGACACGCTCTATGGCTTTCCGGCGCCGCCGTCGCGTTGTCCTCCCGGAAGCCTGTGCCCGGGCACGGTACGTCCTCCGATCGCGCCGGCATCAGCGAGACCCTGACGGCCGTTGTTGCTGATCACGGCGCCAAGCGTAAAGTAATGGGCGTACCACCAATATCCCCGGAAACTCACCGTGTCGGGCGGGTCAGCCTGTGAACGGGTCGGGCTTTCGTATTGGCTTCGTATTGGCTTCGGATTGTGCCAAGTGATTCGTTTTGTGAAACGGAAGCGGCCGAAGTCAAACAATAAACGCCTCAACTAGCCATCAACTTATACACCTCGAAGCTGCGAACTCTTGCGTCGTTCTCGGTGTCGGTTTTTGGTTGAACAACAGTTAAAAAGTAGCGGCTATGAGGCTCTGGAGTCTGCATCCGAAATATCTCGACCCATGCGGTCTGGTCACATTGTGGCGGGAGGCCCTGCTTGCCCAGGCCGTACTCGAAGGAAAAACGAAGGGCTACGTTCATCACCCGCAACTTCATCGTTTTCGCACCCAGCCTGACCCGGTCGGATTCCTTGCCGAGTACCTAAGGGCGGTCTACGCGGAGGCGGCAAGCCGCGGCTACCGGTTTACGGCGACAAAGATCAGTCGCTCGCAGGCAGACGGCCGTATCGCGGTAAGCCGCGGACAATTGGAATTCGAGTGGCTGCATCTACTGAGTAAGTTGGAAGCACGCGATCCGGGATGGCTGGCTAGGATCGCCCGCGTCCGCATTCCGGAACCGCACCCGCTTTTTTACACTGTGCCTGGCGGCATCGCCGAATGGGAGAAAGGGCACGGCGACGCCCGACAACCGGGTGCAGCCGGCTCTTGAGGTCCGCCCTCGGACCATCGTCCCGCCTCACCACTTTACAGGTCACAACAAGGGTCAGCTTGCGTAGGACGTGGCGTACCCGGATATTGCGCCGCATGAAACGACGGAATGCCCGACTGTCGACGCCATCGCGTAATTGATGGAATGCGGTTTTTCGCTGAAAGAATCAGACGTTTGTAATTTGGTACAGATTTCTTTAGGCGAAGTGGCTATGCTCACTGAAACGGAAACAGGCGGGGTCAAACAAAAATAGCCTGACTCAGTTTATCCCGAACCCGCGACTCGGCTTGCCGGCGTGCGGCTCGTCGAGTTCGGCGTAAAACTGGCGGTGAATCACCGATGAGGTTGCCGTCCAAGCCGTCATCCCGCCGGTTTCGTCGCAAAGCGGCGTTTCGCGCGACTCACAACGACCCGGTGAATTCGAACAGTTTCTTATACAAGGAGTCTTCGCTTGGCTGAACCGCTCAAGAATCAATTCGGAGTGGACGTGCCCGGCAAAATTGCCGGGATGATATCTGCGAAATTTCATCGATTCTCTGCTGACGCGTTCGTCAGAGATGCTCTTGACGGATACGAGGCTCTCGATCTGATGCCGCGCGGATTGAAGATCGCACAGGCACTTCGCCGCCATTTGCCTGACGACTATGCGGAGGCCGTCGAGATACTGATTAACTCGCTCGGTCCGAAACTCGAAAAGACCGAAAACTTCGGAATGGCGCCGTTCCTGTATCTTCCGCACGTTTGCTTTGTTGCGGGATACGGGCTCGACCACTTCGAGGTTTCGATGCACGCCCAATACGAGCTGACGCAACGATTTTCTGCCGAGTTCAGCATTCGGCCATTCTTGGAGCGGTATCCGGAAGCAACGCTTGCTCGCCTTACGATTTGGGCGAAAGACCAAAATCCCCATGTTCGTCGCCTCGTATCCGAGGGAACGCGTCCCCGCTTGCCGTGGGCGCCCCGGCTGCGGTCTTTCCAGAAAGCCCCCCGACCGGTGTTGGCACTGCTTGAATTGCTAAAGGACGACCCGGAACTTTATGTGCGCCGTTCCGTAGCAAATAATCTGAACGATATCGGTAAAGACCATCCGTTAATACTTGTCGAAACCGCACACCGGTGGATGACGGATGCGACGGATGAAAGACGCTGGCTCATCCATCATGCGCTACGTTCAGCCGTGAAGCGTGCCGAACCGGGAGTTCTTGAGGTTCTGGGTTTCGGCAAAAATGCAAAGGTATCGGTAAACAAAGCGAGCATCACTCCTGAACGCCCCATGATTGGGGACTCGGTGGCGATCGCCTTTGAAATCACAAACACCGATTCGCAACGGCAGCGTGTGTTGGTGGATTTCCGCGTCCATTTTGTGAAGGCTAACGGAAAAACCAGTCCAAAGGTTTTCAAATTGAAAACTATCGAGCTCGCGCCTCAGGAAACCGTACAACTGGGGAAGACTATTTCCTTGGCCGAGATGACGACGCGCAAACATTACACCGGGACGCACCGGGTCGATGTTCTGTTGAACGGATGCGCTTTGCCCTTGGGGTCATTTGAACTGATGAACGATTAGCGGCTGCTTGGGATTGGTCCCGGACACCTTGCCCTGCTTGAGGATCGAGTGCTAATGCATGAAAGCAAGAAGCAACTCTACGCGATTCGCCGGCGTCCCCTCCGGTGGCTGCGGTGGTGAACCGGGGCATTAGCTTTCCATGACCTACTCAACGCTTGGTTGGCTATTTGCAGTTGCCGTCACTCTGCACAATGCCGAAGAAGCGCTGCTTTTACCGAAGTGGTCTATGCGCGGCGGTCGGTGGCGCGCTCCAGTGAGTGCGTTTGAGTTCAGATTCGCTGCGGCAGTCCTTGCGCTTCTTGCCTATGGAGTCGCGTATCTCTCCTCGATACAAGGCCCGCAAGCCATGGCAGCCTACGCTATAGCCGGCTACGCGTTGGCAATGCTGCTGAATGTCTTCTTTCCGCATGTCTTGGCAACCATTGCGTTGCGCCAATACATGCCAGGCACGGCAACAGCTTTGTTATTCAATCTGCCGGTGTGCAGCATGCTGCTGTATGTTGGAGTGCAGGATGGATCTATCAGCACCGACAAATTCGCGTGGTTTGGTCCAGCGAGTGTTGCAGTCATTTTGGCGAGCATACCGGTACTGTTCTTCATTGGCCGAAAAGCCAGACCGGCATTTCTGCGGATTGGAATACCGTTGCCATAACCCGCACGAAGCCAAAGAAATACCAAAGGCGTTATGACGCAAGAGGGAATAAAAAAGGCGGTTTTGCACCCCCTCTGCAAAACCGCCTTGCTCATGCACTAAAGTGCGAGCTTGGAGGATATCTTATCTAAGTTTCAACACACCGGCGTCGATCGCATCGCACACTTCCTTACCCATCAGCTGTTTGGCGCAATCCATGATTTGTAAGAGCACGCCGAAGATGGCCAGTGCGAACCAGCCGAATACGACGAAACCGTAATGCAGCGGTGCCACGAACAATTCTTCCATGAACCAGAAGGTGTGGCCCCATTCATTCAAACCGACATTCGGAAGAATCATGAACGGGCCGACGGTGAAGACAATGTAGGGAAGAGAGATGCCCACACTGAAGTACGGCAAACGGGTTTTTGCGTAGAGAAACGAGGCGAATCCGGTGATGATGTAAATCGGATAGGACAGATAGAATTCGATGATGTGGCTGGGCGTAAAGTCGGTATCCCTCACCACGGTCTGATGCCAGGTTGCATCCTGCTCGGTGAAGTAACTTCCGCCGAAGTACACTGCCGTGGCGTAGAGGCACAACCAAACCAGATGGGTCATATTCCTGCGGAGGTTCTCGCGTGGCGTCACGGCGGCGAGATTGCGGTCGCGAGTTTTCCAGATATACCCCCACAGAAGAGACGCCACAATGACCTCGATCACAATCTGGGTGTATAGAAAGTTCATCCAGTACGTCTCGAATTCCGGTGAAAACGAGTCCAGACCGGCCGCCCAACCGTACACGCCTTCATACCAGCGCACCCAGACGTAGAAGGCGATGTAAAGTGCAACGCCGCCGAAAAGATTGCGCTTGTTGAGCAGCGGCGCATCGCTCTCCCGTGCGCCGACGGCAGGAGTCGCTTTTGCCTCTTGCTGTATATCGAAATCGCTAGTAGCCATCGTGTGCTCCCCTAAAATCAATATGTTTTGGTTCTTGTCGAACGAGCTGCGAACAGCTCTTGATCATTGCAACGGCGCGACCTTGAAGAGGTCTGACCGTGGCGAAGATCATAAAGAAAGGGGATGGCGGGTATTTTGTTTCAGGTCAGCCGCTGAGCGGCTCTAAACTGATCCAGATCAGTTTTTCGGGGGAAAGCGGGAATGTCTGCCGAGGGGTTATTCCATTCGGCATTCGAGTGAACATTAATTGTAGGGTGGGTTAGCGAAGCGTAACCCACCGATTCGAGGCCGCTCGGTGGGTTACGGCCTCGCGGCCTAACCCACCCTACAAAAATTAATTCCTTATTGAAAGCAATTTGGAATTAGGAATCATTGTGGGCAGAATCGCAGCAAGCCGTCCATGTCGAGTATGCGCACCATCTTGCCTTGTACCACGATCAGCCCGCTCGCCTCGAATTGACTCATTAGGCGGCTTACGGTTTCCGGTGCCAGACCGAGATAATTTCCGATTTCCTGCCGGGTCATGCTGAGACGAAACTCCGTTGGCGAGAATCCTCGCTTTCGATGGCGCTCGGAAAGATGCGCCAGGAACGCCGCCAAACGTTCGTCGGCCTGGCGGCGGCTGAGGACGACCCGCTGGATGCCCAGTTGGAATTGACTTCCGGAAAGCTGTAACAATATCTGCGAAAGCTTGGGGATTTCCCGTCCCAACCGTTCCAGCTGATGAGGCGGCAGCTCGCAGTAGCTGACCGTTTCCAAAGCAATCGCGGAACAGGTATAACGCTCTCCGCTGAGTCCGTCGAAGCCCAGCAGTTCGCCTGGCATCACGAAATCGACGACATACTCGTTGCCTGCGCCGTCCAGGGTAACCAGTTTGACCGTGCCGGACTTCAGCGCCAGAAAGCGGTGGAACCACTCCCCACTGTGATAGAGATAGTCGCCTTTGCCGAGCGTGCGATTGATTGTCACGATCCTGCTGACCAACTCCACTTCTTGCTCGCTAAGGCCCTGCGGAATGCAGAGTCTGCCGAGACTGCAGGACTCACAACTAACTTGGGGTCGGCGTTTTGAGGAGAAAAGTTGCTGGAAACTACTCATGGAGGACTATCTGCAAGAATTTCAGAATAGGCTAAAGTTTGCAAAATTTTCCGTCAATTTTATCGAGGCGCTACCATTGTCCGTCGGCGGGTTCGACTTGGTCTGTTATCAAAACGGAAAAAAATAGGGTCATATACTGGTATTTTAGGCGTCTACCCCCTTTTTCGCCACTGAAGCAATAGCTTGAACAAAACGATGGAAATAATGTTTTCGAACATTGATGATGGTGATTTAGTCCGTTGTTCTGATCTATATGTCGCTAGTTTTCATGAGTTTCCCTGGAATGAAGAATGGACGCCGAACAATACCTTTGAAAAGCCGAGTGACTTTCTAGCTTTTCCTAAAGCAGTCGCTATCAAGGTAATAAGTATCGACGATACATGTGGCTTTCTTTTTGAAGGAGTTAAGCGATGGAATTTCGCTACGCCTTATTGCCTAAAAGAAATATGTATCAGCAAAGCCATTCAAAGGGAAAAAGTCGGCACAGCTCTTACGATGACGCTTGAGGAAATGCTAAGAGAAAGTGGAGTATAAAGAATATACCTGGCCACCCATAGAGATAATATCCATTCGCGCTTCTACTCGTCGTTAGAATTTCATGAAAACAAAAGCATCATGGTGATGGGAAAGCCCATTGAGAAAAGCGTCTAAGAAGGACGATCAATTGGGACTCTGGGCTTAGGAACCGTTTTTCTCTTTTTCGAATTAACCTGTTATCGCCAGCCTTGGATAACGAGGACCTATTTTCCCATCATGAACCGCATAATTAAGGATCAAGGAGAATGCCATGACTGTTACGAATAGCCAATCGGGGACCAACGTCCATGAAGTTTCCGAAGGGATTTACCGCATCAATACGCCAGTTGTGATCGAAGGCGCAGACGGCTTTACATTCAACCAATATCTCATCGTCGACGATGAGCCTTTGCTGTTCCACACCGGGCCTCGAAAGATGTTTCCTTTGGTGCGTGAAGCCGTGGCGAGCATACTGCCGGTCGAACGGCTTCGATACATCGCTTTTTCGCACGTGGAGGCTGACGAGTGTGGATCACTCAATGAATGGCTTGCCGTATCCCCTCGATCCGTGCCCGTGTGCGGTGCGGTTGCGGCGATGGTCTCCATCCAAGATCTGGCCGATCGGGCTCCTCGGGCGCTCGCAGACGGAGAGATGCTGACCTTGGGCAAACATCGCGTGCGCTGGCTCGATACGCCCCATCTGCCCCATGCCTGGGAATGCGGCTTCCTGATGGAAGAACGAACCCGCACCTTGCTCTGCGGCGATCTGTTCACGCAGGGCGGCGCGAATCTACCCCCGGTCACGGAAACGGACATCCTGGGACCCAGCGAGGCATTCCGACAGAAAATGGATTACTTCTCGCACGGGCGGGATAGCCATGCGCTCCTCGAGCGGCTGGCCGCCACCGAGCCGACCACCCTGGCGTGCATGCACGGCAGCGCCTGGTCCGGCGACGGCGCGAAACTGCTGCGTGCTCTGGCCGATGCACTATCGGCTTAGTACAGGCTGCGTGGCCTTGGGGATACCCAATGACCGACCTACTCCCTCGGCCGTTGAGAACATGAAGCGTCCGCCGGTTCCGAGCCTGTCCCGCCAAAGGGCTGTATCGTACTCGAGGATGCCCCGGCCGGAGTAGCGTCCTGTTTGAAAGCCGGCATGCGGGTAATTGCGGTTCTTACCTCGCATACGTTGGAGCAACTGCAAGGCGCCACCATACACATTCGGTCACTTCTGGACCTGCCGCTTGCATTTCGGAAACTAGGATATTTCATGCTACGCTCCGAAAAGGATGGGCAGCCCGAGGAAGCAAAATGGTCGCGTCTGATTCCTTTTGACCTCGATGGCATGCGCTGTAGATCGGCTCCCTGGGAGAGAATGGGTTGGGCCGGATGCCGCTACAATCCGGCGGGTTCCGCCGACAGTTCCTCGAGGGCGAAGCCAAAGCTTTCGCAGCCGCGGCTCGCATGCGTGAGGTAGCGGCCAAAAATCCTCATCAGATAGATCGAGCCGAACTCCTCATATCCCATCCGCGAGACCGACTTGAGCGAGTCGAAATTGTTCGACTCGACGTAGGAGATCAGTCCCCTGTATCCCTTACCGAGATAGTGTTGCAGAGCCAGCGTCATCCCGATCGCGTGGAGCCGCTGCCCGCGATAGCGAGCATGCGTGAATCCCTTGTACATATAGACGTAGTCGCGGTTGAAGCGCAGCAGCAGATCCGGAGGATCGATGCGCGTCGGGCGAAACGAATACCAGCCGTAAGAGGCGAGCTGATTGCCGTCACAGATGCCGTAGCACTCGTCGCCTTTTGCCAGCGCTTCCTCTATGAAGCTCTCCGACATCCCGTTTTCGGGGTTAAGGGCGAACTCGCGAAGCCTCTTCGCGGTAAGGAAGCTCGGTCGGTAAGGCTCGGGGCATTGCGTAAACTCCAGATTGACCCGCCCTATCGTCACCGCTCGTAGAATCTTGAATACTGTAAAGCAGTTTATCCCTTTCACCGCGAGATCGTGCAGTTCCTGGGTAAACCCGCAGCGTCCGCCGAACGGAAAAACGGAAACAGTCCCTGTTGTATCCATATGTTGCACTTCCCTGTCAACTAATGAACCCGTCAAGGATGTCGAAAATCGAGTCTGAGTTCAACACCGAGCCGGAACCGGGCTACGGCGGCAAAACGGTGTGCTGAGGCCTTGGGCTCGGGCAAAATCGATTGCGGGGAAGGTAGTATTTCAAGAAACTTGTAAACATCACGCCTGACTAATGAGCAAACCCTCCCGTCAATTCATGCGTCAACTCACCACCACGAACCACAGCCGCGACAGCGCCGGCCTCACCTATGTTTACCCGGTCATTTCCCGGCGCTCCGGCGGGTTATCCATAGGCATCAATCTCAACCCCAACAATGCCTGCAACTGGCGTTGCGTCTACTGCCAGGTGCCGGATCTCGCCCGCGGCGCCGCTCCCGACATTGATGAAGACTGTCTGCGAGAAGAGCTGCTCGAATTCTTGAACGACATCTTGCTCGGCGATTTCTACGAACGGTTTCGGATACCGAACGAACAGCGCGCCATCAAGGACATCGCCATCTCGGGAAACGGCGAACCGACCAGCTGCAAGACCTTCGACCGGATCGTCGAGTGGATCGGCGCGGTTTGCGGCGAGTTCGGCCTGCTCGGCAAGATCAAGCTCGTGCTGATCAGCAACGGCAGCCTGATGCACAAGCCCGTCGTGCAGAAAGGCGTGAAACGCTGGGGCGAATTCGGGGGCGAAGTCTGGTTCAAAGTCGACAGCGCGACGGCCGAGGGCATGCTTCGGATCAACCAGGTCAACCTCGCCCCGGAGACCGTGCTCCGCAATCTGGAGATCAGCGCACGGCTTTGTCCCACCTGGATTCAAACCTGCCTATTCGCATTCGACGGCGAGCCACCTTCCGAAGCGGAACTGGACGCGTATCTGGATTTCTTGGCCGAGCTCAAACGGCGTAGCGTGCCGATCCGCGGCATCCTGCTCTACGGCCTCGCGCGGCCCTCGATGCAGGAGCAGGCGCCACGGCTCTCGGCTTTGCCGGAGGCATTTCTGGATCGAATCGCGGAAGCGATTCGAGCGCTCGACATGGCCGTCCGCGTGAACCGATGATTCGACCCGAAAGAACACTCTTTCCGCTGGCTCCCAAGCTCCCGCTTCGGAGTCTTATCCGAGAAACTCAAGCTTCTCAAAATTGCATGCGAATCGCGAAGCAGGAGCTTCTCGAACTGGGTTCCCAAACGGGAGTTTGGGAACCAGCGCAACTTCGCGGTGAGAAAGCACGGACGGTAAGATTCGGGGCACTTCGCAAACTCCCGATTGACCCGGCCGATCGCCATGGTCCGTAGAATCTTGAACACCGCAAAGAAATTTATTCCCCTCAGCGCGAAATCGTGCAGTTGCTATGTAAATCCGCCGCGACCGCCGAAAGGAAAAAGGGTAACGATCCCTGTCTCATCCATCTTCCTGACCTCCTTTTCAACTTAGGAATCCCCGCCGAGGATGTCGGAAATCGAGCCCGAGTTCACCAAGGCGGCGTCGGAAGCCCAAAACGATTGCGCAAATGGCCCGGACGGGGACAGGGCCTGATCAGGTCGCAACACTCTCCAAGACTGACGCCCACCGGCTCCGGCATCAAGCACATCCAGCACGAGAGACCTTCCGGTGCTTCGATGCCCCGCACCTTCCCGGACGCGGCGTGAGCTCGTGGCGAAACGGCTCACCCCCTTGGCAGTCTCGCCATACTCCGTCGCACCTGAAGATGAGGACGAGCTTATTGTGTCGACGGGCGCGATGTGGAATTGGACGCGACGATAAGGCTTAGCTGTCTCGCGGCTTCGCCGCCGATATCACGTTATTGAGACTCCCCGTTCTGCAATGGACACTTACGGTACTCCAGCGTACCGACCGAGCCACGGATCGAGGCTACTTTACATGAGGGACATGTCCACTTATGCCAAGGAGCTTTCAAAATTGAGAGCGGGTGTAGCTTCACAGGTTCGTAAGTCTTCCTGTGTCGCCGGTAATCGTTTACTTACCCAACTCTCCCATGGGGAGATCGAGCGTCTGACGCCCCATCTGGAGATTACCCGAATTTCGCCGAAAACCCCGCTTTGCACGCAAGCTTATCTGTATTTTCCAACAACCGCTCTTGTCTCATTTATTTATACCCTGGCCAGCGGTTCGACCGTAGAAATCGGCGTCATAGGCAACGATGGCGTCGTGGGTTTAAACACCTTCCTGGGGGGGACGGCGCCAGGCCAGGAAGTTTGCACACTCGCCGGGGACGCATTCCGAATCAAGCTTGCCTCGCTGCATGCTGAATATTGCCGCGGCGACCTACTCCAGCGCGTGCTGTTGCGCTATAGCCAAGCCTTTCTTGCTCAGGTTGCACAAGCCGCCGTGTGCAATCGTTTCCATTCCATGGAGCAACGCCTATGTCGCTGGTTGCTCCTGCGCCTCGACCGACTCTCGTCTAACGAGATAGCCGTGACGCAGGACGGCATTGCCAACATGCTGGGCGGCCGCCGGGCGACCGTCACCGTCGCTGCGGGCCATTTGCAGGAAATGGGACTGATTGTTTGCTACCGGGGCCGAATCACGGTTTTGGACCGGTCGGGCTTGGAAGCGGCCGTTTGTGAATGCTATTGGGCCGTCAACCAGGAAGCAAAATCGCGACGGGTTGGAAACGCCATCCGTCATTAAGGAGTCGGGAACGCCGGAACAATCGGCGCCCATTAGGGGGCGTGGCCCGGGCACTGCGGAAGGGGAGCGGCCGGTTGCTGCGGTAGCGCGGATACGCCAGTCCTGTTTAACCGTGCAGACAGGACTAACAGCATGCTTGCAGCGTCAAAATCATCCGTTCGATTCCAATTTTTTTTGCATTGGGTACGCCAGCGTACCGATATCTCGTTGCGGCCGAGTTAGTTTGTCAGCGCGTTCTGAAGATGCGCTGGACATTTCCTCTCCGGCGGAAGTTCAGCACCTCCAGGCTAACGCATTAGGCTCCGCCGCTAAAGGGCGCTTCGAGGGAGCTTAATTTATGGACCAAGCGCCGCAACATTTCGGAGGTTGATATGTGTACCTATGAGAATCGGACGGATGTGGCGAAGATCGAAAAACAGATTGACAGGTCTCTTCAAGACGAAGGGAAGGCAAAGGAGGTGTTGCGCGAAATTGCGCAGCTTTGCCTTGATACCAAGAGACAACCCGACTACATGTCGCAGTGGCTTTCTCTTTTGAGGAAGAAAGGAATAGACGCCAGAAAATTGGCGGGCAAGAACAATTATGTAGAAATATACCCGAGTGGAACGCACGGAAAAGGTAAAAGTGACAGGCTGCTATTCCAGGTGGAAGAAACGTGGGTAGAGGTCGTGGAAGCAGGTGAAAGCACCCATGGCGGCGCGTTGAAGCTGAGTGCCGTATCGACCATGTCCTTGGCTGAACTGGATCAAATCATCGCCGCCGGCCCCCACGCGGCTTTAGACGCAGTCCTCGCCACGGACCAATCGGCCTTCCAGGACTCGGATGGACTGATCTCGTTCGTAAACATGTCCAGCTCTTTCGTTACCAGCAACCCGGAATACAAAACCGGACGGGAGGTCTGCGACAAAGTTTCCAACTTCTTCGCGACCCTGCGAATCAAGGTTTTCGGCTATCTACAGAAGAACCCCGGCAAGGTTCTGCCGGGAGACAGCGTGCCGAAAACGCAGTGGGACGCCGCCGTGACCCATTATATGCAATTTCTGCTGACTCAGGCCGGCGGACTCACGAATTACAGGGTCACAACGGAGACCTACTCTGTAACTCAGGTCATCACCGAGTTCAGCACCTCGCTGATCAAGCTTCTATTCGACGCGGCCGCGGCTCCCGAGAGCATCGTGAGTGATGTCGTGAAGTTTGTGCAAGGAGTCGGACAATCCCTGCGGGCGAGTTGGGACGACAAGTCCAGGCATTATGCGACCGCCTTGCTCGGTCAATGTCACGAAGCGGTTCCCGTAGATGCTTCGGACCAGACCACCGTCTACTTCCCCAAGATCAAGTACTACTACATCTCGGTCGACTCCTCCCAGCATGCCTTCACGTCCAGTTGTGCAACGGTGGAGAAATTGACCTTCGACTTCAAGTACGAGTACTACGTCACCGGCTTGAAGGCATCGATATTGGACCCGACCTCCGATGACTACAAGCAGTTCGTGGCGTTTCTGGACAAGGCACAAGCAGTGTCGTATCAAGACGCCAATAACAATCTCGATGCGATCCTGGATAACACGGTATCGGACGAACCGGCGACATCCCTGGAATTTTCCTCCGACCCGAGCGTGAACGTGTTCGGCGTTGACTTGACGGAATATCCCCGTGTTGCCATCAAGCCTCCCCGAACGATAGAGCGGGTATTGAACAGACACGCCCGAAGCGCATCGTAACCGGCGGGTTTCGTGAATCCGCTCTCGTATCGGAGCAATGTGCTTCTTTTAACCGCCGACCGACCGGGAAGGCTTGTTTCGCAAGAGATAGAACCCCTAGCGGGGTAGCCCTGCCCGGCGACTCGGCGAACGTCCGAGTTAGCGTTAAGCATCCCCGGCTTTGGCCCGGGCCATCATGGCACGTGCCTCAGCTGGGGACCTTGCCCACCATTGATTAGGAGGAAATGAGGTATGAATGCATCCTTCACACTGGCTACAAGTCGCCCGTACAGCTCTCTGTTACGGGAGGTGAGCATTCTGGGAAAGCTCTTCGCATCAAAGCAATTGGCCTTTGAGATGCAGGCGCAGACCGAATCCAACTGGTGTTGGGCCGCGACGGCAACAAGCGTGTCTCACTTTTATTGGCTCACGAGCACATGGACGCAGTGCCGCGTCGCGAGCAGCGAGTTGGGACGAAGCGATTGCTGCAACAGCACGGTCCCACCGGCGTGTAACGTTCCGTGGTATCTCGATCGGGCGCTGACGCGTACCGATAATTTTGTCAGTATGATGGGACAGGCCAGCTTTCAGCAGATACGCGATGAAATCGATGCCGGACGACCCGTCGGCGCGCGGGTTGGCTGGAACGGGGGTGGTGGCCACTTCATGGTGATCTGCGGCTATAGCCTTGTTGGCGGTGTCGAATACTTCGATATTGATGACCCGATCTACGGCAATAGCCATCTTGCCGTCTCGGAGTTCGCCAGTAACTACCAAGGCAGCGGAACTTGGACGCACACCTACTTCACCAAGAGTTACTTCAAGATGCCGATTAAACTATTGATTCCCAAAGAACCAATTCTCCGCCGGATATGGGAAGCTCGACCGCTGTTGAGCTTGAAGCAAGATATGACGTTCACCGGGAACATGCGCGATGCCTTGCAGGAAGGACGTGCCTCCCTTGGAATGGCCCATCGCATCTATTCGGTCGGCTTGGATTCATTGGTCGCCGATCGAGCTCCGGCACCCCACGCGATCGGTATTCGTGTCTATGAAATATCCGGCGACACGCCACAGGCTTTCTTCGATGTCAGCGAAGAGGAACAACCACGCCTGCTGCAGATGTCCGCATCGAAGAACCATCTGGAACCCTTCGCGCGTGGCATGGCGGAAGCGCTGGCAACGGTTAAACAGATCGGCGAGGAATGTGAACTGAGAATGTTCCGTGTGCCTGCTCTCAATTTCGAGGCGCTATGGATTAATTGTGAAGATGAAACCAAGGACGTGCTCGTGCCCTTGCGCGCCGTCGGCCGATTGGCCTCTTACAAGGCGGTGCCTCTGGACGACGCGTTCGATGCCCTGCGGGAGGCGGCACGTCCATTGGCGCAAATGGACGAGACGATGGGCGCCTGATCGCATGCGGTAAACGATCGCGGAAATCGCATTCGGTACATCGCTATCTCCGTAACCAAGCCGGGGCCTTCGCGGAATCCGGCCCAATTGATCGGTCGGCGACCCCAGCCTTCGATTATCGGGCCGTTTTCCCGTGGGCTCGTGGCTTTGCCGCATCAACTCGGCAAGGAGCGAATGATCGCCGGCGCCCTGCTCTTCACTATCCGGTCCGGAGCAGTAGCCCTTCTCCAACGCCGAGCCGTTTCGGCGAAGAGTAAATCCATATTTCGGTGCCGTCGTCGGCGATCGCCGAGGCGGCGCCGTCCTCTTCGAGGGTCGGGTAATACCGCTCCAGCTCCGGAGGCGGTTGCCACCAATAACCGAGGAGGACGGCGAATTCCCGGCGGTTCCGGAGGGGATCGCGGACGGGATAGCTGCCGGGTTCCGGGTGCAGCGGTACGGTGCCGTCTTTCACGGCCTGCCGGGCGATGGCCTCGACTGCGGCGGCATCGGGGCCGGACAATTCGCGACCGGTCAGCTAAAGGTCGATCTCGCCAAGCCAGAACATCTTCTGACGGAATCCGGAGTCGGTTATCGGCTGCCGGTGTCGGCCGGCCGACTGCGCTCTACTGATGGCGGCTGACGCATCAATCAAACTGTCGGAGTTCGATTCGCGCGTAAGAGTTGGTTTCCGACGGAGGTAGCTGTGGGAGCGGGCTTTAGCCCGCGATCGAGCGATTTATCGCAGGCTAAAGCCCGCTCCCACACTAGGCCATTTGCAATCGATCCTTACGTCCGAATGGAAACGGCTCCAATCGTAGGGTGGGTTAGCGAAGCGTAACCCACCGATTCGAAGTCGCTTCTGACGGAATCCGGAGTCGGTTATCGGCTGAAGATCTCGGCCGGTCGGCCCCGCTCCGGGGACGGCGAGAGCATTCTTCTGCTTATTGGAGGGCCCCCAGCGGGTCTGTCGGCAAGGGATTGCCGACCTACAAAACCGGGCCACCAAGTAGGTCGGGAATCCTTTCCCGACGGCTTCATCGGCAAGGGATTGCCGACCTACGACTCCCACGTGTCCCAAAAGCACCCCGGAATGAAGAGGGAATCCCGGCAACCCCGCGAAATTGCCGGGTTTCGTTGCTCAAGCCAGACTACACATTTGGACGGCTGGATATTCAGCCCGCCAACTCCGAGTATCTCGCCAGAATATATGCCACGCACGCCGTCAGCTTCTTCGCATAGGGAATGTGCAGAAACTCGTTAGGCCCGTGGGCGTTGCTCTTGGGGCCCAGAACGCCGGTAATCAGGAATTGGGCTTCGGGGAATTGCTCGCCGAGCATGCCCATGAAGGGAATGCTGCCGCCCAGCCCCAGATAGGCCGCATCGTGGCCGTAGAAGGTTTGCGAGGCCTCGCTCGTGGCCCGCTCCAGCCAGGGCGCCAGGGCGGGGGCGTCCCAGCCGGTTCCGGCCTGCTCGAATTCGACGGAAATCTCGGCGCCGTAAGGCGGCTCGGCGGTCAGCACGCGCCGGATGACGTCCTGGGCCTTTAGGCTGTCCACCGTCGGCGGCAGGCGGAAGGACAGCTTGAAAGCGGTGTGCGCGCGCAGCACGTTGCCGGCCGATTGCAGCGGCGGCATGCCGCCCTGCCCGACTACCGAAAGCGTTGGACGCCAGGTACTGTTGAGCAGCAGTTCGGCCGGATCGTCGCTCACCGGACGGAGCGTCGGCACCGCGCTGAAACTTTCGAGCAGGCCGCCGCCCAGTATCGCCGCCGCCGCTTTCGCCTGTTCCCGCCGTTGAACCGGAATCTCCGCCTTGAGTTCCGGCAGGCGAATGCCGCCGGTCGCCGCGTCTTCCAGGCGGTCCAGCAACTGGCGCATGATCCGCATGGACGAAGGGACGATGCCGCTGGCGATGCCCGAATGGGCGGATTCCGTCAGCACCTTCACGTCGACGATACAGCTCACCAGGCCGCGCAGCGAGGTGGTCGACCAAAGCCGCTCGTAGTCGCCGGCTCCGGAATCGAGCGCGATCACCAACTCGGGCTTGCCGATCAGATGGGCATAGCGTTCGAGATAAGGCGGCAAATCGGGCGATCCGCTTTCTTCCGAGAACTCGATCAGAATCGCGATGCGAGGGCGCTTTCGCCCTTCCAGCGCTTTCAAGGCGGCAACCGCGGCAAACAGCGCATAACCGTCGTCCGCGCCGCCCCGCCCGTAGAGCTTGTCGTCCTTGAGCACCGGCGTCCACGGCCCGAAACCCTCGTGCCAGCCTTCCATTTCCGGCTGCTTGTCCAGATGGCCGTAGATCAGCACGGTTTTGTCCAAATCCCCCGGAATGTCCAGGAGCAGCAGCGGCGTCCGGCCGGGAATGCTGAGATCGTGCAGGGTCCAGCCCGGAACAGGATGCGCGTTCAGCCAGTCCACCGCCAGCCGGCGCGCCCGTTCCATGTGGCCGTTCGCCTGCCAGTCAGGATCGAACGCAACCGACAGGTTGGGGATCTTGATGTAATCGATGAGCGTCGGCAGGATCTCTCGGTCCCAAAATTCATCGATGGATTGCCGCAGTGCGTCAGGGTGAATGGTCATCGGTATGTCTTCTCGCAGGGTCGTCAATCGAAAAAGTCTGTCATAGCGGCAAACGGTCCGTCCACCAGGTGGCCAAGATGGACTGTACCCTTAGAGTCCCGCCTCGGCGCCGGTCAGCTTTCGCCAAAGCCAGCTGCTGGCAACCTCCGTGCCGAACAAAACGTAATTCAGGACATTGAGATTGCGGAGTATCGACTGCTGGTCCGGAATGGCCGACGACATCCCGGCAAACAGGATGCTGTCACCCTCGCGCAGCATGAGCTCCGGCGCAGGAATCTCGATGTCCTCGGCGCTCCGCACCACCATCAACGGGATACAGGGCAGATGCCGATTCCGGTCGACGGGATCGCGCATCAGGC
Organism: Methylocaldum sp. 14B; assembly: GCF_002005105.1. GTDB lineage: Bacteria > Pseudomonadota > Gammaproteobacteria > Methylococcales > Methylococcaceae > Methylocaldum. The sequence goes on along the minus strand of NZ_MSCV01000008.1, from coordinate 161,094 downwards.
TGTCCAAACCAATCGCTGAGCGGTGGATCATCTCCGCGACGGCCGGGGCCTGCCGAGAATCGAGGGTCACGCTCCAGACGGCGGGAACGAGCGTCCCGGTGACGGCGGAAATCCGGGCGATGACATCGTCGGCCCAGGCATCGTCCTTGCGCTTCACGATCGCGAGAAAGCGCGACAGCAGCGGCGTCGTCAGGATCGCCAGGCATTCGTGCGCGATGATTTCGCTCGGAACCACCGTGAAATCGGAATCGAAAGCCGTGAACAATTCGCGGTTTGCCTGCAGGTTTTGCCTGAGCACCACGAATAGATTGGGGTTGAGCTCGCGCGCCGTGACCACGATCGACAAGTTGTTGATGTCGTCGTCGGTACCGGCGACGATGCCCACCGCGCCGTTCACCCCGGCCTCGCACAGCGTCTCGGCGCGCGTGCCCACGCCGAGAACCCAAGGCAGAGCCGTTTCGCGGCTGGGCGGCTTCGGGTCGATCAGGGTTACGTCCAACTGTTCGTGCGTGATATGACGAACGATCGCCTGCCCGAATCGCCCGTAGCCGCACACCAGCCAATTCCCGCGAGGCGGCACCCGCTCGGCGGCCAGTTCCGTGCCCGGCAGCCCTGTCAGCCATTCGAGCAGTCGGTAGGAGCCGGGAGACCGTATCGCCAGCGCGAGATATTCCGCGAATTTCTCGAACGGATCGATGATGTGCCGAGTACCGAAGGATGCCATGTTGGCGGCCACGTCGACCGTCGTCGCCCGGCACAATGCGGGAATCTCCGGATTCAACAGCCGTACCGCGATGGCGACGGCGAGATTGGCGGAGTCGTCGTTGGTGAGGGCGATGACGCCCACGCAGTTCGGGTGGGTCAAGCCGGCCATGATCAAATTGTTCGGCAGCCGGGCATCTCCGGCCAGGCCTGGCGCATCGAATAGATAATCCTGCAAATCGAGTTCGTCGATACGCTCGGGATCGATGTCGATCACCACGAACGGGATGTTCAGATAATCCAGCGAACGGGCCAGCAACTGGCCGGTTTCACCGTAACCGCAAATCAGATAGAAAGGTTCTCCCAGCCTTCTTACCGAACGGGCGAAGCGTTGTCCGGTCAGCGCCTGTTTGAAACCGCGGTCCTGAATCACGGCAAACAGCTTGCTGATGACGTAGGCCCAGCCGATCACGGACAGGAAAATGCAGAAGATGACCCAAAGCCGCTGCGCGTCGGTGAAGGTGTAGGGAATTTCGCCGAAGCCTATGGTCGTTGCCGTGTAACTGATGAAATAAAGCGCATGGAAGAAATCCATCCGCCAGGGATTTCCTTGCGCATCGACACCGGGAATCAGCACCAGCCCGCCCACCGAAATCGCAAAGATCCCGATCAAGAAGATCAGCGGCGCCCGCATGTGGCGGAGCGCGACAAAAAAGGCGGTGTTTATCGGGCTTGTATTCATCGGCGCAGCATTACCGTCTCGGCGATCAGCATCGTCACCGAAATGAGATTGGCGAGCATCGCACCGCCGGCAAGCGAAACCACGCTGGCCATGGCTCCGGGCGTCAGCCCCTCGGCCGACATATAAACCGCATAGCCCCAGTCCACGGCCGCGGCGATCAACTGAAGGTCGGCCACCAGGCTGGTGGCCAGATGAATCGCGCCGATCTGCGTGCGATCGCCGAACTTGAGCACGGTGGCGATCAGATTCACCACGATGGCGGCGAACAACTCGGAGACATGATGAAGATGAGGCTTGTCGATTTCGCCGACGAAGAAGCCAAAGTTGAGCGTGGCGGCGAGAACGATGAAGAAACCAAAGACGACTTTTTCCAGATTCATGCAACTCCTCTCAGTGAATAAGCGGATACGTCCGCACTCGGGGCATTCTCCTCAGGCTTAGGCCGCCGGATTCAACATATTCCCCTTATGCCAGGTTTGCAACGTGTGCGGCCGGGGTGATTCCAAGGGTAATGAAAAGCATTGCTCGCCGGTCACGAATCGCATGCAGTAACGGTTGACGGTTCGCAACCCGGTTGGCTATAACCTTCCAAAACCCGCGCAGGAGCCGCCATGACCGAGCGCTTCGTCCTCGATACCAGCGTTTTCACCAATCCCGACATCTACACCCAATTCGGCGTCGATTCGCCGAGCGCCATACTCGGCTTTCTCGAACTGGTCCGCCAGACGTCCGTCGAATGTTTCATGCCGCGCTCGGTGTACGACGAGCTCCGCCTCATGAAAAACATGGGCGAACTGCCGCCGGCTTTCGAGGCCAGCGTACGCATCCGCTCGCCGCGCAAGTTCAACTTGCAGATTCCCGCCCAGATCGTTTACGAACTCATCGAAGAAGTGCGCAAGCGCATCGACCGCGGCCAGCACATCGCCGAGGAATACGCCAAGGCCGCCCGGGAAACCGGCGAAATCCAGGACGCGGGACGGGTCATCAATCGGCTCAGGGAGCGTTACCGGGAAGCGCTGCGGCAGGGCATCATCGACAGCCGCGAAGACATGGACGTGCTGCTGCTGGCGTACGAATTGGACGGCGTCCTGATATCCGCCGACGAGGGACTTCGGAAATGGGCCGACAAGGTCGGCGTAAAAATCCTGATGCCGGAAAACCTCCGCAGCGTTCTGGAAACGCTAATCGAACACCACTTTCCCGGCCAGCCAGTCGCTCAATAGACCGTTCAGCGACGGATAGATGCGGTCGAACTCCAGTAGCCAGAATCCGCCCTCCGGCTTCAACTCCCGCTGGACGACCTGAACGTGGCCCGAGGCCCGTTTCAGATATTTGATCAAGCGGCGGGCGTTTTCCGGATCGCGGAAACGGCAGCGGAAGCGGTGGGAAACCCGGCCTTCGCTGCGGTGCTGCCGGATGGCTTCCTGCAAACCGTCCAGGAATGCCGCCCCGGCCCGCCGGTTCAAATCGTCGAATCCTTCCAGCTCCTGCTCGTCGACAAACAATGCCAGTCTCAGAATTCGGCTGGTGAAATACTCGGGCGACAAATCCAGAAGGCTGTAGACGCTGGTTCGGATGTCCGAAAGATTGGCGCTGCCGGTGACATGTTTGGTGCGCCGCTGGCGGGGCGAATCCTCCTTGAACACGGCGCCTTCGCGGCCTTCCTCGTCGAGTTGCTTCAGGATGTCCGAAATGGGTTTTATATCGCTGGTTTCGAAACTTCCGAAGATCTCGACCGACGGCAGGGCGTACCGGCGGATCAGCTCCATTTTCTCGTCCTGGGGCAGAAAGCGCGGGCTGTTCCGCCGCATCAGGTCGAACACGAACAGCCTCACGTCTTCCGAAATGAACGGCGGCGCGCTCTCTATATAGGGATTGTCCGGCCCCGCGACCTCGGCGCACAGCACCAAATCCGGCTGGTCGTCGAAAATCGCCGTGTCGAGCAGATCCGGCAGGCGATCGGTGGTAAACGGGCAAACGTAACCGCCGCGGGTCAGGGCGATGGGGCTGCTCTGAATTCGGGTCACACGGATGTTGAAACCGTCGATTTTCTCCTCCATCCAGAAAGGACCGGAAAGTTGCTTCGCGAGCCCGGTTCGCAGCGCGAGCAGCCGCCCGATGGCCGGATAGCCGTAAACGGTTCCTTCGTCGAAGATGACGGTGCCGCGCGCAATATCCTCGAAATCGTGAACGAATCGGACATAGCGCAAACCGCCGCTTTCGGCATCGGCTGCCTTGCCCGATTGCACGGCCTTTCGAATCCGTTCGGCGTCGATTGCGGGTTTTGAAATCACGAGTAATAAGCTCCGGGAGATCGATACCTTGAATAAATAGACCTCCGGGATGGCCGAGGCAACCCGTTTGAATCCGGCTCGCTTTATGAAAGCAATTGTCAAACGCCCCATTCCTGGACTAACGTGAGGAAATTAAATTCATTCTTCTGAAACACCATGTCCAAGACCGATTCTCGACCGTCGATTCAGACTCAAATCAACGAAAGCATCCAGGAAGAAGCGCTCAAGGTCGCGAGGAGTATCCAGAAGCCGGGGCAAACCAAGGAACAAACCAAGTTGGTGGCGCAAGGTATCGCCAAAGGCATCGAGCTTTACAAGAAACAGCAGAGCGCCAAGGCCCGGGAACGGGATAAAGTGCGCAAGAAAGCGCTCAAACTCAAACAGGTCGAGTCAACCGGCCAACAGCGGGAGGAGGATGAAGCGGATTTCACGTTGGACCTCGCTGAATCGGGTATCAGCGGAATGCTGCTCCTCGGCGGAGGAGTCTTCGCCATTATGGCCGGCATCCTCGCCGTATCGCTTGTCGCCGGATGGCTGGTAAGCTTTGGTCCTTTCACCCTGCCCGTCTGGGCGTCCCTGGCCGCCGCCATGGCGTTTGCCGGGTTTTCCGGGTGGTTCTTCTATAAGGCCATTCGGCTGAATCACGGTCAATGAAACTGCTGGCACTCCTGTCCACCCTATTTCTCGCGGGATGCGCCGGTATCCCCAAAGGCGTTTCGCCCGTTCATGGCTTTGAACTGAGCCGGTATCTCGGCGCCTGGTACGAAATCGCGCGCCTCGACCACTCGTTCGAACGGGGCCTGACCCGCGTCACCGCGACTTATGGCCTTCGGGAGGACGGCGGCATAAAGGTGGTCAACCGGGGCTTCGACTCCCGAAAGCAGGAATGGCGGGAAGCGACAGGCAAAGCCTATTTCGTGGAAAGTCCGAACATCGGCCGGCTGAAGGTTTCGTTTTTCGGGCCTTTTTACGGCGGCTATAACATTATCGATCTGGACAAGGAGAACTACTCCTACGCCCTCGTTTCCGGCCCCACCCGATCGTATTTGTGGATATTGGCGAGAGAGAAGACACTGGAATCCTCTGTACTACACCACCTGGTCACGAAAGCCGAAGCGCTCGGATTTGCGACCGATCGTCTGATCTACGTCGACCACAGCGAGAAGTAACCGGCATATCCGCCAATCGGCCGAGTCAACGATCGGTCATACAGCCGGCTCAGGCGGCCCGGACGTCCGCTTGCCTGACAAGCCCTTTTGGGATATATACCCTTCCGTCGCGTTCCTTTCTTCGAAGGAACCGCTAGTTCTTGCTCAACAGCAATCGAAGGAAACTCAGGGAGGGTATCGATGAAGTCTCAAAAATCCATCTCGCGCATTGCGATTTCCATGGCTTCCGGTTTGATCCTTTATGCTAGTCATGGTTGGGCCGGCACCACAGACACGACTGAGGGCGTTCAAGGCTCCAACACATCCAATACCGGCGTAATGATCTACAAGATGGGACGGATCGTCGACGATTCCGATTTCGTGGATGTCACTTCCCAGATACCGGCGCTAGGCGGAACAGTGTTGAAGGGCAATCCGACCATCAAGATGCGGTTCGACGCGCCACCTCCTCCGGACGACACTACCGTGCACGGGGTTTTCGAGCAGATCGGACAAGCCAGGATCCGGATCGTCTTCCCGTTCGACGAGCACATGCAAGTCATTCACGGGGTGCTCAAAATCACAGATTCAGCGGGAACAATCACTTATCTGACACCCGGCGACTCGTATTTCATCGCGCAAGGAAGCGAAGTCTTGTGGGAAACCCTGACGCCGCTTTTTCAGAAATCCTTCCATGACTATACCCATCACTGAGCCATTCCGGTGACGGATCATTACCAACCCATCAGCTGCGATTTCCACGACGAACTGGAAACGCTCGCGGTGAGACGCCGTACGTGCCCGATCACTTATCGGGACGCGTCCGGCGATCCCGTTACCGTCGAGGACCGAATCGAGGATATTTACGCCAGGGACAAGGAGGAATTCCTGAAGTTGAAGAGCGGGTTGGAGATTCGCTTGGACCGCCTGATCGAAGTCGATGGAAAGCGGCTGAGAGCCGATTAGAGGGACAGGCGTCGGCGAAGGATGCCGGCCTCGAGTTGGACGGAAAACACGATTACGCCTCATGTTTCCGGCGTAGGCGTAGGATGGGTAGAGCGAAGCGAAACCCATCGATGGTGGGTAGAACGAAGCGAAGCCCACCGGTTCCGCGGCCTTGCCTGGTGGGTTACGGCGCGCAGAAACACAGAGGGAACTTTGCGGACTCGGCGTGATGCGCGCCTAACCCACCCTACAACGCTACAACGCCATCGTTTTCCGGTGTGGCGGGATATTGTTGACAGACAAATCCCGGCGGCTACTCGATCAAGAAGTCCCGCATCATGCCCATGTCCTCGTGTTCGAGGTTATGGCAGTGATACATGAACACGCCCTTGAAGTGGTGGAACGGCTTGATCATGCGCACGGTCTCGCCAGGCATGACCAGCACGGTATCCTTCCAGCCGCTACTGATTAAACCGTCTTTTACCGTCGCATAGCTGTCCGCTCTCTCGACGGCTACGGTGCGGCTGATGATCTGGAATTGGTCGCCATGCAGGTGGATGGGGTGCGCCATGGAAAACATCATCCCCATGCCACCCCTCATGCCCATACCGCCCATGCCCTGCCCTTCTGGCTGAGCATCGCTTCCGTGGCCGCCCATCATTCCCATCATGCGGCCTCGCATACCGTGGCCCATGCCGTGTCCGCCGCCGCTAGTATGGAAAATTTCCATGAGCTGCACGGTATCGAGCGGAATCCGCTCGAACGGCTGAATATCGTCGAAGGCATAGGAGCGGCCGTTGAGCAGCATCGCCATCGGAGACTCAGAAATGGCGATCGGCACGGGCTTGCTGGGGTTGGCGACATCGTCCAGCGTATAGCGGTCGATCTTCGACAGCCGGCTCGGCAGCTTCGGGCTCTCGCCGGTCTCGCGGGTGACGCGGATCTTGAACAGGGGATAATCGCTGCCGACGGGCAAGGCCATGGCGCCCATCATGCCCATTCCTCCCATCATGCCGCCCATGCCTCCCCTTCCGCCGCGCCCCCCCATGTGCTCGGCCATCATCGGCAGCACGCCGGAGAACGGCAGGCTGCGCATCGTCAACTCAGTGCCCTTGGGCCGGCCGCTGAAATCCGCCCAGACATCGAGGCGCTCCCCGGGTGCCAGCATCACGTAAGGGAAAGTTTCCGGGGACTCCAGGAGTCCGCCGTCGACGCCGATCACGGTCACCGGCGTGCCGTCGCTCCAGCCGAGTTTGTAAATACGGGCATTGGAGCCGTTGAGGAAACGGAGACGGTAGGCGCGGCTGGCCACTTCGAACTCGGCATTCGGCTGGCCGTTGACCAGGATGCGGTCGCCGTAGAATCCCATCATCCGATCGTGCATGTGCGGACCGTAAATCAACTGGTTTTGGGCATTGAACCGGCGATCCTGAAGGACGATGGGTATCTCGTACTCGCCGGAAGGCAATTCGAGTCTCGCCTCCTCTTCGTCGTTTATGATCAAGCCGCCGGCAAGACCGTAGTACACCTGCTTCGCGGTAATTTCGTGCGGATGCGGATGATAGATATTGAGGCTCGCCCGGTTGATCACTTCGAATTCATACACGAAGGTCTCGCCCGAATCGATGATGTACATCGGATGGCCATCCATCAGCGCGGGGACGTGGAGTCCGTGCCAATGGGTGATAGTGGGTTCCATCAGGTCGTTGCGGAAATGAATGCGGACTTTCTGGCCCTTTTGCAAGCGGATGATCGGTCCGAGATAGCAACTGGGCAGCTCGGTCAGCGTATCCTTCGGGCCACTCAGCAACTTGGCCGTATAGTGCTGCACCCGGGTCGCCTGGCCCGGCAGAATGGATATGGAGCCCTGGCGGGCAGCCAATTCGATCTCGACATCGGGCTTGAAGGCGGGAGACGCCCGATTGGGCGTCAATTTGGGCATGCCGTGCATCTCCATGGCACGCACCCATGCCGGCATGCTCGCTGCGGCTAATAAACCGACACCGGTTTGAAAAATGAAGCGGCGGCGCGAACGATCGACTGGATCTTGCATAAGCTCTCCTCGAATCTGTCGTTATGGTCGCAGACGGCTCAGCCGCATCTTTTGGGGTTGTTCACCTCGACCGGCGAGCGCCTGGAATAAATAGATCTCTTCCTCCTGGAAACCGAATGATCGCGCAGTCCTGCCGACCGGTACTATGATACGCCTAGGACAGGAGCGGCAGCATAATAATTCAATGATTTTCTTATGGACAGATTGCCGCAGCCCCTTCTTGAAAGACGGATTTCGCCGGCCCGTAGCCAGAATTTTTGAACCTCGCGATATCTCGGCGAGCCTGAATCACGCAACGACTTTGCAAAACGTTTGTCGGTAATTTCTATGGAGAGCAAACGGCGAAGATCTTTCATCCACCACGTGCAGAGAAACATTCTCGCGGGGCTGGTCGTCCTTACCCCGATACTGCTCACCTGGCTCGTTTTCGACTTCATCCTGGCAAAGCTGATCGCCTTCGGGCGACCTTGGATACCGGCCTTGTATAGAGCCATTTATACGTTTTCTCCCAAGCTGGCGGATTTGATGCTCAACGGCTGGATCGATTCGGTGCTCGCCCTGCTGATCACCCTCGTCTTGCTCTTCATGCTGGGCTGGCTGACGAGCCGGGTGGTCGGTCGGCAGATTCTGATCGGGTTTGAATTGTTGCTGGAAAAAATCCCGGTACTGAAAGCCATCTACGGCTCCACCAAGCGGCTGCTACTCGCCTTTCAAGCGCAACCGGAGCAGATCCAAAGGGTCGTGCTGATCAATTATCCCACCGAGAAAATGCGGGCCGTGGCCTTTGTGACACGCATCGTCCGGGATACCGAAACCGGCGAGGAACTGGCGGTGGTTTATATGCCCACCGCTCCGAATCCGACGTCCGGTTATATGGAAATCGTGCCCCTTTCCCAGGTGACGCCCACCGATTGGACCGTGGAAGAAGGCATGCAATTCGTCATATCGTGCGGGACCAGCACCCGCGAGCATGTCGGCTTTTCGGACGCCCAACGCCGCGGACAAGACGGCAGCGAAATGCCGATGAAAGAACCAACTAGTCGATCGGGGTGAGATTTGCGCGTTCCGATGCTTTATCCCGCCCGAAACTGTCAAAGAGTTTATCGACGGCCGGACCAACCGAACGGAGCATTACCATGGGAGCACGAACAGCTTTGCGCCTCGGGCGCGTGGCAGGCATCGAAATCCTGGTTGACTGGAGCCTGCTGATCATCTTCTCGCTCATTACTTTAAGTCTCGGGGCCGGCTTGTTTCCGGCTTGGCATCCGGACTGGGGCCCGCTGCTGATCTGGGGAACCGCAATCGCCGCGGCCTTGCTGTTCTTCGGGTCGGTGCTTTTGCATGAACTTTCCCATGCCATAGTTGGCCGAGCCAACGGTATTCCGATTCCGCGCATTACCTTGTTCATGTTCGGCGGGATGGCGCATATGGAGAAAGAACCTCCCTCATGGCGCGCCGAGTTGTACATGGCAGCCGTGGGGCCGATCACCAGCCTCGTGCTCGGATTCGTTTTTCTGGGACTGGCCAAGATGGTTATCGGTCCCATGGAGATCGATCCCGACAACCCGCAGCAATCGTTCGCGACTTTGGGGCCTACCGTCAGCCTGCTCATGTGGCTGGGCCCCATCAACATCATTCTCGGCCTGTTCAATCTGGTTCCCGGCTTTCCGCTCGACGGCGGGCGGATTCTTCGTGCCGCGCTGTGGGGCGCGACCGGCGACTTGCTCACCGCTACGCGCCGCGCCTCGGCAGTCGGGCAAGGGTTTGCCTGGGTGTTGATGGGGTCCGGCTTTCTCATGATCCTGGGATTGCGCGTACCGATATTCGGGGCCGGTTTCATCAATGGCTTATGGCTCGCGTTGATCGGCTGGTTCCTCAACAACGCGGCCGTCATGAGCTACCGCCAGTTGCTCGTTCACCAATGGCTCGAGGACGTGCCCGTCCTGCGCATCATGCACACCCGGTTCGAGCGGGTGGCGCCGCAGTTATCTCTTCAGGCATTGGTGGACGAACACCTGATGCCGAGCGGACAACGCGCTTTTCCGGTCGAGGAGCGCGGCCAGTTCATCGGAATGATCTGCCTTCGCGATCTGCCGAAGCGCCCGCGCGACGCGTGGAGGACCACGACTGTCGGCGACATCATGACGCCGAGACACGAATTGGTGACTCTTTCTCCCGAGCAGGACGCAGCCGCCGCGCTGGACCTTTTCGGCAAGCGTGACGTGAATCAGCTGCCGGTGCTGAAAAACGGGCAGCTCCTCGGATTCGTCCGGCGCGAAGATATTTTGAAATGGCTATCGCTTCATGCCGGCCTGACTGTCACTGAAGGCGGCCGGCCTGCTTCGCGGCCTCTCGGCTGACGGAAACCGCCCATCGGCGGGCAAGGCTCGGGATTTACTGTCTGCGAACCGGTTCGGCTGCAAGCCGGGATCCGAGGACGTGGTAATACCCTTTCAGCAGCAGCGGCGCGAAGATGGTGGTGAAGGCGATGACGATGATCAAAGCGGCATAGATCTCGTTGCTCAAGATGTTCGATGTCCGCCCCAGCTCGGCAAAGATGAGCCCTACCTCGCCGCGCGGAATCATCGCCAGCCCGACGGCAAAACGAGTCACCCAGCGTTCGCTGATGAACAGCGCGCTGAACAGCTTGCCCGCTATCGCGGTACCGATCAGGGATAGCGAAAACACCCAAATGAAGGGGGACGTCCAATCGATGGTTCGGAGATTCAGCGATAGCCCGACCATCACGAAGAAAATCGGCACGAACAGATAAATGATGGGGCGCATCTGATTGTCGATGCGCTCGGCGAATTCGGTACCGGCATGCACGGCCAGACCGAACGGCAGGAAAAATCTCCGGGAAAGGGCGAGTCCTGCCGCAAATCCCCCGAGAAGTTCGGGCGCGCCGATCTCGTGGGATAGCCAGGCGAAAAAAAGCACCAAGGACACAACGGTCGTGGGAATCAGTCCCGGCGTCTGGCTGAACTCGTCGAAGCGCCTGATCTCCAGCGATATGAGCTTGGCGAAAATCGGAGCCAGCAGGAAGAATACGGCGATGAACAGCAGCACCCGGCCGGCGTTCATATAACTGATACCGCCGCCGATGGAAAACTCATAAAGAATCGCGAGCAGCACCACCCCCAGAATGTCGTCGATTACTGCGGCCCCTAGCACCAGTTGAGCTTCGTGAGAGTGCCTCTGATGCAGGTCGGTCAAAACCCGTATCGTGATGCCGATGCTGGTGGCGGTCAGGGTTCCGCCGATGAAAAGGGATTCGAGCAACGGGCGTTCGAAGACTTCATAGCTCACCAAGAAGCCGAATGCGAACGGCAAGGCGAAGCCGCTGACCGCCACGATCGAGGATTTGAAGCCGGCGCGCGCCAACTGGCGGATGTCGGTTTCGAGCCCCGCTTCGAACAACAGCAAAATGATACCGATCTCGGCCAGCATGCGGATGGTCTGGCTCGGTTCGATCCAGCCCAGCACCGTAGGCCCCAAAACGACTCCGGCCATGAGTTCTCCGACCACCGGGGGCACCCGCGCCAGCGCCGCCAGCTCGGCGAACATGCGCGCGCTCAAGAGAATGATTAGAAGATTGAGGAAGAATCCGTGTACCGGGTATTCCATAGGACATATTCTCCCGATGTGGCGATTCGGCGAACTCGTATGGGGAAACGCCTAGAGAACCGGAAAAACGTATCGTCGGTCAAGTCCCGCACGCTTTCAATCATCGTTCTCTGGACTCAGCATGATACCGGCTTAATGTACCACTAGCGTGACAACCACCTTGCACAGCACGACCAAAATGGCCGATGATTAGACTATCCCACCCCGGGTGCACTATTAGCGCAAAACCCCCTCAACCTCGTCGGTTCGGAACGACCTGGAAGAGGCGATTTTCGCGCACTTAGGGCACTCGCGTTCGCCAAGTTGCCATCAACGCGGTCGCACATCTACCAATCCATATCGAGCAAGATTCACGATTGTACTTATGGGGTCAAAATTTCCTTTCATCGAACGGGTTTTGCATAACCGCTTCGTTCGGCAGTTACTCGCCAGCGCACTGGATCTGGTGCCCATCGTGGTGGTCATCCTGTTTTTTCAAATCCTGGTAATCCAGCAGCCGATTCCCGAGGCCGGACGGTTCGTTGCAGGCATGCTGCTGGTCGTTTTGGGGCTGACCTTTTTTATGCAGGGCTTGAAGCTGGGGCTGTTTCCGCTGGGCGAAAGCATGGCCCATGCGTTCGTCCGCAAGGGCAGCCTATTTTGGATACTGGTATTCGCTTTCGCACTGGGATTCGGCGCCACCGTAGCCGAACCGGCACTTATCGCCGTCGCCGACGAAGCAGCCCGCATCGCCGCCGACGACGGCGCGATTACAGCTTCGGTAGAGGCCCGCAAATCATACGCACTGGGTCTTCGCCTTACCGTCGCCACGGCGGTGGGATTCGCGCTGATCGTCAGCACGATCCGCATCATCCGCGGCTGGCCGCTTCCTTATGTGATCGTCGGCGGCTACGCTGGCGTAGGCATCATGACGATCTTCGCGCCGCCGGAAATCATCGGCATCGCCTACGATTCCGGCGGCGTGACCACCTCGACCATCACCGTGCCCCTGGTGACTGCGTTGGGCGTTGGACTCTCGTCCTCCATTCCTGGGCGTAATCCCGTGAGCGATGGCTTCGGACTGCTCGCCCTCGCCGCCTTGATGTCCATGATCTTCGTCATGGGATACGGGATATTTGCATGAACGAGTGGCTGCACGAATTCGGAAATATATTGTTGGAGACCCTGCGCGCCGTATCCCCGATCATCGGTTTGCTGGTGCTCTTCCAACTGCTGGTCATCAGAAAACCCTTGCCTCACCCGGGCCGGATTCTCGTGGGCTTTTTGTACGTCCTGCTAGGCGTTGCCCTATTTCTGGTAGGACTCAAAATGGCCCTGTTTCCGATCGGCGATCTGATGGCTCAACAGCTGACCGCGCCGGATTTTCTCGGTATCGAGCCCGATCCTGATCGTGTCCATTGGTATAACTATATCTGGGTCTATCTGTTTGCCGGCTGCATCGGATTCGCCGCGGCCATGGCCGAACCCACCCTCATCGCCGTTGCGGTCAAGGTATCGGAGGTTTCGGCCGGAAGCATCAGAGCCCTGCCGCTCCGTCTCGCGGTCGCCCTCGGCGTAGGCGGCGGACTGGCGCTAGGCACGTTCAGGATCGTTACCGGCGCACCGCTGTACACCTACATCCTTACGGGGTACGCCATCGTAGCCATTCAGACCGTTTTCGCCCCCAAGGTCATCGCCGGGCTCGCGTACGACGCCGGCAATGTGGCCTCGTCGACGGTAACGGTACCCATCGTGACGGCACTCGGATTGGGTCTGGCCGCCGCCGTTCCCGGCCGCAATCCCTTGCTGGACGGATTCGGCCTGATTGCGTTCACTTGTCTAATTCCTATAATCAACGTGCTTGGTTACGGCCAGATCGCCATGTGGTTGAGTCGGCGCAATCAAGCGGCCAACAACGACTAAGGTAGCCTCATATGCGCTTCAAACTGATCATCGCCTTCGTGGAAGACGATAAAACCGAGCTCATCCTGAAAACCGCTCGTGCACATGGCGCTACCGGCGCCACCGTCATCGCCAATGCCCGCGGCGAAGGACTCAAGCGAACGAAAACGTTTTTCGGACTGAGCCTGGAAAGCCAAAGGGACGTGCTGTTGTTCCTGGTAGAGGAGCATCTGACTCGACATATCCTGGAAGCCATCGGCCGTGCGGGCAAGTTCGACGAAAAGCCCGGCACCGGAATCGCGCTTCAGATCGATGTGGAAGACGCCGTAGGGATCACGCATCAAATGGAAAAATTAGCCCCCATCGTCGAGGAGGAACTCTGATGGATAAAAAACCCATTATCCGGGTCCGGGACGTTATGAAGACCGATTTCGGAACGATCGACGGCATCGCCACCATCAGCGAAGCCTTGAAGAAAATGAAATCGATGAGAACCTCGGTGCTGGTGGTCAACAAGCGGCACGATGACGACGAATACGGCTTGATCACCGCCGGGGACATTGCTCGGCACGTATTGGCGAAAGATCGCGCGCCCGATCGGGTCAACGTCTACGAAATCATGAGCAAGCCGGTGATTTCGGTGCACCCCGACATGGATATCCGGTACTGCTCGCGCCTGTTCGCAAATCACAATCTCGTACGCGCCCCGGTGCTGGACGGCCGCAACGTCGTGGGCATGATAAGTCCCAACACGCTCGTGCTGGACGGGCTTTATCAGATCGTTTGAGGGCCGTTTCCGTCTGTTCCGCCGATGCCCAAATCAGGCAAGGTGAGCCACGGCACTTTTTTGAGCCACTGCTATACTTTTTCGATACGGCATCGAAAAGTTATCCACTGTCAAGACTTGACAGGATTTTGAACAAGCAGCGCTTAGTTAAGGCGATACCGTAAATTATCAATTCATCATTTCGTAATAAATCATCTTCGCAAAATCAATAGTTTACGATTTTAATCCGTCCAACAACCGGGCCTGAAAAAAACCTGGCCAGACTAACGTAAGGCCCGAAAATATCAGGTGCCGCCGCTTTCATCCCCATATTTATCCACAAGGTTGTCCACGAAATCTGTGGACAGGCGACCAGGTTTGTTTGGCTGACTTAGATAAGAACATCTCCCGATCGCGGGAGCCGGTTTATTTTAGTCGTAGGTGGCAATCCCTTGCCGACTACTGCTGCCCTTCCCCAAGAGGTTTTCGTTGAATCGGTGCGGGATCAGTGTCCTCCACCGGTTTCCTGATCCGTCGACACTTTCCTGACCAGAGGCATCAACAAGAGGGAGGCGAAAAAGATAGCCCCCAGCAGATGGAATAAATCGTTGGCGGCCATGACCTCGGCTTCTCGTATCACCCACCGGGAAAGCTGTTTGAGCGCCGCTTTTTCGCTGTCCGGCAAGGGAAATCCGGCCATTTGCGCCTGCAGCTTAGCGATCAAGGCTTCTGCCTCCCGCGAACCCCCGGTCACGGATTCTCGCAACGCAGCGTAATGCTCCTTGATATAGCGCGTTTTCAAGGAACTGGCGACAGCGATGCCGATAGCTCCGCCCAGATTGCGCATCAGATTGAACAGCCCGCTAGCGTTCTTGACCTCGTCCGGCGGCAAGGTACCGAGGGCCAAACCGCTGATCGGCAAGAAACAGAACATCAAGGCGAAGCCTTCCACGGCTTGCGGCCAGAAGAATTCCCAATAGCCGGCGTCGGCGGTCAGACTGCCGTTCATCCAGGCGCCGGTTCCGTAGAGCGCCAGTCCGCCGGCCAGCATCAGGCGCGAATCCAGCACCTTGGATAACGGGCCGGCGAAGAAGGCGGATACGAATTGAAATAAGCCCGTCACCATGACGTATTGACCGATCTGCAGACTGTTCAGCCCCTTGACTCCGGCCAGATACACCGGGATCAGATAAATCATGGTGTAGAGGCCGATGCCGAGGATGAAGCTGAACGCGCAGCCGACAGCGAAATTGCGGTTGCGAAACGCCCAAAGGTCGACGATAGGGTGTTCGAGCGTCAGTTCCCGGTAAAACATCGCGACGCCGCCCGCCGCGGCAAGACAAGCGAAAAACACGATCTCGCCGCTTTCGAACCAGTCTTTCCGAGTCCCCTCTTCCAGCACGAATTGCAGGCTGCCAAGGAAAACCACGATGTACAAAATGCCGCGGAAATCGATCCGATTCAGCAAGTCCCATTCGGGCTCGTCAATCCGCAGGAAGAGCCAGGTTCCTAGGCAGACCAGCAAGCCGGGCAAGAGATTGATCAGAAACAGCGCCTTCCAGGATACCGTCTCGGTGAGATAGCCGCCGAGTACCGGGCCCGCGGTGGGCGCGACGGTAACCACCAGCCCCACCAGGATGGTGATCGCCGGTTGCAGGCGGGGCGGAAACAAGGTGTAGATCACCGCGAATATCGACGGGATCATGGCTCCGCCGAACAACCCCTGCAAGGCTCGGAACACCACCATCGAGGGCAGATCCCAGGCCAGCGCGCAGCATAGGCTCATCAAGGTGAAGCCGCCGCAGGCGAGAACGAACAGATAACGGGTCGATAAGGCCCGGCCCAACCACCCGGACAAGGGAATGATCACCACTTCGGCGACCAGATAGGCGGTTTGTACCCAGCCGATCTCGTCCCGCGTCGCCGAAAGACCCGCCTGAATCTGCTCCAGAGAACTGGCGACGATCTGAATATCGAGGACCGCCATGAATACTCCGAAGATCATGGCGGTAAAACCGATCCATTCGGACGGGCTGACCTCTCTTTCCCGGATCTCCGGACTTTCGCTTACGTGCTCCGGCTCGCTCCCGGCAGTGTCGAGACGGATTTTCTCCGCTGCGCTTGCCGCCATGACGCGCTATCGAACTCGAGTCCTGATCAGGGTAGACGAACCGCGCTTCGATGCGCCGAATCGGCGTTGAAAAAAGACCAGCGGAGAAGTTCGATGAAGCAGAAAACGAATGAACACAGTTGCGACGCCCTAAACTAAACGGTTCAGTTTAGGATAAGTGGGAACTTTACGATTCGCAAACGGTTTGTCTCGGCGGCAACACGCTCTATGAGAATCCAAATCATTCGCCGTCGGAAGCGTCCGACGACATAGATGTCGGAGTAGTCGAAACCCTAATGCGCGTGATAGTCTCGGCCTTCGAGAAATATCCACTTTCGGGCTTTGTTGCAGCCCAAGGAGTCGGTCGCATGGATTCGCATCCCGGAACAGCCACGGCCCATCGTTTTTTCGCCGGCACCGGCGCCAGCTACGACACCATCGTCAGACTCTGCACCCTGGGTTTCGACCTTTGGTGGAAACAGAGGATTGTGGACGCGATTCCTAAAGACGCTTCGCATATCGTCGACCAGGCCTGCGGGACCGGCATCCTGACGTTCAAGATCGCCCGCCGTTTTCCCGCATGCCGGGTCACGGGCGTGGAACTCCGGGACGAATATCTGAATATCGCCAAGGAAAAAGCGCGCGCGCTGAAACTCCGGAATGTGGATTTCATGCTCGGAAAAGCCGAAGACATCCGCGTCGATGGCCCGATCGACTGTATTACATCCTCTTATCTGGCCAAATATGCCGAGCTGGAGAGTCTGATTCGAAACGCCAAGGCCATGCTTCGCCCCGGCGGAGTTCTCGTCATGCACGATTTCACCTATCCCAGCGGTCCCATATTCGCTCGGCTCTGGGAGTTTTACTTCAAAATTCTTCAAATGGCGGGACCCAGATTTTTCCCCGAATGGAAAACGGTTTTCGACGAACTGCCCGGATTTCTCAAACAAACCGCATGGCTGACCGAACTTCCGGAGGTTTTGCGCGAGAACGGCTTCGCCCCGGTGAACGTCGAAACGCTGACCTGGGGCGCGTCGGCCCTGGTGACGGCGACGAAATCCGCGAGCTGAAATTCCGGTGAGCGCTCACTCCAAAGCCCGATGCGTTAAACCCCGTTAAACATGTCGATCAAATCCCGTGGAGCGTCATGAATCATTACTCTCTTGCGGGAGTCGGGCACGAGCCCCGAGACCTCGAGACACGATAATTGGAGACGTCGTTCCATCTCCTCCTCCATGTTCATCCGTGCTTCCTCGAAGCTTTTCGACAGTTCGCACGACAGCGTCGAGCGCTCTCCGGTCAACAGGGGCGTAATCGAGGCTTGTAGGTTCCCGCCGAAGCGGACTATCGCAGGCGCAAGAGCGGCTATGGCCCGAGCGTCGATGACTCCGCTCGACAGGTGATGCTTGATTTCCTGCAAATCGTCGGCGATCTGATACGCTTCGCCGATCAAAACACCATAGCGATAAAACGCATTTCGGACATCCCGCTCGGCACCCGCCGCAAGTGCACCCAGTTCGCAGGCAACGCCGAAAAGCACGCCGGTCTTGAGATCGATGATCGCGTCATAGAGGGATTCGGGCACGGCATCGGCCCGGAGATAAACAGCCAGTTCCGAAGGATCGATGGGTTCCTGAAACGCGCCCTTGGCGATTCGGGCGATCGCACGCGACACCGCCAGGCCATCATCCCGGCTCAAGTCGCTCATCATCTCGATGGCGGAAGCGAAGATGACATCTCCCAAAAGCACCGCTTTCCGCGCCCCCGCCAAGGTCCAGGCAGCAGGTTTGCCCCGCCTGGCGCGATCCTGGTCCACGAAATCGTCATGGATCAGCGTGGCCCCGTGAACAAGCTCCACCGCCACGGATCTCGGCACTGCGGACGACGGATTTCCGCCAAGGCTTTCGTTCACCAGGCACACGAGGGAACCTCTGATCATCTTTCCGCCCCGGAACGTATCGTTCAGCGCCTCATCGGGACGGACATGCAGGCCCTGAAAAAGTCCCTGCAAGGTCTGATCGATCGCTTCAACAAGAATCGGCCTACACCCGCAGCAATAATCCTTGAATCCCTTCACGCCCGCAGTCCTTCTCACATGGCGAAAACCGCTCGGGAGACCATATCACAACTTGGGCAAGACCCGCCGGGATATTCGCCGATATCGGCAGAGAGGTAGCGCCCTAATCGAACACGCGAAACAGCAGCAGGCCCATGCCCAGCACGATGACTCCTAGGCTGATGCTTTTCAAAATCGCCTCGTACCGGATCATCAAGGCCCGATCGGCATCGCCGAGGCCGCCGCCGCATTGCTTGAGCGCCTTGTAAGGCCGCGATGTCTTGATCTCTACCAGGCTGAACAGAGCCATGGACAAGGCGACCGCGATCACGGCGACGGAGAGAGTGTTCGTTTGCATCACGTATCCCGCCAAAACCGGCAGAAATCCCCATGAAAACGCGAACCATCCGTCGGTATGGTAGCGTCCGTCGAACCATTCCAGGTTATAGGCAAAGACGAAGAATCCCTCGACAAGCGCGATGAAGATCAGATTCGGCACGAAACGCACCATGAAGTAGGCTGCAACCAGATAGGCCGCCGCTAGCGAGCATCCCGCCATGAGCCACAGCTGCCGTTTGCCGAACACGTCGCCCCATGGCTTTTTCGCCTTGCTGCCCAGCGCATCCAGGGCATGGGCGCCGATTCCGAGACCCAAGAAGTAAATGAAGGCGATGGCGATCACCCGGTCCCAATGGAGATCGGGTGCCAGCACGGACCCGATCACGGTAAAGGACATGACCATCGCCGTATAGGGCAGAAAAAGAAGGCCGATCGCTCTCCGAAATTTAGGAGAGCCGAATCGGGGAACGAACCATTCGGACCCTCTGTCCGGCTTCGCTGAGTCATCAGGCGTCAACGCATGTCCTCCATCCGGGTTCTAGTAGAAGCACTCCGCCGAATATTTCGGGATGATAGCCTCGTCACGCTTGATCCCGAAAGCACCGTTTGAATCGCTTGCGGATATCACTTGCCCCCAGCTGACTACGGAGAGATACTTACATCGGGGTATTTCGGGGGGCTTCCCCAGTTTCCCAGAAACCCGAAAAAGAAGGCATCGACTTTACCTTTCCGTCGTGCCCGCACGACTGTTTCTCACGGATGGAGATGGATCGTTATGAAACCGAAATCCTCGTTTCGCTCTTGGATGACGCTCGGCATCTTGGTGATGGTGTTTGCCGAATCCACTGCCGAGAATACCGTTCCTCGACCCCGTCATTATCCGGATGCGGTGCAGGAACAAGGCAGCCCCCCGTTTGTCGAGCCGGTAGGATTGCAGGATGCGGTGCAATTCTGGCGCCAGGTTTTCGGGGTGTGGCATCTGAATCAGTTTGCACTCCACGACACCGTTCATTTGGGCGTGGTCTACGACGTGATCAAGCTGCCGGATGTCGATGGCGAGGGTCTGACACATGAGCATAAAGCGTCCGTAGAATGGCACGTCCATGCCCTCGAAAATGAACTTCGGGACTTGGAAGATCGGGTGCGGTTCGGTGCCAGCTTGACCGACACGCAGCAACGACTGTTCGATCTCCTGGTCAGCCACGCCGGCGAAAACGCCGTGTACGGAGCAAGTCAGCGGGTACGCGGTCAACGCGGGCTGCGGGAACGCTTTCTAAAGGGACTCGAAGCCAGTGGCCGCTACGATCGCCTGTTCCGCAGGATATTCCGCGAGGCCGAATTGCCCGAAGACCTCGCCTTGCTTC
This sequence comes from Methylocaldum sp. 14B, assembly GCF_002005105.1. GTDB lineage: Bacteria > Pseudomonadota > Gammaproteobacteria > Methylococcales > Methylococcaceae > Methylocaldum. The sequence goes on along the minus strand of NZ_MSCV01000008.1, from coordinate 141,067 downwards.
CCCACGTCGAATCGTCTTTCGTCAATCACGCGCATTCCTCGGCGGGAGCCGCCGGGATGTGGCAATTCATGCGCGCGACAGCTCGCCGCTGCCTTCACCTGAGCCGGGCGGTCGACGAGCGCTATGATCCGGTGTTTGCCACGCGCGGCGCCGCACGGTACCTGGCCCACGCCTATGAAGTGCTCGGCGACTGGGGACTGGCGATCACCTCGTACAACCACGGCATAGGCGGAATGGCGCGCGCCAGAGACGAATTCGGACCGAACCTCGCTCGGATCGTCCGCTATTACCAAGGTTCGACCTTCGGTTTCGCGTCACGGAATTTTTATGCCGAATTCCTTGCCGTGCGGTCGATCATCCAGAATCTGCCGAATTATTTCCCGGCGGGCGTATTCTTCCAACCGCCTCTCAAGCACGATCTCGTCCGTCTAACCGGCTCCCTTCCGGTCACTCATCTGGCGAGACTCCACGGCCTGGAACGCGACACGCTTGCCGAGCTCAACCCCGCTTGGACAACATCCGCGATCAAGGGGCGCACCCTGCTCCCCGCGGGCATCGACGTTTGGCTTCCTCAAGGGACCTTGGAGCGCACCCCGGGCATTTCGGCCTATGAACAACCCGTGCTGGTGGCCGGCGATGACGCTCAGTCCAACAGACGCATCGTCACTGCCTCGCTGATCGATGTCGGAGAGGAGCCGGTGATGATGTCATCGCGTTTGCTCACGACGCCGGCACCGGTCCCGGCAGAGGATATCGTAAAGGGCTCCGGGCGCGGAAAAGCCGTCGCGCAGAAAGCCAAGTCCGCAAAGCTGTCGAAACAAGGGCACCGGGTACATGTGGTTCGCCGTGGCGAATCTCCGCGTCTGATCGCGGCAAAATACGGCGTTGGACTTCGCAAATTGCTGACGATGAACGCGATCACGCAAGGGACGGTGCTTCGGCCAGGTCAACGACTGCGCATTCCGATGAAATCCAGCTGACATTTGAAGGGCTTCGAGGTCTTTTCAGGCAACGAACCGGGAAAGCGGTTAAAGGCGAAGAGATTTGATCCGTAGATATTCGTGCGAAGTTTTACGACTTTTTTACAACAAATGCCGAGTGTTTAATAAGACCATAAACCAATTCTTATTTAACGTCGGAACACCTAACGGCTGGTGTAACTCGCTGCTGTAGCGGCACTATTTGCCTTTTAACGATATAAGCTTTTTGTTGTGCGGCTATATCCATGGCCGAATGATAACAGGAAGATAACGGTAAAAATCGGTATAACTGCTGAGCGGAAGGGTTTTTTGGACAGGACGGTCTTGATGAGCTCGAACACTGAAGCCGTTATGGGATCCGACAGAATCTTTCCAAGGAGGATCTTCATGGCTACTGTTTATATCGACGATCAGGAATTGGTACATCGAGTCCAACAGGGAGACCGGAGTGCTTTCGATCGTCTGGTGCGCAAGTACCAGGCCAAGCTCTTGCAACTGATAGGCCGTTATATCAAGGACCCTCACGAATCGTGGGATGTCGCGCAGGAAGCCTTTATCAAGGCCTACCTTGCACTCCCGAGATTCCGCGGTGACAGCGCGTTCTATACCTGGCTCTATCGAATCGCCATCAACACCGCCAAGAATCACCTGGCGATGCGGCTGCGCCGCCCGTCGGAAGACGAGCTCGATGTCGAAGAGGCCGAGCAGTTCGAATCCGCCGTTCGCCTGAAAGACCAGGAAACTCCGGAAGGCTTGGTATTGACCGAGGAACTTGCGCTAACCATTCAGCAGGCGCTCGACAAACTTCCGGGGGAGTTGCGGACTGCTATCCAGTTGCGGGAATTCGACGGGCTGAGCTACGACGAAATTGCCCAGGTCATGCAATGCCCGGTCGGAACGGTCCGCTCGCGCATCTTCCGGGCGCGGGAATTCCTCGACAAGCAAATCGAATTTTTACATTGAGGCATCGGACGACGCGCCAAGGACGACGCGATCCCTCCTCCGTCCTGGCTGGATTAAAAGGATGTTCTATCGGCCGGGATCGAGATGCGATAAAACAGAATAACCGAAGCGTGAGGTTCGAAGGAGAGTCTTGACGACTGGACCTAAACATCCGCTGTTTCGGCGACAAATTCCGCATTTCCGGGTGACTCGACACCAGCGCCCAGCCATCATTACTCTCGGAACATCCTTTTCCATGCGACATCCCGGTTCCTTTCGCTTGTCCTGACACTGATCGAATCATCCCTGATTCCACTCGACGACTGCCACGGGCGCCTCGGGGGAAAGCGCCCTTGGTGATTGCAGAGTAGTTGTCATTGAACAGCGTCCGAGCTCTTTCGGAAATACGCAAAAGTGCCTATGGACGCATGAACGGCCCAGGCAATTCCAAACCGACGGCTTTTTCGGTACACCGGTGTCCATACGTAGACTTGCGGATGTCTTGGTCAGGCGCAACACGCTTAAGAGCCTATCCCAGTAGGCTCAAGAAACCCTTCGACAAGCTCAGGGCGAACGGCCTACTGGGATAGGCTCTAAATACGCGTCACTCGAATGTAACAGCCTACCCCTAAGCCTGGCTAAGGATAGGAGTACGGGTTGAACGATTCGAGGCCGAACCATGGACGATTCGATAGGATTTAGGACATAGCGAAAGGAATGCGGATCTCGCAGGAACAGGATGCTCCAAGATAACTGGACCAGAAAAATACCAAAGAAAAAGACATCGGCCAAAGGCCAGCCGAGAGTCGGTCAAGAGGAGGAGGCGGTCTGGTCCAGTTATCTCATCTAATGCGGTAAGTCTCAGCCGCAATGGGGCTTTCGGCAAAATTCTTATAATTCTCCTTTTCCTGATGCCCTGCCCGGCACCGCTCTCCGTAGCTAACCGCTTTTGATATTCCGCCCGTCCGAGGGGCGTCCGTTCATTCGGTTAGCCGCCTCTCGACAAAACCTTCACCCCTTCCCGCAACCCGCAGTACACTAACCATTTGTGAACCCGTGACCTGACGTCATATGAGGGAACAACGGAGTGAACGTAAAGCGATTGCTGGGAAACGGATATTCGGTTGCGATCGGAGCGACGGCCTGTGTCAGCGCCATAATTCTTGCACTAGGAGCCATTCTCGATCCACCGCCACCGTTGTCCCTGTTCTTGGTCGCAATAATGTTCGCGGCATGGCATGGCGGAATGAGCGCGGGGTTCGCGGCTACCGCGCTGAGCATGGGGGCAAGCATTTCGCTCCTGGTCATTCTGACCGATTCTATCGACATCCTGAACCCCGCCGAGGCCCTGCGATTGGGACTACTTTTTGGAGTAGGCACAGTGCTGAGCTTTGGGATTTCGCGCCTGCGCAAAGCCGAACGGCGCGCGTTCAGGGCCGCATTGGAGCGCCAGTCGCTGCTCAATCGAGCCTTGGCCGAGCGGCAGCCCCTCGAGGCTGCGCTATACGAACGCGATCAGCTCCTCCAGCTGTCGCAAAAGATCGTCCAGGTAGCGAGTTTTGAGGCCGATCTAAGCCAAGACGCTCGTCACCGTATGTCGCCGCAGTGGTACCAGATTTACGGTATCGCGCCCGAAACTTTCGAACACTCCTCCGATGCCTGGCTGAATCTGGTACATCCGGGCGATCGGGATACCTTGAAGTCGGGTATCGAGACGGCATTCGCGCGGCAAGCGCCGGATTTCAGCAGCGAATTCCGCATCATCCGCCAAAATGACTTCACCGTCCGCTGGATCGAACTGCGCGCCACAATCCGCTACGATGCCGAAGGCCGTCCGGTCCATATGGCCGGAAGCAACATAGACATTACCTAGCGTAAACAGGCCGAACAGACGCTGGCAGCGAGCGAACGGCGGTTCAAGCTGCTAGCCGAAACGTCGGCGAGGCTGTTGGCTACCGATGAGCCGCATACGATTATCGAGGATCTTTGCCTCGCCGTAATGCGCCAACTCGGCTGCGAATGCTTTTTCAATTTTCTGCTCGACGACGCCAAAGGACGATTCCGCCTGAATGCTTCCGCCGGCTTGTCGGCCGAGGAGATTCGCGATCTCGAGTGGCTCGATTGCAACGTGATCGCCTGCGGCTGCTTCGCAGGCGACGGTGAATATGTTGCCGCCGAAAACGTTCGTCATCACGGCGGACTATGTGCTGCCCGTGTCCGAAGCTACGGTATTCAAGCCTACGCCTGCCATCCTCTGCTGGTACAGGGACGCGTCATCGGAATCCTGTCATTCGGCACCAAGACCCGCCCAGTATTTACCGCCGAAGAACTGAATCTGATGAAATCGGTCACCGACCAGGTGGCGATAGCCATGCAGCGGGTTCTCGACCGGCGTTCTCTGCGGGCAAGCGAAGCGCGTTTCCGCACGATCGTGCAGGCCGTCCCGAGCCTTACGTTGGAAAGCGACGCGGAAGGCAACAATACCTTCGTAAGCGAGCAATGGTGCTCTTATACCGGACTGTCCCCGGAACAGAGCGCGGGGCAAGGCTGGCTATCGGCGCTGCATCCCGACGATATCGCGAAGGTTTTGGCCCGGTGGAACAAAGCGGCACGAACCGGCACGTCGTTCGAGAGCCAGTATCGTCTGAGGTCGGCCGACGGCTCGTACAGGTGGTTTATCGCCCGCGCCCTGCCGGATCGCGATGCCGATGGGAAAATCGTCCGCTGGACCGGTTCGCTCACGGATATCGACGATTTGGTACGGACCGAGGAAGCTCTGCGAGCCAGTGAAGCCCGAGCACTCGCAGCCAACGTCCAGATGCGGGCCATCATGCAGACGGCGCGAGTCGCCATCTGCGTCGCCCATGACCCGGAGTGCCGGCTGATCACGGGCAACGTTCAGGCGCATCAATTGCTGGGCGTACCGGAAGGCGAAAATTTATCGGCCGTGCCGGACACGAACGGCGCCGCTCTTTACCGTTTCTTCAACAACGGACGGGAGGTTCCCGCTCAGGATCTCCCCATGTGCCGAGTCTTGAAGACGGGCGAAGTCGTGGAGGACGTGGAACTGGAAATAGTCCGCGCCGACGGCACACGCCGGTTCGTCCTGAGCGCGGCCGCACCGCTATATGACAACACCGGCCGCGTGCAGGGCGCCACGGCCACTTTCCTGGACATCACCGAACGCAAGCAGATCGAGATCGAACGCCAGAAATTTGTTTCCTTCGCCGATCAGAGCACGGAATTTATCGGCATGTGCGACCTGGACTTCCAGCCGTTCTACGTCAACGAGGCCGGTCGGCGCCTGGTTGGACTGGATAGCCTGGAGCAGGCGTGCCGAACGCCGGTGAAGGAGTTCGTCTTTCCGGAAGACCAAGAATTCGTTTATGAAGAATTCTTCCCGCGCGTGCTGCGTGAAGGCCGTGCCGAGGTGGAGATCCGCTTTCGCCATTTTAAAACCGGCGCTACGCTTTGGATGGTTTGCAACGTGTTCTATATCCGGGATACGAACGGCGAACCGGTGGGATTCGCGACGGTGAGCCACGACATTACCGAGCGTAAACAGGCCCAGCAGGCATTGGCGGCAGCGAACGACCGCTTGGCGGCCGATTTGGAGGCTATGACGAGACTGCAAGCGGTCGGTGCGCTCTTCGTACGGGAGGACGGGCTGCCGGTTGTACTCGATCAGATCGTGGAAACGGCTATGGCCATCGCAGGCGCAGATCGCGGCCACATTCAACTGGTCGACACGCCGTCCGGCTCTCTCCGGATCGTTGCTCAGCGAGGCTTCGGGCCGGCTTACGTCGATTTCTGGCATAGTGCCCATGTGGGGCCGGGGCCCTGGGGCGCTACGATGGAATGGGTAAAGCGCGTGATCGTGGAGGACGTTACCCGAAGTCTTATCTTTAACGACGCGCGGGAGCTTCAGGCGATCCTGAACGCGGGGGTGCGCGCGGTCCACTGCACCCCACTGCTGAGCCGCGGCGGCCGATTGTTCGGCGTGCTTTCGACCCACTACGGAACACCCCACTGGCCGGACGAGCGGGCATTGCGCCTGCTCGACCTGTTGGCGCGTCAAACCGCGGATATTATCGAACGAGCCCAGACCGAGACCGCTCTCAAAGAGGCCGATCTTCGCAAGAACGAATTCATCGCCATGCTGGGCCATGAGCTGAGAAATCCGCTCGCCCCGATCCGCAACGCGGCTCATTTGATACGCAAGTTCGCCCCGCCGAACCCGAGGATGCAATGGGCGCAGGAAGTCATCAACCGACAAGTGGATCACCTGACCCGGCTGGTGGACGACCTTCTGGATGTCTCACGGATCGTTCAGGGCAAATTGAAGCTTCAGAAAACGCCGGTGGATCTCACCGCCCTTCTTCATCAAACCATGGAGGCCACTAAACCGCAGCTCGATGCCCGCCGCCATCTGCTTACCGCGGCCCTGCCGAAATATCCCTTATGGTTCGAGGCCGATCCGGTGCGCTTGACGCAAATGGTTTCGAACTTGCTGGATAATGCCAACAAATATACCCCCGCGGGGGGACGGATCTGGCTCGGCGTGGATCATACGGGTAACGAGGTCGCGATTTCGGTGCGCGACAACGGCGAAGGTATCCCCAGCGCGCTGCTGCCGCATCTTTTCGACGTGTTCACCCAATCGGAACGGACGCTGGATCGCGCTCAGGGCGGGTTGGGTCTCGGATTGACCATCGTACAGAAGATCGCGGAATTGCACGGAGGGCGGGTGGAGGTAAAAAGCGAAGGCCCCGGCAAGGGCAGCGAATTCATCGTGCGGCTGCCGCTCGGCGACTGCAAAGCGGAGACGGAAGCGAAACCGGCGTGTAACGTACAGAGCGCTTGATCGCCGGCTGCCGTCAGTACTACGCCTCGATAACCAACATCACATTGTTCGTCACGACCCAGCTGTAAAAGGCAACGGACGAAGTCAGGGTCGCCTTGATCCAGCGGCTTCTCACCTTATGCCGGTCGCTGAATAAAAACGCGATGAACGCTAGGCCCGCGGCCTTGATCAGGACAATCGAATATCCGAGCCCCACCAGTTCGGCGGAAAAATTAAGAACAGGATTCGCTTCTTCCAAACCGGAAAAGCTCAGCCCGAAGTAAGTCACTATTCCATCTGCGACTTGCAAGAGTGCGAACAGGATTATCAATATGGCGTACATACAATGGCTCCAAAGTTTCGACACGGAATGCCGGTCCTCGGCATTGCCGCGCACCAAAAGATCACCCAACGGCGAAATATCGTCTCTTCCAGTATGGAAAAATGACAGGCGTTATGCCTTCGACCCTTTCTGTCCCGATTGATGCAAGTCGTGTTCCATAAGGCGGGATAAATTGATGGCGGAAAACGCATCAAGAATCGCGGGTCTGCCTCCCGACAATATTAGCCCGCATTTCTCTCTTCTCCTGCCGCGCGGTCCGTACGATGCACTGGCTGCGGCAAAATGTGAGAAATAGGGCTTAGAAGTAGAGCATAGCAGAAGAATATCATCGAATGCTAATAGCATTAAAGTGGTGCATTGCCGGATATTCATCGACCGAGACGGTGATTGATTCAGCCACCTGACCGCTTGACGGTCCAGCCCTGTTTGGACAGGTCTTCTACGACCCGTTCGCGATGGTCTCCCTGAATCTCGATGACGCCGTCCTTGACGGTCCCGCCGGAACCGCAGCGCTGCTTGAGCTGTTTGCCCAAGTTTTCAAGCGCCGTGGCGTCCAGCGGAACCCCCGTGATTACCGTCACGCCCTTGCCTTTGCGTCCCTTGGTTTCCAGGCGCACCCGCACGATGCCGTCCGATTTCGGCGCCGGCGGGTCTTTCTTGCAACGGCATTCGGCGACGGGTTTGCGACAGGCCGGGCACATCCGTCCAAATTCGGTGGAATATACGAGACCGCCGTTTGCCGGGTGTTTTCGTGAACTCATAGTGTTATTCGATTATGACCGAACGCTCGGACGCTAGGAGGGCAACTCATTTCCGACTAGCGACCAATAGGCATTTCCCTTACCCGCCGCGACCCAGAGAACAACTTTCCGGCAAAGTGCGGAATTCGTCAACCGCGCCCGGGCGTTTTTGGCCAACGGCTGCGGCGGCGCTTTTCTGATGCATGTAGTTCCGTTCGGGATACCAGCTTGAAAGTTTATCCACTGTCAAGACTTGACAGGAACTTCAGCAAGCGGCGACTTATCACTGCTCCCCGTAAATTATTAATTCATTATTTCGTAATAAATTAAAACCTCAGAATCAACTACTTACGTTTTATCTTGCTGCGAAACCAGGACCTGAAAAAAACCTAGCCAGGCTAACTTAAAGCCCCGTGAGATCAGGTCCCGTCCGTTTTACCCCCACACTTATCCACAAGGTTGTCCACGGAATCTGTGGATAGTCAAAAAAGCCGCACGCCGGCCTCTCGCAACAATAACCCTTCTCCTAACACCAATTTCACCGCCTGTTCGCGGGTTCTTTGGTATACGTTCCTTTCGGTAACTTTTGCATTCAACACTTCCATCGCATAGTTTGAAACTTTGATGTCCTCTTTTTCCGGCTTACCTCACATCGATTCAAGCTTGCTGATGCGCAGCCAATAACCGCTCGACAGCCTCGATCTGCTCAGGATTTCCGAGCAGGCCGATGCGGTCCCCCGGAAGAAATACGGTCTGGGTGGACGGGTTCACCACGAGTTCGTTCTTGCGTTTGATGGCCACCACGTTTGCGCCGGTGCGCGCCCGGAACGCAGCTTCGCCCAGTGTCTGCCCTACCATCGGGCTTTCCGCGGGTATTTTTCGCCAGGAAATGTCGATCAACTCGTGGGCATCGAGCAAGTCTCTCAGCAGCGCGTGCTCGCCGTGTGCCTTGACCAGCGCATCGTAGTGCTCGCGCCGAACCGTGTCCGCGTAATGCCGCACTTCATGCAACGGAAACCCCAGCTGCAACAAGGTGTGCCGGATCACCTGCAAACTGCCTTCGAGCTCCGGATGGATCACCAGTTGCGCACCCAAGTCGGAAAGCCGTTTGACGCCGGCCCGGGTTGCGGCGCGAGCGATGATCGGAAGGTCCGGGGCGATGTCCCGGGCTGCCGCAACCGTCAGTTCGGTGGCGGCTTCCTCGGACAAGGTCACCACGAGCAGACGGGCCCGGTGCAGCGCGGCGTGAGTCAGAATGTCGGAATTGGCGGTATCGCCCAGGAGCGTGGGAATGCCCCTTTTCGACAACCGTTCGATCCGGTGGATGCGGGAATCGATCACCAAATAAGGAATCCCCAGTTCGCCCATGATATCGACGATGTGCGAACCGACCCGCCCGTAGCCGACCACCACCACATGATCGGCCACGGAGTCCTCCACCGGCGTCTGCGTCGAGCCGTGCCGATTCAGCCATCGCCACAGTGGCCGGATGGCCCGCAAACTGCGCTGCAGCGGGTCGACTGCGTGCAGCATGAGCGGATTGACGACGATGGATAGCAATGCAGCCGCCAGAATCGTCGAATGTTGCCCCTCGTCGAGAAACCCGAGGCGCAGCCCGGTCTGATCCAGAATGAAGGAAAATTCGCCGATCTGACACGAGCCCGCCGCCACGACGAGAGCGGTGCGGGCCGGTCGAGGGAACGGCAAGACCCAAAGCCCCGAGACGATGAACTTTCCGATGACCACCAGACCGGTGAGAATGAGGACCGGTTCGAGGTGCTGCACCAGAAAGCCCGGATCCAGAAGCATGCCGACGGATACGAAGAACAGGACGGAAAAGGCCTCCCGGAACGGCAGCAGATCGGATGTGATGCGATGACTGAGCGGCGATTCGCTGACCACCGCGCCCGCGACGAAAGCGCCCAATGCCAACGAAACGCCGAACAACTGCGAGGCGCCCAGGGCAATTCCCAAAGAGATCGCCAGGATGGCCAAAACGAAGAGTTCACGGGAGCGGGTATGGGCCACCCGCAGCAACAGCCAGGGAATGAAGCGCGTGCCCACGAACAACATGAACACGAGAAAGCCTAAAGCGGACAGCAAAGCCAGGCCGAGGGTGTTCCAATTTATGGATTCTCCGGTGTCAGCCAGGTTAGGCATGATCATGATGATCAGAACGGTGGCGATGTCCTCCATGACCCGCCAGCCGACCGCGACCTGTCCGTCCGGGGTATTCAGCCAGCCGCGGTCCATGAAACCGCGCAGCATGACGATAGTGCTGGCGATGGAAAGCACGAAACCCAACACCAACCCCGCCATGGGCGTCCAGCCCCAGAGCTGGCTGAGCCCGAACCCCAAAGCCAGCATGGTCAGCATTTGTCCCAGCGTGCCCACGACGGCGATGTCGCGCACTTTCCACAGATCCGCGAAGGAAAAATGAAGGCCCACGCCGAACATCAGAAAGACGATGCCCAATTCGGCCAATTGGTTGATGGTTTCGGGATCGGCTAAATACCCTGGCGTAAAAGGACCAATGACGACGCCCGCCAGCAGATAACCCACGATGGGCGGCAGGCCTATGCGTTGAACGATCAGCCCGCCCAGAAACGCGAAGCTCAGCGTAGCGGCGATATTTTCAAGCAAACTCAGACTGTGCATATGTGGGGATATAGGCGATCAACGGATTTGCCTCATGCCAGTCATCGCGCAAGGGGAACTTTCGCGCGGTCTGAAAAATTCGACCTGCGGCGGCGATACCCCGCTCCATCTGCCGAACCGTTCGGAACGGCTACTGCTTGGAGCTCGCACGGGGTTGGTTGCGATGCCATCCTCGCCCTCGGCCAGGACATCACGACTGGGTTAGTGTACCGAAAAGTGACAGGTACTCGTGCGACGATCCGCAAAAATCGGCGAAGTGCCTGCAAGAGCCGTCGAGCAGACCACGGGAGACGAACACATTTACCGAACTAGTCCCTTCCCGCCCCAAACAGGGGCACAACAGCACCTTATGCGAGCGGATCGACCGCCGATTTGGTCTAATGATTGCCGAAGGCGACCGATCGGCTGTCGCCTCATTGCAAGCTAGATCAAGAGGAAGAGTCGAATTATGGACAACACCGGATTAGCTTCGCCTCCGAGGCCCCGTGAACCGGCGCAGCCGGGCGATGCCTTCGAGAGCATCGATCGCCTGCGCATTCTCTCGCCACGACGGAAATCGACGGCGGCTCGCTCGCTCGATGAACTGGTAGAGGAGCAGCTCGCCCATTTCGGCATCGATCCCCAAACGACTTTCGGCCAAACGCTGGCACGCGTGTCGCGGCGGATGTACGAGAGCTGCGCCGATATCGACCGGCTTTGGGTCGAAACCGCGGAGACTGTCCAAAGCCTGGATCGTTCCGACCGGATCGCCTATTTCAACGCGAAAAAGTTCCTCTCGTTTCAACTGGCGAAATTGCTCGACAACTTGCAGCGCCCTAACCGGCGCTGTTACCAGAGCCTGAATTACAGTACCGCGACGACCGCCAGCAAAGGACCTTACAGCGTCTTCGACAACGTTCCCGCGATTTTCTCCGCGAATCCGGTCATTACCCGCACGGCGACGTACGTCTACGCCTGCGCCGAGTGGATAGAAGACGCCTTCCAGGGCAAGGAGCGGCTTCTGGAAATCTATTCGCGACTGCTTAACCCGACATCGATCGCATTGGCCCATCACATCGTCGATCTTGAAGCCGGACCTTATGCTAACGAGTATTTCGCCTGGAACTTCAACAGCGGAATGGCCGCCATCGACGGAGTGCTGTCGCACGTTCTCGGACGCGACGACATTCTGATCACCAGCCGTAATGTCTACGGCGGCACTCATCAGCTCATCCACCACTGGTTCGCTAAATCTGCGAACCTGGAAATCGCCGTCGAAACCTTCGACGGCTATACCGTCGACGATTTCCTGAAAGCCTGGCAGCGTGCTCTCGCCGGATACGCCGACCGTTTCTCGGCCGGGCGGCGCGCCTACGTCTACCTCGAATCGCCGTGCAACCCGCACGGCTATGTGCTGGACGTGCCGGCCATCTGCCGGGAAGCCCACCGGCTCGGACTGCGCATCATTCTCGATTCCACCGTCGGCACACCCTTCCTCTACACCCCGCTGCAGCGCAAAGATCGCGCGGAACGCCCGGATTTCGTCATCCACAGTTATACCAAGGATCTTTCCGGCAGCGGCTCGGTTATCGCCGGCGTCGTCATCGGGCGCAACGAAGACATGTTCACCCCCAAAGGCGATTCGATGAACGGCGTTCCGTGGAACGAAACCCTGTTCTGGAACGTGTATTACGTCAAGGGCGCGTTTCTCAACGCCGATGCCGCTTTCGACGTACTCCAGGGACTGCGTACGCTGGATGTGCGCATGCTCAAGAAATGCATCAACACGCAGATACTCGCTCGATTCTTGGCCGCCCATCCGAATATCACGGTCCACTGCAACGCGCTGCCCGACAATCCCAACCGCGAGATCATGAAGAGGACCGCGACGCTCGGGCTGCCCGCGCCGCTGTTCACCCTGGATATGGGCGATTTGCCTCGGGAAGCTTTCCAGCGGTTCTTCGACAACCTCTCGCCGACTTTCGGCCATATGATCAGCCTCGGCCAGAGCAACACGATCGTGGCCTGCCCCGCCCTGACCACGCATTCGGAGCTGGACGAAAAAGCGCTGCGCGAAGCCGGCATCTCGCCGACCACCATTCGCGTCGCCGTCGGCGACGAGGACCCGCTCGATCTGATTCTGCATTTGATCGGCACGGCCCGGCTGACGCTCGACCCGGTCGTACCGGGTTTCTCCGAAGGCTTCGGATCATGGGCGGCGGCGCGGGAGCTGGTTCGAACGACTTATCTGGACTCGCACCGGAAATACATCGAGGCGAAGACCGCTCAAAGCTCCGAGTGAAATATAATTCCTAAGGAACTCCAGGCTTACGCGAGGCGCGAATCCATGAAAAAGCGGCTGGGCATGATGTGCTTGATCTCCGGGCTGACGGGATGCGCCCACTCGTTGTCGGAGCCGACCGCAAGGTCCATTTATTTGCCCAGCGGCGAACCGGCCTATCAGATCACCTGCGAAGAGCGAGGGCTCGCGAAAGACAGCTGCTATCGGAAGGCCGGCGATCTCTGCGGGACGCGGGGATACGACGAAATCGGTTTAAACGACGAACGGCAGATGAATGAAATTTTCGATATGGTGACGGGAGCCATCCGGCAGGGAAAAACGGCGCCCATCGTCGAAAAAACGATCGTGATCCGGTGTAAACGGCCGTCGGCCGGAGCTCGCCTGTAGCGAAGGCGGTATATGTCGTGCATCCGCTAAAGCGGCGCACGGCTCCCACATTTTCCGGTCTGGTATAGCACTTCCTGGCTATAGTAGGTCGGGAATCCCTTCCCGACACCCTGGGTCGGCAAGCGGGCCTTGTCGGCAAAGGATTGCCGACCTGCGATCTGTTCGGCGCCTTCAGTCGCGGGCTGAAGCCCGCTCCCACATACCGTCTAACGCCCATCATTCTCTTCGTCCCGACGTCTCTGCCGAATGAGGCGGCGCGACATCGGTTTCGCCTGCTTGACCTCGATCACGCGATCGAGCTGAGGCGGCGCGCCTTGGCCAGTCTTCTGCTGGTACGCCAGGGAGTCCTGCCGGCTGCGAACGAGATAACCCGCGACCGCGCCGCCGGCAGCGGCGAACGTCAGCAAACCCACCGTCACCAACTCGATAGCCAAAAGGATCGCTCCAACGCTCAGGAGAGCGAAAAGTCCGAGGCCGAGTTTGATATTGGCCCTGCGGTTGGCACGGCTCACTTCGCGGACCAGCCGCTGATGAGTTTCCTCGAGCGTCGCCCGCTTATCGGTTTCCGCGGCGACCAAGAGATTCTCCCGTTCTCGGGCAAAGCTGTTCCGGGCTTCGGCCAGTGCGTCTTTCTTCACATGATCGGCGATAGAGCCGAACCACACGGAAATCAGCAGCGTGATGATGAAGGCGAGCAACCCGAGCGGAACCCAGTCCGTCTCGCCGGAAGCCCCTCTCGCCGCCATTACCACGCCGACCGTCGCCGCTTCCACGACGAGGATTCCGGGCAAAAACCTGAACATGGACATCGCGTTGATACCTTAGGGATATGGATCGGTTAAAGACCTGGCTTGGAGTCTGGTACCAGTTAAAGCGTTCCTCGAGCAGGTCTCTGCCGAGACATACCGAACCCGTCGCGTTCATAAGGAGGCAAATCGTGGCGGAAATTGCCGACAAGGTCCAGCCCGCATATCTCACATCCCTCCAATCGCAAACGGTCGTCCTGGGAGCGCCAGGACGACCCTTCCAATCGCAAACGGGAACTTTGGGAGCACCAAAGTCCCCCTTCCAATCGCAAACGGTCGCTTTAGTCGCGACCCTTCCAATCGCAAACGGTCGCTTCGCTCGCTGTGGCGCACCGTCTTTGCGCTGCGCCCTCCGGTTGCGCACAACGTCCAGGGCGGACTTCCTTGGCCGCCCGCTCGGCGGGCCCATCCTTCAGCGGAGGATGGGCTTCTCCGCCTCGCCCCTCTCGCCGGCTCGACGTCGTAGGTCGGGAATCCTTTGCCGACACACATTCGTCGGCAAAGGATTGCCGACCTACCACTACGCCGTCGCTCGGTCCGTGCGGCGCGCCTCGACGCCCTCGCGACGAAGAGGTGTGAGAAATGCGGGCTAGCCGTCAGTAATCGTCCGTATTGCCAGGGACATCCGGAAAGAGAATCGTGTTCGTTTGCTATCCAAGCTGTTCAACTAAAACAACAGAGGCCTAACAATGGCGCCCCCCAAAGTCTTGGCCATGGTCTTGGCCGGCGGCGCGGGCAACCGCCTTCTTCCACTCACGGCTGAACGTTCGAAACCGGCGGTTCCGTTCGGCGGCCGGTATCGCATCGTGGATTTCGTGCTGAGCAATCTGGTCAACTCCGAAATCCATTCGATTTACCTGCTCGTCCAATACAAGTCCCAATCCTTGATCGAGCATGTGCGCAGGGCTTGGTCGATATCTCATTTGATTGCGGGACATTTCGTCACCGTCGTGCCTCCCCAGATGCGGGACGGACCGGACTGGTTCCAAAGCACCGCCGATGCGGTCCACCAGAATCTGGGGCTGATCGATCATCACCGCCCCGACGTGGTGGCCGTGTTCGGGTCCGATCACGTCTATCGCATGGACATCAATCAAATGGTCCGCTTTCATCTCGATCAACACGCGGATGTCACCGTCGCCGCTCTGCCCATGCCGCTGGAGCAATGCTCGGCCTTCGGCATCATCCGTCCCGATCATGCCGGGCGGGTGGCGGAGTTCGAGGAAAAACCGGCCAGTCCGAGGCCGATGCCCGGCAATCCCCGGAGAGCGCTCGCGTCCATGGGCAATTACATCTTCAGCACCGAGGTATTGATCGACACGCTCAAAGCCATTCGGCCGTGCAGCGAACAGGATTTCGGGCGGGACGTCCTGCCGCGGCTGATCCACACGCATAAGGTGTGCGTTTACGATTTCGCCTTGAACCAGGTCCCCGGAATCAAACCGTACGAAGAGCAGCCTTACTGGCGCGATGTCGGCACGATCGACGCTTATTTCGCGGCCCATATGGATATGCTGGGCGAGGAGCCGCGCTTTGAAATTTTCAATCCGAGCTGGCCGATCTATTCCGACAATTATCTCGGCCCGGACACCCGCATCATCGACGGCGAAGTCCGGAACAGCATTCTCGGCGCGGGCACCATTATCCGGGGCGCCAGGATCAACCGTTCGGTGATTCGGCGCGAAGTGATCGTCGAGCCGGACGCGGATATCGACGAGTGCATCATCATGGATTACACCGTCATCGGCCGGGGCTCGAAACTTCGCCGGACCATCGTCGATCGCTACAACATCATTCCGCCCGGTTCCGTCATCGGCGACGGACGATATCTCGACAAGAACCAAAGTCCGGCATCCCCGCCCCGGATCACCATCGTACCGAAAGGCAAGCGCGGACCGGCTTCGGTCTATTGACCGACCGGCCGGAACGCTCCGGCTTTCCGGCGCGAACAACCCGCACCGGATACTGGCCGTAGGGCGATTGCAAGCCTTACGTCCCGACCTCAAGATGACGGCCCAAGCAGCGAGATCCGCCGCTCGCCGGCGCCGCCCCGAACGGCAAGAGGATGAACCGCCGGGTATTCCGGCAAGCGCGGCAGGCGGATCGCAAACTCGCTACCCTTACCCAGTCCCTCGCTTAAAGCCCATACGTCGCCGCCGTGCATCGCCACCAGGCGTTTCACCAGGCAGAGGCCGATCCCAAGGCCTCCTTCGGCCCGGTCGAGGGTGTGATCCACCTGATAAAACAGGTCGAACAGGCTGGCTGCCTGCGCGGGATCGATGCCGCGGCCGGTGTCGCGGACCCGAATCGTGACATCGCATTCGGACGGCTCGACGGTCAGAGTGATCTGCCCCCCTTCGTCCGTGTACTTGGCGGCATTGTTGAGCAGATTCGACACCGACTGCGCCAGACGGACCAGGTCGCCCTCGACGCTGACCGGTTCCGGCGGAAGATGCACGGCGAATCGATGCCGACGGGCCTCGATCAGCGGCCGACTGGTCTCCACCGCCCGCTGCACGATATCGGCCAGGGCAAGCGGTTCTTTCTTGAGTTCGATCTTCCCGCGGCTGATCCGGGAGACATCCAGGAGATCGTCCACCAGCCGGGTCAAGTGCTCGACCTGGCGATCGATCACGTCTCGCGCCCATGGCAGCTTGGCATCCGCCGCCCCCAGCCTGCGCATGATTTGAACGGCGTTGCGGATCGGCGCCAGGGGATTTCGGAGTTCATGGGCGAGCATGGCCAGGAATTCGTCCTTGCGCCGGTCGGTTTCGCGTAACGCATCTTCGGCCTGTTTGCGCTCGGTGATGTCGACCACGTGCGCCACGAATCCTCGGACCCGCCCTGCCGCATCGAGATCCGGGGAGTACGTGGCGTGAATCCAGCGCTTTCCGCCTTCGGCGTAGGACACCGGAATTTCGAAAGCGACCCGTTCTCCCGTCAGAGCCCTCTCGACATAAGGAGCGAGGGACTGCCACGCGGCTTCGCCGTGGACATCCCAGATACGACGCCCATACATCTCTTTACAGCCGTAACCGAACCATTGCTCATAGGCCTTGTTGACGCGGCGGTATCGGCCGTCGGCATCGATATAGGACATCAGGGCCGGGGCATTGTCCATGGTTACGTGCAAGAGGTCGCGTGCCTCCTCCGCTTCCCGTCGTGCCGCCTCCAGTTCGGCCGTGCGCTCGGCGACGCGCTGTTCCAGCGACGCATTGGCTTCCCTCAGGGCCTGCTTGGCCCGATTGATCTCGGTGACATCGATGCCGACCTCCATGATCATCGGAGAACCATCCGTGTCGGTAAACGGAAAATCGTGAATCTGGTAGTCGTAACCGTCCGGGCCGGTCCACTCCCAATCCAGAGGCGCGTCCGTCTTCAGGACCTTGAAAGTCTCACAGACCTCGCAAGGCTCGGCGCGGTTGAACAGGTAGTCGTGGCAGCGCCGCCCGAATGCCTTGCCGTAGCGCTGTTCGAAGAAGCGATTGGCGAACACGATCCGGTAGTCTCGCGACAGCAATACCACGGAAACCGGAAGCGCCTGCAGCACGTCATGCAGCCGCTCGCGTTCCGCCTGCACGGCCGCGACGGCCCGGCCCAGTTCCGCGGTGCGGAGCGCCACCTGCCGGCGCAGTTGTCTGGTCCAAAGGCCCAGGAGCGCGAGCAGGACGGCGATCGCTCCCGCGCCCCAGGCGACGTGTTTGACCGGAAACGTCGGGGTTTCGTAGATGCCCAGCCATTTCCTGTAAAGCCGATCGTACTCCCCGTTCGCCTTGACGATGGCCAGACCCTGGTCGAGACGGTCGCGCAGTTCGGTATGGCCCTTGCGCACGGCAAAGCAGAACTCCCGCCGGTAATCCCTGAGCAGCGGACCGGCTTCGATGACTCCGGCGAGCCCGCTCGTCTGCACCAGCATGTCTCCCTGCAGCCTCGGCGCCAGCACCGCGTCGTGCTGCCCCGATGCCAACAGACGAAAGCCGTCGGCCAGATTGTCGACGATCACCAGTTGATGGGTGAAGCCGCGGCTGACGAGGGCCTGGTGAGCGGCATCCGAGCGCAAGACGATGATGCTCAGGCCGCGGGCCTGGCCGACGGCATGAATGTGCGGACGATCCTTGCGGACAAAGAAACTGTCGTATCCGATGGTATGCGGCCGGGTGAATTCCACTTGCCCTTCACGTTCGTCGATGCGTGCGGCCAGGGGCAGAGCATCTAGTTCGCCCGCCTTTAAGGCTTGCCAGATGGTGTCCCATCGGCCCGGACGGAAAGTGACGGGAATATCCACCGCCGCAGCCGCCGCGGCGAACAGCTCGACGGCGAAGCCGGTCGGTCGGCCCTCGGCATCGACATCGGCATAGGGCGGAAAGCCGATCTCCGATCCGACAACGAGAGGACGATCCGGCTCGGCCCGGACCAAGCAGGGCACGATCAAGCACAGGAAGAGCGTTAGTCGCACGCTCCACGGTACGAGCCACCGCCGAAACCACGCCGCCGAGTTCAGTCCGAAACCGGCTTTCGGATGCACCCGAACGGTGGGTCGGCAAGTCTGTCCCAGGTCTTTTCGAACGGCCACGGCGATGTCCATGTTCATTCCCTGGAAACCGCAAACAGCGCGGCGCTGTGTCTCCCAAACCGCACTGTCAGACGCATAGCGTGATTACCCCGGCCGCGCTGCTCAACTATCGCAGAGAACATGTTTGTTGTAATTCAAACAGCATTGCCCCATAGAGCGATTGTCATGCTCTAAGTTCAAAGCCCGTTTGCGATTCGTTCCGTCCCGCATACAGACGCCAGCGTCGTGCCTGAAAACCAGCGAAACGATAGAGCTTCCCTAAGAGCGCTGGTGTCCATACTGCCTGGAAGATGTGTCTACCGCAAGGTACGGGCACTCTACGCAAATTCTCGGGTCCGATGCGAATGGTCCGATGCAAAACCTGTCTAAAGGTTTTACATCTTTTTCTCCGACCGAACTTCGTGTGTCGGCTGCGAGGCCGTGCCGGATAGGCGTTTCTATCGGGGATCGTCTCGCCATAGCGGCAGCGTGGACTTGGAGGCCGCATAAACGGCGGCTGTCTCTCACATCGACAGGGATGGATAATCATGACAAACGATTACGGAAAAAGGATGCGCCTGATGGCGGTACTCAATGGCGCGGTCATGGCCTTGGCCTTACAGTCGCCCGCGGTTTCCGCCAGGACTCTCGGTATGGTGGCGGATAACACCGAATCCACGGTCACGGTATTCGATGCGGACACCGATAGCGTGCTGGGAACGGTGCCCATACCTCCGGGCACCATCGGCGATGTGCTCATCACGCCGGATCAGAAACGGGGTTTTGTGACCAACTTCAATAATGAAGTTTCCGTCATCGACTTGACCGCATCTCCTCCCCGCCTTGCCGAGGGCACCAATCCGATTCGCATCTCCAATTTTGGCGAGGATCTGTCGATCAGCCCCGACGGCAAATATTTGGTGGCGTCCGATGGCAACGCCGTTCAACCGATTTCGGTCATCGATATCGCCGCCCAGCGCGAAATCCAAACCTTATCGGTGGACTCCGACACCAATTCGGTGGATATCTGCCGCGACGGTTCGGTGCTGGCGACCTCTACCAGCGGGACGGTGCGCCGGCTGACGATCGATGGCGACGGCGCCTTAACGGATACCGGCGAGGTCTTGTCTCTCAATGACGAACCCAACAACGTCTTTTGCGCCCCGGACGGTCGCTCGGGTCTCGTCGTCACCACTTTGTCCGGCGATATAACCTCGTTTACGGTGCCGGGGTTGAAGCGAGTCAATACAAGCGCCCTATCCGGGAACTTCGGAATTTCGGGCTTCGTCGATCCGGCCGGGGACCGGGTTTTTGCCAGAAGCAGCTACGACGGTTTCGTGGATGTTTTCTCTTATAAGGCCGCGACAGCGGAATTGGGCGCCAGGCCGCAGTTGTCGATTCCAATTTCGGTGACGTTCGGATTCTACGGGATGGATCAAATGGCACTGCATCCGAACAGGACCAAGCTGTACGTCCCGGAATACTTCGCCAACGCCCTGAACGTGTACGACGCCGACACCGGCGCCTTGCTGACTTCCATTACCGATCCGAATATCGTGGAGCCGACAGGGGTAGCCGTCGCTACGCCGACCGACGGCGGCAACGATCACGATAATGATGAAGGCGACGACGACGGCGCTACGGACGGACAGCGGCGACGATAGGGTCGATGGAGCGGCACCTTTGATCGCGAACGGTGATCGCTGTGCAAACGGCCGGGAAGATTCCGTCCTAAACAGCAATCGGCGATATCGCGGGATCGTTTTAGAAATCGCCCCGCATACCGGCAATGGCGGAACGATACGCTGACCAGGAAATAAAAAGTGCCGCTTCGGCCGCTTCAGGCCGAAGCGGCGCTGATTTCGTCCAGCGCATTCAACAAACAATCGATCTCGTCGAAGGTGTTGTAGGCCAAAAGCCCGATTCGCAGCAGGCCGCCCGTCGATTCGACGCCCAATTTTTCGGTAAGGCCGAGCGCATAGAAATTGCCGTGCCAGGTGAAGATGCCGCGATCGCCCAATCGTTCGGCGACCGCATAGGGCGTGTGGCCGGCTAGGGTTATGGCAACGGTCGGCGTTCGCCAGTCGAAGCGAGCAGGGTCAGTTATGCCATAAAGCTTCAGGCCGGTTATTTGCAACAGGTCCTGAATCAAGCGTTCGGACAGGCCACGCTCGTATCGCCGGCTTGCTTCCATCGCCACGATCAAGGCGTCGCGGCGGTTTTCTGGGGAAGACGAAACACGCCGGCCGAGTTCCGCCAAATAATCGATCGTCGCAATCAGCCCGGCCAAGCCTTCGTGATTCAGGGTTCCGGTTTCCCAGCACGAAGGGACTTCATCCGGAGCCGGTTGCACTTTGTAAGGCCGAAAGCGGGCGAGATGCTCGCGTTTGCCGAACAGGATGCCGACATGCGGACCAAAAAATTTGTAGGCGGAACAAGCGAGAAAATCGCAATCGAGAGCGCGTACGTCGATCGGGCCGTGCGGTGCGTAGTGAACCGCATCGACGAAAACCAGCGCGCCGACCGCATGGGCCAGACGTACCGCTTTAGCAACGTCGTTGACGGTGCCGACCGCGTTGGAAGCATATCCGATCGCGACCACGCGGGTCCGCTCGCTGAGCTGCCGCTCCAGGTCGCTCATGTCGAGTGTACAGTCTTCCAAATGGATATCGACGACACGAACCACCGCGCCGACTTCTTCCAACGCGTACCAGGGGGAAACATTCGCGTAGTGGTCTAGCCGCGTCACGACGATTTCGTCGCCGGGCTTCAAGCTGCGCCCTATGGCTCGGCTGAAAGCGAAGGCGAGCGTGGTCATATTGGCGCCGAAGATCACTTCATCGGCACTGCAACCCAAAAAATCCGCGACTGCGGAGCGAGCCGAGGCGATCAGCTCATCGGTCCGCCGGCTGGTGACGAAAGCGCCATGCGCATTGGCGTTGGATGTTGCCAGATAGCGGCTCATGGCATCCATCACCGATTGAGGCACTTGGGTTCCGCCGGGTCCATCGAAGAAAACGAGGCGCTGGCTGCCGATGCCTTGAGCGAGTGCCGGGAACTGGGAACGTATCCATTCGAGATCAAAAGATGCCATGGCGGACTCCTC
Organism: Methylocaldum sp. 14B; assembly: GCF_002005105.1. Taxonomy (GTDB): domain Bacteria; phylum Pseudomonadota; class Gammaproteobacteria; order Methylococcales; family Methylococcaceae; genus Methylocaldum. Next base: position 119,429 of record NZ_MSCV01000008.1, on the reverse strand, counting down.
TGTGATACGGTCGGCCTGTCCATCGGAGCGCCAACCGGTTTTTCGTCGGTCTTAGCATTGGGCCGCGGACAGGTTAACACAAAGGATGCCGGCGAAGGATGAGACGCTCGTTTCGGTCGAATCCGGGGCGGTGGTTTCGATTTGGTTTGAAATCAGCCTGTGACCAGTTTTTCAAAGTCCGTCGTTCTCCCCGGTCGGATCTGCGCTCGGCTTGCCCAGTCGCCCGGTTGATGGAACACTTAGGCGATATTCGAACCATGGACACACCTGCCCAACATGACATCCGTTATTCCTCGAGAAGAATCGCTTCGTTCGCGGCTGGAGCATGAGCCGCAAACACTACAATTCGGAACCAGCGGGCGCCGTGGCCTGCTGATTCACCTCAGCCAACTGGAAATCTTCATCAATGCCCTCGCCGAGCTCGAATACCTGCAATCGTTGCCGCTTGCCGAGGGCGGCATCGTGCGCGGCGAGGATTTCTTTTTCGCCTACGATCTGCGCCCCAGTTCCAGCCGCTTCATCGACGGGGAACCTCGGCGCGGAGAACTTGCCCAGGCCGTCGAGTGCGCCATCCGCACCGCCGGCATGAGGCCGGTGAATCTCGGCCGCATTCCGACGCCGGCGCTGACCTACTATGCCGTGTCGCGCGGCAAGGGCAGCATCATGGTGACGGGCAGCCACATCCCTTTCGACCGCAACGGTTACAAGACCAACACGTCGCGCGGGGAACTGCTGAAACAGCATGAGCAGCCCATCAACGAAAAGGTGCGGGAGGTGCGGGAAAAGCTATACGGCCAGTCTTTTGCCGATTCCCTGTTCGACGAGCAGGGGCAGTTCAAGGCTGGCCACCTCGAACTCTCCGCCGAAAGCGGCGAGGCCGCCACCGCCTACATCAAGCGCTATGCGGATTTCTTCGGTGCCGAGTCGCTGAAAGGGCTACGCCTCCTGGTGTACCAGCATTCGGCCGTGGGACGGGATCTCGTGGTCGAAATCCTGCGCGAACTCGGCGCCGAGGTCGTCGTCGCCGGGCGCAGCGAAACCTTCGTCCCGATCGATACCGAAAACATCAATGCGGAACAGCTCACGGTTATTCAGACGCTGTTCGACGAAGCCGTGGCGAAACACGGCCGGATCGATGCCGTAGTCTCCACCGATGGCGACAGCGATCGTCCGCTGATTCTCGGCGTGGATCCCGAAACCTCCGCCGTACGCTTTTTCGGGGGCGATCTGGTGGGGATGATTACGGCGGAATATTTGGGGGCAGATGCCGCGGTCGTGCCGATCAGCTGCAACGATGGCATAGACCGAGGCGCACTCAAGGACATCACCGAACCCAAGACGCGCATCGGTTCGCCGTTCGTCATTGCCGGCATGGAAGCCGCGCGTGCGCGCGGCAAAAAAGCAGTCTGCGGCTGGGAAGCCAATGGCGGATTTCTGACCGGCTCGGATATCCTCAGGAACGGCAAGACCCTCAAGGCGCTGCCCACGCGCGACGCCGTCCTGCCCATTCTCGCCGTGCTTTGTGCCGGCCGGGAACAGGGACTCGGTCTAACCGAGCTGTTCGCTTCATTACCCAAACGCTACAGCCGCGCCGCACTGCTCAAGCAGTTTCCGAGATCGGTCGGCCTCGAGATCGTCAAACGTTTCTCGCCTTCCGAGCCAGCCATCGGCGAAGTTCGGTTCTCGCCCGACGGTACCTCGGTGCTGAGTGCAGACGGCCGGAAACTCGAAACCGCGGATGTGGGAATTCCTAAACTCGATGCGATTCGGCGGGAACTCACCGGTTTCTTCACGGCAGATCTCGGTTTCGGCGCCATTACGACCCTGAATTTCATCGACGGGGTACGCATACGATTCGGCAACGGGGATGTGGCCCATCTGCGGCCTTCCGGCAATGCCGACGAACTGCGAATCTACGCGGTCGCGGACACTCAGGCGCGTGCCGATGCCATCGCCGGCATGGCGGTGGCCGAACCCGACGGGATTCTGCGCCGCTTGGAGCGGTTGGTACGTTAAAGCGGCTTCCGGACGGGACAGAGTCGACCACGGGTGTCGCGGTTCGGGCAAGCTAAGACCGTGGGTCCTGAGCCCCGTCGAAGAATCGGGATTATTAACCCGGCCTATAAATATAGGCCGGGTTAATCCGGGGCAGGGATGCCCCGGCGCGGCGACAAGCCGCGTGAGCCCAGGCCGGGCGTGTACCGGCCTGGGCGGCGGCCCGAAATACCAGGAGGGTATTTACGGACCTGATTAATAAAGCGCCCCCTTCGGAATCTACGCAGGTAAAGCAGGTTTCCCATGCTCCCGTTTGGAAACCTGCTTCACAAAACTCCCGCTTTTGCAGTTTGGCTTAGCGCCCGAAGTAGGTCGGCAATCCTTTGCCGACAAAGGCCCTCGCCGACGGCGGGTGTCGGCAAAGGATTGCCGACCTACACATTGCGATGCCCACTGCTAAACCGCGGTGAAAAATGTGCGAGGACTTTTCCGCTCCATCTCAGCGGTCAACTGCCGTTTCTCGGGAATCCATAAGCAAGCTCGGAGATGTCAAAACAAATACGTCCCGGTGGCCAGCGCTCTTCCCAATAGGTTGGATAGGACTGGTATAGTGGAAGAACTTCCGGTCGTTGATCAACAAAAGTTCTCCAGGGTATAAGATTTTGTCAAAAACAGGATTACCGGTTTTATTTTTGTACAGATGCGTTTCCCCACCCTGAATATTTCTCCGGTCAATAGAATAGATACAAACAAAGTCGGCACCGTCGCTGTGTATACCTTCTGGCGCCGGATTTCCAAAGTTATCCGGGGAGCATGTGGTTCGTATCTGATGAACGCCTATTTCGGTACCAATATCGAGACTGCAAAAATCTCTGAATATCGATAGTAGGCTTTTGAACATTCCGAAATTGACGAGCTCCTCATCCAATTCGGAAAATTCTCGTTTTATACCGCCGACCAGGGGATTATATTCTTTGGGTTGGAAAAGAAAGCCATGCGGCATTTTAACGATGCCATCCTCAGAAACCTTGAACCGTGATAGCTTTCGAAGACGATAGTCACCCTTGATATAAGGGTCGACGGGAAGACTGCTGAAAAACGGCTCAAAAGCCTCCGGATCCATGGCTCTTTCCGCCCGCATGACGAACAGAAAACCGAATTCGAATCCAGTCGATCCAAATACTTTTTGCATAGGGCACGCTCTCCCTAAAAAAGGTGGCCTCCCACTATTCTCTTGAATTCCTGATACCGTTTGTCGTCGTAGAACAGTTCTGCGTGCCTAGTACTTTATAACATGGCATAAGATCGCCAGTTTATGTGTTTATCGGCACGATAAGAGCGTGAGATACTTTCATGCGAATATCGTAACCATAATGTTACGCGTTCGGACGTATATCCGATAACAGATTACGCGCCTGATTTTATAAACTTCGACCCATAAACTCGGCAGAAGTTTCAGATTACCCGGACTACTGCAAGAAATACCGGCTGCCGTGAATATGTGCCAGGATGCGTATTCGATCAGCGCCATTTCAATATTCTTCCGGCAATTTAGCGGCATCATGTCTTGTGCGCTTTCTGATTTTCCAATCGCAGTATGTAGAGGATCGGCTGAACCTGCGAACCCCATCGATCGCGAACTAATACCGACAGCGAAGATAGACCCGAAGCATCCGGAAGGACTCGGCGTCCATGCCGTCGCGGCACACCGTAACGGCGTGTGTCTTCGTTTCGGTTTTAATGTGCAAAATGACTATCCACGTGGTGACGATGCTGCTGTCCAGCACGGTTCCGGATTGCATACCGGACGGCGGGAAGATCTCGCATTCGCCTCCCGGTTTGAGGACCAGTTCCCTGACGGCCGGATTCAATGAATATTCCCTACGACAAAGGAACAAACTGAACAACACGGCGCCGAGCAGCCCCAGCCTCGTCCACGCCGGCAGCGGGTTGGCCAGGGACGCAAACGCCGCCAATGCGTGAACCGCTGTCACGGCGACGGCCAGGCTGCGGGACGGATTAAGAAGAAGACGGAGAGGCGGAACGGATTTTGAGGACAAGCTCGGCCAGCGATGAATCTATGGGGACGCAGTCGGTATAAAGATAGCGCCAAAGCCTTTCGTCCGGTTCATCGAGAAGCCGGATGAAGGTCGATTTTTCCGTTTCCGGCGCTTGATCGTAAGCACTATCCAGGTAGCGCTGCAACAGCAGATCGAGTTCCCGCATGCCGCGGCGACAGCGCCATCGGAGCTGAGCCGCTTTCATCGGCTCAGAGAGGGTGAACAGAACTACTGCGCGGCCCATATTCGCTCCTGCGATGCTCAACGTACCCCCTGTACGCCTGCGCTTCTCGTAGCGAATATGGGCCGCTCGCCACGTTTTTTTCACCCTCTCTCAACGCTGCCGCTCGATCAAGAGCTTCTTGATTTCGGCGATGGCCTTGGCCGGGTTCAGATTTTTCGGACAGACATGCGTGCAGTTCATGATGGTGTGGCAACGATACAGCTTGAACGGATCTTCCAATTCGTCCAGCCGCTCGCCGGTGTTCTCGTCCCGGCTGTCCACGATCCACCGATAGGCTTGCAGCAAAACCGCAGGCCCCAGGTAGCGTTCGCTGTTCCACCAGTAACTGGGACAAGCCGTCGAGCAGCATGCGCACAATATGCACTCGTAATAGCCTGTGAGCCGGTTTCGCTCCTCCTTGCTCTGAAGACGCTCCCGATCGGCCGGCGGCGGCGTTTGAGTCTGAATCCACGGCCGAATCGAGGCATATTGGGCGAAAAAGTGGGTTTGATCGGGCACCAGATCCTTGATCACCGGCTGATGCGGCAGAGGGTAAATTCTTATCACCTCGCGGCAATCGGCGATCGCCATGGTGCAAGCCAGGGTGTTGTGTCCGTCGATGTTCATGGCGCACGAACCGCACACGCCTTCCCGGCAGGAGCGGCGGAACGCCAGCGTGCTGTCGATCTCGTTCTTGACCTTGATGATGGCGTCGAGAACCATCGGCCCGCAGCGATCCAGATCGACCTCGAAAACGTCGAGGCGCGGATTTTCTCCGGACTCGGGATCGTAGCGGTAGATTTCGAATCGCCTGACATTGGTGGCGCCCTCGGGCGCCGAATATACCTTGCCGGGTTTGACCGTAGAATTCTTGGGTAGTGAAAAAAGCCCCATAACCTTTACTCTAGTACACCCGCTTTTGCGGCTGAATGACTTCGACCTCGTCGGTCAGGGTGTACAGGTGGACCGGACGATAATCGATACGGACATTGTGACGCTCATCGAGCCACAGCAGCGAGTGTTTCAGCCAGTTTTCGTCGTTCCGCTCGGGAAAGTCCTCACGGGTATGCCCTCCCCGGCTCTCTTCGCGGTTGAGCGCTCCGGCGATGGTCACCATGGCCTGGGCGAGAAGATTCTCGAGCTCCAGGGTTTCGACCAGATCGGTATTCCAAATGAGCGAACGATCCGAAACGCGCACATCCTGAAAGGAATCCATGACGCCTTTCAACTGGTCGACGCCTTCCTGCAGCACCTCGCCCGTCCGGAATACGCCCGCATGGCTCTGCATGCTCCTCTGCATCGCCAGGCGGATGTCCGCGGTTTTCCGCGAGCCCTTGGCGTAGCGCAGCCGGTCGAAGCGGGCCAGCGCCGGATCGTAAGCATCCGGCGGAAGCGGTTTGTGGAGCCGCTTGGGCTGGATCAGCTCGGCACAACGCAATGCCGCCGCCCGCCCGAACACGACCAGATCCAGCAGGGAATTGGACCCGAGCCGGTTCGCCCCGTGCACGGACACGCAAGCCGCCTCGCCGATCGCCATCAAGCCGGGCACCGGCGTCTCGGGGTTGCCGTCCTTCAGCGTGACCACTTCACACTTGTAATTGGTGGGAATGCCGCCCATGTTGTAATGGACGGTCGGAATGACCGGAATCGGCGCCTTCGTAACATCCACGCCGGCGAAGATCATGACGGTCTGGCTGATGCCGGGCAGCCTTTCTTCGACTACCGCAGGATCGACATGTTCAAGATGCAGGTAGATGTGATCCTTGTCCGGCCCGACACCCCGCCCCTCCAGGATTTCCCGTGTCATGGCGCGGCTCACCACGTCGCGCGAGGCCAGGTCCTTGGCGTGGGGCGCGTAGCGCTCCATGAAACGCTCGCCTTCGGAATTGGTGAGATAACCGCCCTCGCCTCTCACGCCTTCGGTGACCAGGCAGCCGGCTCCGTAGATCCCGGTGGGATGGAACTGCACGAATTCCATGTCCTGGAGCGGCAATCCGGCTCGCAGGACCATGGCGTTGCCGTCTCCGGTCGTGGTGTGCGAGGACGTGCAGGAGAAGTAGCAACGCCCGTAACCGCCGGTTGCGAGGATCGTCATGTGCGAGCGGAACAGGTGCAAGGTTCCGTCATCCAGGCGCCATGCGAGCACCCCGCGGCATTCGCCCTCGTCCATGATGAGATCCAGAGTGACGTATTCGGTGAAGAACTCCACCTTGTGCCTGAGCGATTGCTGGTAGAGCGTATGGAGAATGGCGTGGCCGGTAAAGTCCGCCGCCGCGCAGGTGCGCTGGGCGGAGCCCTTCCCGAAATGGGTGGTCATGCCGCCGAAAGCGCGCTGATAAATCTTGCCGTTCTCGGTACGCGAAAAAGGGACGCCGTAATGCTCCAATTCGATGACGGCGGGAATCGCCTCGCGGCACATGTATTCGATCGCGTCCTGATCGCCCAGCCAGTCGGACCCCTTCACCGTGTCGTACATATGCCAGCGCCAATCGTCCTCGCCCATGTTGCCCAATGCGGCGCTGATACCGCCCTGAGCCGCCACGGTGTGGCTGCGTGTCGGAAAGACCTTGGTAAGGCACGCCGTTTTCAGACCTTTTTCGCCCAGTCCCAGCGCCGCGCGCAAACCCGCGCCGCCGGCTCCGACAACCACGGCGTCATAGGTATGGCGAATGATCTCGTAGGCCTTGGTCATGCTACCCCATGAACACGATGCGCAGCGTTGCATAGAGCGACGCCAACGCCAGAAAGGAAAAAACCAGCTTCATGCCCAGAATGCTGAGCATTTTCAGCCATTCGGTATGAATGTAATCCTCCATCACCACCTGCAACCCCAGCGTGGCGTGATAGAAGACCAGAATGATGAAAGACAACAGGAAGATACTGTTCCACGGCGTCGCTATCCACCGAACGACTTGCTCGTAATCGGCATGAGGCAGCGAAACGACTACGGGCGCAAGCCAAAATATCAGAGGAATCAGCGCGATAGAGGTCACCCGCTGCCGCCACCATTCATGAGTTCCCTGTTTGGCCGAGCCGAGTCCCCGGGCACGGGCAAGCGGTGATCGATAGTTCATGGGCCCTTAGAAAATCGTGATCATGTGAGTAGGAATAACCCCAGGGTCAGCAACACCGCAGCGACCAACTCCAAATAAGCATACCGATCCAAAGTGTCACGATCGAAACCGTGCCCGGTGTCCCAGATCAGATGTCTGACGCCATGGGAAAAATGAAAGAACAAAGAAAAAAGCCAGGCCCACAACAGTAATTGCCCCGGCAACGAGCGCAGAACGGCTTGTATCCAGGCGAACTGAGCCTCTCCCTCGGCGACGGCCATCAGGCACACTGCCCAAAAAACCAGGCCGACGCTTAATAACACTCCGGTTATTCGATGCGTGATCGACAAGACCGCGGTCAGCGGCAAGCGGTAAATCTGAAGATGGGGCGACAGCGGACGCTCACTCATAACTTGGCGAAACACCTAAGGTCTTGTTCCTGGCTGCGATGGCAAACCTGCGCCCAGCAATCTTTGCCGGACGCGCCGAGAACCGCGTGCATGGAAACTAAAAATCGATACACCGTCCGTCCTTTTCCCAATCTCCGTAGCGGGTAGGCTCTGGGCGCTCTGCGTCCTTGCGCGGAGCAGCTTGCGATTCGGATTTTGTCGCTTGCCCATTCTCCAATTCTTGATCGCTGTTTGAGGACTTGAGTTCCTCAGTCATGACACAACTCCTCCGAAGCCTGTTTTATGGCTTTTATACCTTGGCAGGGAAGTGATCACAAGCCGTTCGCGACACTCTTCGCGGCTGGCGTCCGAAAATATTATCAGTAAGGAATCTTTCGCGAGAGGTTTTGTCGAACTTTTACAAACTTTCGACCGGTGGAATAAATACGGTCGAAGAAAGGTACATATTTCGTCAATACGTATATGTACTCAACGTTATGAGCCAGTCAGGGCAGATGCTTTGTCTATGGCGTATATTTGGAGAAATGTCATGAACTGGGATCAAGTCAAAGGAAACTGGAAACAAGTCAAAGGCACGATTAAAGCTCAATGGGGTCGGTTGACCGACGATGAGCTTGACGAGATTAATGGCGAAAGAGAAAAACTGATAGGCAAGATTCAGGAAAGATACGGGATAGCCCGTGAAGAAGCGGAAAGGCAAGTAGAAGGTATGAAGATGTAAATCGAATACTTGGCTAGCTGACGGTAACGCCGTTTTTCCACGCTCCCCGAGCGCCACCAATCAGGGATGCACCGTCAGCTAGCGCGTCGACTACTTGAATAGAATAAGTGGGGCATTGCCGCTTTTAAGGTAGTTACCTTTTGCTGATAAATTCAAGATATAACTCAAGCCATTTCGGTATCTTCTTGCGTCAATATATTCTAATCACGCAATTTTCATAAGGAGATTGACATGGAAAAAGCCGTATTTTGTGTCGCCAAGACGAGAGAACAAGCCGAGTTGATTATCGATCGTTTGAGGTCCTCGGGATTTTCAAACAACGATATCTCCGTCCTTTTTCCCGATAAGTCCACGACCAAAGATTTCGCCCACGAGCAGCACACCAAGGCGCCGGAGGGAGCTACCGCCGGAGGAGTCGCAGGCATGGGCGTGGGTGCCGTGCTCGGTTGGCTTGCAGAAATCGGCACTATTGCAATACCTGGTGTCGGCCCCTTTATCGCTGCCGGACCTATCGCGGCGGCACTGACTGGCGCAGCTATCGGCGGAGCAACCGGAGGAATCATCGGAGCTCTGGTCGGCATGGGAATTCCGGAGTACGAAGCCAAACGTTACGAGGGCAAGATCAAGAGCGGGAACATTCTGATTTCCGTGCATACCACTGACAGCCACCAAAGGTCCAAAGCCAAAGAGATTTTCGAACAGGCTAATGCGGAAGACATCGCAGTGAGCGGAGAAGCGAGCGTCACCTAACCAGCGGACAACTTCGCTTCGGAGCAAACATCAGGAGACGTATATGCCATGGGACGAATCCAAACTTAATACCCTATTGCGAGACGAAATATCCGCCGTCGAAACCTATCAACAGGCTCTGGATAAATTGCGCAATGAGCCGCAGGTTGGAGAAGTGCAGCAGATTTCTTCGATTTGCGAAGATCATCGAGACTCCGCCAACAAGCTCAGGGAGCGGATCATTCAGTCCGGAGGCAAACCCACGGAGGACTCCGGAGCCTGGGGAACCTGGTCCAAAATGGTCATGGGCGGCGCCAAATTATTGGGTGATAAGGCGGCTCTCACCGCCCTCCGCCAAGGAGAGGAAAACGGTATTCAGGATTACCAGGAAGCCCTGCTGGATGCGGATATTCCGGCCGATGTCCGAAACTTGATTCAAACCACGCTGTTGCCGAGACAACAGCAACACCTCAACGTTCTGAACAGGCTCATCGGGACCACCTGATCCTGTTGCGGCGCGGCCGCAGAGAGCCGATAGAGAGGGAATCTCGCTGCGGCGCTCTGTCCACCGCGCCTCGTTTGTTTCGGCGAACTATACCGATCTTCGAGTCGGTGCCCGGCTGGAATGAGAGGACGTTTCCATGCGATTGAATATTGCCGACTCCGTGATCGTCATTACCGGAGCGTCCAGCGGCATCGGCAGAGCGACGGCGATGAAGGTCGCCGAACAGCATGGAACGGTCGTGCTGGCGGCCCGCCAAGCGGACGTATTGCACGAAGTGGTGCGGGAATGCGAGCAAATCGGCGGACGCGCGTTGGCGGTAAGGACCGACGTCACCGACGAAGAGCAAGTCAGGCAATTGGCGCGCCGTGCCATCGAGACTTACGGGCGAATCGACGTGTGGGTCAACGATGCCGCCGTTACCATGCTGTCCCGGTTCGAGGACGCGCCTGCGGATGCATTTAGACGCGTCATCGAAACCAACTTCTTCGGTTATGTTCACGGTGCACGGGCGGTTCTGCCCTATTTCCACAAGCAAGGATACGGTGTATTGGTCAACGTGGCGTCGGTAGTGGGGAAAGTGGCGGCGCCGTATGCCAGCGCGTATGTCGCCAGCAAGTTCGCCATCACCGGATTCTCGGAAAGCTTGCGCATGGAGCTTCGCGATACGCCCGACATTCACGTGTGCACCATTCTGCCTGCAACCATCGATACCCCGTTGTTCCAACATGCCGCCAACTACTCCGGAAAAGCGGTTCAGGCGATGCCGCCGGTTTATGCGCCCGAAGACGTAGCGGAGGCGATCTTGGAGACGATTCGCCATCCGAAGAGGGAGGTCACGGTGGGCAACGCGGGGCGGATGATCGCCATGTGGAATCTTGCGCCGCCGCTGGCGGAACGGATGGTGGCAAGAAAGGTGGAGCGACGTCACTTTCAAGACCGGCCCGGACCGGATTCGCCCGGAAACCTTTTCGAACCCATGCCCGAATTCGACACCGTGCGCGGCGGCTGGCTGGAACCCCATCAACAACGCTATCGAAAGACGGCCTGGACTGCGGGCACCTTGGCCCTGCTCGCCGGTCTTGGCGCGGCGCTTTACCTGAACTCCTCCAGACGCTCGACGCCACGAACTGCCGAAGCCGGCAACGTTCTACCGAATCCCGATAAATAGCCTGAACCTCTCCCGGAGGCGGGGTCTCATTCGGAAATAGATGTCCGCACGTACGAGCCACCGTTACCTCGACATCAGGGATATTCAATCCCTATCAATGGTCTTAAACCTATATCAAGACTCGGTATCGAGGCGGGCCTCGGTTTAACCATCATTGGAGATCGGCAACTTAGCTTTGTATTTTTAGTCTTTTTCCCAACTTGTTGTAGACAAGAGACAAAACAACAGGCCGCCTGTTGTTCATAAGGGCAATATATTCGTTCTTATACTATTCCATATCACCCTTCAAGTACGTATTCGCCAGCCGCTTTAGACCATCTTCTTAAAAACATTCATAACCTGGTCTTATTTACCTTCTCACAGATCGTCAAGGTATTTAGATCGATTTGCCAAAAGGAATATACCAGCAGTTCTAGTTTATCGGAAAACCATGATTTTTAACTAAGAATACGAATTAATACGACTGTTTTTTCCTGGTATCTCGAAGAATAATTTGTCAATTATCAACCATCAGAAGGCGAGGTGATGTCATGGCTAACGTAGATACTGATTTAGATAGCACCAAACCTGCCTCCTCGACTCAGTCCGGTACTGGAATGGGTACCACAGGCAGCGCGGAAATGCGTTCGTCGGATATTAAGACCGAAGCCAAGGAAGTAGCCGGCGAAATCAAGCACGAAATGCAACGGCTGAAGGAAGAAGCCAAGCAAAGAGGTGAATCATTGTTCAGGGGTCAGCGCAACGCCGCGGCCTCGGAAGTCGGCGGCATGGCGGAAGCCTTGCATCGAACCGCTCAACAGTTGAACGAGCGGGAACAAGGTACGACCGCCCGCTATGTCGATCGTGCGGCGGGAGCTCTCGACAGAATGGTCGATACCATTCGCGAAGGAGATCTTCGCACCATGATGAGAAAGACGGAGGACTTCGCCCGCCGAAATCCGGGGGTCTTCTTCGGTGGAAGCGTACTCGTGGGTTTCATGCTTTCACGATTTCTCAAGAGCTCGGCAGAACGGAGAGAAACCGAGCCGGCGCATGGCTCCACGGAGCGCGTGGGAACCGAAACCCGATATACCCACTGAGGTTTCCGATTCCAAAAGGGCTACATATCCGACACGCGAAACATCCGGCGTCAAAGGCGCCGGCACAACCATTTATGAGAGGAGTGCTGTCATGCAACCAGATGAAGTTACAGGCAAGAAGGATTCTTCGCTTGCCGGACTCCTAACGGACTTTACGCGGGAGTTGTCGACTCTCGTCCGTCAAGAGGGACAATTGATGAAGGCGGAGCTTTCCGAGAAAGTGTCGGAAGCAGGTGCCGGGGTCGGCTCGCTGACGGTGGGCGGTGCGATCGTGTTTGCAGGGTTTTTGACTCTCTTGCTCGCAGCGGTCGCCGCCCTCAACGACATCATGGGAGCCGTCGCTGTCGACAACCCGTGGCTGTCGCCGCTGATCGTCGGATCGATCGTTCTCATCATCGGCTTGGTATTGCTGCAAAAAGGCCGCAGCAATCTCAAGGCGAAAAACTTGATGCCAAAGAAGTCCGGCGAGTCACTCCGCAGAGATTCGGAAGTTTTGCGTGAGCATATCAAGTAACTCGTCATCGTTAAGAAAAGAGAACCGCTCGGACGAGCGAGGAACCATATGCCTACCCTAATCGGAAATGAGGAATCCTTCATCGAAACGCTCTGCAATTTGATCGAGCTCGACTTCGATGCCGTCGCCGCATACGAAGCCGCCATTAAAAGGATCGACGATGGTGCCGTCGGTGATCGGCTCGGTGAATTCATGAGCGATCACCAGCGCCATATCCAGGAACTGAGTCGCATCGTACGCGATCTTGGCCAAATGCCGCCTACCGAGGCCGACTTCAAAGCCGTTTTGACGCAAGGCAAGGTCATCATCGGCAACATTGCCGGCGATAAAGGCATTCTCCAGGCCATGAAATCCAATGAGGACGACACCAACCAGGCGTACAGCCAGGCACTCCAGCGGACCGATATCTTGCCTCAAGCCCGTCCGCTGCTGGAGCGCAATCTGGCGGACGAACGGAGGCACCGGGCCTGGATCGAAGAGCGATTGACACTGATGTGACCGTATTTCGATGGCGATTAATGGGTAGTCCGACTGTTTTGAGGACATCCTATCAGCATAGTTCTAAAGAGCGTCCCCCCAGGCTACGACTGGGACGGGTGCTCTCTAGCAAGCATAGTGGAGAATGTTATGGCTACATATGACGAGACCAGAAGTCCCGAACAAATCGAAACCGATATCGAACGGACACGAAGCCAGATGGCGGAGACTCTGGACACGATTCAAGAGCGATTTTCGCCCGGACAGCTCCTGGATCAAGCCTTGAACTATCTGGACGAGAAGCAGATAAACGAAAATTTGCGACGGTTCGGCACCAGTGCCGGGACTGTCGTCAAGGAAAATCCGATTCCGATGACTCTGCTCGGCGCCGGGCTCGCTTGGCTGGCGCTGTCGGGCCGAACCAAAGGCAAAGGCGGCCGATCCGTTTCTGGGCTCATGAAGCCTTCTCACGGCATGGAAAGTCTGCATAGCAGCCATGGCGAGATAGAACGGTCCGTTTCCCACGGCATGGGCGGAACCAAGGGCGAAGGCGCCATGAGCGAAAAGCTTGGACACGCCAAAGGCAGAGTATCGGAGACCGTCGGCCATGTCCGGGAAACGCTCGGCGAAAAGGCGAGCCATGTTCGGCACTCCGTCGGCGACACCATGAGCAGCGTCCGCGAAAAAGCCGGAGAAGTCTCTCACAGAGCGCAGGATCAGGCGGTACGACTCGGCCATGCGGCCCAAGACCAGTATCAGCACATCGTTCAGGAACAACCCTTGGTCCTGGGCGTGTTGGGGATCGCCATCGGAGCGGCGCTCGGTGCCGCCGTGCCCCGCACACGCATGGAAGACGAAATGATGGGAGAGACGAGAGACCGATTGGCGCGTCAAGCTCGCGAAACCGGCCGGGAAATCATGCATGAGGGCGCCGTCGAAGCCGAACGCGAACCGGCTACCGCCGGCCCGATGCACGAGGGTCCGACCGAAGCCGAGAGCAGCCCGATTACGGCTGGCTCGAGTTCGGGCGAAATACTTCATGGCATGGAAAGCGGCGAAACCGGCATCGGCACCGGTGGAACTACGGTGGGAGGCACCACGGCCGGCGGTACGACCACCGAAGGTATGGGCGGAGTTACACGAGCCACGGGAGGTGAGGCAGCCGCCGCCGAATCCATGAAAGGCGTGCCACCGATGGGCGAGCGCCGCGGAGGCGTAAGCGACCGCCGCAAGGGATTCTTGGCCGAGACGATCGGAAACGTCACGCGAGTACCGCCTGCCGGAGAGCGGCGGCACGGCATGCCCGATCGCCGGATGTCCGGCTCCATGAGCCGAGGACCCGGCTACGAGTCTCCGAACACGCCGTAAGCGACGGTCCTCAAGCCGGTTAACCGTTGGAAAAACGCCATGGCGCGCTCGACGCGTCATGGCGAATTCGCATAAAAAGCGACGACGGAGCGCGCCATGAACGACGGCGTCGAGATTGCACAGTCGATGCCGTCTCCGCGCCGGAAATCGCTTTTCCCGAATCAGTCAGGGAGGTCTTCCCAATGCCCACATCGACTGACGCTTCCGCTTACAACGACCGAGGCCGCTCGGCAGTGCGTCCTTGGGATATCCCGCTCGCAGGCTGGCGGGACATTGCCTACCGTGTCAAGAACGAGGTCGTCCACGACAATATTTCGATCGTCGCGGCCGGCGTAGCGTTCTATGCCCTGCTGGCGATCTTCCCCGCCTTGGCGGCAATGATCGGCCTGTACGGTCTGGTCGCCGATCCCGCCGACGTTCAGAAAGAGATCGAAGCGCTGGCGAACATCGTCCCTGCGGAGGCCCATGCGCTGCTGAGCCGGCAGTTGAACGACATCGCCAGTCATGCCAACACAGCGCTGAGCTTAAGTGTCCTCATCGGTTTAGCGGTGGCGATCTGGAGCGCTACAAAGGGCATCACCTCCCTGATCACCGCGCTGAACATCGTCTACAACGAGCAGGAGAAAAGGAGCTTCTTGAAATTGAACGGCCTGGCTCTAGCCTTCACCTTCGGCGGAATCCTCTTCGCCCTGGTCGCCATAGGCCTCATTGCCGGCTTGCCTGCTTTTCTGAGCTTTACCGGCCTCCGCGGATTTCTGTCATTCCTGTTTTCTCTCCTGCGTTGGCCGCTTCTGGCGCTGGCTTTCATCTTCGGTTTGGCCGTCGTCTACCATTACGGCCCTTGCCGCAATGCGCCCCGCTGGCAATGGATCAGCCCCGGTGCCGTGCTGGCGGTAGTGTTGTGGCTGATCGGTTCGGGGCTGTTTTCTTTTTATGTGTCCAATTTCGGAAACTACAACGAAACCTACGGTTCGGTCGGCGCCATCGTCATTCTGCTCACTTGGTTTTACCTCACGGCTTACGTGGTGCTCCTGGGCGCCGAGCTCAACGCCGAAATGGAGCATCAAACCAAGGAGGACACCACCATAGGCGAACCCGAGCCTTTGGGCGAACGTCGTGCATACGTGGCCGACACCATCGGCAAAGCCTATGGGGACAAAGGAAGGGACAACACGGACGATTCGAGGCAACATCCGAGACGATGAGGCCTGCATTCGCAGCGGCGACTCACGTCCGGTCAATCACTGGAGCGCAGGAAAACGGTATGAACAAACAGGTACGAGATGTTATGACCAAGGGCGCCGAGTGCATCGGCGAGCACGAAACCATCATCGAAGCCGCGAAGCGAATGGAACTGCTCGACATCGGCTCACTCCCTATTTGCGGCGACGACAAGCGCCTCAAGGGCATGCTGACGGACCGCGACATCGTGGTGAAGGTTCTGGCCGCAGATCGGGATCCTTCAACGACTACCGCGGGCGAAGTCGCTCAGGGCACTCCCGTCATGGTCCATGCCAGTGACTCCATCGACGATGCGCTGCGCAAGATGATCGACCATAAAGTCAGGCGCTTGCCGGTCATCGAGGAGCACAAGCTGGTCGGCGTCGTGAGCCAAGGCGACTTGGCCACGAGCATAGACACCTCCAAGGTAGGGGACTTGGTCAGGGCGATTTCCGCCGCGCCCTAAAGCGACCCGTCGAAGCACGGAGGGCGATGCCGTTGGATTCAAGGTCGGTATCGCCGGATCGATAGCAAACGGACCTCGAGTCGCCCCGTTCCCGACATTGCAGTCGGCAAAGGATTGCCGACCTACGAACTCAGGCAATCACTCCGGGTAGGTCGGGAATCCTTTCCCGACATCACGGATTGCTCGGCAAACGATGGCCGACCGACGACCACTCGGTTCGGCCTGCCTTTTGAATAGGCGGGACGTTTTCCAGTGCATGGCGCGAGACCGGCGTGAAGACCGCATTAACTCAACCGGCGCGAACATTCCCTCCCAATAAGGTCAGCACTTCGCCCGTCACGTAACTCGAATCCGCCTCGGACGCGAAATACACGTAAGCCGGCGATATTTCCTCGGGCTGGGCCGGTCGCTGAAACTTGGTCTGCATGCCGAATTTGGCAACTTTTTCGGCCGGCTGATCGGCGGGATTCAGAGGCGTCCAAACCGGCCCCGGAGCGACGCAATTCACCCGGATCCGCGATTCCGCCAGATTCTGCGCCAGCGACTTGGTGAAGGCGATGATCGCGCCTTTGGTCGCCGAGTAATCCAGAAGCCCGGCATTGCCTTCCAGACCGGTGATCGATCCGGTGTTGATGATGGCATCGCCGCCCTTGAGGTGAGGCAGCGCCGCCTTGGTCATATGGAAATAACCGTAGATGTTGGTCTTGAACGTCAGATCCCACTGCTCCTCGGAAATCTCGGCGAGGCTGTCGCAGTGTTTCTGATAGGCTGCGTTATTCACCAGAATGTTCAGTTTGCCGAACGACTGAACGGTTCTTTCCACCGCCTGTCGGCAAAACAACGAGTTCTTGATGTCGCCGCAAATGACGAGAGCCTTACGCCCTTCCGCTTCGACCGCCTGCTTGGTTTCCTCGGCGTCCGAATGCGCCTCGTGATAAACGATGGCGACATCCGCTCCCTCCCGAGCGAACAGCACGGCGACGGACCGGCCTATTCCCGAATCTCCCCCCGTCACCAGCGCGACCTTGTCCTTGAGCTTGCCCGCTCCTTTGTAGAGCGGCGCCGAATATCTCGGCCGGGGCTCCAGCTCGGATTCCAGCTCCGGCCGCTCCAGATGTTGTTCCGGAAACGGCGGTTTCGGTTCTTGCAACTCGCCCGTCATACGCTTGCTCCTTTGCCTGATATCGGCCCGTGTTCGCCCGGACTCAAACCGAGAACATCAACCTCAAATGTAAATATTCGACTCCGAGCGTCGCTTGTTTATCCGGCATTTCGGCGAAGACCGTCGATAGATCATGGCGATAGATATCCCGGTGACGAAACGCACGACCGATAGACACTGCCGCTACCGAAGTCGAGCATCAACTTAGATGTCATTGAACTTTTGACAAACAGCACGGACCAAAATATCAGTAGCCGGTAATACGCCTGGGACATGGATAGTTTTAAGCTTTCAGCAGGGAAGGGTCATCCGCAAGCTTTCAGTTACCCAGTCAAACCATAAACAGACCGCAAGGAATGCGACGCCTTTTGCTGCCCAATTAAGCAACTGCTGCGGTGGGTTTATCCGCTGCCGAACAGTATCGAGCACAGCCGTGTGCTACCGGAATGGACAACGACGCATAAGGCAAATCCGCAAAACGGTCCGCTGATCCCGAAGTCGGCAGGTCATTCGTCCAAGAACGTCAAGGATGCACTCTAAAAGCGGAGATCATGGATATGACAGAGAGTGGAAGGAAACACGTTGTCGTGACCGGCGGAGCCGGGTTTCTGGGAACGAATCTCTGCCGCTGGTTGCTTATGCAAGGTCATGCGGTCACCTGCATCGACAACTTTCGAACCGGAGGCGAGGAGATTCTCCTCGGACTCAAGGACCTGGGTGCTTTGGAAATCATCAATCAGGACATTACCCTGCCGCTGCACGTCGAAAACGTAGACGAAATCTATAACCTCGCCTGCTCAGCCTCGCCGGTCCACTATCAGGCCGATCCGGTCCACACCTTGAAGACCTGCGTGCAGGGCTCGTTCAATCTCCTGGAAATGGCCCGTTACTCGAAAGCCAAGATATTCCAGGCGTCGACCAGCGAAGTTTACGGCGATCCGGAAACCCATCCTCAACATGAAGCTTATCGCGGCTCGGTCAACCCCGTGGGGCCGCGGGCCTGTTACGACGAGGGCAAACGCTGCGCCGAAACCTTGTTTCTCAACTATTACCGGCAGCACACGGTGCGCGTCAAAGTCGGCCGCATCTTCAATACCTACGGACCCTATATGCGGCTCAACGACGGCCGCGTGGTTCCGAACCTGATCGGGCAAGCGCTCCGGAACCGTCCGCTGACCATCTATGGCGACGGCAACCAGACGCGTTCCTTCTGCTATGTCGACGACTTGATCGAGGCGATGCAGCGCTTCATGGCGACGTCCGACGATGTGCCGGGCCCTCTCAATCTGGGCAACCCGGCCGAAATCACCATGCTCGAACTGGCCGACACTATCATCGATCTGACCGGCTCGCGTTCGAAAATCACCTTTCGGCCGCTGCCGGTGGACGATCCCATCCGGCGCTGCCCGGACATCAGCCACGCCCGCGAAAAACTCGGCTGGACGCCATCCACGTCTCTCGTCGACGGCTTAAAACGCACCATAGACTATTTCGAGAGCACCTTGACGGCGAAGGGACATACGTCCTCGAAAGCCATGACCGGAAGCTGATTCCGTTCCGGCCCCCGGCCGGCGATACGGATTCGTAGGTCGGCAATCCTTTGCCGACGAGCCGCTGGCCGACGGGCTGCGTCGGGAAAGGATTCCCGACCTATAGAGATCGATGGAGTCGCAGGACGGCAATCCTTTGCCGACAACACGTCTCGACGACACCGGAGCATCACCGAAACGATGGATCGACAGGAGTGACCATGGAAAGGATCTTGATTACCGGAGGAGCAGGGTTCATCGGCTCGCACCTTGCCGATGGGTTGATCGACCAAGGCTACCGGGTCCGGGTGCTCGACACTCTCAGCGAGCAAGTCCACGGCGATAACCGACAGCCGCCGCAATACCTCAATCCCGCGGTCGAATTCATGCACGGCGACGTGTGCGATGCCGGCGCAGTCCGAGAGGCGCTACGGAACGTGGATGCCGTGTTCCACTTTGCCGCCGCGGTCGGTGTGGGCCAAAGCATGTATCAGATCGAGCGATACACCGACATCAATAACCGCGGCACCGCCGTGCTGCTGCAATCTCTGATCGAACAACCGGTGAAAAAGCTGGCCGTGGCGTCCAGTATGAGCGTTTACGGCGAAGGACTTTACCGGACCACCAGTGGTCAGACCTGCACCCCCCCGGAACGGCCGCTGACGCAGCTTCAGCACGGCCAGTGGGAACTGACCGACAACAACGGCGATCCGCTGCAACCCCTGCCCACGCCGGAATCGAAGACGACCTCGCCCGCGTCGGTCTACGCCTTGTCGAAATACGACCAGGAGCGTTTATGCCTGCTGGTCGGCCAAGCCTACAACATTCCGGCCGTCGCGCTCCGCTTCTTCAACGTTTACGGGACCCGGCAGGCCTTGTCCAACCCTTACACCGGCGTGCTCGCCATCTTCGCCTCGCGTTATCTCAACGGCAACAGCCCGTCGATCTTCGAGGACGGCGAACAAAGACGCGATTTCGTGAATATCCGGGACGTAGTGCAGGCCTGTGTGCTCGCGCTCGAGCGCGACGAGGCCGCCGGTCGGGCACTCAATGTCGGCAGCGGCCGCAGCTATACGGTGCGCGAGATTGCCGAGCAGATGGGTCGGTTGCTCGGCAGGGAAGAGATTCGGCCGGTAATCACCGAGCAATATCGGGTCGGCGATATCCGCCACTGCTTCGCCGATATCGGCGAGGCCCAAAACATCCTCGGCTATAGGCCCCGCATCGAGCTGGAGGAAGGCATGGCGGAACTGGCGGAATGGCTGCAAACCCAGCCCGCTTTCGACCGGTTCGAGGCGGCGAACGAGGAACTTTCGCAGCGGGGACTGCGGCTATGAACGACAAGCACCAACCGTTGAATCCGAAGCAAGGTTTTACCGGAAACGACCTGAGGCCGGTGCTGATCACCGGCGGAGCGGGGTTCGTCGGGACCAATCTCGCGGATCGCCTGCTCGACGACGGCATTCCGGTGCTGATCTTCGACAATCTGGGCCGGCCGGGCGTCGAGCGCAATCTCGACTGGCTCCGCTCTACCCATGGTAACCGGGTCCAGGTCGACATCGCCGATATCCGGGATTTTCACGCGGTCCGGAACGCCGTGCACCGGGCCCGGCAGGTATTCCACTTCGCCGCGCAGGTGGCGGTCACCACCAGCATCGAAAATCCGGCCGCCGATTTCGAGGTAAACCTCCGCGGCACGCTCAACATACTCGAAGGCTTGCGCTCGGCCTCGAATCCGCCGCCGCTGGTTTACACCTCGACCAACAAGGTGTACGGCGATCTCGGCGATCTCGGCGTACGCCGCCAGGGCGATCGCTATATGCCGCACGACGAGGAAACCGCCCGAAACGGTGTCGGCGAAGACCGGCCCCTGGATTTTCACAGCCCCTATGGATGCTCGAAAGGCGGAGCCGACCAATACGTCCTCGACTATGCGCGCAGCTACGGGCTGCCTACGGCCGTGTTCCGCATGAGCTGCATCTACGGGCCGCACCAGTACGGCACCGAGGACCAGGGCTGGGTGGCTCACTTTCTGATTCGAGCCTTGCAGGATCGGCCGATTACCATCTACGGCGATGGCCTTCAGGTCCGGGATGTGCTGTTCGTCGAAGACTTGGTAAGAGCCTTGCGGCTCGCCGGAGACAACATCGGCCGGCTGCGCGGACAGGCCTTCAATGTCGGCGGCGGACCGGCCAGGACGACCAGCCTGATCGAACTGGTGGACCTCATCGAGGAACTGCACGGCCGCCGGCCTGAGCTGGCATTCGCGCCGTGGCGCACCGGCGATCAGAAGTACTACGTCTCCGACATCCGAAAGCTGGACCGCGCCATCGGCTGGCGACCGGAAACCGCCGTGCACGACGGGGTGGCGGCGACATACGAATGGTTACTAATGTACTCGGACCAAAAGACGCGGTACAACCCCGGCAAGACAGCGGCAGTGCGGTCGAAGGGACTAAAAGGAAGCTTTGATTACGAATGGCCGGGAAAGTAAAGCCACAAACACTCCCTCTCCCTCTGGGAAAAATCGGCAGGGCGAGGCGCAACGCGACGAGCGGGCAGGCCTGGGATGGGCTGCCCCGGACTCGCGAGCGAAGCGGGACAGCGTAGCGTGGCGAGGCCGATTTGCACGCGCGAGCTCCGCTTGCGGCTCCGCATAGGGAACGTGCGGAGTGATTGGGCTAGGGTGCGGGTGAGTTGAATAGGGCTTAACTTTACGCAACTTTATTTACGCGCAGTAAATCTCTGTTCGGAGTAAAAAACTTGCGTAATTGACTGACTTAAAGGGTCCTCGCCCAACCCTCTCCCGGAGAGTAGAGGTATCTGTACAAATCGTCACCCCGGCATGGATTGCCGGGGTCCAGAGGCTAAGGACGGCAACGGCCTCTCACATCCATGTGTTCTGGATTCCGGCATCCAATCGCAAACGGTTGCTTTAGTCGCAACCCTTCCCTGCCGGAATGACGGTTTTGCGGACTTGTGTAGATACCTTTGGTCAGAGGGAGATGGCTTTTTTCAAAGCTTTACTTATTAATCAGGCCCGTAAATACCCTCCTGGTATTTCGGGCCGCCGCCCAGGCCCGGTACACGCCCGGCCTGGGCTCACGCGGCTTGTCGCCGCGCCGGGGCATCCCTGCCCCGGATCAACCCGGCCTATATTTATAGGCCGGGTTAATAACACGACAGTTAGCACTGGACACCCCTTGGAATCCGACCGATGCGTGGAATCCGAGAGTGCTTAAACAGGGAACGATAGCGAAGCGGTCAGCAGCATGAACATCTGATCTCTTGCCGGCCGATGCCCGCTTCCGGAACGGGACAATCTCAGCACGGATGGCTGAGCACAAGGAGGACATCAACGCGTGAGACCGGCAACGGAACAAGCTCCCTTACAGGCAACCGTCGCCCAGATTCGCTGCTTGGCGGCGGTTTTCAGAGGACCGAAGGACCTTCGAGTAATGCCCGTCTCGGTGCCCCCACCGGGTCCTGGGCAGGTGCGCGTCAAGCTGGAAGGCTGCGGCGTCTGCGGTTCGAATCTCCCGGTCTGGGAAGGACGCCCCTGGTTCGACTACCCCTTCCCGCCCGGCGCCCCCGGACACGAAGGCTGGGGCCGCGTCGAGGCAGTGGGCGCGGACGTCGAGCGTCCGGCGGTGGGCACTCGGGTAGCGGTTTTGTCCTATCACGCCTACGCCGGATACGATCTGGTCGAAGCCAGCGCCGCCATTCCTCTTCCCGCCGTGCTCGACGACCAGATCTTCCCAGGCGAACCCCTGGCTTGCGCGATGAACGTGTTTCACCGCAGCGGCATCAAGTCCGGAGAAACGGTCGCCATCGTCGGCATCGGGTTTCTGGGCGCCCTGCTCGTCGGCCTGTCGGCCAAGGCCGGAGCCCGCGTGATCGCACTGTCCCGCCGTCCCTACGCACTCGATGTCGCACGCCGCCAAGGCGCCGACGAAACCCTGTCGATCGGTGATTTTCAGGCTGCCGTCGACCGCGTCAAAGAACTGACCGGGGATGTCGGCTGCGACTGCGTGATCGAGGTCGGGGGAGAACAGTACACCCTGGATCTGGCCACCGAATTGACCCGAGTACGGGGTCGCTTGGTGATCGCCGGCTACCATCAGGACGGGCCGCGCCAGGTGAACATGCAATTGTGGAACTGGCGCGGCCTGGACGTCATCAACGCCCACGAACGCGACCCGCAGCGATACGCCGACGGTCTGCACGCCGCGATCGCGGCTGTGGCCACCGGACGCATCGATCCGTCGCCGCTTTACACCCACCGATTCGCCCTCAAGGAGCTGCCCCAGGCTTTCGAGCTGATGCGGTCGCGCCCGGATGGCTTTCTGAAAGCGGTGGTGCTGCTATGAGCGCGACTCCGGTACAAAACGCGACTACGGAAGTTCGGCCGAACCGTCCGCGGCTGGGCTTTCTCGGCGTCGGCTGGATCGGCCGCAACCGGATGGCCGCCCTGGCGGAAGAGGGTTGCGCCGAGATCGTCGCCCTCGCCGATCCGTCCCCGGAAGCCCTGAAGGAAGCGTCGCACCTCGCGCCCGGAGCCGCCCTGAGCGAACGTCCGGAGAGCCTCTTCGAGAACTCTGTGGACGGGATAGTCATTGCCACGCCCAGCGCCGCTCACGCCCGGCAAGCGATGGCCGCTCTCGAAAGAGGCCTTGCGGTGTTCTGCCAAAAACCGCTGGCCAGGACCCGGCAGGAAACGCGAAGCATCGTCGATGCGGCGCGCCGTGCGGACAGGCTGTTGGGCGTGGATTTGAGCTACCGCTACGTACGCGGCATGGCGGAAATTCGCGACGCCATCCGCCGGGGCGATCTGGGCGAAATCTATGCCGTGGACCTGACCTTCCACAACGCCTATGGCCCGGACAAGCCGTGGTTCTACGACCTCGCCCTGGCGGGCGGCGGCTGCGTCATGGATCTGGGCGTCCACCTCGTGGATCTGGCGCTGTGGATGCTGGATTTTCCGGACGTCACCGAGGTCGTCAGCCGCCTGTACGCCCGCGGGAGGCTCCTGGCAAAACCGGCTGCCGAGATCGAAGACTATGCCGTCGCGGAGATCGGATTCCGAGGCGGCGCCGTCGCTCGCATCGCCTGTTCCTGGCGGCTTTCGGCCGGCCGCGATGCGGCGATCGATTTCTCTTTCCACGGCACCGGGGGCGGGGCCGCGCTCCGCAATGTCGACGGCTCCTTCTACGACTTCATCGTCGAACGCTTCCACGGAACCCGGCGCGAAGCCGTCGCCAGCCCTCCCGACCCCTGGGGCGGGAGGGCGCTCATCGATTGGACACGGAGGCTCGGCCAAGAAGGGCGCTTCGCCCCGGAAGCCCGGCAGTTCGTCGAAATCGCAACCGTACTCGACAGGATCTACGGACGATGAAAATCCTCATGACGGCCGACACGATCGGAGGCGTCTGGCGGTACGCGCTGGAGCTGGCCCGCGGATTGGAAGCTTTCGGGGCGGACATCGTGCTGGCCACGATGGGCGCCCCCCTGTCCGCCGAACAGCGGCGCGAAGCCGCGGCCCTTCACCATGTCCGGGTGGCCGAGAGCCGCTACAAACTGGTCTGGATGGACGATCCCTGGGAGGATCTCGAAGCAGCCGGCCGGTGGCTGCTGAAGCTGGCGAAGGACGCCAATCCGTCGCTGATTCATTTGAACGATTACCCCCACGGCCATCTGGCCTGGCCGGCTCCGGTCCTGATGGTCGGCCACTCCTGCGTGCTGTCGTGGTGGCAAGCGGTATATGGCGAGCCGGCGCCGAAGCGCCTGGACCGCTATCGGGACGTCGTTCGAACCGGGCTGCGGGCGGCGGACTGCCTGGTCGCACCGACCGCGGCCATGCTCGCCGAATTGCGCAGGCTGTACGGTCCTTTGCCGACAGCCCGCGTGATCTCCAATGGGCGCGCCGGCCAGCCCGAGAGCAACAAAAAGCCCTTTATCCTCTCGGCCGGCCGATTATGGGACCCGGCCAAGAATATCGCCGCTCTCGCCCGAATCGCCCCGCGCCTGTCATGGCCCGTCTACATCGCCGGCGAAGCCCGACATCCCGACGGCGGAACGTCCGACTTCGCGGACACCCATTGCCTCGGGCGGCTTTCTCCCGAGCAACTCGCGAACTGGTTCGCCCATGCCGCTATCTACGCCCTGCCCGCCCGCTACGAACCATTCGGTTTATCGGCGCTGGAAGCGGCCTCGGCGGGATGCGCCCTGGTGCTCGGCGACATCCCCAGCCTTCGCGAAATCTGGCAGGACGCTGCCTTGTTCGTATCGCCGAACGATACCGAGCAACTCCGCTCGACGCTTCAGGAACTGATCGACCGGCCGGACCTGCGGCACGACTGGGCGGCCAAGGCCCGGATCAGAGCGGCCTGGTTCACGCCGGAACGGATGGCCGCCGCGTACTGGAATGCTTATCACGATTTGATCGCCGACCGACGGACGACCAAACGCCGGGCCGGCAAGACGACGAACGTCTCTTTTCACTCGCAAACGGCATCGCCGGGAGCGCCGGTGCGACCCGATCGCCACGTCTAACTAAAACAATGGAATCTTAGAATGAAATTTGTCCTCTTCTATCACTCTCTGATCTCCGACTGGAACCACGGCAATGCCCATTTCCTGCGGGGCATCGCCACCGAACTGCTGCAGCGCGGCCACCGCGTCGAGGTTTACGAACCGACCGACGGCTGGAGTCTTCAGAACCTCCGCGCCGAGCGGCTTCCCGGCTCGCTGATGGGCTTTTTCGAGGCCTATCCACAGCTGCTCAGCCGCTTTTATAACGTCGACGATATCGACATCGGCGCCGTTCTGGCGGATGCCGACGTGGTCATCGTGCATGAGTGGAACGATCCCGCTTTGGTCAAAAAGATCGGACGCCATCGCGCCCGATCGGGGCACTACGTCTTGCTGTTCCACGACACCCATCATCGGGCGGTGACCGATCCCGAATCGATCGCCCGATACGATCTGGAACACTACGACGGGGTGCTGGCCTTCGGCAAGGTACTGCGCGACATCTATTTGGACCGGGGCTGGGCCTCGCGGGCCTGGACCTGGCACGAGGCCGCCGATACCCGCGTATTCCGTCCGATGCCGCGCGAGCCCGAGGAAGGAGATTTGATCTGGATAGGCAACTGGGGCGACGACGAGCGCACCCGCGAGCTCAAGGAATTTCTCATCGATCCGGTCAAGACGCTCAAGCTGAGGACGCGCATTTACGGCGTGCGCTACCCGGCACGGGCGCTCGACGTCTTGTCCGACGCCGGAATCGAATACGGCGGATGGCTGCCGAATTATGAGGTTCCCCGAATGTTCGCCCGTTTCAAGGTGACGGTTCACATTCCGCGGCGGCCTTATCGCAGGGCGCTGCCGGGCATACCCACGATACGCCCCTTCGAAGCGCTGGCCTGCGGCATTCCGCTGGTCAGCGCGCCCTGGGACGATGTCGAGGGCTTGTTTACGCCCGGCCGGGATTTCCTGGTCGCCCGCACCCGTCACGAAATGGAGGAAGCCGTCGCAGCGGTTCTGCACGACCGCAAATTCGCGCAGAGTCTGGCCGCGCAGGGACGCGCCACCATACTCAGACGCCACACCTGCGCGCACCGAATCGACGAGCTGTTGGACATCTGCCGCGAACTGCGCCTGTCCCGCTCCGCGGAACACAAATCGAGGAAAGAGCCCGCTGTCACATAGGAGACGTCTTCATGAAACACCGGCTGCAAGTCGCATTCTTCGGCTCCAGTCTGGTCTCGTCCTACTGGAACGGCGCGGCCACGTACTACCGCGGACTGATTCGCGCCTTGAGCGTGCTGGGGTACCGCACTACCTTCTACGAGCCGGATGCCTTCGAGCGGCAGCAGCATCGCGATATGGCCAATCCGACCTGGGCCAACGTCGTGGTTTATCCAGCCACGGAACAGGGCGTTTCGAAAGCGCTGGAAGCCGCCCGGCAGGCGGATATCCTGGTCAAGGCAAGCGGCGTCGGCGTGTTCGACGACTGGCTGGAACGCGAAATTCCGGGCCTTCGGGCGCCAAACCGAATGGTCATCTATTGGGACGTCGATGCCCCGGCCACCTTGGAGCGGGTTCACCAGAATCCCAACGATCCGTTCCGTACCCTGATTCCCCATTACGACCTGATCCTGACCTACGGCGGCGGACCGCCTGTCGTAGAGGCTTACCGGGCACTGGCCGCACGCGATTGCGTGCCGGTCTATAACGCGCTGGACCCGGCCATTCATTATCCCGTGACACCGGATCCCCGGTTTGCCGCCACTTTGGGATTTCTCGGAAACCGCCTCCCGGACCGGGAAACGCGGGTGCACGAATTCTTCTTCAGTCCCGCGGCGAAACTCCCGAAAGCCGATTTCCTGCTCGGCGGAAACGGGTGGGAATGCAACATACCGGAACTCCCCAATCTCCGCTATCTCGGCCATGTATACGCCCAGGATCACAACGCGTTCAATTGCAGCTCGCGCATGGTCCTCAACATCAACCGCAGCAGCATGGCGCGCTTCGGCTACTCCCCCGCCACCCGAGTATTCGAGGCGGCGGGTGCCGGCGCCTGCATCGTCACCGACGCCTGGGAGGGCATCGAGCAATTTCTGGAACCCGGCCGGGAAATTCTGGTTGCCCGGACCGGGGACGATGTCGTCCGGCATCTTGAAACGACGTCCGAAGAACGTGCTCGGGCGATCGGCGCCGCCGCCATGCGGCGGGTGATCGCGGAGCATACCTATGCGCACCGGGCGGCGCTGGTCCACCGTATTCTGACCGGACTGGCGGATGACGGCGTTTCGAGCAATACGCCCGCGCCTCGATCCAATGCTGAGGAGAACTCTCTTCCCGATCGGTTCAACCCCTCCTTAAACCCACACACAGGAGCTTGATCATGTCCGAGCCATTGAACATCGTCATACTGGGACTCTCGATTACGTCATCCTGGGGCAATGGCCACGCCACGACTTATCGGGCGCTGGTACACGGCTTGAGCGCGCGCGGCCATAGCGTACTGTTTCTGGAACGCGACCAGCCCTGGTATGCGAAAAACCGCGACCTGCCCAACCCGCCTTACGGCACGACCCGCCTTTATGCCGATCTTGACGAACTGAAAGATCGGTTCACCGACGAGGTGGCGCAAGCCGATCTGGTCATCGTCGGCTCGTACGTTCCGGACGGCGTCGAGGTCGGACAATGGGTGATCGCCACGGCGCGCGGCCTTACCGCTTTCTACGACATCGATACGCCGATCACGCTGGCTAAACTGGTGCACGGCGATTGTGAATATCTGCACCCGGATCTAATCCCCCGCTACGAGCTTTATCTATCCTTCACCGGCGGTCCGCTCCTGTCCTGGCTCAAACGCTCGTACCGCGCTCAACGGGTGGAACCGCTCTACTGCTCGGTAGACCCGGATCTACATTCTTCAGACTTCGGCCCCATCGAGTACGACCTCGGCTACATGGGCACTTACAGCGAAGACCGGCAGCCGGCGGTCGAGGAATTGCTGCTGAAACCCGCGCGTCAGTGGGCACAGGGGCGATTTGCGATCGTCGGAGCGCAATACCCGGAAACGATAGCCTGGCCTCCGAACGTTCACCGCATCGAACACTTGCCGCCCGCCGCTCACCGGCGCTTCTATACCTCGCAGCGTTTCACGCTGAACGTCACCCGCCACGAGATGGTACGCGCCGGATACTCGCCCAGCGTGCGCCTGTTCGAAGCCGCCGCCTGCGGGACGCCGGTCATCTCGGATCGTTGGCAAGGTCTCAACAGCTTCTTCAAGATCGGTGAAGAAATTCTGGTGGCCGAACGCGCCGAGGACGTTCTGCGTCATCTCCAGGAGACCTCGGATGCCGAACGGACCCGCATCGGCGAGCGGGCGCGTGCCAAGGTGCTTTCGGCCCATACCTCGATTCATCGGGCCATAGAGTTGGAAAACCATGTGCGCCGGGCACGCGGGGGATTCCCTAGACCCCGCATCATTCATAGCTACGGTTAGAACGTTTTTTACTAGGGTGCAGGAACGGGCGGCATACGAAACCGTCACACCCTACACCGAACTAAAAAATGTTCTCGCCGCAAGGCTTCATTACCGAATGATCAATGCCAGGAGGTGTCGTCATGTCGCACGAATCGAAAAAAACGACGAATCACGAGGAGATTCGCCGCTGGGTGGAAGAACGGGGAGGCTGGCCCGCCACCGTTAAAGGTACCGCCGGCAAAGGCGACGAGGCAGGCATCCTGCGCATCCGGTTCACCGAAGGCGGTGAAACGCTGGAGCGGATCTCCTGGGAGGCGTTCTTCGACAAGTTCGAAGAGCAAAAGCTGGCTTTTCTTTATCAGGAAAGGACCCAGAGCGGAGAGATAAGCCGTTTTTTCAAGCTGGTGCGGCGCGACTGATCGTCGCCCCGTAGAACGCAAGAAAATACTTTCTTTGTCGCCGGCTGCACCGCGCGGAATTGGAATCCCGGACCGGGCAGCAGCCGATAAGGCGGCGGGAACCTGCAAGCGCAACCAGCAGACGGCCCGGTTGACCGAGAGGTTAGGCCACAGATGAATCATCGGTGAGCTCAACGGCGTTTTCGTCGCACCAAAGGCGCAACGCCTTTTCAGTCTCGCGGGATTCGTATTCGTACCAGCGTTCAAGCTGGTTTCGGCTATTCAAGAAATCTTTGAAGCGACCGTAAGCGCCTTTCTTTCGAAAAAACTCGGAAACGGTTTCGTATTCGCCGGGGAGTTCTTGCTCTACGAATGACAATACCAGGTTATGCCCCAAGTCCAGATCGTGCTTGCGAGGAACTTCGACGTACCTGTCTGATGTTTCGAGATCGTCGGGAACTTCTTCTTCGAAGTCGAACTCGGGTGACAAATAGTGAATCGTTCCGGTGTCCCGATCGATGAAGGCCCTGCTGTCAAAGGGCGCGCCGGAACTCACGAATTCGAAGGCATCAAGGAGATCTGAGTATCTGAGCTTTGCGATGGACATATGGTACGTGGCCTCATGTGCCGAACAATCGGCGCTTGGTGACTGGGTCAAGCTTTTGTTGTTTTAACTTCGGCTTGGTTCAGCTAAGTGAACTTCGTCATTTTGCGTAAAAAAATCAAAGCGAATAACCAAAGCGTGGGCCGTTTTGCTAACGTCACCGGTAATCGGGCCGCGTTAGCAGCTCCGGTGCACCGCCTCGTTAGGCTGTTTTTCCATCTTAACTGTCATGCCATTTCTTTCTACGACGACAAACCCCATTCGCTCATACAGCCTTTTGGCCGGATTGTCTTCAAAGGTCGTAAGACGAATGCTGACCTTTGAATAAGTAGCAAGTAGACGGTTCAAGAGCTTTGTGCCAATACCTTGGCCCTGCCGGGCAGGGGATAACTGGATGTTGTCGATGTAAATCGATGTGGGTTCTTTGATTACGCTGAGGTAACCAGCTCGTTTACCGGCAATGATCACCATGGTTATGTTCTCAACGACGAATCCGTTACGGAACTCGGTTGAAACCCAGCCTCCCCAGTGTTTATAGAATAAATCATGCATGTTCCTCTTGGTGAGACGGTAACAGTATGCGTAGTCATCAGAAGTAGCAGGTCTAAGTTCGTAATCCATTGTTCACCGCTTATGCCACACAGCCCAATCGTGAATGGTCAGCTCGTAGGGCGGGTTAGGCGATAGCCGCCGATTCCGCGGCAAGGCGGGTTACGGCTATCGCCTAACCCGCCCTACGGACTGTTTCAGGTAAGCCGGACGGGCATTCATATGGTCACGCCGTTGACGCCCGGCGCACCAGTCAGAGTTTTTCGCCATCCTGTTAAGCGCCGGAATGCTGAATTGTTCTTGTTACCCGCGTCAAGTCAGAAAAAGCTTACGAACTCGGCCTGATAAGACTGATACGCGATGACCGAAGCGGTTTTCCCGAAGATTCGGCGTTCTGTGGAAAACTGGCCGAAGAGGCCAAGGATGGCGTCGGACCGAATTGCAGATCTTTGTTCTGGATGCCGGTATCCAAAACACACGGATGTGATCCGGGCATACGCCGCCCTTGGCTTCTGGATTCCTTTCGAACCGTGCCAATCGCCCGGTGTCTAATTTTTGAGCTGATGAGTGATCGAACGGCGGCGATTGCGGCGTTTTGGGCACCATCGGTAACGACTTATTGAACCCATGCATCGTTCGACCGGTGCATTCCGGACAAACCGAATAGACCAGATCCGAAGGAGTGTGAAATGGCAAGCGTGCACAAATCCATAGAGGTCAACGTGCCGGTAAGAGTTGCGTATAACCAGTGGACCCAGTTCGAGGATTTTCCCAGTTTCATGGAGAACATCGTGGAGGTGCGCCAGATCGACGATAGCCATGTGCATTGGCATGCCGAGATCGGCGGAAAACACAAGGAATGGGACACCGAAATCGTCGAGCAGGTACCGGATCAGCGCATCGCATGGCGTACCACGGCCGGACCGGAGAACCACGGGATCGTGAGTTTCGAGCCGGTGGGCGGCGACCGCACCCGTGTCAGCGTGGATATCGAATATCAGCCCGAGACCACGATGGAGAAGGTCGGCGATATGCTCGGAATGGTGTCTTCCAACGTGGAAGAGGACCTGGAGAACTTCAGGGATTTTCTCGAGTCACGGGGACACGAAACCGGCGCCTGGCGCGGTGAAATCCACTAAAGCGAGGCTCCGAGAGATGGCTGCGGAACACGGCTTGCCGCGTCATCGTTCAAGTCCCGATCGGCCATCGCCTTTCGACTGAAAACCAAAGGAGCGCAGTCCAAGCAAGCCGAGATGAAGCGCTCCCCATTCCAAACCCGCTTTGTCCCCTCTCGCTACGTCCTCCCCAATTCGCCCTCCTGTTTGGCCGAATAAGGAGTTTGGGGAGGGCGGGGCGAGAATGCTTGGCCGTTCCCGGCGAACGGACGCATTTGTCGGCAAGGGATTGTCGATCAACGACAGGTTTGGCCACGACAACCGCGTGCGGGGCGGCCCTCCGCTCCAATCGAGATCTCCCGCTCGCTGGACGGCAGAAATCGTCATCGGTCGAATTTATCAGGCATAATTCCTTTAATAAAACCAGCCCGCGAGAATTCGATGATGCAGATTTTCCGCACCAAAAGAACTACCACGGACGACTTCCAGGACAGTGGACTGAGACGCTGCCTTGGAGCGATGGATCTGACTCTCCTCGGCATCGGCGCCATCATCGGTACCGGAATCTTCGTACTGACCGGCATTGCCGCCGCGACTCAGGCGGGGCCCGCGGTAATCATTTCCTTCGTGATCGCCGGTCTCGCCTGCACCTTCGCCGCGCTGGCCTATGCCGAGCTGGCCTCGAGCGTCGGCGGATGCGGCAGCGCCTACGGATACAGCTATGCAGCGTTCGGCGAGCTGACAGCCTGGATCATCGGCTGGGACCTGATCCTGGAGTACGGGCTCTCGGTAGCCGCCGTGGCCAACGGCTGGTCCGGCTATTTCAACAACGCCTTGACCGCCATCGGTTTGCCGCTGCCCGATTACCTGACCCATGCGCCGGAGCTGGGCGGCATCATCAATCTTCCGGCGGCCGGCATCGTGCTGATTCTCATGATCCTGCTGATCATCGGGGTCAAGGAAAGCGCCCGGCTCAATTCGCTGATGGTTTTCATCAAGTTGCTGACCATAGGCATATTCGTCTCGGTCGCGCTGTTCAACGTCGATCCGGCCAACTGGCAGCCCTTCATGCCTTTCGGCTGGTTCGACCACACGGCCGAGGGCAAACCGATCGGCATTTTCGCGGGAGCGTCCATCGTTTTCTTCGCCTATGTCGGATTCGATGCCGTCTCGACCGCCACCGAAGAAGCGCGCAACCCGAAAAAGGACGTGCCGGTCGGCATCGTGACGGCGCTGGCTTTCTGTACTTTGGTCTATATCCTGGTCGCCGGCCTGCTGACCGCGGTCGTTCCCTACACGGAACTCAACGTGTCCTCTCCCGTGGCCCACGCGCTCCAGCTGTTGGGTTTGAACTGGGCATCCGCACTGGTGGCGACTGGCGTCATTGCCGGGCTGACCACGGTCATGCTTGTGCTCTATTACGCGCTCACCCGGATCATTTTCGCGATGGCCCGCGACGGTCTCCTGTCTCCGTGGTTTTCGACCGTCAACCGGAAAACCCAAACGCCGGTGAGAGTCATCATCCTGTGCGGCTTTCTGATCGCATCCGTAGCGGGTTTCGTGCCGCTGAGCGAGCTTGCCGAACTGGTTAACATCGGTACGCTGTTCGCATTCGTACTCGTCTGCCTCGGCGTCATGATTCTCCGCATCACCGACCCCGGCATGCACCGTCCTTTCAAGGCGCCGGCCAACCCCGTGCTCCCGATACTCGGCGTCCTCTCGTGCGGAGCACTGATGGTTTTTCTTCCGACAACCACCT
The DNA here is from genome assembly GCF_002005105.1 of Methylocaldum sp. 14B. Taxonomy (GTDB): domain Bacteria; phylum Pseudomonadota; class Gammaproteobacteria; order Methylococcales; family Methylococcaceae; genus Methylocaldum. Next base: position 86,324 of record NZ_MSCV01000008.1, on the reverse strand, counting down.
GGTACCGGTTCATAATCTGGCTCGGTATCGGGCTGATCGTCTATTTCGTCTACTCGGTACGCCACAGCAAGCTCGCGAAAGCGGACGAAGCGCAGACTAGCGAGATCTAGAGCGTTTTTCATCCCGGTGTACGGCTTCGTGTCGGGCGGGAAGAACGTAGGTCGGCAATCCCTTGCCGACTTATCGGCTCGGCAAAGGACTTTGTGGGAAGGGGCGTCCTGGCGCTCCCAGGACGGCCGTTTGCGATTGGGAAGGGATTGCCGACCTACCTATCGGGCTCTCTGACACCGAATCGGAAAATGCTCTAGCCTGCCATAGCCAGAGATAGACAAGCCGGTCCGATCGAGAACTGCGCCAATGTCAGCGGCGGCCGTTGGAGGAGGATGGGGATGAATCGGATTTGTGCCGGGCCACATCGGCGGTCCAGACCAGCCTGACGCGGCTTTTTTTGGCCTTGGTTTCCAGCGGCGCCGCAGTGCCGGCTTGACGCCCGGAGGCCGGGTCTAGAGTCGGTTGCCGCCGTGGAGAAACGATGGTTTTCGGATCGAGAGGCTCGTAGCTGCCGCGCACTCGATCGTCGGGTACCCGACCGATATGCAGCCTGGGCCGGCCTTGCCAGTTTCGTGCATCGTGCAGGAGCTGCGGCGGGCGCACCGTTCGGTATGTGGCACTCGAATCAAATCGGCTTGCTTCATCCACGTCTCCGGAACTTAACGCCGCGGCTCGCGCTCTTTCGCGACTACGCTGATGCAGCCATGCTCTCAGCTCCTTCAGCCTCACCCGCTCGTCCTCGCTGAATTCAAGATCGACGTCATTGAGGGTGGCCGATTCCACTTCTTCGAATCCTTCGTCAACGTCCGGCTCCGGACCGAACTTCTGGGCCGTGGCGGGGCCGGAAAACGCCCATATGACGAGGAATCCCCCCAAAGCATTCTTTGACCAATTGTTCACTATCATCCCCCGCGAAAATCTATGCGAGTCTGCCTCTCTATTCGGGCATGAGGCCTTTGCCTCGCTCAGCGGTTTACACCGCCTTCGGAACCATCAAGACTTCCGGTTGCAGCGATCGCCTTAGCCGTTTCTCGTACTCGCCCCAAAACGACATCGTCCTGGAGAACTCCACCGCCTACGATCGGCGGGCAAAACACACCGGATTCTCCGGAACACCGCACTAAATCAAGGCATTGAGAATGGCCAATAAAATAACGGCGCCGAGCACCGCTGTCGCGAAGCTTATCAAAGATGTCGGACGCTCCACACCCGGCTTTCCTCCGAATCCCAAACGGTCGGCAATCCAGCCGCCGAGAAAGGCGCCTATGATACCCACGGCGATATTACCCAGCATTCCCATCTCGTCTCCCCGACCGACGATCAGGCTTGCTACCCAGCCGGCGATCCCGCCGAAAATAATCCAAAGCAACATATCGATATCTCCCTGTTACGATAACAAAATCGGGAACATCAGTGGCGCAACTGTTCCCGCGATATCGGTATCCGGATTCGGATAATCCTCTAAATTGGGCACATTTTCAGGGTTTTGGTTCCTCCGAACTATTTCTTCGATTTTTCTGCGTTCGAGATCGCGTCCGGGTAAAACAACGGCTGATCGGCGACTTTGAAGTCGGCAATGGTTTTTTGCCCCTCCGTGCCCGTGACGTAGTCGATGTATTTCTTGGCCAGCTCGTAATTCACGTGTTTATGCTTCTTCGGATTTACGGCCATGACATGATAGGGATTGAACAGTGCCGGATCTCCCTCGAATAGAAGCTTCACGGTCAATTTGTCCTTGCTCGCGAGAAAGGTTCCCCGGTCGGTCAGCGCGTAATACGCCTTATCGTCGGCCATTCGCAGCACGGCTCCCATGCCCTGCCCTACCGAAAGATACCATTCGCCTTCCGGCCGCAGCCCCGCTTTCCGCCAAAGAGTCTTTTCCTTGACATGGGTTCCCGATTCGTCGCCGCGGGAAACGAAGCCCGCCTTGGCCGCGGCGATTTTCCTGAAAGCTTCGTCCGTGGTCTTTGCGTTCCTGACACCGGCGGGATCCGTTTCCGGGCCGACGACGACAAAGTCGTTGTGCATCACGGGCTTGCGGTCCACACCGTTTCCCGCCGCCATGAATTTCTCTTCCGCATCGGGATCGTGCACGAAGACGATATCGACATCGCCGCTTTCGCCCAGTTTCATCGCCTTGCCGCTGCCTACGGCGATCACGTCTATCCTGGCCTTGTGCTTTTTCTCGAACGGCGCATTAAGCACCGGCAAGAGCCCCGTGTTCTCGGTACTCGTCGTGGTCGCCATTTTCAGCACCTGTTCGGCCAGGGCCAGGGGAGTAAAAACAACCGAGGCGATCAGGCCGAGAACAACAAGACGATTTCTTAGCATGTTGAATCCTTTTTTGAAGAGCCGATCGGAAACGTAGGTAAATTCATGGACGAGCACCATCCACGTCCCGGCTATTTTTGCTCATCATCGCGAAAACGCAAAAGTCAGACGAATATCGCCCAGCCTGAAACGACCAAATGACGTTCCCCGAGGGTGGGTATCGCAAGACCCGCCTTCCCCGGCCCTTAGTCCATGACTTGCCTCGCCTTTGACGCCATGCTTCGGAGTCTTTCCCGATCGTCGGCGCTCAGGTTCGCGGGCTGAACATCGATTTCCACCTTCTTCAAGGTGCCGGTGAACCGATTGGGCGAAGCGTAGGCGGCGCTTACCGGAGATCCCGAGTCTTCGCCGATGTCGAAGGTTTCGTCGGCGGAAAAACGTCCCCAGGTGGTATGTTCGATCCGGCCTTCGCCGGCCTTCTTGTCGTTGACGAAAAGCGCCGCCGTGCCGCCCTTGCCTATGCCGCCACCGTCGTAGCGGAACTCCATGCGTATGGTATTCGGTCCCGGAGACAGCGGCTCCGAGCCGGTTACGCTGTAACGGGCCTGGGTGACGTAGTTGTACTCGTAAACCGGCCGTCCGTCCTTGACGTAGAGGGCGAAGCCTCCCACCACGCCGCCCTCGGCAACGAGTACGCCGTCCGCTCCGCCCTGGGGCACTTCTATCTCTGCCGTAATGATGTGCGAGCGGTTCTTGACCGGAGCGGCCGAGCCTTCCGGAATGCGCACACCGCCCGGGTAGTAGGTGAACCGTGTCCGTCCCTCGATCAGGCTGGGCCGCAAGCCGGGATCGGTACGCTCGGTCAAGCGATCGTCCAGTGGGAGAACCTGGAACTTCTTGGCTTGCACCCAAAACTCGTCCTGAAGCTTCTTGAGCTTGTCGGGATGTTTCGCGGCCAGATCGTCGGCTTCGCTGAAATCGCGATCCAGGTCGTAAAGTTCCCATTGATCCTCGTCGAAATCGAAGGTCCCGGTGGTCCACGGCAGCCGGCCGTGACGGGCGGCGGCGATCCAGCCGTTCCTGTACAGCGCCCGGTTGCCGAACATTTCGAAATACTGTACCTGCCGCGTGCCTTTTGCGTTCGCATTATCGAAGCCGTACAGCATGCTGACGCCTTCCATCGGCTTCTGCTTGACGCCGTTCACCTCCGTGGGTATCGGGATCTTGGCCGCTTCCAAAATGGTCGGCACGATGTCGATGACGTGGTGGAATTGCGTGCGAATGCCGCCTTTGTCCTTGATGCGATCCGGCCAGGCAACCACCATCGGATTGCGTACGCCGCCCAGGTGCGAGGCGACCTGCTTGCCCCATTGAAACGGCGTGTTCATCGCCCAGGCCCAGCCCACCGGGTAATGGTTGTAAGCGTTGGGCCCGCCGATTTCGTCCAGGTGCTGCACCAGCAAAGCCGGATCTTCGGATAAACCGCCGATGGCCGCCATTTCGTTGAAAGCGCCGTAGAGAGTGCCTTCCATGGAGGCGCCGTTATCGCCGATGATCCAGAAGACGACGGTATTGTGCAACTGGCCGACCTGCTCGATGGCGTCGAGCACGCGGCCCACCTCGTAGTCGGTCTGGGCGGTGTAGGCCGCGAAGGCTTCCATCAGCCGCGCGGCCACCCGCTTCTGGTCGGGCGTCAGCGAGTCGTAGGCCGGTATTTCCTTCGGCCTGGGTGTGAGCTTGGTATCCGGCGGGATCACGCCCAGCTTGAGCTGGCGCTGATAGGTCTCTTCGCGGTACTTGTCCCAGCCCTGGTCGAACTGTCCCTTGAACTTGTCGAGCCACTCCTTCGGCACATGATGTGGGGCGTGCGTCGCGCCCGGAGCGTAATAGACGAAGAACGGCCGGTCGGGCGTGACCGACTGTTGCTGAAAGACGTAGTCGATGGCCTCGTCCGCCAGCGCGTCGTTGAGCGTGTAGCGCCCTTCTCGGCCCTTCGGAACCTGCATCTCCACCCGCTGATGGTCGCGGTAGAGCGCCGGCGCCCACTGGTTGGCCTCTCCGCCGAGGAAGCCGTAAAAATGATCGAAGCCTTGCAGTCCCGGCCAGCGGTCATAGGGGCCCGATACGCTGGTCTCCCAGTCCGGGACATTGTGGTTCTTGCCGAAGAACGCGGTGCTATAGCCGTTCTGGCGCAGAATCTCGGAGACCATCGCGGCGCTCTTGGGAATCTGGCCGGTGTAGCCGGGATAGGCGGTGCCGGTCTCCGTGATCGTGCCGGTACCGACCGAGTGGTGATTGCGTCCGGTCAGAAGAGCCGCGCGGGTGGGCGAACAGAGAGCCGTGGTGTGGAAACGCGTGTAGCTTAGCCCGGCCTTCGCCAGCCGGTCGAGATTGGGCGTCGGAATCTGCCCGCCGAAGGTGCCCCACTGGCCGAACCCGGAATCGTCGATCAAAACCACCAGGACGTTCGGAGCACCGGCCGGCGCTTTGACAACCGGAATCTTGTCCGGCTGAGAGTCCTTGTAAGTGCGTCCGATCTTGCCCTTGAAGGCAGGCTCCGGCGCGGGCAGCACCGTGCCGCGCGGGCCCTCTGCCCATGCGGCGGCAAGCGAGAACGCCAGCAGTATGATCACCCTGAACGGCAACCAGGGGAACATGCCCAAGCGCCGCTTCTGAAAACGGGGTGCGTCCATTTCGATCTCCTTTCGTGGTTTCGCTTCCTTTCCTTCCTCAATTAGACAGGAATTGCCTCGGAAGAACGATCCTGTGCGTTCCTCTCAAGGATGATTTCGCCTTCGAAGTTCGACAACGTGATTCAAATGTGAATCGTTGTCCGCGTCCCTTGTCAAATAGGCGTTATCTTGCGCATCGTCGGCTGGCTCTCGATCGTTCTTGAGCGGCGAGAGAGTCGAACGAGCATGACACGCCGACAAGGAGGCACAGCATGTACGGTAGGAAACCACCACGTCCCAGCGGCGGCAACTCGATCGTGCTGACATGCGCGTTCGCGGCGAGCGTGATGCTGACTGCCGGGGCTGCGACTGCCGCAGACATTACCCGCGGATCGACCACGGGCCAAACCGACGCCCCGGGGTACGACCATCCCAACCAATACCTTCACGTTCAGGCGGAAAGCATCGCGGAAAACATGGAACCGGTGATCCCGCGCGCCGACCAGGAGCGGGAAGCCCGGCAGAAGCTCGACGAACTGGAACAGAAATTCGGTAAGAAGCCGAATATCCTTATTTTCCTGATGGACGACGTGGGCTGGATGGACCCAGGGTTCAACGGCGGCGGCACCGCGGTCGGCAACCCCACCCCGAACATGGACAAGCTGGCCCGGGAAGGTCTGATCCTGACCTCGGCCTATTCGACGCCGAGTTGCACCCCGACCCGAGCGAGCATTCATACCGGTCAGAACCCCCTGCACCACGGGCTCTTGCGGCCCGCCCTGTACGCCGAACCCGGCGGACTGGACGGGGCGGTGACTATCGCCGACGTGCTCGACGATTTGGGTTATTTCACCCAGGGCGTGGGCAAGTGGCACATGGGCGAGAACGAAGGGTCCCTGCCTCAAAATGTGGGTTACGACGACTATTACGGCTTCCTGTCGGTGTCGGACATGTACACAGAGTGGCGGGACGTGTACTTCAACCCGGAAATCGCCCTGAGTCCTTCGCGGACCGAGATGATGGAAAAACTGCCCTTCAACCGCAACAACGTGCACTGCGTGAAGGGTCAGAAACAGTGCGAAAACACCTACGAGATCAACCTGACGACGATCAAGAACCTGGATCAGGACTGGGCCGCGTACAGCGAAAAATTCATCCGGGATAGAGCCGACAACGACCAGCCCTGGTTCCTCTATCATGCGCCCCGAGGCTGTCACTTCGACAACTATCCCAACGAGGAGTACGCGGGCAAGTCCCCGGCGCGCACCGTCTACAGCGACTGCATGGTGGAAATGGACGATGTTTTGGCCCGCTTGTACAAGGCCCTGGAGGACAGTGGGCAAATCGAAAACACGCTGATTATCCTGAGCTCCGACAACGGACCCGAATGCGAAGTGCCGCCCCACGGCCGCACCCCGTTCCGCGGCTGCAAGGGCTCGACCTGGGAAGGCGGCGTACGGGTACCGACTTTCGCCTACTGGAAAGGGGTGATCAAGCCCAGAATCTCGGACGGCTTGTTCGATCTGACCGACCTCTTCAACACCGCGGCATCTCTGGCCGGAGCGCCCGGCGCCGAGGTGGCCAAGTACGTGCCCGCGACCGGGTACTATATCGACGGCATCGACCAGACCTCGTTCCTGCTGGCCGACGAGGGCGAATCGAATCGCCGCAGTATCATCTATACCCTCGGTGATCAAATGTCCGCGATTCGCCTCGATGAATTCAAAATGTATATGGTCGTCGAGCTCGAGCAGGCGGTCTTCGACCGGGGCTATACGGGCGGGTTCACCGGTGCCATCGTCGAAACGATCCCCGGAGGCGCGGTCGTCAATCTCTACACCAACCCGGGCGAAGATGTCGGCGAAGGCATCAGGCACCTCCCCGTCACGACGGTGATAAGCCAGGAAGCCGAACGCTACGAAGCCGTCCTGGAAAAGTACCCGCCCAACATCAAGATAGGCTTCTGAAGGTGGCTCGATAGTGAAGCGTCCCGCCACAATGCGGCGGGATCGGTCTTTTCCCGATACGGGCGGCGTCGCGGCCACACTCTCGAGGGGATGAACGGCGCCGCCCTACGACCGATAAGAGGCATCGAATGATTGAACGCCACACGTTTCCACTCACAAGGCGACCGCTGCTGATGGCGTTTTGCCTTGCTCTGCTCCAGCCCCTCATCTGCGCGGAGGCACAGGCCGCCCAGCCGAACGTTCTGCTGATTCTCACCGATAACACCGGCTGGGGGGACTGGGGCGCTTATGGCGGCGGAGCGCTGCGCGGGGCGCCGTCTCCGCGGATCGACCAGCTCGCCGCGGAAGGCATGCGGCTCGAGAATTTCAACGCCGAGGCCCAGTGCACGCCGAGCCGCGCGGCGCTGATGACCGGGCGGCTCGCCGTCCGCAGCGGCGCGCAGAACGTGCCGATCGGGACTTCCTTCTACGGCCTCGTGCCATGGGAGGTGACTCTTGCCGAGGCGCTGTCCGACGCCGGATACGCCACCGGCGCCTTCGGCAAGTGGCACCTCGGCCGCACGCCCGGACGCTGGCCGACCGATCAGGGGTTCGACGAATGGTACGGCATCCCCAACAGTACCGACGAAGCCGTCTGGACGACGCCTGAAGTGCTTCAGGAGTATTCGGTCCCGGCGGACGCCCAGGTTCCGGAAGCCGACCAGCCCTGGATCATGGAGGGCCGCAAGGGAAGCGAGCCTCAGCGGGTCAAGCTCTACGATCTGAACGAGCGCCGGCTGATCGACGCCGAACTCACCCGGCGGGCGATCGATTTCATGAAACGCAACGTCAGAAGCGGAAAGCCGTTCTTCGCGTATGTGCCGCTCACGGCGACCCATTATCCCACTCTCCCGCATCCCGACTTCGCGGGAAAGAGCGGCCACGGCGACTATGCGGACATGCTGGTGCAGACCGACCACTACGTCGGCCGAATGCTCGATGCCCTCACCGAACTCGGCGTCGAGGACGACACGGTGGTGATCTTCGCCTCCGATAACGGGGTGGAGGACCCCGATGCCGGAGACGGCCAATTCAGCGGCTGGAGCGGACCTTGGGCCGGCACCTACGTCACGGCGATGGAGGGCGGCATACGGGTGCCCTTCATCATGCGTTGGCCGGGCAAAGTGCCTGCCGGCGCCGTCAACAACGCGATCGTGCACCTGGTGGATATCTTCCCGACGCTGGCGGCGTTCGCCGGAGCCAAGGTTCCCGATGACCGCCCCATCGACGGCATCGACATGGCCGATTTCTTTCTGGGAAAACGGGAAGACTCCGGCCGCGAGGGTTTCGTGATCTATGTGGGCGACGACCTGAGGGCGGTGAAGTGGCGGAACTGGAAAATCCACTACGCCTGGCAGGAGACGAAATACAGTCCGGTCGAGCGCTTCTCGACCGCGCCGAAGGTAGTCGACCTGACCCGCGATCCGCGGGAAGAGCGGCAGGCCGCCGAGCCCTACAACACCTGGATCTTTTATGCGAACACCATCACGACCGATTTCCGACGCAGCGTCGAACAGTGTCCGAACGTGCCGGTGGGCTCCCTGGACTCCTACAAACCGCCTCCCTCATGCGCCTTGGGGGGAGTATCGAGGTAATTCGGCTGGGAGGGCCTCGAATGCGCACGAAGAGGCGCATTTGTCGGCAAGGGATTGCCGACCTACTCAGCGATTGTAGGTCGGCAATCCCTTGCCGACGACAACACTAAACATTTTCCAAGTGTGTAGTCACAGGCCGCAGATCAATCGCTCGGCTTTGGTTGAACCTGTTTTCGCAACACCTCCACCAGCGGCGTAGGTCGGCAATCCTTTGCCGACGGAAGCGTCTCGCGATATATTCCTAAAGTGTGTAAAAACAAGCCACCGCTCAATCCCTCGACTTGCGCCGCCCCTGTTCTTGGAGCTCCGCTACCAGGGCTGCCCTCTCCGGATTCTCGGGTTCCAATTCGGCGAGAGTCCGCGCGTAGGAGAGCGCTTTGTGCGGCTGCCCGTTGTCTCGGTAGATGCTCGCGAGCGCAAAAAGCAAATCCCGATCGAAAGGGTGTTGCCGGAGTGCGCTCTGAAGCATCGCAATGGCCTTTTGCGCCTGCCCGACGCCGTTCAGGGCTACGCCATAGACGTAGGCATAGCGGGCGTTGCCGCGGTCGAAGCTAACCGCCAGTTTCAACTCCGCCAAGGCTTCGGACATGCGCTTCTGGCGCACCCGCAGCAATCCGACCGCATGGTGCAGGGCGGCGCTTTCGGGACTGCGTCGCAACGCCTCCCGCAACACCGATTCCCCCTCCGTATCGCGGCCCAGCGCGCGATAAAGATCCGCCAGGTTGACCGATGCCGGCACGAAGCCCGGGTCCAGCTCCAGAGCGGTGCGCAAGGCCGCCTCGGCCCGATCGAACCGGCGCTGGGCCGCATGCACCTGCGCGAGATTGAGGTGCGCTTCAGGACGATCCGCATTGAGCCGCTGTGCCGCCATGTATTCGGCGATACCCCGAGTCAACGCAGTCCGCTGTTCGGACATCAGGTGTTCCGCCGGAACATCGGCCAGCACCCGTGCCGCCTCGATGCGCACAGCGCGGACCCGGTCCCGGAGTAAATCTGCCAGAAACCGGAAACGGGTTTGTGGTTCCGCGCCTTCCAACGCACCGGCCGCCGCCTCGCGAACCAGCGGGTCGTCGTCGCGCAACTGCCTGCCGATTACCGAGAGGGAGCGAGGATTCGGAACACGGTCCAGGCGAGCCAGCGCACTCGCCCTGGCGATCGCCGGCTGACTTTTATCCTCGGCGAGGCCGAGCAAGCGCTCGACCACGCCGGGCGCTCCCGTGGAACCGTCGTGCAGTATTTCGGCATATCGCTGATAGCCCTCGGGCGTATGCCCGTACCACTGCTCTACCCGCTTCGCCGCCCAAGCGGGCGAATGGTCTGCATGGCATCGGTTGCAGGCGTTCGGCGTTCCCAATTTGACGGACAGATCCGGCCGCGGCACGCGAAAGCCATGATCGTGTCGCGGATCGACGATCATGTAGGTCGTCGCCGGCATATGGCATTCGATGCAGTCCGCGCCGCGGGAATTCAGCGGATGAAAATGGTGCTTGGGGCTTTCGTACTTCCCAGCCTCATGGCACTGGAGACACACCTCGCCCTCGGGAGCACGCAACCCAAGGCTGTGCGGCTCGTGACAATCGCTACAGGTCACACCGTGCCGAAACATCTTGCTCTGCAGAAACGAGCCGTAGACATACACCTCGTCGCGCATCTGCCCATCCGGGTGATAAAGACCGTCCTCCAGCAGCGCCAACCGATGGGTGTCGCCCAGCGGACGACCATGACCATAGTCTTCGGAAATCGGACCACGCCGCGAATGGCAGCGAGCGCACATTTCGATTTCCCGCGTAGACCGACGCGGCGCCGAGCGCACGGCATTGCCGCTTTCCGGATTCGGCATCCATTGAACGGACTTGCGCTCGTTGAGCGCAATGACCAAACCCTTGCTCCCATCGTCGTGGTGCTGTCCGTCGCCTTCCTTCTTTGCCCACGCGACGTGATTCGAACCGGGGCCGTGACAGGCTTCGCAAGACACGTTGACTTCCGAGAACGTGGTCGAATAGTGCCGCGCCTTGAGCTCGTAATTCTTCGTCACGTTCGTCGAATGGCACTCCGCGCACATGTAGTTCCAGTTCTGGTTTAGGCCGGTCCAGTGCAGCGGATGGCTATGGGTCACGTTCTGATCCGGGTAGAGGTGAAACCAGCGCTGCCCGCCTTCCGCCTTGGGCCGGGTGTCCCAGGCGATCCCTAATGCCTGCAGGCGGCCGCCCGGCAGCGGAATCAGATATTGCTGCAGCGGCGTCGCGCCGAAGGTGTACCGGATTTCATAGTCGCAAAGCTGCCCGTCGGGTCCGTCGGTGCGAACCATGAAGCGGCCATCGCGGCGAAAAAAGATGGTAGTCGCCCCGGCATAGGTGAACGAGGCATTGTCGAAGTCGCCGGCAACCGTCTCTTCGCTGGCGGGACGCATGGCCAGCTTGTGATGAGAGCCCCGCCAGAGCCGATTCTCTTCCTGATGGCAATCCGCGCAGACCTGTTCCCCGACGTAAGTCGGCGCCGGCGCAACGGCCTTCTCCACGGTTTTCCTCGAGCGTTCCGGAACGGTTTGCTCGGGCCGTCCCTGCCAAAGCGCAATGCCGATCACCGCGACTGTGCCAGCGACGGCCAGCGCCCGCAGAAACATCGCGCGTCGCGGTTTCATTGGGGATATCAAAGATCCGTTCTTGACCGTTCGACCGGGGGACTGGGTTCGGTGGGATTGGCCATTCCGGCCTGATCGGTGTTTGTCGCTCCGTTTTCGCATTCCTTGCTCCACTATGATTGCCGTTCCTTAACGGTCAGTTAGACCGCCGCACCAATGATTTTAGAGCGGGGGGCGCTCCGCACAAGGCTTCCATGGACCGAGAGATAGACCCGAATACGATGTCGTAGCTAAACAATCCGTAGCCGACAAACGCGTCGGATTAGAACCGCAGCAAAGTTTGTACGTAAAAGTAATCCACGTCCTTTGGATCCGGCGCGTTCGGAGCATCTTTCGCAAATTCGCCTTTGATCAGGCGCGCCCAGCCGGATTCGAACGACACGTTGGAAAACGCATCCCAGCGCGCCGAGACTTCCACCAGATGGCCGATGAAATCGCCGGAGCGGCCGGTTCTATCCTGTAGTCTCGCCGGCGTCCATTGATCCTTGTCCGATGCGAGCCAGAACATCCGGTGGGACACGAACGCCGACAAATCGCTGCGCGGATTGACGAAAAGCCGGTAACCGGGCGAATTGATATTGCTGCGGGCGAAGGCGCCGAAAATCCCGGTGGGACCGAACTCGAACCTGCGCGCCCCGTATAGCGTGTCGAAACGCTGGTTCTTGCCGTCGTTGGGATTTTCATCGCCCGTGGCGTAGTCGTACTGGGCTAAGAACCGGGGCGACCAGGGCATATCGAAGGTATAGCCCAAGGAGGCGTGTTGATACCAGGCTTCATGGGACAGATCCCGCGTGTCGTTGCGGCCGGTCGTCGCCCGAGATTCGCCGACCTGGGCGATGGTCTCCACCTGCATGTCCCATTGTCCTTTTCGCGGCGGCCTGATTAAGCGCACGCCGGGCGTGAACAAACGGCGGTTGGTGGTGGCGCCGTTGGGCCGGTCCTCTTCGTGCAAGTGGAATAAGTAGGCCTCACCGTTGATGCCCCAAATCAAGTCGGAGGCCTCGAAGAACAGGCCGGAGAAATAGGTACGGTATTCTTCCTCGTCGAATTCGTGTACCCCCTCCAGCAGATCGGCCTGGCTGGTGGGTAGCCGGTTGACCGGCTGAGTGGCGAAAGCGCGCAGTTGCCATTTCCCCTCGCCATCCCTCAATCGGAACGTCACGCCGGTAAAGGCATTGATGGTATTGCGGAAAACGTTGCGGGCGACCAGACGGCGGCTGCCCAAATTCATGGTCTGCCGTCCCGCTTTGACTTCCATTCCGAGTCCCGAATCCAGCACGTCCTCGTCGGACCAGGCGCCGTAGATCTGTAAAAAGTCCGCTTCGTTGACATGGGTGTTATTGAGCGTCGAGCCTTCGTCGGCCCCGTATTCCCGTGCATCCAAAAATTCTGCGCCGATTCTGAAAGGCTCGAAATTCGCCTCTAGAAACACACAAGTTTGCATAGGAATCTGCTGGTCGCCGCCCGAGGCTCCGGCGCGGAATTGTCCGTCCAGTACTTCATAGCGGGTGCGATGCTCTATGCTGAAGTTCAACCAGCCCGGCAAACCCAACATATCGTGCGCATTATGAGCGGGGCGCGCCGGCACCACACCGGCCAAATAATCGTTCATTTGGCTGCCGAAGCAACTGAACGGCGGACGACCGCCCGTCTTCGGCTTCTCCTCTTTTTGATCGACGGCAGCCTGACCTTGAAGGGATGCTGCGATCAGCACAACGCCGCACGCTATTTTTATGCTTCTCTTCACGAATGGCCCCAGCACAAAATTTGTTATGAAATTACAACATAAAGATGCAATACGACCAACATCGGAGCAGCGCCGAAATAACGTGTAAAATCGAATGCTTAGAAGCGGTCTTCAAACGTCACGAGCGACGTCAGGCCAAGGCGCGAAAGGGCGACCCGAAGCCACGGGACCCGCGGAGGGAACAGCCGTTAGGCTGGCCCGCAGGGCGAGCCCCAGGGATGGGGCGAGTCAAAACCGGAGTGTACCGAGGAGTACATGACCATTTCTCCAGGAGAGAAATGGGACGCGCGGTAGCGCGCCCGGTAGGGTGACAAATCGGCAGGATAGCCGATTTGCACGGCTCGGCCGCCCGTAGGGGCGAACCACAGGGATGTGGTGAGTGAAAAACAGGGATGTTTTTCATCAGCATTTTGAGCCCTTGAGCAACGCCGGCATGGCGGCGCGCAGTAGTTTGAAGACAGCTTCTTAGAGATGCGTCTCCACGCGAAGCTAGCCGAACTCTTACAGTTTTCCTCGGCCAAAATAGTGTGGACAGGCAACGCCTTCACCAACAGAACTACAATTTCCTGACACAGACCATGTCCTCCAGCAATCGGGAAGGTAGCGCCTTCCAATTTCAGGACCAGCGCGTGCGCAATGCCATCGTGTACAATCTGCCTTTCAGCAACGTGGCTGTCTCTTCAGCTCCCCAGACCATGCTTTCCTTTATCCGCCGCTTGAAGCAGAGCTATGAAAGTGTCTCGAAGCACGTCCCGCCGGACGATGAGGCGCGCTTCCTCGAATTGCGAAGAAACTTGCAATCCATAAGCTTCGGCGAGGCGGTACTGGAAAAGGGAGAATTGAATCGGTCGAGGAAGGATCATCCGCTACAGATTGCCGTTTTAGGCCCCACGCAAGCGGGAAAAAGCTCGGTCATCAACTGGCTGCTCGAGAAGAAGCTTGCCGAGGTCAGTCCGCTCGCCGGTTTTACCGTTCATCCGCAGGGGTTTTGCATCAATCTCCCGCCCGACCGCGTGGAATGGATCGACGGCTATTTCCGGCAATACCAGCGCTGCCCTCGGGATGTGCTTCCGTCCGACCGCTACGACTGCTTCGCACTACTGGAGACCGCAGCCGATGCGCGTCATGTCTTGAGCGGGTCCGTACTCTGGGATACGCCGGATTTCGATTCCGTCGATGCCGAAGAGTACCGGCAAGCCGTCCTGCGCGTGGCGGCCTTGGCCGACGTGGTCTTGCTGATATTGAGCAAGGACAAGTACGCCGATTTGTCGGTCTGGGAACTGATCGATCTATTGGAGCCGCTGTCGCAACCGACCGTTATCTGCCTGAACAAAATCGAGAAAACGTCCTACCAGACTTTGGTCGGATCGCTCCAAGAGAAGTGGCGAAACGCCCGGCGGGACCCGCCTCCGCCCATCATTACCGTCCCTTATCTGGAAAACATTCAGGTCGACGACTTTGCCCTGCTGCACAGCGAGCGCACACAACTTCTCGGCGCCGTAGATCGGGCAATCCGGGAAGTCCGTCGCGAGCGGCACGCGAAGAATGCGAAGCATTTTGTCCAGGTTCATTGGCGCGACTGGCTGGCGCCGGTCAAGGCCGAGCACAGCCTCAAGACCGAATGGCACAGCTTGGTCGATGAGGCCGTCCGCGACAGCCTGAATCTTTACAAGCGGGATTATCTCAACCATCCCCACCATTACGAGACATTCCAGCGAGCGCTGGCAGAACTCCTGACGCTGCTGGAAATTCCAGGCCTCGCGGGCACGCTGCTCACGGCACGCAAGATCGTGACCTGGCCGGTGCGGCAGATCGTAAAACTCGGCCAGGCCGTCGGCGGCCGCCGCCAGCAGAGCATCAGCGGCGAGGCTGCGATCCTGCACCAAGCCGCCGAACACCTGTTCATACGCATCAGCGAAACCATTCTTCTGAAACGCGACGACGATCCGTCCCGGCAAGCCTGGTGGAAAGAGATGGCAGGACTGCTCAGAACCACGAGACCGGTCCTGACGAACCGCTACGAATTGGCTGTCGACCAATATATTCGGGCGTTTCAACCGGAGATCGAGAAAACCGCGCACAGTCTGTACGATCGCCTGCGGGAACATCCCGCAGTCTTGAATGGCCTCAGGGCCACCCGCGTCACCACCGACGCTGCAGCACTGGCCGTGGCCCTGCATACCGGCGGCATCGGCGTGCAGGATTTCATCATCGCACCGGCCATGCTCTCGCTGACGACCATGCTCGCCGAGAGCGCGCTGGGGCGTTACATGAGCAAAGCGGCGGCCGACCTCAAGCAGAAGCAGTTCAAAGCCGTGGAAGCATTATTCGACAGAACCGTTCATGCCTATTTGAACGGTCTACCGGGGCAGATGGACACCTCCCGTCAGTTCAACATTTCCCCCGAGGCCATCGAGTCGGCCGAAGCGCAACTGGTTTAAGCCATGCAAATACCCTTCGAACAACTGCTGATGACTGCAAAGGGCTGGGCGGAAAAAGCCCAAGCCGAAGGATGGCTCACGTCAGGGGACATCCACGCCCTAAACGAAGTGGACATCGGAACGCCGGCGGCCCTGTTCGAAGCCGGCGCACACCGCCCCTTGGTTGCGGCTTTTTTCGGCGGGACCGGCGTCGGCAAGAGCACCCTGCTGAACCGGCTTGCCGGCCAGGGTATCGCCCGAACCGGCGTCGAGCGCCCTACTTCTAGGGAGGTGTCCCTTTATCTCCACGATTCGGTGAAAATCCAACACCTCCCGAAGAACTTTCCCATCGACCGGGTGCGCACGGCCTATCACCACGATGACCGGCGCCGGCAAATCCTCTGGATCGACATGCCCGACATCGACAGCATCGAACAGAGCAACCGGGAACTCGTGCTGGACTGGCTGCCTCACATCGATGTTTTGATTTACGTGGTCAGCCCCGAGCGCTATCGCGACGATAAAGGCTGGCGCCTGCTGCAGGCCCACGGCGGCGAGCACGCCTGGCTGTTCGTCATGAACCAGTGGGACCACGGCCACCCCGCTCAGATCGAAGATTTCGCTAAACTGCTGACCAAGGCCGGTTTCAGGAATCCCATCTTGCTCCGAACCGACAGCCGCGAAATCGAAGGAGAGCGAAAACCCGACGATTTCGAGACTTTGCAGGCCATCCTCCAGGACATGGCCGACCGCCATGTCATCCATCAGCTGGAGATGCGGGCGGAAACCTTGCGCCTCGATGCGCTTCGGGACGCTTTGCACGATTGTCTCGAAAAACTCGGCAACCGCGACGGTTACGCCGGCCTAGAACCGAATTGGTCCGGGATCTGGCAGGAAATGCACGATGATTTGATGAAGGGCTTGGAATGGCCGATCCAAGAGGTCTCCCGCGCGTTCGTCACCCATGAAACCAGCTTGCTCCGCCGGCGCATCGATTTGACCAAATCTCCCGACGAGAAACCCCGATCCGAAAAAGCGCCGCCCGAATCGATCTTGTGGGATGACTGGGCGGAAAGTCGGTATCGGGACGCGCTGGATCATTTGATCGTCGAAGCCGGCGAACGGGGACTTGCCGTGGTCCCGCTCAAGACGCGGCTGGACCAGTTGGCGGGCGGAGTGGGCCGCACCGTTCTCTCGGAGGGGCAGCGGTCGCTGCGGCTGGCATTGGCCAATCCGGGAAACGCGCTGCAACGTTTCTTCCTGAAACTTTCCGGCTTCCTGACGGTTTTCCTACCGCTGATCGCGATCGGATGGGTTTCCTACCAAGTCGTCAAAGGCTATTACGAAAGCGCGCTTTACCACCTGGGCTATCTGGGAACCGATTTCGCGATACACAGCGTATTGCTCATCGCCCTGTCCTGGCTGCTGCCCTATTTTCTTTATCGAAAGCTGAAGCCCTCGGCCGAACGCACCGCGATCAAGGGACTGCGAGACGGCATCGGGCTGGCTTTGGATCTGAGCGGCGATAGGGTGACGGAACTGCTCCGGGAGATGGAGCAAGAACGTCAGGCCTTGATGGAAGAAGGCCGCCGGATCGCCAGCCTTTCATCGCCAACCCAAGCTCCCGAAGCCGTTCAGGGTTCGAAACTGCTGGAACGGGTTCTCCCGGCGTCCGTCCGAAAGCGCCAGAAGACCGTCGGCTAGAACGTTGTTCATCAAGGTTTAGCAGTGTGGATCGGGAAGGTTGTAGGTCGGCAATCCGTTGCCGACGACCCGTCATGTTTCCCGCCTCGTCATGTCGGGAAAGGATTCCCGACCTACTACAGCTAACTCGTAGGTCGACAGTCCTTTGCCGACGAAGTGCCCGAGTTCGCCCGGCTTACTCCATGGCATCGAAGTAACTTTTGTCCACCCCGCATTCGGGACATACCCAATCGTCCGGAATGTCTTCCCAACGCGTGCCGGGCGCGATACCGGAATCGGGATCGCCCAGTTCCTCGTCGTAAACATAACCGCAAGCGGAACAAATGAACTTTCGATATTGGGACATGGATAACGGCTCCATTAATTGATCTTCTTATTCGAGCAATCCTGCGGGCAGCCGACGTGTCCGGCCGCTCGCATTTTTTTCAAGAGTTAAGCGAGACGGCGATCAGCCGCCTCCGATACCGTCCAGGTATTTCTCGGCATCCAGCGCCGCCATGCATCCCGAACCGGCAGACGTGACCGCCTGGCGGTAAACGGGATCGGCTACATCGCCGGCGGCGAATACGCCCGGCACGCTGGTCGCCGTCGCATTGCCTTCGAGCCCGCTCTTAACGATGATGTAGCCGTCGCGCATCTCCAATTGCCCGGCGAATATTTCGGTATTGGGCGTATGGCCGATTGCGATGAAGACGCCATCCAGCGTCAAATCCTTGGACGAGCCGTCCTGTGCGCTCTTGATGCGCAATCCGGTGACCCCCGAGTCGTCGCCCAGCACTTCGTCCACCACATGATTCCACTCGATGGTCACGTTGCCGGATCGCGCACGTTCCAGCAGTTTTTCCGAAAGAATCTTTTCCGATCTAAACTTATCGCGCCGATGCACGACGGTGACATGGGATGCGATGTTGGCGAGATAAAGGGCCTCTTCCACCGCCGTATTTCCGCCGCCGATGACCGCCACGGGCTTGTTCCGATAGAAAAATCCGTCGCAGGTCGCACACGCCGATACGCCTCTGCCCTTGAACGCTTCCTCCGACGGCAGGCCCAGATAGCGGGCGGAAGCACCCGTGGCGATGATCAGGGCATCGCAAGTATATACGCCGGAATCGCCGCTCAGCCGGAACGGCCTGGACGACAGATCGGCCGTATGAATGTGATCGAAGATGATTTCGGTCTCGAAGCGTTCGGCGTGACGGCGCATGCGCTCCATGAGATCGGGCCCTAGCAGTCCCTCGGGGTCGCCGGGCCAATTGTCCACCTCGGTGGTCGTGGTCAATTGTCCGCCCATTTGGATACCGGTGACGAGGACCGGGTTCAGATTGGCGCGCGCCGCATATATGGCGGCGCTGTATCCAGCCGGACCGGATCCCAAGATCAACAACCGGCAATGTCTTTGTTCGGTCATGTGCTCCTCGGTTGGGTTATCGCAACAACAAAATACCAAGTATGACGATAAGTTTTTGGGGCGTAAACCCCGGCTCTTGATTAAATGACGCCGATTTTGAACAATACCCCGGTCATTTATTTATTTGATTTGGTGAGAATTTTGTCGCAGTTTTACAAAAAGCTCACGATCGGTCAGGATCTGGGCTCGGTACTGGTCAGAGGGCTGCGCGAAGCAGCCTTTTTGATTTACCTGGCTATTTCGTTGTTTTTCCTGATCTCCCTGATGACTTTCGACTCGAGTGATCCGGGCTGGTCGCATACCGGCACGGGCCATCCCATCGCCAACGGCGGTGGCGCGGTCGGGGCCTGGCTCGCGGATTTCTCCCTTTCCCTGTTCGGAATACCGGCTTTCCTGTTTCCTTTTTTGCTGTCCGGTTACGGCTACGCTATCTACAAAGGCCCCGCCTCGAAAGAACCCTCCGGCGCCGCGAACTACCTGTTTCGCTGGTTCGGTTTCGGGACCGCGATGGCGGCAGGCTCCGCTTTGGCCGATATTCACGTACTGCGTCTGCCGTTTCCTCTTCCCGTGACCAGCGGCGGCATCCTGGGCCAGGAAGCGGCCGGACTATTGACCGGCGCGTTCGGCACGACCGGCGCCACCATATTGCTCATCTCGTTTTTTCTGGCAGGCGTATCGCTTTATACCAGCCTTTCCTGGCTGGGCTTGCTGGACGCGGTGGGGAAAGGCGGCTTGATGGTCGCCAACGGCTTTTTCGCCGCGTTCCGAGCGCTTGCCGGAACATTCCGACCGGAACGGCAGCGCGAAGAAAGCGAGCCTCGGATCGACGCACCGAGAGATAAGGTCAAGCCCAAGCGAATCGAGCCCACGGTCAAACGCAAACCTCAGCCCCCGGAAGTCAAAGACACCAAAGAGCCCAAGGAACCCAGGGAACCGTTCCGGTTCCGAAAAGCTGCGAAGCCGGTTAGCACGCCTTTGCCGAACGAGGGCGAACTGCCTCCGCTCGATTTGCTCAACAATGTCGCTCCGAAGGTCAGGGGCTACTCCGACGCGGCGCTGGAGGAAATGTCCCAACTGGTGGAGACGATCCTCGCGGATTTCGGCGTGGAGGTCCAGGTCACCGAGGTCCATCCCGGCCCCGTCATCACGCGATTCGAAATCCAGCCGGCGGCCGGCGTCAAGGTGAGCCGGATCAGCGGACTGGCGAAAGACCTGGCGCGGGCCTTGTCCGTCACCAGCGTCCGGGTGGTGGAAATCATTCCCGGCAAATCCGTGATCGGCCTCGAAATCCCCAACGAGGAGCGCGAAACCGTACTGCTCCATTCGGTGCTTTCGTCCGAACCTTACCAGCACTCCGGCTCGCCCCTGACCCTGGTTCTCGGAAAGGACATCAGCGGCCAGCCGGTGGTGGCGAATCTGGCCCGCATGCCTCACCTTCTGGTGGCTGGCACCACCGGCTCCGGCAAATCGGTCGCCGTCAACGTCATGATCCTCAGCATGCTTTACAAGGCACGGCCGGACGAGATCCGCCTGATCATGATCGATCCCAAGATGTTGGAACTCTCGGTGTACGAGGGCATTCCCCATCTTTTGACCCCGGTCGTCACCGATATGAAGGAAGCCGCCAATGCCCTTCGTTGGTGTGTGGCGGAAATGGAGCGTCGCTACAAGCTGATGTCCATGCTGGGCGTCCGGAATCTCGCGGGATTCAACCAGAAGGTCACCGAGGCCATCGAGTCCGGCGAGCCGCTACACGATCCCATGTGGTCCGCCGATCAGGCCCTGGAGGGCGAAGAGCCCCCTACCCTATCGCCGCTGCCGTATATCGTCATCGTCATCGACGAGTTGGCGGACATGATGATGATCGTGGGCAAGAAAGTGGAAGAACTGATCGCCCGTCTGGCACAGAAGGCGCGCGCCGCCGGGCTGCATTTGATTCTGGCCACCCAGCGTCCGTCGGTCGACGTCCTCACCGGCTTGATCAAGGCAAACATCCCGACCCGCATCGCCTTCCAGGTATCGTCGCGCATCGATTCGCGCACCATCATCGACCAAGGCGGCGCCGAAGCCTTGCTGGGCAATGGCGACATGCTCTATCTCCCCCCCGGCACAGGACTCCCGATGCGGGCGCACGGCGCTTTCGTGTCCGACCAGGAAGTCCACAACGTGGTCGAGTTCCTGAAACGGACCGGGCGTGCCAACTACATCGACGAAATCACCCGCTTCTCCGAGGACGGCGGCGATTTTTCCGGCGGCAGATCATCCGGCGGCGGCGACGGGGAAGAACTGGACGCGCTTTACGACGAGGCCGTGCGGTTCGTCACCGAATCGCGCAAGGCGTCGATCTCCAGCGTGCAGCGCCGGTTCAAGGTGGGCTACAACCGCGCGGCGCGGATGATCGAAGACATGGAGAAGGCCGGCATCGTAGGGCCCGCCGAAACCAACGGAAGCCGTGAGGTTTTGGCTCCGCCGCCGCCCGATGTCTGAAAACAACGTCCCGATTTGTTGCTGAATTATCTCTGGGCCGGCTTTTTCCTGGCCGCCTTTCTGTCCGGACTGGTCCAGTGGCTTTGGCTGGGCGATACGGAGATTTTCGCCCGACTAATGCAGGCGGTGTTCGACAGTGCCAAAGCGGCTTTCGAGATTTCCCTGGGACTGACCGGCGCCTTGGCGTTCTGGCTCGGGATGCTTCGGGTCGGCGAACGCGGCGGGTTTCTCAGGCTGCTTACCCGTGGGCTGACACCTTTGCTCCGCCGCCTGATGCCGCAGGTTCCTCCGGATCATCCGGCCATGGGCGCCATGGTGATGAATCTCTCGGCAAACGTCTTGGGCCTCGATAATGCCGCCACGCCGCTCGGCATCAAGGCCATGCAGGAGCTGCAAAATCTGAACCCGAAGCCCGACACCGCCACCGACGCTCAAATACTGTTTTTCGTGATCAACGCGTCGTCCATTACCTTGTTCCCCGTATCGATTCTGGTGTTCAGGGCGCAGATGGGCGCGGCTCATCCTGCGGATGTCATGGTTCCCATCCTGATGGCGACCTTCTGCTCCACCTTCGTCGGATTCGCGAGCGTCGCCCTGCGACAGCGCATCGAATTTCGCGATCCGGTCATCATGGCTTATTTGGGCGGGTTCATGTCGGCCGTCGCCGGAATCGCGATTTATTTCGGCGGACTCAGTCAGGACGAGATGCAGCGGAACTCGGCCGCTTTCAGCAATCTGCTGTTGTTCTCGCTTATAGCCCTGTTCCTGGCGGGTGCAGTCCGCCAGCGAATTAATGCTTACGAAGCCTTCGTCGAAGGCGCCAAGGAAGGGTTTCACACGGCGATCGCCATCCTGCCTTATCTGGTGGCGATGCTGGTCGCCATCGGCGTGCTGCGGGCCAGCGGGCTGCTGGAAGCGATCATGTCCGGAATACGTTTTCTTTGCGATGCCGTCCGAGTCGATGCACGCTTCGTCGATGCCTTGCCGACCGCGCTGATCAAGCCGTTCAGCGGCAGCGGCGCGCGTGCGATGATGCTGGACAGTATGCGCGCTTACGGCGTCGATTCCTTTGCGGCACGGCTCGCTACCATCATTCAGGGCAGCACCGAAACGACCTTTTACGTGCTCGCGGTGTATTTCGGAGCGGTCGGTGTCAAAAACGTCAGATATGCAATAGGCTGCGGACTTCTGGCGGATCTGGCCGGAGTATTTGCGGCCATAGCCATTACCTATCGATTTTTTGGTTAAGAACATCATGCGCGTCAACTTGAAAGCCTTGGGCTGCCGCCTCAATGAAGCGGAACTCGAAACCTGGGCGCGGCAACTCCAGCGGGAGGGCCATCGCATCGTCGACGACTCCGAGGAAGCCGATCTCATTGTGCTCAATTCCTGTGCCGTTACACAGGAGGCCGTGCGCAAATCCCGGCATCTGATACGCCGCGCGGCGCGCGAAAACCCAAAAGCGAAGCTGGTCCTGAGCGGATGCTACGCCACCCTGAACCGGGAGGAAGCGGAAGGCCTGGGCGTCGATCTGGTGGTCGCCAACGAGAACAAGGCAAAGCTGATCGATATCGCCAAGGACGAACTCGATCTGCCGGTCATGCCGGCGTTTTCGACCGATCCCGGCGAATCGGCCTTATTCCGGCTCGGCCGGCAACGCGCTTTTGTCAAGGTTCAGGACGGCTGCCGTTACCGCTGCACGTTCTGCATCGTCACCGTCGCGCGCGGCGAGGAGCGGAGCCGGAGCCTAGACGACATCGTCGCCGAGATCGACGACCTGCACGCCCAAGGCGTCCAGGAGGCGGTGCTCACCGGCGTTCATCTAGGAGGATACGGCAGCGACCTCGGCTACGGGCTCGATCGGCTAATTCGCGCCGTACTCGAACGCACCGACATCCCGCGCCTGCGCCTGGGCTCCCTGGAACCCTGGGATTTGCCGGATTCCTTCAGCGAACTTTTCGAGAATCCGAGATTCATGCCGCACCTGCATCTGCCGCTGCAAAGCGGGGCCGATTCGGTACTGAAACGCATGGCCCGTCGCTGCAAAACGGCCGATTTCGCCCGGCTGGTAGGCCGATTGCGGAAGGACGTTCCGGACATCAATATCACCACCGACGTGATCGTCGGGTTTCCCGGCGAAACCGAAGCGGAATGGCAAGAGAGCCTCGCGTTTATCGAGTCGATCGAGTTCGGCCACATCCATATCTTCGCCTACTCGCCCCGCTCCGGCACCAAGGCCGCCGAAATGCCGAGCCATGTCCCGGCCGAGCTCAAGAAGGCCCGAAGCCGCGCGCTGCACGAGCTTTCGGAAAGACTGAAGCGGGCAAACTTCGAGCGATTCCTGGGGCGCGAATTTCCGGTTCTCTGGGAAACCGAGAAAGCGGCGTCGGACGATGTCCCCGAGGTTTTCGGTTATACGCCGAATTATCTGCGCGTGGCGGCCCGAGCCGAAGCAAAACAATCCTTGGCGAACCGCATCACCAACGCTCGACTGAGGGCTGTCGCCGATTCGGGCGATTATCTCTTGGCCGAACCGGCATCCGGCCGATCCCCGATCTGTCCTTCCAAGAAATAAAGCGTGGCGCCGATCACCGCTGCCGGCGGGATCAGCACGTTCAGCAAAGGGATGGTTAGCCCCAGCGTGACCAGGCCGCCGAAGCTGAACACACCGAACGGCAGTTTCTTCGCGATGCGGCGCTGCTCGTCGAACCTGTAGCCATGGACCTCGAGCGGATAGGCCATGTATTCGAGCGCCAGGAACCAGGCGCTGAACGCCAGCCAAAGGAACGGCGCGATGAGGTTGAGGCCCGGAATCAGAAAAAGGACGAGCAACGGAACGGCGCGGGTCAGAAAATATAGCAACCGCTTCGCCTCCGACAACGAATCACTCACCAGCGCTTTACCCAAGGAGGCTTCCGACACCAGCGCCGGCTGCCCTTTCAGCAAGACGACCGTCTTTTCCGCCAAACGTCCGTAGAACGGCGCCCCGATCAGATTGGCCAGCATCGTGAACGTGAAATACACGATGAGCAGAAAACTCAGTCCGAACAGAGGCCACAGCAGCCAGCGCAGAAAATCCAGCCAGGCCGGCACCAGCCAGTCTATGAAAGCCGAAAAATAATAAATCCCGCCGACCAGGGCGATTCCGTAGAGCACCAGGTTGATCAGCAGCGGAATTCCTACCAGGTGGCGCAGACCGGGCGTCGAGAGCAAGCGTAATCCGCGCAGGAGACAGGCGGCGGAAAGATGCAGGTTATTGAGTTTCTCGGTGTTTACTGGGTAATTCATGAATGGGTTAAATCCGGATTAGGAACAGCTCATTTCTGACTGTCGATTTCAGGGAGTTCTCCACAGGCTCGACCGCGTAGTCTTGTTTTCCGCTTTGATACGAGACTTTTTCCGAGGAGACGAGTCCATGCCATTATCCTACGGCTCTGAAGGCCGCTTGGCCATAAGGCACGCGACTGACGATTCAAGACGAACTTACCGCTGGCGCCCAAGCTCCAAGCTTGGGAGCAATTCCCGAGAAGCTGTAGTTTCTCGCAATGGGTTCCCAAACCGGAGTTCGGGAACCAGTCCGCCACCGTTCTGTCTCCTGGTCGAGATTTCGCGTTCACGAGGACGGCAGTAAAGGTCAAACCTGAGCGAATTATTGCGATTTACGGTCCGGTCACGTGGCAAAGTTGTCGTCACCAACAGCGCGACTGAGGGAGTGACATCGATGACCAAACGAATTATCCACGACGTAGCGATCGAATGCATACAGGGGAACATCGCCGATCAGCCCGACATGGAGGCTATCGTCAACGCGGCCAATGCCGCGCTGCGCACGGGTGGGGGCGTAGCCGGCGCGATCCACCGGGCCGCAGGGCCCGGACTCGAAGAGGAATGCCGGCAGTTCGCCCCGATTCGTCCCGGTCAGGCGGTCATCACCGGCGCTCATAACCTGCCCAACCGTTACGTGATCCATTGCCTTGGGCCGGTCTACGGGGTTGACGAACCCGCCGGCGAACTGCTCGCCGCCTGCTACGGCAACGCGCTTCACCTGGCCGAGCAGAACAACATCCGGTCCGTCGCCTTCCCGGCGCTCTCAACCGGCGCGTTCGGCTATCCGATGGAAGCGGCGGCACATATTGCCTTTAGGACTATTTTCGACGAAGCAACGAAGCTCTCGTCGGTCGAACACATACGCTTCGTCCTGTTCCACGCGAAAGACCTGCAGTTGCACGCCAGAATCCTCGAGACCGTTTCGGAACACGAGTCCAAAACGTGATCTCAAGTCGACACCTTTTATGGGTGATTTAGCGTCGAGATGAAAGGTGAACGAGAATGACGAATATCGACAGCCTATTTGCACCCGGCGACGCCTTGATCGTGGTCGATGTGCAGAACGATTTTTGTGCGGGCGGGGCGTTGCCTGTCGAAAACGGCGATGCGGTGGTGCCTGTACTCAACCGTTGGATTGAGGCCGCCACTAAAGCAAACGTTCCGGTCTACGCCTCGCGTGACTGGCACCCCGTAGGGCATGTCAGCTTCCAAGAAAGCGGCGGCCCGTGGCCGCCTCACTGCATCCAGGACAGCGAGGGCGCCCGCTTTCATCCGGAGCTGAGACTGCCCGATTCGGCCATCATCGTGACCAAGGGCGTGCGCTTCGACCAGGATCAAAATTCCGCCTTCGACCAGACCGGACTTGCCCGACATTTGCGCAAAGCAGGCATCAGGCGCCTCTGGATAGGCGGTCTCGCGGAGGATGTCTGCGTGCTGGCCACGGTGCTGGACGCACGCAAGGAGGGGTTCGAGGTCATGGTGATCCAGTGTGCCACCCGTCCGGTCACGCCTCAAGGCGGAGAGAAAGCCCGACGGGAGATGCAGGATGCGGGCGCCGGCATTGCCTCCTGACTCGCGTTTGCAGCACAGGACTGCCCGCTTCACGACTACTGTGAAGTTATATTGTTCCACAGAAACAATTCATTTCGTGGACAAGCCTGACATAACCCACTAAATTGTCAACCAAACGTAAACAAAAGCGAAGCGACAATTGATCTGTCCGATGCCTTACCACACCTCTCCGACTCCGCCATAGCGTCGCCTGCCCTGTCCTACTCGGCAGGACATCCGCCCTTCCTACCCAGCTTTTTCGAATTTGCCGTCAGATGCCCTGAATGACGGACGCCGGCTATTTTGCTGTCGAGAACCACGCTTGGGCGGAACCTGATCAAGTCTGTCTCGGTTTATTAACCAGGCTTATAAATTAGGCCGGGTTAATCCGGGGCAGGGTTTCCTTAGCGCGGCGACAAGCTGCGTAAGCTCGGCCTAAGCGTGTTACCGGCCTGGGCGGCGGCCCGAAATACCGGGAGGGTATTTACGGGCCTGATTGATAAAGAAAGCCCGGACGCAAGAAGCAGCCAGGCGTCGGATATCGGACGAACTGCACCGTTGGCGGGACGATCAACGGAAAGATCTTCAATTTCGCCGTTGCCGTTAGTCGGCATTCTTCAGATCGTTGAGTTCGTCGCGATAACTATCCTCGTTGTTTTTATTTGATTGGAGCGTCAAATGCTAATGTCCGTTCGACAAGACTGGTTTTCCAATATTCGCAGCGATCTGCTATCGGGTACCGTGGTGGCGTTGGCGCTGATTCCAGAAGCGATCGCGTTCTCGATCATCGCGGGGGTCGACCCCAAGGTCGGCCTGTACGCGTCGTTTTGCATCGCCGTCGTTACCGCCTTCGCGGGCGGCCGTCCAGGCATGATCTCCGCAGCCACCGGCGCCATGGCGCTGCTCATGATTACGCTGGTCAAAGAGCATGGGCTGGAATACCTCTTCGCCGCCACTATTCTGACCGGCATTCTGCAAATCATTGCCGGTTATCTCAGACTGGGCGACCTCATGCGGTTCGTGTCGCGGTCGGTGGTGACGGGGTTCGTCAACGCCTTGGCCATTCTCATCTTCATGGCGCAACTACCCGAACTCACCGGCGTGAGCTGGCATGTCTATGCGATGACCGCCGGCGGTTTGGCCATCATTTATCTGTTCCCGTTCCTGACTAGAGCCGTTCCGTCGCCGCTCGTTTGCATCGTGGTTCTGACCGCAATCGCCATAGGGTTCAACCTGAATATCCGTACCGTGGGCGACATGGGGCAACTGCCCGACAGTCTGCCGGTGTTCCTGTGGCCCGATCTGCCGCTGAATGTCGAAACCCTTGGAATCGTTTTCCCCTATGCCATCACCATGGCCATCGTCGGGCTACTGGAGTCGATGATGACGGCCACCATCGTCGACGATCTCACCGACTCGCCCAGCGACAAGAACCGGGAGTGCAAGGGCCAGGGCATCGCCAATATCGCGGCGGGCCTGTTCGGCGGCATGGCGGGCTGCGCGATGATCGGCCAGTCCGTGATCAATGTGAAGTCCGGCGGGCGGACGCGACTGTCCACCCTGACGGCAGGCGTTTTCCTGTTGATCATGGTCGTATTCTTAGGACCCTGGGTGTCGCGCATCCCGATGGCGGCGCTCGTTGCCGTGATGATCATGGTTTCCATCGGAACCTTTAGTTGGGACTCTATCCGCAATCTGAGCAAATACCCCTTGAGCACCAATATCGTCATGATCACGACCGTCGCGGTGGTGGTCGCGACCCATAATCTCGCTCTCGGCGTTTTCGTCGGCGTATTGCTGGCCTCATTGTTTTTTGCGAACAAGGTCGGTCAGTTTCTCGAAGTCCGTTCGAAGTCCAGCGATGACGGTTCGATACGGACTTATCTCGTGGTCGGCCAAGTGTTTTTCACCTCCGCCGGCAAGTTCACCGCAGCCTTCGATTTCAAGGAGGATATCGATAAAGTCGTGATCGATTTGACTCGCGCCCACTTCTGGGACATCACGTCGGTGAGCGCGCTGGATAAAGTCGTCATCAAGTTCCGGCGCGAGGGCATCGAGGTCGAGATCGTCGGTTTGAACGAAGCCAGCGCGACCATCGTGGATCGGTTCGCGGTGCACGATAAACCGGAAGCCGTAGAAAAATTGATGGCCCACTGACAGAAGGTTTTAGTATGACTAAGGTAATGGCATGTATCGATGGGTCCAGGGCGGCTACGGCGGTCTGCGACTATGCGGCCTGGGCCAGTCGGCGCCTTCGGGCTCGGCTGACTTTCATTCATGTGCTGGACAAGTCGCAGTACCCGGTGGACGGCAATCTGAGCGGCAATATCGGGTTGGGCAGCCGCGAATCCTTATTGGAAGAACTGACGGCTCTGGATGAAAAACGCGGGAAACTCGCACGCGAACAGGGCCGGTTGATGCTGGCGGCGGCAAAAGAGCGTGCGGTGGCCGACGGCGTCGAGTCGCCATCCTGCGTTCAACGCCACGGCAGCCTGGTGGATACGCTTCTGGAACTCGAGGAGGATATACGCTTATTGGTGATGGGCAAGCAGGGCGAAAGCACCAACGGCACCAATCGTCATATCGGCAGCCACCTGGAAACGGTGATCAGAACGATGCACAGACCCATTCTGGTAACGCCCCATCAATTCCGGGAGCCCGAACGGGTCATGTTCGCTTTCGACGGCAGCGCGACCACGCGCAAAGGCATAGAGATGGTTGCCAACAGCCCGCTATTCAGAGGGCTTTCCTGTCACATTCTGATGGCCGGCAAAGACGGTGCCGGTCTGCGTGAGCACCTCGACTGGGCCAGAGCCACATTGGCGCGGGCCGGCTTGGACGTGACGGCCGAAATCCGCGAGGGCGACGTCATCAACGTTTCCGAGCGGTACCGGCAAGAGCATGGCATCGACCTGTTGATCATGGGCGCCTACGGCCACTCCAGGATACGCGAGTTCCTGGTGGGCAGCACGACGACGAGCATGCTCACCAATGCCTCGCTTCCCGTGCTGGTGCTGCGATAACGAAAAATCGAAAAGGTAAGCGATGGAACCGGCAGGAAGAAAAATAAGGCTATTTTTTCTTAGTTTTTTTCTCGTTCGCAAACTCCTGTTTGGGAACCCGCACGAAGAAGCTTCCGCTTCTCGGGCGACCCGGGGCAGACCTTTCCGGCCTGCCTGCTTGCCCTGCCGGTTCGCGATCGATGGGTTTCGCTATCGCTCTACCCATCCTACTGCCCTAAGGCGCTACGTCGGAACTCTTGAACAACGACGGATTCATGCCGTACCGGCTGAGCAAGCGGTAGAACTCGGTCCGGTTGCGCTTGGCCAGCTTGGCGGCTTGAGTTACGTTGCCGTTGGTCATCTGCAACAGCCGGATCAGATAGTTTCGCTCGAACTGTTCCCTGGCTTCCTGCAGGGACAGGAACGACGCCGGTTCGTCCCGCAACGCCCGTTGCACCAGCGTCACCGGGATGAGCGGCGTCGAGGACAGCGCGACGCACTGCTCCACGACGTTACGGAGTTGCCGCACGTTTCCGGGCCATTCGAAATTCACGAAACATTCCATGGCCTCCGGCGAAAATCCCTTGACCCGATTGCCGTAGGTTTCCGCGAGATCCCTCAGGAAATGCATCGCCAACAAAGGAATATCCTCGGGCCGCTTGGATAGGGGCGGAAGCATCAAGGTGACGACATTGAGCCGGTAATAAAGGTCTTCGCGGAAGTTCCCTTCCGCCATGGCCTTATCCAAATCCGCGTGAGTTGCGGAAATGATGCGCACGTCGACCGGCTCGTCATCGGTGGCGCCCACCGGGCGCACCTTCATCTCCTGGAGCGCGCGCAACAGCTTGGCCTGAAAAGACTTGGGCATGTCGCCGATTTCGTCCAGAAACAGAGTGCCGCCGTCCGCGGCACGGAAGAGCCCTTTGTGATCGCGGGTGGCGCCTGTGAACGCGCCCCTGCGATGCCCGAAAAGTTCGGATTCGAAGAGATTTTCCGGAATCGCGCTGCAATTGACCGCCACGAACGGCCCGTCCGCCCGCGTACTGGCCTCGTGAATCGCGCGCGCGAGCAACTCCTTGCCAGTGCCGCTCTCGCCGCCGATAAATATGCTCGCCTTGCTCTGTGCGACGCGATTGGCCTGGCTCAGCAACTCCTCCATGAGAGGGCTCTGTGTGACGATGTGTTGTCTCCAAGCGTCCTGATCCACCGTGACGCCGCTGGTCAGTCCGATCCGCATGGCCTGGTTGACCAGCTTGACCAGTTCGTTCTTGTCCACAGGTTTGGACACGAAGCCGAACACGCCCCGCTTGGTCGCGCTGACGGCATCGCTGATCGTGCCGTGGGCCGTCATGATGATGAAGGGCAGCGTCGGATATTGCTCATGGAGAAAGTCGAACAACGCCAGGCCGTCCATGCCCTCCATACGCAGATCCGTCACGACGACATGGGGGCGAAACACGGAGACCCTCGAAATGGCCGCCGGTCCGCTGTTCACGGTTTCCAGTTCAAATCCCGCTGAGGTGAGACGCAGGGCCACCAGGCGCAACAGATCCGGATCATCGTCCACCAATAGGACACGTTTACGTGCAGTGTTCATAGGATTATTGTCCGCTGTCTGGCTCGTCTAAACGCTGCTCGATAGCTTTGAGCGCATCCAGCTTCTCTTGAAGCTCTTTCAGCTCGCTCTCTTGCGTTTTCAGCCGCCGGTGCACTTTCTTTTCTTTCGATACGGTGTGAGAGACCTGACGCTCCGAGTGTTTTCGCCGCTCGATTTCGTTGTCGAGACGGCTCAAAATTTCTTTCTGATAAATCAACAAGGCTTTAAGCCGTTCGTCCTGAAGTTCGGCCAAAGAGGCGTCCACGATCACGGAGGCATTCCTGATGTCGCCACAGGCCTCGGTCGCCGCCTGGGCAAAGAAAAAATGCAGACGTACGCCTAAGCTGCGATCGGCCTGGTAACGCTGCAACAGTTGCTGACATTCGGATAGCCGCTCGGCCGGAGGCAGGCGGGCAATCTCGGCGGCAAAACTGAGGAGATCCTCGAACGCATAGCTGGCGTATTTCTGCTCGGACGCTTTGGGTGCAGTATCAGCACTCTCCTTGCTTCTGAATCCTGCGCAACCCGTGATAGCAAACAGCACGATCAGAGCTGTAGCGCGGGAGGGGAATTTCATGTATCGCTTAATCTAGCCGTAAAGGTATTTGCACCCGAATACGGGCGCCTTTTTTGTTCGGGCGGGGCTCCAAGGCTTCGACCTTGCCATGATGACCGGAAACGCATTCGCTGACAATAGCCAATCCCATGCCCGTCCCCGCGATGCCGTCCTCTCGGGCAGCTTTTCCCTGAAAGAACGGCTCGAAAACGTGTTTACGCTCGTCGGGCTCTATGCCCGGGCCGTCATCTTCTACTTCCAACTCCATATGGCCGCCGTTTTGGCGGAGCGTCACGCAGATCTCGCCGCCGACGGGCGAGTATTTAACTGCATTTGACAGCAGGTTATCAACAACGGTACGCAATTGATCCGGGTTGCCGTCGAGTTCGACCGGCCGCAACTGCTCGGTCAGCTCGATGGATTTGGTGCGCAAGCGAATCTGGTAATCGTCGATCAATTCTGAGACGAGCCTCGCCATATTGACCGTTTCCCGAAGCATGGCTCCCGGACGAGCGTTGACTTGGCTGTAATTGATCAACTCGGCGATCAAGGTATCCAGCTTTTGCGTATTGCTGACCACGATCTGCGCGATCTCTCTTTGCTCGGTATTGAGTTCCCCGACCACTTCGTCCGCCAACAGTTCGGTGCCTTCGTGGATGGTCGCCAACGGAGTCTTGATCTCGTGGGACACATGGCGGATGAATTGCTGTTTCGCCTCCTCGAGACCTCGCAGCCGGCTGCGCAGCCAATCCAGCCGTTCGCCCAGGTATTCCAAATCCTTGGGTCCGGTCACCTGGATCGGCCGAATGAAATCGCCGGCCCCGAGCTTGCGTATCGCATGGTCCATCTGGCGCACCGAGCGGATGATGAAAAACGTAACAAACGAAATTAAGACCACCGAAATAGGCAGCAGAACCGACGACTCCTGCAACATCCGGCGCTGAACCGCGGAGGACCTGCTCTCCAGATTGTCGACCTCGGAATCCACGATCCCCGAGAAACCGCGAGCGAGTTCCTTGGCCTTCAGATTGAGCGTCGAAAACATTTCATCTGTCTTTTCCATGCGCGCCTTTCTAGGCCGGTCACGCTGCTCGCGCGTCGCGCCGGAACGGCGGGTGTCGACTTTTTCGGGCTTTGCCGTCGGCTCGATCGCCATGTTCGAAACATGCTGAAAGATGCCTCCCTCTTCTACCGAAAACCGCTGGAGCTGGGCGACCAACGCCGGCTCTTCGGTCAAGCTCAACAAATTGCTGATTACCTCGCCGAGGTCACGGTGAACCGTTTCGAGAGCGACGCGGCTCTCCGCGTCTTCTAAAATCAAGTACCGCTTGGCCTTGCGCTCGAAATCGGTGAGCCTCTCGCGCAACAACTCCTTTTTTTGGCTGATTTGAGCCACCCGATAAGCCGTTTTTTGAGAGGAAACCGCCAATTCCTTGACCGCCGTGACAGCGAACACCAAGGGCAGTATCGCCATCGTAAAACCGACAAGAATCAGCTTCCTGAGCGATATCCTTCGCAGAATATTAAAGAAGATCAGCATGGAGTCTTAGCTGGAATTCCGATTGTAGTCGAGTGCGTTTCTTAAGGTTTCCGCCAGGATCGGGGCCAAAAACACGACATTCGTGGAGTGAAGAATACTGTCGCTGCTGCCGATCTCGGAAACACCGCTACGTCGCAGCTTATCGACGGCATTCTCGACGAATAACGGGTGCGTCACCAGCACATCGACGTTCTCGGCCCCCAGTGCGCGCAGCTTGGCAACGGCTTCGGTCAAGGTCGTGCCGGTGCTGGCCACGTCGTCAACCAGGACTACGCTTCGCCCCCTCACCTGAAAATCAGTCGTCTCGACCGACACTGCCCTGTCACCGAAACGTTGCTTGAAAGCGACGACAAAAGGAAGCCCGCAGCCTTTCGCGATGGCGCTTACCCATTGTTCCGATTCGGCATCCGGCCCCACCAGCAACGGCTTGTCTGACCGGTTCGCGAGATAACGCGCGAACAGCGGAGCCGCCGGTACGACAATCGGATTTCTCGCCGGAACCGCCTCTTCGAGCCGGCTGATACGGTGCAAATGAGGATCGACGGTCACGACATCATCAAACAAGCCGGCAAGAAACTCCCCGATTATTTTTTGACTGACGATCTCACCCGGTTGAAAGGCACAATCCTGCCGCATATAACATAAATAGGGCGCTATCAAAGACAGTCTGTTGACGCCTTGGTTCCGCAGAGCGCGAGCGACCAGGAGCAGCTCGACCAATTTGTCGTTGGGATCCTGGAGACTGCGAAATACGACGACATGCTCGTCCTTTATCTCCGGCAAGGTCACCTTGCTTTCCCCGTCCGGAAAACGGTGGATGCCGACCTCGCCGTATCGGGCATCCAGAGCCTCCACCACTGCCATGGCCTGAACGCGAGAATCGGAGAATCCTAAAATCATGGTCAAAATTCCACGTAACCTTTAGGTATTTTATCGAACTCGCCCAACTCGTACCCCGTACGCTGACGGACGAAATCGCAAGCGAAATCGTAATTCGACGGAAACTCGGCATGAATCCGGTACAGCGCTTCGCCTTTTTCCACCTTGTCTCCCAGCTTCTTCAGCACGTCGACGCCAGCCCCTTTCGACATCGGCGCTCCGGCCAGTCGCGCGATACGAGCGAGAAAAAAGTTGTCGATATGAGTCACCGACCCCGCGCGTTCGGCGCAGACTTCATACGTTAGCTTGCCCAGCTCGAATTTTTGTTCTTGCACACCTTGTGCCACAACAATACGGTTCATCTTTTCCAAGGCTCGCCCCGACTCCAAAATTTCCCGAGCGATGGCATATCCCTGACCGCCGCGCACATCCGGGTCGAATTCGATAATACGCCCGGCCAATCGCAGGGACTTTTCCCTTAAATCGGTCGGAGCACGCGGGTCGTTCTCCAGCACCTGCATCACGTCGCGCACCTCCAGAACCGGCCCGATACCGTGGCCGACCGGTTGCCGGCCGTCGGTGATCATGACCTCCAAATAAAGTCCCAAGCGGTCGCCGACGTACTCGAAAAGTTTTCGCAATTGCATCGCATCGCGCATGTGCCGAACTTTGGCTGTCGGCCCGACCGGGATATCCAGCAACAGATGCGTCGCGCCGGCCGCGAGCTTCTTGGACAAAATCGAAGCCACCATCTGGCCTTGCGAATCGATGCCCAGCGGGCGCTCAACCGAAATCAGCATGTCGTCCACAGGCGCCAGGCGCGTCGTTCCGCCCCAGACCAGGCAGCCTCGCTCGATTCGAACCAACTTGTCCAAGGTCTCCGGCAAGAGATCGACTCGCGTCAAGACCTCCATGGTATCCGCCGTACCGGCCGGCGATGTAATGGCACGGCTCGAGGTTTTCGGGATCAGGGTGCCGTGTGCCGCCACGATGGGCACGACCAGCATGGATGTCCGGTTGCCGGGAATGCCGCCGATGCAATGCTTATCGGCGACCAAAGGCTCGTTCCAGTCGATCCTGCTCCCGGTCGACAGCATGGCCTTGGTCAAAAGAAGCACTTCGTCCCGATCCAGTCCGTTTTGTCCGGTCGCGACCAGAAAGGCCGCCATCTCCATTTTCGAATAACGGCGATTCGCGATGTCGCGCGTGATGGAAATGTAATCGTCGTAACTCAGCCGCTCTCCGCCGATCTTGCGGCGAACCGCATCCATGGATGCGGGCGGTTCCGCCTGCGCGACCCGAACGTCGTGCCCCTCCTCCGCGCACAGTTGACTGAAGGCTTGCTCGGAAAGGCCGAGTTCGTCGGGATTGACGATCTGGTCGTCGTCCACCACATTCAGTACGGCTTCGATTCGCTCGTTGTTGCAATAGACCACGATCTTGGCGAGCGCCTGGAAGCCTTCCGCACGGTAAACCGAACACTCCCGGTGGAGATAGGCGACATTTTCCCGGTAGGTATCGATGGCGATGCGGCGCAGCTTGAGCCGATAGCTGATGTGATCGTTGCGGAGATCGGATACTTCGGAATCGGATGTTGTTTCGGTCATGGTTCCGCAATCGTTTTCGAAAAAACTCTAATTTTCCTCCAAGAAGGCGGATTGTTTACCACTGACACCGCCGAACCCTTAAAATAACACGTCATTTGTAATCAGTCGTTTCTCACGTCCATTTGCCGCTATTTCCGACATGCGCGCCGCTTTTTTCTACCCGATAACCTCGATCGCGGCGCTGGTCGCCTTTTGGCAGGCCGCGGCAATCGCCTTTGGAACGCCGCTGTTGCCGTCTCCCTTGGAGGTATCCGAAGTGCTTCTGTCCGAAGTCCGCTCCGGAGCGCTGCCCTACCATCTCGGCGTGACGCTGGCGCGGCTGGCCGTCAGTTTCGTCTTGGCCATGAGTATGGGGACTGCCTTGGGTATACTGCTGGGCCGGCACGAAAAACTGGACCGTTTTTTCGACAGTTGGCTCGTGTTTTTTCTGAACATTCCGGCTCTGGTGATCATCATCCTGTGTTACGTCTGGTTCGGGCTGGTCGAGAGCGCCGCCATTGCCGCCGTGGTTATCAATAAGCTGCCCAATGTTGTCGTGACCGTGCGGGAAGGCGCACGGACGCTGGACCGGGATCTCCTGGAAATGGCCGAAGCGTATCGGTTCGGCCGATACAAAACGCTGCGCCACATCGTCTGGCCGCAGTTGTACCCGTTCTTCATCGCCGCCTCGCGGACCGGGCTCGCACTGATTTGGAAGATCATTCTGGTCGTGGAATTGCTCGGACGCAGCAACGGCATGGGTTTTCAACTGCACCTGTTCTTCCAGATGTTCAACGTCTCCGCCATCCTCGCCTACACCATCGCCTTCGTCGTCGTCATTCAACTGATCGAGATCGGCCTCCTCAAGCCTCTCGATCGCCATGCCCAACGGTGGCGCCGATGACCGCGATTCAAATCGAGATAGTCAGAAAAACCTATCGGCCCAAAGGAGAAACGGGAGCACCCGCTATACTCCAGGATCTGTCCATCATACTCGGATCCGGCGAATTCGCCTGTCTCGTCGGCCCATCGGGCTGCGGCAAAACTACGCTACTAAATATAGCAGCCGGACTGGACCGGGATTATGAAGGCACGGTCCGAATCGGAACCGAAACCGGAAAACCGCACATCGGTTATGTCTTTCAAAATCCGCGCCTCATTCCGTGGCGGACGGTGCGGGAAAACATCGAGCTGGCTCTTCCCAAAGAGGCCGATCCCGCCTATATCGATCATCTTTTCGACGTAGTCGGACTCGCCAACGCGCAGGATGTATACCCGGAACGGCTCTCGCTGGGCATGAGCCGCCGTGTGGCCCTGGTGCGGGCCTTCGCCGTCAATCCGGATCTCTTGCTCATGGACGAACCGTTCGTATCGCTCGATCCGCCCACGGCCCGCCGTGTCCGCGAACTGGTCGTAGCCCTCTGGCAAGAGCGTCCGCACACGGTCCTGTTCGTTACCCACGACTTGCGCGAAGCGATCGAACTGGCGGATCGGCTGATATTCCTGTCGTCGCGTCCGGCTTCGGTGATTGGCGACATTCCGGTAAACATCCCGCGCACGGAGCGAAGCGAGGCCGCGATCGAAACCTTTCGCCAGCGGCTTTACTCGGATTATCCGGTCATTCGGGAGCTGCTTTAACCGCTCTTGTAGATACTGCCCATGGCGGCACACGTGCCACGCTAGTGCATTTTCCGATGTGGTATAGCGCCTTAGGCTATTGTAGGTCGGGAATCCTTTCCCGACGTTAACGGGTCGGCAAACGGACTAGCTAATGGAAACCGTGCAGCACCGAAATAGCGACTTTTCGAGTAATAGACCAAGAGCTCAAACACTCGGATCAGGTAGAGACCGCCCCCTGGACCGTTTGTCGAAAATCTCCCATCATCTGCGGAAATCAACCGGCTGAAATATATTGGAATGCTGGACGCGTAGGGCGGCAAGCTCCCTGAATTCGGCGTCGCTCTATCCGAGCTTCCCGAAATAGGCTACACGTCATGGTCGGCGGGTCGGGGCTATTTGCGGCGACCGACCGTGGGCGAAGGAATCGACCGCCTGACAGACTCGTACAATGTAAATTTCACATCTAAACGATCGTCGTTCTGCCACGACCGTCATTACCCGGTGCGTTCCTGGCGGAGAAGGACATCGGCTGGGGGACAAAGCCATGAGAAAGCGTTTTTTTCTTCCCGATGCTGCGACGAAGCAGGAGTTCGGATGTCTTCTTTTCGCCTTTGCCCCGGTCGGGGTTTTGCTGACGGCTATCGTAGTATTCGAATTGGGCGGGTTCGGACTGTCGACGATCCCCGGCAAGTTGGCCCATCAGATTTCAGCGTTCGACCGCAGCATCGTTATGGAATTGTCCGAGCTGCGCGCACGAACGGTGTGGCTGACGGCTGTTATTGTCTATTACGCCATTGCAGTAGCCGTGATGATCGTCAGCATTCATACGATTCGCCTCAACCTGAGTCGTCAATGCTTCAGGTATTTCGGTGCAATCATAGGTCTCCTCGGAATCCTGTCCGTCGCCTACTTCGTTTTCGGTGCTCTCCGCGAAAACGGTGTGACCGCGATTTTTCGACTGACCTACGGGGTACTCGAAGCGTCAGGCTATTTTTCCCCCTTGCAGCTCGCAGTTATTCTCGGACTGGTAAGCGTGGTCAATCTGATCGCGACCGTGGTGCCTTTCGCGATCATTCTGGCCGGAAGCAGTTCGATGGCTCCGTTCGAGGAACTGCCTCCGGATGAAGTCCTGCATTTTATCGAAGCGCGTTTTAGCCACCTAAAAAACGCGGTCAATTTGGGTTCTGCGATGCTGTTGATCGGCGTCTTGCATATGCTCGCCTGGCTGCGGTGGCCGGTGGTCTTCTTGGGGCAGGGAAAACTGACCGAGGAATTCGTCAGTTGGTCGCTGACTTTGAGCATGTACTGGGGTGCGGTCTTTTCCCTGATGGTCATCGCCTTGTATATCCCCTGCACTTTGGCCTTATACGCGCGCGCCAAGCGCGAGTTCAATCGAAACTTTCCCACATCCGAACATCCGGAGCTGTGGAGTTATCTCCAGACTTTCGGTATATCGCGAGAACCCATGCGTCAATTACCCCAGGTAATCGCTATGTTGGCACCGTTTATCGGCGGCTCCTTAGGTGCTTCACTGGCGAATTTGGGGGGAGTGTCCGGGTAACGGAGCACGCAGAATCGACACCGCGCTTATGCTCGGATTTTCCAATCCAGCCAAATACGGGATCTCTGACGGCATCGCATAACAATTAGTCTTGGTTCAAGCGTTCCCTGCCGAACGTCTCCGGACAACAAAAAACCCGCCAAGCCTTGTGACTCGCGGGTTTTCCGGATTTCACCGAACGCCTTCGGTTTCTATGATTGGCGGAGAGAGAGGGATTCGAACCCTCGATACGGTTTTGCCGTATACACGATTTCCAGTCGTGCGCCTTCGACCACTCGGCCATCTCTCCGAAAACGCGGCATTTTAATTGAAAATCCGGCGGTTGTCAGCCTCCTCGATACTCAACCGACGTTATTCCCGGCCAAAAACATCCAGGTCTCGACCACGGTGTCCGGGTTGAGGGACAAGCTCTCGATGCCTTCGTCCAGCAGCCAGCGAGCGAGGTCGGGATGATCGGACGGCCCCTGTCCGCAGATTCCGATGTACTTGCCATGCTTGCGGCAGGCCTGAATGGCCTGGCGGATGAGCGCCTTGACCGCCGGGTTACGCTCGTCGAAGCCCCCCGCGACCAGCCCGGAGTCGCGGTCTATGCCCAGGGTGAGCTGGGTCAGATCGTTGGAACCGATCGAGAAGCCGTCGAAGATTTGCAGGAACTCGTCGGCCAGCAAGGGATTCGAGGGAATTTCGCACATCATGATCCATTTGAGCCCGTTCACTCCGCGCGGCAAGCCGAAGCGCTGGAGCAGCTCGGCGACTCCGCGCGCCTCGTCCAAAGTGCGCACGAAGGGAATCATGACCCAAACGTTCTCCAGTCCCATATCCTCGCGCACCTTTTTCAAGGCGCGGCATTCCAGCTCGAAGCAGTCACGGAATGAGTCGTCCACATAACGCGAGGCGCCGCGGAAACCGATCATGGGATTTTCTTCGTTCGGCTCGTAGGCTTTACCGCCCAGGAGATTGGCATATTCGTTGGTCTTGAAGTCCGAGGTCCTGACGATCACGGGCTTGGGCGCGAAAGCGGCGGCGATCATGGCGATGCCTTCGGCCAGCTTGTCGACATAAAAACTCACCGGGTCGCGATAACCGGCCATGCGTTCGCGGATCAACTGTTGCAACTCGGCCGGCTGGCGCTCGTATTCGAGCAAGGCTTTCGGATGAACACCGATGGTCCGCGCGATGACGAATTCGAGCCGCGCCAGGCCGACGCCGTCGTTCGGCAGCGCGGAAAAGGCAAAAGCGCGCTCCGGGTTGGCCACGTTCATCATCAGCTTGACCGGCAGCATTGGCATCTCGTCCAAATTGACCTTGCTGACTTCGTAGGGCAGTTCGCCCTGATAGATGTAACCGGTATCGCCTTCGGCGCAAGAGACGGTGACCATGGTATCGCGCTGAATCTTGCGGGTGGCGTCGCCGCAGCCGACAACCGCGGGAATGCCGAGCTCGCGGGCGATGATCGCCGCGTGGCAGGTCCGCCCGCCGCGATTGGTGACGATGGCGCTGGCTCTTTTCATGATCGGCTCCCAATCGGGATCGGTCATGTCGGTCACCAGCACGTCGCCCGGCTGCACCAGATCCATCTGCGACACGCTGGCGATGACTTTGGCGCACCCCTTGCCGATGCGATGTCCAACGCTGCGGCCTTCGGCCAGCACCTTGCCCTTCTGCTTGAGCCGATAGCGCTCCATCTCGCGCGTGACGCGGCTTTGCACCGTCTCCGGCCGGGCCTGGAGAATATAGAGGCGGCCGTCGAGTCCGTCCTTGGCCCATTCGATGTCCATGGGCCTCTTGTAATGCTGTTCGATGCGCACCGAGAGCCGCGCCAACTCTTCCGCTTCCTGATCGGTGACGGAAAACCGCTGCCGGTCCTCTTCGCGCGTGTCGACGGTGACCACGGATTTGGCGGGGTCGTAAATCATCTTGACGGCTTTCTTGCCGAGGCTGCGGCGCAGCACTGCCGATTTTCCGGCCGCAAGAGACGGCTTGTAGACGTAGAACTCGTCAGGATCGACCGCGCCCTGCACCACCATTTCGCCGAGACCGTAACTCGAAGTCACGAAAACGGCATCGCGGAAACCCGATTCGGTATCCAGGGTGAAAATCACGCCGCTCGCGGCGAGATCGCTGCGCACCATCCGCTGCACGCCGGCGGACAATAATACCTTGCGGTGCTCGAAGCCTTGGTGCACGCGATAGGCGATGGCCCGGTCGTTGAAAAGCGAGGCAAAAACCTGCTTGACCGCCCGGAGCACGCCGTCCAGGCCTTGCACGTTGAGGTAGGTTTCCTGCTGCCCGGCGAACGACGCCGTCGGAAGATCTTCCGCCGTGGCAGAGGAGCGCACGGCCACGGAAAACTCCTTCGGGGACTCGCCGGCCAGTTGGCGGTAAGCTTCCGTGATGGCTTTTTCCAGTTCGGGGGTAAAAGGTGTGTTCATGATCCACTGGCGGATGGTGTCGCCCGCGCGCGCCAGCGCCGTGACGTTATCAACGTCGAGCCGGTCCAGTTCCGCCCAGATGCGTCGGTCGAGGCCGTTCTGAGCGAGAAAATCCCGATACGCTTCGGCCGTGGTGGCAAAACCGTCGGGTACCGTGACGCCCGCCTCGGAAAGCCGGCTGATCATTTCGCCGAGCGAGGCATTCTTGCCGCCTACGCGCCCCACATCGTCCATTCCCAAAGCATCGAACCAAACCACGTATTCGTTCATCGGACACCCCGTAATAGTTGCCGAGAGCTTGCGATGCGCCGCGGCCCTTTCACAAGCCTCCTGCGTTCGAATTCAGTATTCTATGGGAATCCACCCGGCATGGTAAGAAAAGCATGAAACGCACCGTCTTCTTCGTATCCGATCACACGGCCATCACCGCCGAGACCTTCGGACGGAGTCTCTTGAGCCAGTTCGAGACCGTCACGTTCGAACGCGTCACCCAGCCTTTCGTCGATTGCGAAGCCAAGGCGATAGACACCTGCCGGCGCATCGCCGACGCATTTGCCCGGGACGGACAAGCGCCGCTGGTATTCAGTACGCTGACCGACGATCATCTTCGTCAAATATTGGAACGCAGCGAAGCCGTGGTATTCGATCTTTTCGAAGCTTTTCTCGATCGTATGGAAACGGCGCTCGGACAGCCGTCCGCCCAAGCGATCGGACGGGCCCACGGCTTGGGCAATGCGGCTCTGGGCCGGGGGCGCGTGGAAGCTCTGAGATTTGCCATCGATTGCGACGATGGCATCGGCGTCGACGCTTACGACAAAGCCGACATCATTCTCGTCGGGGTTTCACGCTCGGGAAAAACCCCGGCCAGCCTGTTTCTCGCCCTGCACTACGGCATCAAGGCCGCCAACTATCCCTTGACCGAGGAGGACCTGAATCTTTCCGGGCTGCCATCCAATCTACGGAAGCACCGCGAGCGGCTGTTCGGTCTGACCATGAATCCGGAACGCCTACATCAGCTCAGAGAAGAACGAAGACCCGGAAGCCGCTACGCCTCTCTCGAACAATGTCGAAATGAAATCCGCGCTGCGGACGGGCTGTTCCAAGCAGCGGGAATTCCTTACTTAGATACTTCGACCATGTCGGTGGAAGAAATCGCCGCCAACATACTTCACCGTGCTGGTCTGCAACGAATGCGGTGGTAAACGGGGCCAGGTCGCGGACTTACCTCCGGCACCATAGCCTCGGATCGGCGCGGCCGTATCGTTGATTATTACCCCGGCCTATAAACATAGGCCGGGGTAATCCGGGGCAGGGTTTCCTTAGCACGGCGACAAGCCGCGCGAGCCCAAGCCTAAGCGTGTACCGGCCTGGGCGGCGGCCCGTAAATATCAGGAGGGTATTTACGGGCCTGATTAATAAACTGATCAGACCGAGTAACCATTCCGTGGCGGAAGCCGCAGTAAGCTATTTGGCTGCAAAGGAGGGCGAGAAACGATAACGGCACGGCACGATAACAGCTGCCGAACCCTCAACGCCCCAACTGCAAAGTATTCTGCTCGTCGACAGACCGCTCCGAATGCTGTACCGCCTGAGGAGCCTTCGGCTTCAAGGTCAGCTTGGCGATCCCGGTCCAC
The DNA here is from genome assembly GCF_002005105.1 of Methylocaldum sp. 14B. Lineage (GTDB taxonomy): Bacteria > Pseudomonadota > Gammaproteobacteria > Methylococcales > Methylococcaceae > Methylocaldum. Next base: position 44,037 of record NZ_MSCV01000008.1, on the reverse strand, counting down.
GACGCCATGAACAGCAGCAAGCCCACCGAGGTGGCTATCAGACGATCCGGTTGCTTCATCCAGAATAGAATCCATTTCGGTTTAATCAGCCCGACGATAAAAATCAATATCGAGAGGGCCACTAGGCTCTTGAAAAAAATCAGCATAAAACTCTCCAACGATGTTTCGGTATGGCACCGGAATTTCCGGAAAAAATCTAGGGAAAACGGGCTTTTGACAGCATATGCGGGCAAAGCGTTCGGATTAAACAACAATTCATTCGATGAAACTAGACGACGGGATACGGCGCAGGACAACGACCGCCGCCGAGGCGCGCGCCGAAATCGGGCGGCCGCCTCCCTCCCAGATCCATCAATGGCGTTGCGCACGGTCGTCGGCAAATGATTGTCGACCTACGACTTATTCCGGCCTACATTTTCCTTGGCCGGGAACGGCTTTCCAGCCCGCTCTGCCGTACCGTGGCGGAAAGTTCATAAAATGAATGCGCTGTGGAACGAAGCGCTCTTCGACGGGGCTCAGGACAGGCATCGATCGCGAACGATGGACTTCGCACACTCAGCCCATCCTATAAGTTCTACATTTCGGGTGTACCAAGCGGCTTCCAGATCCATACCGCTACGCCGTGGTGAAAAGCGCGCCGGCGGGGACCCCGCTTTCGTCCCCTCTCATCACGCACTGCGATCCGGCGATCTTCGAACCAAAGCTTCGCCGTCGAAGGTGATTCCAGGCCATCCGCACTGCATGAAGGTTCTGATGTTCTTGTGGCTTTCGCCGTTCGGGTTCGACAGCACTTCGACGTAATGCTCGCCGAACAGCGCCAGAGTCTCTTTCTCGGATAACCCGTGCAGCCGGCCGAAATAGAAAATCTTGCAGGAACCTTCGTTGCTCCCCGGTTCGTTGACCACCCGGTTATCAGCCAGACCGTTGGTAAAGCGGGTTGGCCGATAATCGTAATATTGCCCGATGACGTCGATGCTTTCTTTGAAGGCGACCGGCTGGCATTGCTTGATTTTGGCGATGAATGCTTCTAACGATGTAATCATGTCGGTGATAAAGAAAACGAACCTTATTGGATCACGTATGGAGGACCGTCACGTAGAGACCGCAGACGGTCGCAAATTCAGAGCTTAACGGGCGAGCATCGGCTCCAGCTTGTCCCAAACCTGGCGAAACAGGATCGCCTGAGCCTCGCGATTGGGATGCAGGCCGTCCGCCTGCATCAAATGGTCTTGACCGCCGACGCCTTCCAGAAGAAACGGCACGAACGCCGTATCGTGGGTCTCGGCGACCCGGTGGAAGACATTCCGAAAAAGGTCGGCGTAACGCTTGCCATAGTTCGGCGGTATCTTCATGCCGAGCAGCAATACCTCGGCACCGGCGGCCTTGGAGCGGACGGTCATTTCGCTCAGGTTGGCTTCCAGCTGCTTGGGCGAAAGCCCGCGCAAACCGTCGTTGGCGCCGAGTTCGAGTATCACCACGGTCGGCCGGTGCCGACGAAGAAGCTCGTCGATCCGGGCAAGGCCGCCGGCGCTCGTCTCGCCGGAAATACTGGCGTTCACGACCTCGGCGCCAAGCGGCCGCGCCGCCTCCTGCAACATAGCCACCCAGCCGTGGTCTATCTTTTCCAAACCATACCCGGCACTGATACTATCGCCGAGAACAAGAACGGTTTTTGCCTGACACAATCCCGGCAACACGAGGAAAATGAAGGATAACAACAGTTTTCGCATGACACAGGAGCAGATCGGTGCGTTGGAGGATATCGACGCGGAATTCGTCATTCGAACGGAGAATCTCGGCAAACACGTCACAACGGCGGACGGTCGGCTAGATATATTGACAGCAGTCGACCTCTCGATCAAACCGAGAGAAACCTTGGCCATCGTCGGCGCTTCGGGATCGGGCAAATCGACCTTGCTCGGCCTTCTGGCCGGCCTCGATCTACCTTCTTCGGGCCGCATCTGGCTCGCGGGATCCTGCCTCACCGATATGGACGAAGACGGCCGGGCGCGGCTCCGCAGCGAGTATGTCGGTTTCGTATTCCAGTCGTTCCAGCTTCTTCCCAATCTGACCGCACTGGAGAACGTCATGCTCCCCATGGAACTGGCCGGTGCCGGCGACGAGGCCCGGCTCCGCAGCCTTGCCATGCTCGAACGGGTCGGCCTGAGCCACCGGTTCAAGCATTATCCGCGGCAGCTCTCGGGGGGCGAACAGCAGCGCGTCGCGCTGGCGCGGGCTTTCGTCACCGAACCGAAAATTCTGTTCGCAGACGAGCCTACCGGCAATCTGGACAGCAATACCGGCCGGACCGTTATCGAATTGCTGTTCGAGCTGAACCGCGAGAAAGGCACCACGCTGGTTCTGGTCACCCACGACGAAACCCTGGCTTCCCGCTGCGAACGCTTGATCCGCCTGGATAGCGGCCGCATCGTGGGATATTCGGCGGAGAGTTGACCTACCGCAGCGTATTCCGGCGTATTTGTGCCGCCGACCATGCGGCGCGATACGGGAGTACTCTATCAGCCCATGGTAGGGTGGGTTAGGTGCGCCCCGACAACCTGTACTTACTGTTCGTAACGAAAGTCAAACCACATCGTCACCCCGGCATGGAAGGGGCCGACTAAAGGCCCGTTTGCGATTGGGACTGCCGGGGTCCAGGTTACAAGGACGTAGAGGGCAGGCCATCCTTGGCCTCTGGATTCCGGCACTCCCTGCCGGAATGACGGGTAATACTGGCATAGTGTTCTTTACTCACTGTAACTCACCGATTCAGGCGCGCACCGTAACCCACCGAAGCGAACGGCAAGGACACGGGGCGTTGTTTTGGCGGGTTACGGCGCACGCAGAACGCGGTGTTCAACATCCAGCCTATGCCGGAGTGCGCCTAATCCGCCCTACGAAATCTGTCGACAAAGGATTGTTGACCTACGGCTGCCTGCTGCCGAGCAAATCCAGCAAGACATCGATGTCCACCGGCTTGACCAGATGGTGGTCGAAGCCGGCTTCGCGCGAGCGCTGCCGGTCCTCTTCCTGGCCATAGCCGGAGATCGCGATCAAGCGCGTTCCCGTGAGCCGTGGATCTTCCCGCATGCGCCGAGCCACTTCATACCCGTCCATCTGCGGCATACCGATATCCAGCAGCACGACATCGGGCGCTCGCTCCCTGCCCCGGTCGAGCGCCTCTTTGCCGTCGTAGGCGACCTGAACCTGATACCCATACGCCCCGAGCAAGGTCGACAAGGAATCGGCCGAAGACACATTGTCGTCGACCACCAGGACATATTGATCGGCCGCGGACAAACCTGAATCTTGGACCTTCTCGCTGTGTTTCCGGCTGGACGAATGCGTTTTCATCCACGGCAAGCGGACCGTGAATTCGCTGCCCTGACCGGGGCCTTGGCTGGCCACCTCCACCCGGCCGTGATGGAGCTCCACCAGTTTCTTGACCAGCGACAGACCGATTCCCAAGCCGCCGCGTGAACGGGCCAGCGAGCGGTCTTCCTGGGTGAACGGCTCGAAAATCCGGGGCAAGAGTTCGGTGGAAATGCCGGTGCCGTTGTCGCGAACCCGCACCACGGCATCGTCGGCTTCGGTGTCGAGGACGACCTCGATCTCGCCTTCCACCTCGGTGAATTTGGCGGCGTTGTGAATCAGATTGCCGACGATCTGGACGCAACGCGTGCTATCGCCCTGCACCCAAACTGGCTCGGGCGGAACACGCACGTTCAGGCGATGCCGGCGATCCTCGAGCAGGGCCCGATTGGCTTCGACCGCTTGGGACACGACGGTCCTCAGATCGATTGTCGCCTGGTCCAATACGATCTTTCCCTGCGTGACCCGCGCCACGTCCAGCAGGTCGTCCAGAAGGTGGGCGAGATGCGCGGTCTGATCTTTGATCACCCGGCAGGCCCAGTCATACAGGTGCTGATGGCCCGAAGGCTTGCGTCGCATCAACTCGGTCGCATTGACGATGGCCGCCAGGGGATTGCGCAGTTCGTGCGCCAGCATGGCCATGAACTCGTCCTTGTGCCGGTCCGCATCGGCCAGTTCTTGCATGCGTTGCCGCAACTCGGCTTCCAGCCGCTTCCGTTCGGCGACCTCGGCCTCCAGTTGCCGATTCTCTTGCAGAGCGGCCGTCCGTTCCGAAACATTCTGTTCGAGCTGCCGGCGCGACTGATCCAAGGCCGTTCGCACCAGCAAGCGTTCGCTGATGTCGGTCAGCACCGTGCGGTAAAACACATAGTGTCGGCTATCCCGCATCGATGAGGTATGCATTTCCACCGGAAGATGCCAACCGCCCTTTCCGACTAGACGGAGCTCCGTGGTGAGGCTCCGCCGCTCGCATCGACTTTGCGAAAGGTGATTCGAAAACTTTTTTTGATCTGCCTTGGCGATAAAGCGAACGAACGGAAGCCCGATTAGGGCCGGGCGCTCCCGTGCCAGCATGCCGGCGGCGGTCAGATTGATCTCCTTGATCACGCCGTGTTCATCCAAGGTCAAATAACCCGCCGGAGCGAAATCGAAAAGGTTTGCGTAGTGGTCGCGGGACTCCTCCAGCGCCTCCAGCGCCTCCTTCAGCTTCCGGTTTTCGGCTTCCAATTCCAGCGCGCGGACTTGAAACTCGTGTAGCGATTGACGCTCCTGCTGCGGAGTTTGCTCATCGACGTCCGTAGGTGCGGCCGGTTCAAGCTTATTGTCGAGCTCGGCTTCGGCATTCTCTCTCAGCGTGGTCTTGTCCGTATTGTTCGACATCGTGTCGTCTCCCCAGCATGCGCTTAAACTCCCCGAACCAGGCCTTGTCAACGAACCGGTACGTAGGATTAAAACTGTAACACAGGGACAACGAACGGGCGTGTCAAATCCACTGCGTTATCCCGTCGCGCAGCGGGAAAAGGTGTTATTCCCGGCCTGCCGATGCTGAAAAGACATACCCCGACTTTCACGGATTTACAAATACCGCCAAGCTGGCTATGGTGCTCGAGAATTGTACGCAAACGATGGGCAAGCCAGAGATCGCCATGGAGAACGTCGCCAGCGGATCGATGCCTTTCATAGTCAATGATTGCGCCCTATTGGCTATCGCGACCGGTAAACGGGCACAGAACCTTAAGGAACTGCGCGATCAGCTATTGGCTATTCATCCCGGGAGCATTTATTTTCACTTCTGGGGCAATCTGCTCCATCCCCGCTTCGACGAGCCCGAATACAGCAACGACTTCGCCGCCTGGTCCAGGCATGCTTTGCACGACAAGGTGCTCGCCGAGCGCCTGAGTGTCGTCGATCCCAACAGCTATGACACGCTCGACGAATTGCGCCAGGAGCTGATCGAGATCATCGAGCAGCGGCTGGATGAACGCGAGGTTCTGGCATGGGCGCAACCGGATCAGCAGTTCGAGTTTATTCGGGCGCTCACCGTCGTTTTTCGCACCGATCTCCAGTTTTTCACCCCGGAGAAGCTTGCCGCCCGGATCGGACAAATGTCGGTAAGCAGCATTTTCTATCACTTCATCGACGCCAAGCGGCGCAACGAGAACCGGCTGGATGACTTTCGGAACTGGCTGGAGTCTTTCGACGGACGCTATGAAAGCCTCTGTCAATGTCTGGCCAAGATCGATCCCTACTTTACCTCGCTGACCAGTCTCCGCGAAGAATTGGCGCGCGTGTTCTCCGGCTGCCTGTGCGAGGTGGGCCGTGGCTAATCTGTTGGAATCGTACGCCGAGGTCGTCGGTCAGGATGTCATCGATCAGCTGCATCAGCTCGCGGGAACGCTGCGGGACAAACGCGTGGTCCACGTCAACTCGACCCGGCTCGGCGGCGGCGTCGCGGAGATTCTGGAAAAACACGTGCCGCTGATGCGGGAGCTCGGAATCGAAACCCACTGGGAAGTGATCACCGGCAATGCGGTGTTTTATCAATGCACCAAGAGTTTTCACAATGGTCTCCAGGGCAAAATGGTGAACATGCCCAACGACTGGCTGCGGAACTTCGAAGAGACCAACGCCTTTAACGCCGAACAGCTGCGCCCGATTCTAAGCGATGCCGACATCGTTTTCATTCACGATCCGCAGCCCGCTCCGCTGCTGAGATATATTCCCGAGCGCAAGGGCAAATGGATCTGGCGCTGCCATATCGATATCAATCGGCCGAACCGCGTAATCTGGCGTTATCTCCGCGGCTTCGTCGCCGGCTATGACGCCAGCGTTTTCTCGCTCGCCGCGTTCGTGCAGCCCCTGCCCCACTCGCAATACCTGATTCCGCCCAGCATCGATCCCTTGAGCGACAAGAATGTCGATCTGCCGGACGACGAGATCGACAGCGTCTGCGAGCGCTTCGGTATCGACCGGACGCGCCCCATCATCGTTCAGGTCTCTCGCTTCGACCAGTTCAAGGACCCGGTAGGCGTAATTGAAGCATACCGAATCGCCAAGCATTTCCTGCGGGACATTCAGCTGGTTCTGGCCGGAGGTTCCGCTACCGACGATCCCGAAGGAGACGCCGTTTTGGCCGAAGCGCGGCAGGCGGCGAACGGCGACTCCGATGTACATGTCCTGCTCCTTCCGCCCGACGCCCACCGCACCATCAATGCATTGCAGCGGGCTGCCGATCTGGTGGTGCAGAAATCGCTTCGCGAGGGCTTCGGCCTGACGGTCACCGAAGCCTTATGGAAGGGCAAACCGGTCATCGGCGGAGATACCGGCGGTATTCGGCTCCAGGTGATCGACCATCACACCGGCTTTTTGGTCAATACCCCGGAAGGCGCGGCCCTGCGCATCCGTTACCTGCTCCACGACCGGCACAAAATCGAGGAAATGGGCCATAAAGCGCGGGAGTTCGTACGCGAAAACTTCCTGATCACCCGCCACCTTCGGGAATACCTGACCCTGATGGTGAGCGTGCTGCACGCCGCGGGAGAACGCATCGAGCTGGCGGGGGCGATTCGAGTTAGAGGGCAGTAATCGGTGGTGTTGGCCGGGAACGCAGAGCCCGGTTGAAGGACACAGCGTTCCCGGCGGCTGAGTTCGCTGTAGCAACCGATTCGATGGTAAGGAGTCGCTGACGCGACGGTTGTTTTGAATGTGGGTTTCACTCGGCCTATCCTTAGGCCTCGCCCTATCGGGCGGCGAAGCCGTGCAAACCGGCTGTCCTGCCGGTTTGTCGGACCCACAGCCGAGGTCCTTTTCGTTGCTTGTCCAAAGAAAAGGCCCCAAAAGAAAGGACACCCGGATGGCGCGCTGATCCTGCGCGTCGACGCCTTGAGCCGGGGGCAACAAAAGGCACTTCCATGTGCCTTTGTTGCCGCGCGGCATCGTGCCGCGCCCCTTCGGGCGGTTCCGGCTCAAGGCGTCGATGCTCGGGCGCACCATACGGGGCAAAAAACGCCCACAGTCAATTTTTAAATTACTCTAACTCCCGTTTGCCGCGCCGAGCACCGCAGCTTTCGGCGGGAATAACCCGGAGGGGCGATTCATGGATGAATCGCGGCGATCAAGGGACAGGAGTCCCTTTGATCGCCTCCCGACGAAAGCGAGAAGCGGAGGAGACAAGCGGCAATCGGGTGGCCTTTTCTTTGGATACTTTCTTTTGGCCAAGCAAAAGAAAGTATCCCGACCGTGGGTTCGGAAACCCACATTCAAAACAACCGTCGCGTCAGCGACTCCTTATCGACTCGGTTGGCCAAGACAACAACTCAGCCGTTTGCCGGGAACGCTGCCGCCTATCCCAGCCTATTACCGGATAACTCGAAGGGAAACACCCAAATCGGAACGATGATTCGAAAACACTCAATGCCATTCGGCACGGAAATCACGGAAGACGGCGTGCGCTTCAGATTCTGGGCGCCGCAAACGAAGAGCGTGGACTTGATCCTCGGAACGGACGAGAGGGAGCGACGTTTGACTATGCAGCAGCGAGCCGACGGCTGGTTCGAGGTCATGACAACTGAAGCGGCGGCCGGCAGCCGTTACCGGTTTCGGCTGGACGATGGCCTCGCCGTTCCGGATCCCGCCTCGCGTTTCAATCCTTCGGACGTGCACGGCGCCAGCCAGGTGATCGATCCGGCCGGCTTCCGCTGGACCGATGAGGAGTGGACCGGACGGCCTTGGGAAGAAGCCGTGATCTACGAACTGCACGTCGGCACCTTCACCCCGGAAGGAAGCTTTCGGGCACTGCAAGACAAGCTGGACTACCTGGCTTCGCTAGGCATCACGGCGATCGAGCTGATGCCGATCGCGGCTTTTCCCGGCCGCTGGAACTGGGGCTATGACGGCGTCCTACCGTTCGCGCCGGATGCCAGCTACGGAACGCCGGACGATCTGAAGGAGTTCGTCCAGGCCGCTCATCACAAGGGCCTCATGGTGTTCCTCGACGTGGTCTACAACCACTTCGGGCCGGAAGGCAATTACTTGTATGTCTATGGCAAGCCGTTCTTCAGCAACCGGCACCATACGCCCTGGGGCAGCGCGATCAACTACGACGGCGAGAACTGCCGCACCGTGCGCGATTTTTTCATTCACAACGCCTTGTACTGGCTGGAGGAATATCACCTGGACGGACTGCGGCTGGATGCGGTTCACGCCATCATCGACGATTCGCGTCCGGATATTCTGGACGAGTTGGCGGAGCGGGTTCGCGCCGGCCCCGGAAGCTGCCGGCACGTCCATCTGGTACTGGAAAACGACGACAACGCCGCGCATTATCTCGCGCGCGAGGCCGACGGTTCGCCCCGGCAGTACGACGCGCAGTGGAACGACGACCTGCATCATGCGTTGCACCTCTTGTTGACGGGCGAAACCGACGGCTATTACGCCGATTATGCCGACGCGCCCCTGAAACACTTGGGACGCGCCCTGACCGAAGGCTTCGCCTATCAAGGGGAAGCCTCGCCGTATCGCGACAACCGCCGGCGCGGCGAAATCAGCCGCGATCTTCCGCCCACCGCGTTCGTCCCCTTTCTGCAAAATCACGATCAGGTCGGCAACCGCGCATTCGGCGAGCGTCTCTCCGATCTGGTGGAAACCCGCCCACTCCGAGCGGCGGTGACGCTGTTGCTGTTGGCGCCTTCCCCGCCTTTGCTGTTCATGGGCGAGGAATTCGCCTGTCCGACGCCGTTCCAATATTTCTGCGACTTCGGACCGGAATTGGCCCAGGCGGTGACGGAAGGCCGACGCAACGAATTCGCCCGCTTCGGACGATTCGCCGCCCCGGAGCTCCGACAACGGATTCCCGATCCTTCCGCCCCCTCGACCTTCTTCAACTCGAAATTGGACTGGGCCGCACTGGAGATTCCGAAACATCGGGAATGGCAGTCGTTCTACCAATCCCTACTGGCGGTCCGCCGCGAGCAAATCGTCCCGATCCTGAAAAAAATACGCGTCGGCTGTTCACGCTTCGCGATCTTGGGCGGACGAGGGCTTTCGGTCGTCTGGAACTTGGATGACGGCGGCAGCTTGATCCTCTTATCCAATCTTGGGGAAGAACCGCTGTCGAACTTGGATCTTTCCTCGGATCCGGCATTAGCCGTCAGCGACCCGGACATTACCGACAGCTTGCCTTCGGGCCGGATACCCGCCTGGTCAACGGCCTGGTTTCTCATGCGACCGGAGAGCGCGCTCTCCCTCATCCAGCCCTTCGGGCCACTTTCTCCAAGCCCCTCACCCACCCCTCTCCCAAGGAGTAAAGGTATCGACGCAACTCGTCACCCCGGCAGGGAAGGGTGGCTTCGGTGCTCCAATCGCAAACGGCCTGGCCGGGAGCGCCGGCCACGCCCTTCCCGAAGACACCGTTTGCGATTGGAGTGCCGGGGTCCAGACGCCAAGGACGGCAACGGCCTCTCACATCCGTGTGTTCTGGATTCCGGCATCCAATCGCAAACGGTTGCTTTAGTCGCAACCCTTCCCTGCCGGAATGACGGCTTTGGAGACTTGTGTAGATACCTCTGCCCGAAGGGAGAAGGAAATAAGGCGCGGCTCTTGGCCGCACAGATGATTAGGTAAGACTGATGCCCGTCGTTAAAGCGATCGACCAGCTGTGCGGCCTTTGCGGCATCGAGACGGAGTTCGTCGACTCACGGGGCGAAACGGTCCGCGTTTCCGCCGACACCAAGCGCGAACTCTTGGCGGCCATGGGCATCGATGCCTACGACGAGGCACGGCTGCCGGCGATCATGGCCGAGCTGGAATATGAGCATTGGCTTCGAATCCTGCCGCCGGTCAAGGTCGTTCGCGAGGGCGAGGATTCCCGCGTCATCGTCTGTACATTGCCTCGTCAGCTCGATCATGTGCTCATGACGTGGATTCTGGAACTCGACGATGGAAAGCGATGGGACGGAGACTTCTGCCCGGCCGAGTTGGCGCTGGTCGGCGAGCTGGCGATTCAGGACCAGTGCTATCGGCGCTACACCTTCACCCTGCCGGTTCAGCCTCCTCTGGGCTATCACCGACTGACGGTCGAGTACGCGGAGCGAAATCTCAAAGGCAGCATGAGCCTTATCGTGACGCCTGAGCGCTGCTATCTCCCGCCGGTTCTGCAAGAAAAACAAAAGGTCTGGGGATTATCGCTGGCTCTTCACGCCGTACGCTCGCAACGCAACTGGGGCATCGGCGATTTTACCGATCTCAAGGGCTTGGTCGATTATGCCGCCGAGCATGAAGCGGCGATGATCCGGGTGAGTCCGCTCCAAGCCCTGAAACCGGTGAAGCCGGAAATCGGCAATGCTTACGAGCCGTCCAACCGGCTTTTTTACAACGTGCTGTACCTCGACGTCGAAGCCATTCCCGACTTCGCCGAGTCCGAGGCCGTGCAGCAAGCCGTCGCGGATCCGGAATTCCAGGCGCAGCTACGCGCCCTGCGCGCCGAAGAGCTGATCGACTATACCGAAGTGGCGGCGGTAAAGCTCGGCATCCTGGAATCGCTCTTCGCTCATTTCCGCAACAAGCATTTGCGGAAGCTTTCCAAACGCGGAAAAGCCTTTCGCGCCTATCAGTCCGCGCGCGGGCCCGTTCTTTATCATCAGTCGCTGTTCGACGCGCTGTGCGAACGCTTTGCCCGCGAGGGCGCCGGATATTCGGCGTGGACCGATTGGCCGGCGCAATTCAGGGATCCGTCGTCTCCCGAGGTACAAAGCTTTGCGGCCGAAAATGCCGCCGGGCTCGACTACTATGCCTATCTCTACTGGCAGGCGGAACAGCAAATCCAGTCGGCCGGGGACCGCGCCGCGGAGCTCGGCTTGAGTATCGGCTTATGCCTGGAATTCGTATTCAGTGCCGCCGCGGGCGGTGCGGAAGTCTGGTCGCAGCAAACCTACCATGCGCCCGGCATCCGGCTCGGTTCGCCGCCGACCGAAACCTGCCCGGACGGCGGCGTCTCCACCATTTCGCCCTTTACACCACCGAGTCTGAGAGAAGCGGCCTACCGCCCTTTCACCGCCAGTCTGCGGCAGACGATGCGACATGTCGGCGCCGTGCTGGTGCACAAGGTGACCGACTTGGCCCGGCAGTACTGGATTCCGGCCGGCGGGAGCTCCGAGGACGGCAGCTATGTCGCCTTTCCCTTCGAGGACCTCCTGGGGATCCTTGCCCTGGAAAGCCAGCGCAATCGCTGTCTGGTGCTGGCGACCGACGGCGAAACCGTTCCGGCGGACATCATGGAACGGCTGAAACACGCGGGCGTGCTGCCTTGCGAATCGCTGTTCTCCCACTGGAAGACCGAAAAATTCCTGCCTACACGGGAATATGCGCCGGAATCGGCCATCGTCACGTCCGGGATCGACGAGCCACCCCTCAGAGGATTCTGGCTCGGGCGCGATCTGGACGAACGCACGGCATTGAAGCTCTTTGCCTCCGAAGATGCCCGCCACGACGCCGTCGTGGCCCGGGCAGTCGCCCGCGCTCGCCTGCTCGTCACGCTGGAACAGGAAGACTTGCTGCCGGCCGACATCAATATCCATCCGATTTCCGTGCCCGATATGATGCCCGACATGGTGCGCGCGGTTTATCTTCTGCTGTCCCGAACCGCGGCCGACATCGTGCTGCTGCGGCTGGAGGATGCCCTCGGGCAGGCCGACCAGCTCGTGATCCCCGGCGCGCCCGACGATTTTCCGAACTGGCGGCGAAAACTGCCGCTGGAATTCGAACAGTGGCGCAAGGAAGATACCGTCACCGCCTTGCTGCACGCCTTGGCCGAAAGGCGCAGCGGAATTCCGAAAACCCAGATCAAAAGCAAGACGGCGATAGCCGGGGGCGTCAGCTTTTCCATTCCGCGCGCCACTTATCGGTTGCAGTTCAACCGCGATTTCACCTTTCGCCAGGCGACGGAAATCCTGCCTTATCTTCAGGACCTAGGCATCAGCCATTGTTATGCGTCTCCGTATCTGAAAGCGCGGCCGGGCAGCACCCATGGCTACGATATCGTCGATCATGGCGAACTGAATCCCGAAATCGGCAGCCAGGAAGATTTCGACCGATTCGTGTCCGAGCTCGCACGGCGCGGCATGGGCCAGATTCTGGATATGGTGCCCAACCATATGGGCGTCATGGGCAGCGACAACATCTGGTGGCTGGACGTGCTCGAAAATGGACCGGCTTCGGATCATGCCGATTTTTTCGATATCGACTGGTCGCCGGTCAAAGACTATCTGCGCGGCAAAGTCCTGCTGCCCACCTTGGGGTCGCCGTACGGAACCGCATTGGAAAGCGGAGAGCTGGAACTCGCTTTCGACGCCGAGGAGGGTTCCTTCTCCGTTTACTACGGGCCCCACCGGTTCCCGATCGATCCCAAGGAATATCCGCGCATTCTGGCTTACCGGCTGGATCAGCTGAAAACCGCGCTCAGTCCGGATGATTCCCACCTCGCGGAATTTCAGAGCCTGATAACGGCTTTCAGCCACCTGCCCGGCCGCTGGCAGACCGGCAAGGACAAGCGCAACGAACGCAACCGGGACAAAGAAATCCACAAGCAGCATCTGGCGCGGCTGTGCGCAGCCAGCCGGGACATCTCGCAGTTCATCGCCAAGAATGTCAGCGAGTTCAACGGCATGCCCGGCGTTCCGGCAAGTTTCGACCGGCTCCACGAGCTTCTCGAATATCAAGCCTACCGGCTGGCTTATTGGCGGGTTGCGGCGGACGAGATCAACTATCGCCGATTCTTCGATACCAACGATCTGGCCGCCTTGTCCATCGAAAACGAGGATGTCTTCGAGGCCACCCACCGGTTCGTCCTGGACCTCATCGCCCTGGGAAAGATACAGGGACTCAGGATCGACCATCCGGACGGACTTTACAATCCGGGAGCCTACTGCCGGGCGCTGCAAGATCGCGTGCTGGCGTTGACCCGGACGGAAACCGCGGAATCCGAGGACCAGGCCGCCGCCACATCGGAAGCTCGGGCGTTCTACGTCGTGGTCGAAAAGATCCTCGCTCTGGACGAGAGCCTTCCCAGCCAATGGCCGGTCCATGGCACGACCGGCTACGACTTCGCCAACCTGGTCAACGGCCTCTTCATCTGGCCGGGGGCCGAGCAGGCGCTGGATGCCTTCTACCGGTCCTTCTGCAGTTTTCCCGTCGATTTCGACGAATTGCTTTACCAATCAAAGCGCTTGATTCTTAGGGTCGCCCTTTCCAGCGAACTCACGGTGCTCGCCAACCGGCTGAGCCGGATCGCGGAAAGCGACCGCCGCACCCGCGATTACAGCCTGAACAGCCTGCGGGATGCACTGCGGGAAATCATCGCTTGTTTTCCGGTCTACCGAACCTACGTAACCGGCCGGGGGATATCCGAAACCGATCGGAACTACATCGAGCTCGCGGTCGAGCACGCGAAAAAACGAAGCCTGGTGGGAGACCTTACGATCTTCGATTTCGTCCGGGACGAACTGCTGACGATTCTGGCGGAGGGCAAGAGCGACCGGTATCGGGAACAGGTCGTCTCGTTCGCGATGAAATTTCAGCAGCTGACCGGCCCGGCCATGGCGAAAGGCATGGAAGACACGGCTTTCTACCGCTACAACCGTTTCGTGTCTTTGAACGAAGTCGGTGGCGATCCCAGATATTTCGGCGTTTCGCTCGCCGATTTTCATCGCCGTAACGAAGAACGCAGCCAATTCTGGCCCCATTCCCTATTGAGCACCTCGACCCACGATACCAAGCGTTCCGAGGATGTGAGGGCCCGCATCGACGTGTTGTCGGAGCTTCCCGATGAATGGATAGCGCGCGTCCGTAACTGGAGCGAGCTCAACCGGAAGAAGAAAAGCATGGTCGACGGCGATCCGGCCCCGTCGAGAAACGATGAATACCTGATTTATCAGACTTTGGTCGGAACCTGGCCGCTGGGAGAGCTGAACCCGGAAAGCGCGGGGAACTACGTGCAGAGATTGGAAGCCTACATGGTCAAGGCGATGAGAGAAGCCAAGCTGTTCAGCAGTTGGCTGAATCCGAATTTACCCTACGAACGGGCAGTCTCGGATTTTCTGCGGAAACTCGTAACTCCAGGAGAGCAGGACGAATTTCTCCGCGACTTTCGCGATTTTCTGTCGGGCATCACCCGCGCAGGTTTGCACAACAGCCTGGCTCAAGTCCTGCTTAAGCTCACCGTTCCCGGCGTGCCGGACGTTTATCAGGGAAACGAGCTGTGGGATTTCAGCCTGGTCGACCCGGACAACCGTCGGCCGGTGGATTATGAGCGGCGACAGCTTTTATTGAACGAGATCAAGGCATGGGATGGACTGACTGCGCCGGAGCTCGCACCGAAACTCGGTGAGATGCAAAGCGATATGAGCGACGGGCGAATCAAGCTGTATGTCACACGGGAAACGCTGCGAGTGCGGCAACAGGATCCGGATTTGTTCCGCCGCGGCGGCTATCATCCGCTGGAAGCCGAGGGGAAAAAAGCCGAACACCTGTGCGCGTTTCTCCGCCGCTTCGGCTCGCGCACGGTGCTGGTGGCGGTGCCCCGCTGGATATTGCGCCTCGGCAACGGCGCCTTATCGCCGCTGGGCGATGGGACGGTTTGGGACGATACCCGCCTGACGCTGCCGCCTGCCGTCGCCGGCACTTATGCGCACTGCCTCACGCGGGAACAGGTAACGCTTGGCGGCGCGGCCCCGCTGATGGCAACGGAATTGTTTTCGGGCTTTCCGCTGGCGTTGTTGGTCAAGGTGGATTAGTGGGTTTTCACATCCGATAGAAGAAGCCGCCGTAGGCAGCACCTTGAATCCGAAAGCACCATAGGTCGTTTGGCAGGAGTTTGTGATGCGTCGTATCAGATACAAACCTTTCAAACACACTTGTAGAAGCATTATCCCGGTCCTGCTGATCGTCTCGCTCGGACTTTTTTCGGCCTGTGCCGACCGTGTGGTCGAGTTGCCCGCAATCTCGCCCACCGAGACGCGGCTCCACCAACCCGGCCGTTTTGTCTGGCACGATCTCGTGACCGACGATCTACCCGCCGCCAAGCGTTTTTACGGAAGCCTGTTCGGCTGGCGGTTTACCGACTCCACTCAAGGTGATTTCGACTATTCGATTGCCTGGAACCACGGACGTCCGATTTCCGGTCTCGTGGCTAAGGATACCGAACCGCCGCACCCCGCGAATCAGTGGCTTAGCTTGCTTTCGGTCGAGAATGTCGATCGCGCGGTGCAGCTGGCCGAGCGATCCGGCGGAACCGTGCCGCTGACGCCGGTGAACGCGCCGGAACGGGGACGTTTCGCCGTTATCCGCGATCCGGACGGTGCTCCGCTGACGGTAATCCGTACCCGATGGGGCGATCCCGAGCCCATCGAACCCGAGGAAAACGACTGGTTTTGGGACGAATTGTGGGCCGAGGACCTCGACAAGGCGACACGGTTCTACCATGAGCTTGCGGGATATCAAGTCGACTCGTGGCCGCGCGAGAGCGGCAAGCAACCGTATCTCATCTTCAAGCGCGAAGGGACTCCGAGGGCCGGACTCGCAAGACAGCCCCTGGCCGGGGGACAAGCGGCCTGGCTGCCGTACATTCGAGTCTCGGATCTCGCCGGAACTGTTGCCGGCGCGGAAAGTCTCGGAGGTAAGGTGCTCATCGCTCCGCACCCCGACATCCGCTCGGGAACGGTCGCCGTGATGACCGATCCGTCGGGAGCGATGTTCGGCATTCAGCAAATACCGCCTTCACGATGAAGCAAGAGGTCCGATCATGAAAGCAGCCAAAAGGCCGATCATCCTGATCATAGGGCTGATCCTCGTTGCGCCATTACTTAGCGCTTGTAGCAGCGTGAGGCCGTACGCCGGTATCGGCATTTCCGGGCCAGGTGTCCGATACGGTCCGGTTCATATGCGTACCGGCGTGAGCATCGGATTTCCGCTGAGATGAATCCGACCGGCTGGAGCTCACAAAAGGACCCGAGCGTCACTCGAACCTTGGAATCTTCATTCAAGGAAAAGTATCGCAATGAGCAAAATAGGACATCTTTCGGCGCGTCCGGAGCGGATAAAGATCAAGAAGTCCGCCCCAACCGGCCTGCTACCGCTCAGACTCGAAGAATCCAAGCGTAGCGGGCATCTCTATATTCCAGAGAGCTATCGGGGAGGCCGCGCTCTTCCGCTGGTGTTGTTGTTTCATGGAGCCGGGGGCAATTCCCAGCACGGTTTGGCCCCTCTCTTGAAGTTGGCCGATCCTTGCGGATTGATCCTGGCGGCGCCCGCATCGCACGAATTCACCTGGGATGTGATCATCGAAGACTATGGGGTAGACCTCACCCAGGTCGATCGGGTCTTGAGCCATGTGTTTACCCACTATGCGGTCGATCCGTCGCGAATCGCGATCGGCGGCTTTTCGGACGGCGCGTCTTATGCGCTCTCGCTGGGCGTCATGAACGGTGACTTGTTCAGCCATATCCTCGCGTTTTCGCCGGGCTTCATGATATCCACCGTACAGCGCGGAAATCCGCAGGTTTTCATTTCCCATGGCACGGACGATACCGTGTTGCCTATCGACAAATGCAGCCGCCGCATCGTGCCGCAGCTGAAGCGGGCCGGCTATGAGGTTGTCTACCGGGAATTCGAGGGCGGCCATAGCGTTCCCTCGGATATAGCGCAGGAGGCTGCCCGTTGGTTTGCCGGAAAAACGGGGCTGCATTGATCCCAGCGGGTCTCTCCTGTTCAGAAATAGAAATGGAGACCGGTCCCGAAATACTCGATGTGCCTTTCGAAAAACTGGCCGTTCGGCGAGCGCCCGTTGAAATATTCGAACAGCCACTGCAAGCGCCGACCCTCCAGCCAGGCGCTGCGAAACTCGATGCCGGCACGCGCCGAATAGCTGGCGTCCCAATCGCCTCCTTCGGCAGCCTGAATGTCCAGTGCCGCGACCGGATACAAGAGTTCGGTAAATACTGGATAGGGGCTCGTCAACTCGAATCCGCCTTGCACAAACCATGGTTCGAGATCGCTCGGATCGGTTCGGAACAGCCCTCCTCCACCGCCGTAGAGGCGCAAGAAATCGCCGAAATTCCAGGAGAGCAAGAGATCGGCGCCCTCGAAGGAAAGATTGATGCGATCGACCCGATTGCGCAGCAGGTACTCGTCGCCCAAATGCGAACTCTGGTGGAAAACGCGCGCCTGGGCCGAGAAGGGGCCGGTTCTGACGCTCGCCGGCAGCGCCACGAAGAAATCGGAGTTCACCAGATCGGTAGAATTCGCGTTCAGATTGAAAATCGAAAATACCCCGGCCTGGAGTCCGACTTGCCACATGGCGCCCAATCCTTCCCATCCGTAAAACGGAAGCGTGGCGCCGAAGTTCGCGGAACCGACCGTGTTCAGTTCCTCATCGCTCTGGTAAAACTGGACGGATGCGGAGAAACGCGGCCATTTCGGATCGGCGATCAGGGACTCGAAAGCCTTGGTCGGCGGAAGCCAGCCCGTATAGCGCGTCAGTTTTCCGGAAGATGACGCCGGCTGGGTTTCGGGGACCGGCTCGCGAACCGCAATCGACGCGCTGCCGGGTCTTCCCACTTCGACCTGTAACCCTTCTATGCCACGCAGAGCGTCAGCGACCGTTTGCGGGTTCTGTCCTTTGAGTTGAGCCGGATCGAGCACCAGCCGACCGTTTTTCACGCTGGGTTTCGCATCGCTCAACCCGAAACGCATGGCGAGTACGGCCGAAGCATAACCCTCGAGGAAACGATCGTCCCTCGGACCGGCCGGCTGAGCCACAGAAGGAATGAAAAAAACGAAGGAAAGGACCCATCCATAGTGCGAGCGCATGGAGTAACTCCTGAAATCCATTCGGGGTGCAGCGTGATCTTAGTCCGTAGGCAAGTTCCAGGCAATGCCGGAAACCCGCCAGCCCTTGCGCCGATCAGGCCAAATGAGGAAAGGCTTGGCGTATGCCGCTCGCTCCGAATCTCTTGAAAATCGCGGCCGAGACCCCATTGTTCTTTCAGCCAGCAAGAGTTTGAACCGCTTAAAAGGAGGTATGACCTATGTTCAACAGACTCACGCCATTCGAGAGCAGCTTATTCGACGAGTTCCAACGCCTGGAGCGGGAGATGGACGATCTATTCGGCCGTTGGCCTTGGCCGATTGGAATCAGATCCGCCACTCGCGGCAGTTTCCCCCCGGTGAATGTGGGCGCCACATCCGACGAGGTGGACGTTTACTTGTTTACCCCGGGTGTCGATCCCAAGACACTGGACATCTCCATTCAGCAGAACGTGCTGTCCGTCTCCGGCGAGCGGAAATTGCCGAAAAAAGAGGATGCCAACTACTATCGCCAGGAGCGTTTCGACGGCGAGTTCCGGCGCGCGATCATGCTACCGGAAGATGTGGATGCCGATCGAGTCGAAGCCCGCTGCGAGAACGGCATTCTGCACATCAGGGTACAACGGCGCGAGGCGGCCAAGCCTCGGCAGATCGAAGTGAAATGAGCAAAAGGAGAACATCATGGCTGAGACACAAGATGTTGCAACAAGGCAGTCCGCCGACGTCCAAAAACCCGAGCGTCAGGTGGTGTTGAACCCGCCGGTCGATATCTGCGAAGATGCGGAGGGCATCACGCTGGTAGCCGACATGCCGGGGGTATCGAGAGATCGACTCAACATAGAAGTCGATAAGAACAGTCTGCTTATCGAGGGTGATGCGCATTTCGACATGCCGGAGGGCATCCAGGCGCTATATGCGGACATCCGTTCGACGCGATACCGCCGGAGTTTCTCGCTCAGTCCGGAACTGGAACCGAACAACATCGACGCCACACTCAAGGACGGCGTGCTCACTCTGAAAATTCCCAAGCGGGCCGAATTGCGTCCGCGCAAGATTGAGGTACGCGTGGATTAGCCGGAGCCAGCCTTTTGGATTCTGCGATGTCGAGGCCCGGTGTTCGGAAGCGCCGGGCCTTGCCATATCCGCGAATCGGATTTGAGCCGGCAGATGTAAAATCGATTACAAATGACACAGGTAACAATAAGGCGTATGCCAAAGTTCTATAAGGCAAATTGAATTGACCTCCGCCCCTTTCAATAAACGAAAGACGACCGGCCGCAAGCGGCGGATCGTCGCCGACGATTCCCGCTTGCAGGAAGGCGTCCTTGTCCTTTGGAACGATGACAAAGGCTTCGGATTCGTGCGTCCATCCATGGGCGGCGACGACTATTTCGTCCATATCAGCGTACTCGAGGAGGGTACGAGCCGGCGCCCACAGGTCGGAGACATCATTTTCTACAACGTGGCAAGCGACGTTCCCGGCAAGAGGCGCCTTTCCTACGCCGCGATCAAAGGCGTCGATATCACGGCGAAAAAGCCGACCGAGGGTATCCTAGCCACCCCGCGTTCGCCATTTCTCTGGACCTTGATCGGGTTGCCCATCCTCTTGTCGTGCTATCTGATCTGGCGGACATACAATCCGATTCCGTTCTTTTCTTACGTTTTCCTGAGCGTCCTGGCCATCATGCTTTATGGACTGGATAAGAAACACGCGATAACCGGCCAATGGCGCATACCGGAATTTTACATGCACATAATAGAGTTGATGGGAGGCTGGCCGGGGGCGCTCCTTGCGCAGCACGATTTCCGCCATAAGATACGGAAAACCCGCTACAGGATAATCCTGTGGGGCATTATTGTCTGCCACGGACTGGCGTGGGCAGCGTTTCTCGCGGTCGATTTTCTTGGGCCCTAACCCTCATCGAGTTCGGGCAGAAACCGGCCGATCATGAATGAACGCTTTTCAACGTAGCGGACGGGGATTCTCCGCTAGCGCCGACTTCCACAAGTTCTTCGGAAACCGGCAACCTGATGACGAACTCGCTGCCTCTTCCGGGACCCTCGCTGCTGGCTTCGACCCGGCCCCCGTGTAACTCCACGAGTTTTTGGACGATCGTCAGACCGATACCGAGACCGCCTTGCGAGCGGTCGATGGTACGCTCGGCTTGAGTGAACAGATCAAAAAGCCTCGGCAACAGATGGGCCGGTATGCCCTCACCCGTATCACGTACACAAATGACCGCCTGGGCGGATTCACGCGCCACCGTCAGCCTGATTTTGCCGCCAGAAGGCGTGTACTTGGCCGCATTATTGAGTATGTTCGAGAGAACTTGAGCCAAACGCACCGGATCCCCATAAATCTGCACCGGTTTTTCCGGTAACGAGACCGCGAGTTCGTGATGACGAGCATCGATTAACGGCTTGCTGGTTTCGAGAGCCTGTTCGATAACCGTGGCAACCGTTATGGCGCGCTTGTGCAGCGTAATCTTGCCCCTGATGATGCGTGAAACATCCAGCAGGTCGTCCACCAACCGGGTCAGATGGCCGGCTTGACGATCAACGACATCGCGCGCCCAAGCTAATTTGGGATCGGCCACACCGATCTTGCGCATGACCTGCACGGCGTTTCGAATCGGAGCCAAGGGATTTCTGAGCTCATGACCCAACATGGCCAGGAACTCGTCCTTGCGGCTATCGGCATCGCGAAGACTGTCTTCGACCCGCTTGCGTTCCTGAATCTCCAATTTAAGCTGGCGGTTAAGCTGCATTAACTCGTGCGTGCGTTGCGTAACCCTCTCTTCCAGATTAGCGTTCAGTTGCCGAATCTTCTCCTCGGCCGCCTTGCGTTCCTGTATTTCCTTGATCAATCGCCGGTTGGTCTCTTCCAGTTCCTCCGGGCTAGGCATGGCGAGAGCCTGGGGGATCAACGGCCATAGCACAACGGCAGCGACGACCGAAATCAGGGCAGTGAACAGCTTGACAATACCTTCCACCTCGTAGATCGGCTGCCAGACCGTCCAGGCTTCCAACAAATGAGTCGTACCGCAGGCGAGAATGAAGGCGCCGAAGAGCAAGAAAATATTGCGAAAGCGAAGATTGCGGCGGCGCAGGACGAAGTAGATCAAAGCGCCTGGAATGGAATAGTAGGCCAGCGCCGTCATGACGTCCGAAAAAACATGCAGATAAAGCAAGGAAGGACGCCATAGCAGGCAATATCCGTGAGGCATGAGCCCGTCAGCTGAAATTAATGTTTGAAGACTATCCCACATGGTTTGTATCTCTATGAATCTACTCATACCTCGATTCCGCAGGCGATCAGAAATCCGGCAATGATCGGGACTGATAGCCAACGGGGATAGGCCTTAAGTGGGGAAGCTTAAATCGAGTCGATCGGTTGCACACCTCCAATCGACCAATCAATCGGATTGCTACATTGCTACAGAGCGCCGGCTAAGCCCTCCCCTTGTAGATGGGCGCCGAAAAGGAGGCAATCACCGAGCGTCTATAGATGCTCAAATGGCGTCTAAGTTCCCGCGCTATCTTGCTTTATCTCCCGATCCGCCGCGGAAGACCGCCCTCTTTCGTGACCGGCATGGTTTAAACGGGGAAACCAAGATCGGCAACCAGCGCCGGGCATTTAACAAAATCAAGGATGCAAAATAATAACAGGTCGATTGATAGCGGTTGTCCGGTTTCAGCAGGCTCCATTTTATATATCCCTCCAGAATCTACTCGAAAGCCTACCGATCGCCATAAGCAAAGGCAGTAGAAACACGACTCTATAAGGGGTTGCCGAGCGTAACCGATGTGCTTCACAAAAACATACGGCACAACCAATGAGCCGGTCACTTCATGAAACATATCGTACCTCCCAAGAGATATGCTGCCGATAGGCGATTCCACTTTCGCGGCATTTGTCACAGTTAAGAGATAAGTATATTCACGGAGTTTTACATTTTTTTGCGATAGATTAGCAAGCTCGCCATCTAATAGGTAAGGCTTCTTTTTTGCATGCCCCACGTAGACCGCGGAGCCAACAAAGGCGCCGGTGCGCGCCGGGGCTCATATCCCCGGAAGGCCGGTTCGACTCCGGCAAGCCCTTTCCCGCGGATGGACAGGTACCGAATCCATGCTCAGTAAAACTGGGACTTATTTTTAGGTCGGCTTAATGAGTATTGATATATATTGGTCAGCCGATCTTAAAACCGAATTGAATGCCTATTCAATCATGATTTGCCTTTCACACTAAGAGGCCTTTCCGTAATGATTAAACGTAATGTTCAATCAAGAATATTATTTTCTGGAGATCAGAGATAATTCTAGCGACGTCACTTGACCATCCGTCTTTGTGCTGCTTTTCGTCACGATTTATCTATGTGATCGAGATGCTTTTTAACGATCTAAAAAACGGCTCTTTGAGGGCAATCGGATAATCCTAAATGCCTACTGCCTTGCTAAGCGAACGACAAGATCGTTCAGTCATACGGCTCGCCTTCAGAAACTGAACCACCGCCGACCGGTCAAAACCTTGAAAAGTTTCAGCAAAACCTCGGCTCATCAATGAAAAAGAGGACTTATGTCACGCACGAGCCTCGTCAAAACGTATAAGGTGGCGCGGCGCGTGGTCATCGGAGTGGTCGGATCTACCGTAGTGTTGATCGGGATCGCTTTAATCGTATTGCCGGGTCCAGCTTTTCTACTCATCCCTTTAGGCCTGGCAATTCTGGGCATCGAATTCGCCTGGGCGCGACACTGGTTACGTGTCGTCAAACGACGAGCCAAAGATCTCAAGCAAAGTGCCGACGATATCAAACGGAAAGCTAGCAATCTGATCGGGAAATGAACCGGTAATACTGTGAGCAAAATAAAGAGTCAGTTACCCGATGACACACTTCCGATAACTTGCCGGCTGCGAAGCGATTTTTTCTCGCATTTGATCGAGCCTATGGCCGATGCGCCCGACTATCGTATCGGCGAGCACTTAACGCTTGGCTTATCGACAGGGAATAAGAGTAGTTCTGAAAGTCGCAACTCTCATGTTACAGGAGGTTTTCTCATGAGAATCTACAAGGCATTTTCAAAACCTCGGCCAGGTATTTCTATCGTCTGTTTGAGTGCTATGGGATTGTTCGGTTGTGCATCCGAAACTCCGCCCATCAATACGATTTCGACAGCGGATACGGCTCTCAACCAAGCCATGATGGTAAAAGCGTCGGAATATGCCCCGGCGGAAATACAACGTGCCATGGATAAATTGGGACGCGCCAAGAAGGCTTTGGCTGACGAGAAATACGAGGATGCGCGCCGTCTGGCCGAGCAGGCCCAGATCGACGCCCAGTTGGCCGAGGCTAAAGCCCAGTCGGAAAATGCCCGCCAAATGGCGCAGCAAGCCCAGCAAACCATCGAAGAGCTGCGCCGCGAGGCGGAAACCAGAGGTCGGCGCACTGACGACGTGAATCTCTAAAGGAGGCAACGCTATGTCAAGGACGGACAATAATCTCCGTTATTCACTCGCGATTCGCTGCTTTTCGCTAGGCATAATCACCCTATGCGCAGGCTGCGCCACGCAGAACGAATCCTTGGAAAAGGCTCGCCTGTCGTATTCGCAAGCCCAGCAAGACGTCGAGATCGCACAAAATGCTCCAGTCGCGCTCGCGGAGGCGGGTGAAACCCTGCGGCAGGCCGAAAACGCTGACGATGAAGACGAAACCACCCATCTCGCCTACATCGCCCAGAGGAAAATCGAGATCGCACGGGCCATAGCCGAAACCCGAAAAGCCGAGTCCGAGACCCAGCAAATCCTCGACGAACGCGAGAGGCTGCTTCTACAACAGGAGCTTTCTGCGCTTAAGGCCCAGCAGACCGAGCGTGGTCTTATGGTTACCTTGGGCAGTGTGCTATTCGAATACGATAAAGCCAACCTCAAACCGGGCGCTCAGCAAGAGCTTTATCAGTTAGTGAATACGCTTAAACAGCACCCGGATCGCAACGTCCTCATCGAAGGGCATACCGACAGCCGCGGATCGGAGTCCTATAATGAGGAGCTGTCTCTGCGCCGCGCACAAGCCGTGCAGGATTTCTTGCTTAGAAACGGCGTCAGCCCGGACCGTATCGTGACCCGCGGATACGGCGAGGCTTATCCAGTGGCTTCGAACGATACAAACGCCGGACGGTTACAGAACCGTCGCGTAGAAATATATTTGTCGGAACCGGGCAAACCAGTCGCCGAACGAGGTAGATGATATCAACCGAAGTCCGAACTCAAAGTGAAGCCGGGCGTCATATAACCGTCGTTCGTCAGCAGTTACATCGTATGTGTCGGCCGCTGCGACTCGAGGCTGCCGGCCAGGTAGTTTTCGATTCGGGCACGTGTAGCCCCGCCGTCCTCGTCGCTGAATTGCACGCCGATACCCGCGGCGCGAGAACCCTCCGCACCGTTAGGGGTAATCCAGATAATCTTTCCGGCTACCGGAATCCGTTCGGGTTCATCCATAAGATTCAGCAACATGAATACTTCTTCGCCCAGACTGTAGCTGCGGTTCGTCGGAATGAACAGCCCACCGTTCTTGACGAACGGCATATAGGCGGAGTACAGAACATTTTTATCCCGAATCGTTAGAGACAGAATGCCTTGGCGTACCTTGTTTTCGCTTGCACTCATGATAGATACCAGTCCGCTTGCGGCGACTGTCCGAGTTGCGCCCAATGAATCAAAAGCTCCTCCAAAAGCAACTGGCGGTTGACTTGACCGTTCAGCGCGCGTTTTGCTTGCAGCAATAAGTCGAGGAATCCGAACAAGCTCTTCAAGTGTAGTCGACGGACCAAGGCCTGCAAGCCCTGACGCAAATCCGGGTTATCCAAACGCGGAGAGTCCGGCACGCTGCGGAGACGGATTAAGTCGATAGTCCATGAAACCATCCAGTCGACCAAATCCTCATAAGCCAAGGTCGACCACCGTTCCGCGAGAGTTATTGGCTCTTGACGTCGCAAAGCCACGTCGACGTACTCCGAAAACGCCGTCCTCCGGCGCTCCACGACGTCTGACTCGGCCAACGCCAACGCCTTTAATGGAGCATGCCTCGCAGTGGCCAGCAACACGGCTGTAGCTTCGCCGGTTCCTTGCTCCTCCAGCCATCGAGCGGCGACCGCATCGTCCGGAAGCGCGATCGGCAAACGCTGACAACGACTGAAAATAGTCGCCGGCAGGGCGGAAGGCATATCGGTCAGCAATAGCATTACCGTATTTTCACCCGGTTCCTCCAAGGTTTTCAGGAGGGCATTGGCTGCACTGATGTTCAATTGATGCGCCGCGCAAAACACGACTATGCGGTAGCCGCCGTACTGCGGCTTGAGCGAAAGGTTCGCGATCAAGTGCCGAACCGTGTCCACAGCGATAGGCTTTCCCCGCTCTGCAGGCTCTATCCTCAGGAAGTCCGGGTGGGTTCCGGCTAGAAACAACCGGCACCCGGCACAATCGCCGCAGGCAAAGATTTCCGGGTGCTTGCAAAGCAGCTTTTGGGCGAAAGTCTCGGCCAGATACGTTTTCCCGATCCCGTCAACACCGTGAATCAAGAGAGCCTGTGGCAGCCTCTGAGAAGCCAGATAAGCGTTCAGCTTTTGCCATGGCTCATCGAGCCAAGGATAGAGAATGCCGCTGGACGCCGTTCCCATCAGGTCTGACGCAAAGAATCCAAATGCCTTGCGATTTCCGCCTGCACGCCCTCGAGCGGCTGAGTCGCGTCGAGTAGCTTGATGCGGTGAGGCCATTGTCTGGCCAAATCGCAATACGTTTCCCTGACCCGGGAAAAGAAAGCCGGCAGTTCGGTTTCGAAACGGTCCAGTTGGCCTCTGCCTTTAGCCCGTTGGAGGCCGACTTCCACGGGAGCGTCGAACAAAAGGGTGAGATCGGGTTCCAGCCCTTTCTGCAACCATTCTTGAAGAAATCGAATGACCGCGTTATCGATGCCGCGCCCACCGCCCTGGTACGCATAACTAGCATCGGTGAACCGATCGCAAACGATCCAGATGCCTTTGGCCAAAGCGGGCTCGATGACTTCTTCGATGTGCTGGGCGCGGGCGGCGAACATCAGCAAGAGTTCAGTCCGAGCCGACATCCCTTGAGAATCGATCACCAGCCGGCGGATGGCTTCACCTATAGGGGTGCCGCCAGGTTCGCGGGTCACGAGAAATCTAATTCCACGCCTTTGCAGATAATCTCGGATGAACTCCAGATTGGTGGTTTTGCCTACGCCCTCCCCGCCTTCGAGGGTGATGAATTTTCCTCTAGTCATGTCGCCGCATTTGGAATTGTTCGACCGCGCGCCGATGTTCTTCCAGACTATCGGAAAAAACGTGAGTGCCGTCTCCGCGGGCGACGAAATACAAACTCTCCCCCGCAGCGGGATGCAAGGCCGCGCGGATCGAATCGCGCCCCGGATTGGCGATGGGGGTCGGCGGCAATCCCGAACGAACATAGGTGTTGTAAGGCGTATCTTTCAGCAAGTCTTCCTTCCGGATATTTCCAGTGAAGCTGTCACCCAGACCATAAATGATCGTCGGATCCGTTTGCAGCAACATACCTTTGGCCAGACGTCGAGTGAATACGCCGGCAATAAGAGGACGCTCATCCGAACGGGCCGTTTCCTTCTCCACAATCGAAGCCACGATCAATGATTCGTAGGGCGTACCATAGGTAGTCCCTTCGGCACGATTGGCCCATTCTTCGTTCAGTACTCCCTGCATTTTTCGATAAGCCCGCTTGAGAACCTCGATATCCGAGGTGCCCTTGGTCACGAAATAAGTGTCCGGATAGAAACGTCCCTCCGGATGCTCATCGGGCGCCCCGATGATTTGCATGATCTCTTGGGGAGATTTACCCGTTGCACGTTTCTTTAGGGGGGGACTTTGATCCAATGCGCTCAAAATTTGCCGGAATGTCCAGCCTTCCACAAGCGTAATCGGGTACTGGCGGACCTTGCCCGAGACGAACAGCGCCAGTAGCTCCCGAAGCGTCGTCCCCGGCGGGATTTCGTACTCGCCATACTTCAAATGTCTGGCCGAACCGTCCAGATAGGCCCGAAATCTGAACCATACCGGGCTAGATACAATTCCCTGCTCTTTAAGTCTGGCTGTTATGCGGGCCAGGCTGTCGCCCTTAGCAATCTCGAAATAAGCTGGACTCTCGAGTCCTAGCGGCCTATCCAGCGCTGCTCGATAGTCCATCCACAACCATCCGATCAGGAAACTGGCAGCGATGACGATAATCCCGATCGCCCGTTGCACGCTGCGGCCAACTCGCTTTCCGCCTTCGTCCTTAGCCATCGATCAATCTCTTCTGTAATCGGCCCAATACCATATGTTCGATGCTCGCATCGGCGAACGGGCCATAGTCCAATTACGCAGTTTGTTAAAAATACCTCGTCGGCAGCGTAAAGTTCCTCAAGCGTAACCCGTGACTCTACGAAGTCGACCCCGTTCTCCTGAGCCGTCGCGATCGTTATGCCACGCATGACCCCGGCGACGCCGCAGCGGTCGATTTTCGGCGTGTGCAGAGTGCCGTCCTTAACCAGAAAAACATTGCTCATCGTGCCTTCGGTGACATAGCCCTCGGCATCCAGCATGATGCCTTCCCGAATCTCGTCGGCAGCCCACTCCGCACGAGCAAGGATTTGTTCCAGACGATTCATGTGTTTGATGCCGGCCAGCCGGGGGTTGATACCCAACCGGCTCCCGCAAACCCGTATCTCGACACCGACTTTCCATAATTCGGGCGGATATTCGGGCAGGGGGTGCATGCTCAGGACCCGAGTCACCCGCTGCGGTTGCGGCAGTCGGTAACCGCGGCCTCCGATACCTCGGCTGATTTGTATCTTCAACACCCCTTCCAGCTGCGTCATGCAGAGTGTCCGTACATCGGGCTCTAAACATTCGCTCCCGGGAAAAGAAATGAGAAGTCTTTGGCAGTCGCGCTCCAGACGAGCCAGGTGCAAAGCCCAAAACAAAGGGACTCCTTGACGGACGGCAATCGTGGTGAATGTCCCGTCTCCGTATTGGAAGCCACGGTCTGCCAAATCCACACAACGTGTCGGTTGGCCGTTCACTAGAGCCGTCATACACGCCGAACCCACATCATCATCTTAATCGGCCAACCCAAAAAAACCTGGTCTTAAGATAACAAAAAGCACGCTGATGCGTGCCTATATGAACGTCCAACTCTAAGCCTTTATTGACGAAGAGTTGGAGCTATCAAACGGAAATTAGTTGTACTTCTTGAAAATCAAAGTGCCGTTCGTTCCACCGAAGCCGAAAGAGTTGGACATGACGATGTCCAACCTTGCCTCACGCGCGGTGTGGGGAACATAATCGAGATCGCATTCCGGGTCCGGATTGTCTAGATTGATGGTTGGAGGAATGACTTGATCTCTGAGCGCCAGTACCGAGAATATCGCCTCGATGCCACCGGCAGCACCCAGCATATGGCCGGTCATGGATTTCGTCGAGCTGATCGGAGTACTGTAGGCATGATTTCCAAGCACGGTCTTGATCGCTCTGGTTTCCGCGATATCCCCGGCTAGCGTCGATGTTCCATGAGCATTGATGTAATCGACTTGATCGGCGTTGATGCCGGCGTCCCTCAGCGCGTTTCGCATGCAACGTGCCGCCCCCTCGCCACCTTCCGGCGGCTGAGTCATGTGATAGGCATCGGCGCTCATGCCGTAACCGATCAGTTCGGCATAAATCCTGGCACCACGCCGCTTGGCGTGTTCCAATTCCTCCAACACCAAGACCCCCGCACCGTCGCTCAATACGAAGCCATCCCGGTCTTTGTCCCAAGGACGACTGGCGTGCACCGGATCGTCATTGCGGCGGGACAAGGCCCGTGCTGACGCAAATCCTCCCAAGGAAGTCGGCGAAGTCGCCATTTCGGCACCGCCGGCAATCATGACATCAGCATCGCCGTATTGAATCACGCGGGCGGCCTCACCGATATTATGAGTGCCTGTCGTACATGCGGTAACGATAGCGAAGTTGGGGCCTTTCAATCCGTACTTGATGGATACATTGCCCGATATCATGTTGATGATGTTGCTGGGCACAAAGAACGGTGAAATTTTCCGCGGTCCGCCTCTCAAAAAGGCGCTATGTCCGCTCTCGATTCCCGTGATACCGCCGATGCCGGAACCGATGGCCACGCCGATACGTTCAGAATTTTCTTCGGCTACGTCCAGTCCAGAGTCTTCGAACGCATCGCAGCCTGCCGCAAGCCCGTAATGGATGAAAACATCCATTTTTTTGGCTTCTTTTTCGGAAATATATCGGGTGATATCGAATCCCCTGACACTCCCGCCAAAGCGGGTCGAGAAATCGGAAACGTCGAAATGCTCGATGGGCGCGATGCCGCTTTTGCCGTCAAGCACGTTTCCCCAGGAATCAGTCACCGTTAACCCGACCGGCGATACTGCGCCCAATCCGGTAACGACCACGCGCCTTCTACTCAATCTTTATTCCTTAGCGGGGTGTAAATTGACAAAGACAATCCTGCCCCGCCAAGCCGAAAACCTTGCGGGGCGGCAGGATCAAATCAGATGTGGCTTTCGATGTAGTCTATCGCTTGCTGGACAGTGGTGATCTTCTCCGCGTCTTCGTCGGGAATCTCACACTCAAATTCTTCTTCCAGGGCCATCACCAGTTCGACCGTGTCCAAGGAATCGGCGCCGAGGTCGTCGACGAAAGAAGCTTCATTGGAGACTTCTTCTTTCACGCCCAATTGCTCAGCCACGATCTTCTTAACACGCTCTGCTACATCACTCATCGTTTTATATCCTCAGCTGTTTTCTCTGGTTTTAGTGAGTCGGGAAATTTTAATTTGAAACCGGGTGAATACAAGACTTTTCTCTAAAAAGAAAACGTCGGTCGCTCAATTCATTAGCGAAAGCACGCGTCCCGGAAATGCATGAGATCATGCCATGTGCATGCCGCCGTTGACATGTATGGTTTCGCCCGTGATGTAAGCAGCGTCATCCGAACATAGAAAGGCCACCAAGCCTGCCACCTCATCCGCAGATCCTAATCGCGCCAAGGGGATGTTATCCAGCAACGCTTTACGGCTTTCCCCAGGCAGCGCGCGCGTCATGTCGGTATCGATGAATCCCGGCGCCACGGCGTTGACGGTGATATTCCGTGACCCAACTTCTCTCGCGAGCGATTTGGTAAAACCGATGATACCGGCCTTGGCGGCCGCATAATTGGTTTGCCCTGCATTTCCCATCGCTCCGACGACGGAGGTAATGTTGATCATGCGTCCCTCTCGGGCTTTCATCATTCCACGCAAACCGGCTTTACACATACGGTAAACGGATGACAAATTGGTCCGGATGATGTCATCCCATTCCTCGTCTTTCATCCGCATCAGCAGGTTGTCTCGCGTTATTCCGGCGTTATTGACCAAAATGAGCGGGGCGCCGAACTCTTCGTTCACAGATTTGAAGAATCGCTCAACCGAATCGGCCTCGGCCACGTCCAGTACCATGCCCTTGCCGCGAAATCCGCCTTCGGCCAAAGCCGCCGAGATGGCGTTGGCCCCCGACTCGGTGGTCGCCGTACCTATGACGGTATGACCATCCTTCGCCAGACGCAGAGCTATAGCACGCCCGATCCCGCGACTGGCCCCGGTTACAACAGCGACTTTAGACATCATTGAACAAGCTCCAACGCTCTAATTAAGGAATCCGGATCAAAAACCGCTTCGGTTCTGC
Source organism: Methylocaldum sp. 14B (assembly GCF_002005105.1). Classification (GTDB taxonomy): domain Bacteria; phylum Pseudomonadota; class Gammaproteobacteria; order Methylococcales; family Methylococcaceae; genus Methylocaldum. The sequence continues at coordinate 13,054 of NZ_MSCV01000008.1, read as the reverse complement.
ACGCCGGGACGATTCGCTTGTTCAAACCGGTCAGAACTCGACCGGGACCACATTCGACAAACCGGCTGACGCCCTGCTGAGACATGAACAGAATGGAATCGGTCCAACGAACCGGGCTGTACAGTTGCTTTTCCAAGACGGCCCGAATCACGTCGGGAGCCGAATGGGAGGCGACGTCGACGTTATGCAGCACTCCAATCGGAGGGATTTTTACCGCTATGTCGGACAGCATTTGCCTAAATTTCTCAGCGGCGCTTCTCATTAACGGACAATGGGACGGCACGCTGACCGGCAAGAGAACGGCCCGCTTGGCGCCCTCCGCTTTGCCTAGTTCAACTGCCCGCTCCACGGCAACCTTATGACCGGCAATCACGATTTGCCCAGGAGCGTTGAAATTGGCCGGTTTGACAATCTCCGTTTCGGTCGATGCTCTGCTGCAAACCTCAACGACCTGGGTGTCGTTCAATCCCAAAATAGCTGCCATCGCCCCGGTTTCGGGAGGCACCGCTTCCTGCATCAATCGTCCGCGCTCGGCCACAAGCCGAACCGCATCCTCGAAAATCAAAGCGCCGGAACACACCAATGCCGCATATTCGCCCAAGCTATGGCCGGCCATCCAGCCCGGTCTTACCGAAGTCCGTTTGGACCAAACTCGCCAGGCAGCAACATCGGCGGCCAGCATAGCCGGCTGGGTACACTGCGTCAGATTAAGTCTTTCTTCGGGACCGTTCCGCACTAAATCCCAGAGATCGTAGCCAAGCACTTCTGAAGCGGCCTGAAAGGTCGACGCAACTTCGGTATGGACTTCGGCTAGCTTCGACAACATCCCAACGGACTGGGAGCCTTGCCCCGGGAAAAGAAACGCCAAACCTTCGTCGACGAGATTCGTAGACATAAACTCCCCTAGTACCGGATTAGGGCCGAGCCCCAAGCGAAACCGCCACCGAAAGCTTCCATCAAAACCATCTGGCCTCGCTGAATTCGACCGTCGCGAATTGCTTCGTTCAAAGCGAGCGGCACGGAAGCTGCGGATGTATTTCCTTGTTTTTCGATGGTCATCACCACGCGGTCCATAGGCATATGCAGTTTTTTTGCCGTAGCGGCGATGATGCGTATATTGGCTTGATGGGGGACTAACCAGTGGATATCCGATTTCTGCAGATTGTTGGCGGCCAAGGTCTCGTCCACGATGCGTCCCAGAGTATTGACGGCGATCTTGAATACCTCGTTACCCTGCATCTTCAAGAATCGCTCGTCGCCTTCACCGCTCCCCGCACCGTTAGGGTTGGGGACGTACAGCAAATCCTGATATTGCCCATCGGAATGAATATGTGTGCTCAGGATTCCAGGCTCATCCGCCGCTTCCAGCACGACAGCCCCGGCACCGTCGCCGAAAAGAATGCAGGTTGCACGATCCGACCAGTCGACGATCCGCGAGGTTACCTCGCTGCCTACGACGAGAACCCGACGGGCGGCTCCTGCCCTGACATACTGGTCAGCGATACTGAGCGCGTAGATAAAACCGGAGCATGCTGCCTGAACGTCGAATGCAGCGCAATCCCGGATATTTAACCTCTGTTGCAACAGGCAAGCGGTACTGGGAAAAACTCGATCCGGCGTACAAGTTGCAACGATGATGAGATCGATCGTTCCCGGTTCGATTTCTGCCGACTCCAGAGCCTGACGCGCAGCGCGCTCCGCCATGCTGGAGGCTGTTTCATGTTTTCCTGCGATGCGGCGCTCGCGAATACCGGTCCGTTCGATGATCCAAGCATCCGATGTATCGACGGTTTGAGCGATCTGTTCGTTGGTGAGAATGGTTTCGGGGAGATAGCCACCGGTTCCGAGAATCCGAGCGTACCGTCTCACGCAGTCTTCCTCTCAGCGAAAATCTCCGCTATGCGCTCGCCGATACGAGTCGGAACAGCCTTTTCAATCTCCTTCACCGCAATGCCGATGGCATTCGCGAAAGCCAAACGGTCGGCGTTACCATGACTCTTGATTACGATGCCGCGCAACCCCAAGAGGGAAGCTCCATTGTAGCGCCGATGATCGAATTGCTTTTTAAAGGAGTGGAGTACCGGCATAGCCGCTAAACCGGCCAGTTTAGTGAAAAAATTCCTGCCGAACGCCTGTTTGATTGAATGATTGATCATTTTGGCGAGACCCTCGCTGGTTTTGAGCGCCACGTTGCCGACAAAGCCGTCGGTGACGACGATATCCACGTTACCCGAGTAGAGATCGTTCCCTTCGACGTAGCCGATAAAATTGATGTGGGCACCAGCCAATAGTTTTGCGGCCTCCTTAACCTGCTCGTTGCCCTTGATTTCTTCTTCGCCGATATTCAGCAACCCCACCCGCGGATGATCTTTATCCTCGACCGCGCGCACGAGCTCGTAGCCCATTACGGCGAATTGATAGAGGTGCTCGGCCGAACAATCCACATTCGCCCCGAGATCCAGTACATGGGTATGTCCTCCCATGGAGGGAACAGCAGAGATAATGGCCGGACGATCGATCCCAGGTATCGTCTTGAGAACAAATTTCGCGATCGCCATCAACGCACCGGTATTTCCGGCACTGACGCAAGCATCGGCAACGCCTTCCTTGACCAGGTCAACGGCAACTCGCATGGATGAATCCTTCTTGCCGCGGAGAGCCTTCGCCGGGGACTCATGCATTTCCACCGTTTCAGACGCGTGATGAATGCGAATTCGGTCACCGAGACGTGCTAACGCTGATCCCAGATGATGGCGCAATACGGCTTCATCACCTACAAGAATCAAATTTAAGTGAGGATTGCTTTCGGCACTGTCCAGAGCCGCCGGAACGATCACGGCGGGACCGTGATCGCCGCCCATGGCATCCAAAGCGATGGTCGGCTTCTTAATCATAGTTCTTGTTTAGTCAATCGAGCGGCAAACTCAGCAGAAACAACGATAAGGAGCCGCATCGATTCCGGCTCCCGAAGTCAATCCAAATATCAAAGCTACTCTTCGCTAGATTCTTCTTTGCTCGCAATCACCTTACGCCCGCGATAATACCCATCCGGGCTGACGTGATGCCGAAGATGCGTTTCACCCGTGGTAGGCTCGATGGAAAGCGCATTTGCTTTCAAAGCATCGTGCGAACGACGCATACCCCGCTTGGAACGTGTCTTACGATTTTGCTGTACGGCCATTTAAAAGCTCCTATTATCGAATAGTTTTCAGTTGCGCCAACACGGCGAAAGGATTCTCGCGGGAATCCACATTAGTAGTTTCTGTCTTAGGCGAAGCACAATGGGAATGCTGGGGAATTGCAGGAATAGCCAGCAGCAATTCATCCGCCACTATATCCGCCAGATCAATCACACCCGTTTCGTCAAGAAGCAAGGGCTCAAGCGTTTCGGGCAGTAGATCCCCCTCATCAATGGAGCTGACGACGCCGAGGTGTACTTCGCTGTGCACCGGCCAGTCCAGAGGCCCCAGGCAACATTGGCACTCCAGCTTAAGATCGGCCTCCACCCAACCAGAAACGATTGCACGACGGCCTTCTTTCTTAAATTCAAGATCGACTTTCGCCTCAGCTTCACCATTCAGCACCATATCCTGTATACGAGAAATGGTGTTCAAAGGCATCGATCCGACGATCCGTCGCTTCTTTTCCGCGAACTCTAATGGATCTATCAAATCCGGCAAACGGTCAAGCATAATCGTGCAATGATATCGAGAAATGTCAAAAGCTGTCAAAATCGCTTCTTTAACTCTTTTTGACCCATTAAGTCTTCACTCAAATCCGACCTCATGACAAAAATTGTTCTGGCATCCAGCTCGACCTATCGCCAAGACCTATTCAAAAAGCTGGGACTTGAGTTTGATTCGATCTCTCCAGGGATTAGCGAAACGCCCAAAGTCAACGAAAAGCCGGATTGCCAAGCACTGCGGCTAGCGCAGGAAAAAGCCGCTGCCGCGGCGCCCGGTTTTCCCGACGCCCTGATAATCGGCTCCGATCAAGTAGCCGTTCTATGCGGAAAACAGTTGGTCAAACCTATGACTCGTGATAACGCCATCCGGCAACTTCGTGCGGCTTCCGGCCGATGCGTTGTGTTTTACACCGCTGTATGCGTCCTAAACACCGCCACGGGAGATATGAAAGCCGAAATCGACCGCTGCTTGGTTCACTTTCGAGAACTGAGTGACAAGGAAATCGAACGTTATGTAGATCGAGAACAGCCTTTCGATTGTGCTGGAGGATTCAAGTCCGAAGGCTTGGGCATCGTGCTGTTTGAAAGGTTCGAAGGCGAAGACCCCAACGCACTGGTTGGGCTTCCACTGATCAGGCTAGCCCGCCTACTGGAAAGCTTCGGGGTTCAGGTAATCTGAATCAATGGCGCACGTAAACATCAGGCATGAACACGGCAGCGGTATCGCTGAGTTTCTCGGTTGCCTTGGACATCACATTTATTATTTGGGTCTCGTCCAAACGTATAGCAGAGGCGACTTCATCAGGAATCGCCCTAAGCACATCTTGGATCGGAAAGCCGAGTAATGACACAGTTTTCAGTTGATTGGCGAGGTATAACAGGCTGGCCTCCAAACGATAGTCCTCGGCCCGTTCGGGCTCCAAATGCCAACGAATCCCTTCCCGCAAGGCCGATGGCATTTTCCACGCCTTGGCTAATGCCGCACCGATCTCGGCGTAGGTAAACCCGAGCAGCTCCTTTTCCAACCCCGGAATCAACCGATCGTCACCTGCCGCAACCAAAAGAATTTCCCTCGCCTTATCCGGCAAGCGCATGTAGATAATCAGCGCACCGATACGATGCAACAGCCCGGCAACAAACAAGCGCTCGCTATGCAAAACGGAAGCTTCCTTGGCCAACAGACGCGCAATCACGCCACAATAGAGGCTGTTCAACCAAAAATCGTTCATGTTGACTAGACAAGCGGGGATGTTGCGAAATCCATGAATGACAGAGGTTGTCAGCGCCAAATCATACAGTGCGTCGGCACCGACCATTCCAACCGCACGAGTAATGGTCTCGATACGCCCCGACAATCCGTAGTAAGAGCTATTGACGATTTTCAGCAACCGCGCCGCAAGTGCGGGATCCTGACCAATCGCTTCGGCGACCTCTCCGATCGTGAAGTCTTCACGTTCGAGAACGGTCGAAATCCGCGCCACCGCGACTGGCGGGGATACCAATTGAGGTACCCCCATGACGAGGGCTTCCGGCGTTTCGGCTGCAAACATCAATTCAATCGGTTGTAATAATTGAGGACTCGGGTCACATACGCCTGAGTTTCTTGAAAGGGAGGCACCTTATTTCCATATTTGATGACGTTGTTTTCCCCGGCATTGTAAGCTGCAACGGCGAGTCTAACGTCGGATTGAAACATGTCGATCAGCTCGCTTAGGTACCTTGCACCTCCTTCTATGTTTTCGCTCGGATCATAGCGATCACGAACACCGTAGCGAGCGGCCGTTTCGGGCATGAGCTGCATCAGACCGACAGCGCCTTTGCTGGATATTGCTCCGGGGTTATAGGAAGACTCGGCACGGATAACGGCATGCAGCAATGCCGGATCAAGGCTGTACTTGCTGGCTGCCGCATCGATCAATGACGCAAATTGTCTACGATTTTTATCGGAGAATCTGGAGCCGGTCGGCCATTTTTTCGAGGTCCGAGAGAGCGAAAATGCGGCAGGCGACTTGATGATCAACTGATAGCCCGAGTGTTTCGGATTGTCCGTATAAAAAACATGTCCGGCGCTATCCACATATTTGTAAACATCCGCAGCGGCCGAACCCGAACAAAGAAAGAAAAAAAGTGCCAACGAGCGTCTTATTTTTGATGGTCTAATCATCGTTCTTCCGCCTGTTGATCGTCACCCTATCGACAGACGAAAGTTTTGCACGAATCTGTTTTTTTGCAACTCGGCAAGGCCATTGCCCCTACCGCGTCAAAACGTCAGGGCGGTAAACCTGCGAGCCGCTTCGCTCCGCAAGACATCAACCCGGCAAGGGCTTGATCAATCCTGCCGCTTTTTTTGCTCGTTCTCGGGCTTCTTCGATGGAGTTACCTGCGGCTAAAGCCACGCCGACTCGGCGGCGCGGATATGAAATCGGCTTGCCGAACAGCCGGATTTCGGTTTCGGGAACGGAAAGCGCATCGCCGACTCCCTCAAACGCGATCCCCTCGCCTTCGATCTGGCCGTAAATCACAGCGCTGGCCCCCGGATTGCGGAGACCGGTCGAAACGGGAAATCCCAGTATGGCTCGGGCATGCAGCTCGAATTCGCTCTGCGCCTGGGTGATCATGGTAACCATGCCCGTGTCATGAGGCCTCGGACTGACTTCGCTGAACCAAACCCGATCGCCTTTGACGAACAATTCCACACCGAAAAGACCACGCCCACCGAGACGCCCCGTCACCGCCGTGGCGATGCGTTTAGCCTCCGTCAAAGCGACTGCGCTCATGGGCTGTGGCTGCCAACTCTCTACGTAGTCGCCAAGTTCCTGCCGGTGACCGATAGGCTCGCAGAAATAAGTCTCCTCTACACCGTGGCCATCGCTGGCTCGCACCGTAAGCAAGGTAATTTCGTAATCGAATTCAATTTTGCCTTCTACGATGACTCTGGCATCCTTGACTCGCCCTCCTGATTGCGCGTATTCCCAAGCCTTTTCCACATCGACCTCGCTGCACAGCAGCGATTGCCCTTTACCCGAAGAGGACATCACGGGCTTGACAAAGCAGGGATAGCCGATCGTTTGAACGGCTGTCCTCAGCGAATCTAAAGAATCGGCAAAAGCATAGGGCGAGGTGGGCAAACCGAGCTCTTCCGCAGCAAGGCGGCGAATCCCCTCACGATTCATGGTCAAGCAGACCGCGCGTGCCGTAGGAATCACGGCCGCCGCACCGGCCTGCTCAATCTCGGCCAAGGCGTCCGTGGCGATCGCCTCGATTTCCGGCACGATGATGTCCGGTCTTTCCATTTCCACTAGTCGCTTTATAGCTTCTCCATCAGTCATGTCTATCATGTGGGCACAATGCGCCACGTGCTGGGCGGGCGCATTGGGATAACGATCCACGGCCACGACTTCGACGCCGTAGCGTTGCAGAGCGATCGCGACCTCCTTGCCGAGTTCGCCGCTACCCAGAAGCATGACGCGCGTGGCGCTACGTGTCAGTGCGGTACCTATTTTCATGACTGGCTCCTTTCGATGGATCGGCTGCATATGCGTTTATTCATTAAGACCGTTCTCCGGCATTCAAATCACAGCCTCTTACCTGCACCGTATCCACCTTGCCTGGATATGCAGCATGTCCGGCGAAGAGGCTGATATTCCAGTCCAACGCGAACGACTTCGGGTCTAAGGTCTCACGTCCGAGGCCCGAGCTGTTTCCATGCCTCGTCCAATCGTTTCGCGGACACGGGATACGGCGTCTTTAACATCTGAGCGAAGAGCGAAACGCGGAACTCTTCCAAGCTCCAGCGATAGGCGTCGCGCTCAGGAAGCAAACGCCCTTTGGCCGCCTTGATGACGTTCCAATAGCGCGCCCAAAGGGGCGCAAGCTCATTGTACTGCTTCTGGTCGCGAACAGAGTCTTGCGCAGATTTCTCCAGACGATGCAATATCGCCTTGAGGTAACGAGGCATTTCCTTGATCTGCGCATATGGAGTCGTAACCAAGAATCCCGCGTAAACAAGCAATCCCACTTGTTCCTGCATATCCTGCGTGGCTGCATTGGCCGGCCTAGTCTTCAGTTTGGCCTGCACCTCGCCATATAGTTGAAGCACGGTCTGAGCTATGCGCGCCATTTCGTCCGCCTTTAGGACCAGCTCAGTTTTCTGATCTCTAAGCCGCTTCTCGAATTGATCGGCGCTACGGATATCTGGCTGCCCTTCCAAGAACAACGTCCCCATGAGCCGGTCCAAAAGATCCTCGCGCAGCTCGCGCCCGGTTTTCAATTCGGAATAGAGGAACGGATGCGCAGGCACTTGCCGGTATAAGAACTCCGCTTGCGCATTGACTGCAAGATTCTTTTTTAAATACTTGAGCTCCTTGGCCAAAGCGCAGCGGAACAGGCGTGCCAGTCCCAGTTCCTGCTGCCGCGCTGCTTCTTCCGGAGTATCGAATACCCTAACGCCCACGTTCTCCCCTTCGTCGACCACCGCTGGAAAGCCATAGATCGTCTGGCCATCGTGTTGGCCGTCGAAACATTGAGGCAGTTCACCGAAACTCCAACTTTTGCAGCCGGTATGCAGGTAGGCCTGCCGAGCCAGTTGCTGAAAGTTCTTGCCGGCGTCGGCGGAGTGGCGGATCTTGAGTTCCTTGAGATCGCGGGAACGATCAACGACGGCATTGAATTCATCCACTACGGCGAAATTCATGCGAAGGTGCGCCGGCAGCACGTCTTCTCGGAAGGAATCGGGCGACACGGCGATACCGCCGGTCTTTTTCAATGCCGACGAAAGCTGGGCGCAGAACGAACCATGACCGTAATCCAGCATAGGCAAAGCCCGGTCGGCGTAGTCCGGTGCGGGCACGAAATGGATACGCAAAGTCTTGGGCAGGGACTTGATGAGAGCAATGGTCTTCTCCCGGAGCAGCCCCGGAACCAACCAGCGGAACGGCTCGGGATCGAGCTGGTTCAGGAGATGCAACGGCACGATGGCCGTGACGCCGTCGTCCTCGTGTCCCGGTTCGAATCGGTACTGCAACTGAAACCGCAACGGCCCTACCTGAAAGTGATCGGGGAAATTCCTGGCATCCAGCGAACTGTCTTCCTTCGCGGTAATGTCGTCTCGGCTGAGTTTGAGAATATCGGGTTTGCCCGCCTCCGCTGCCTTGCGCCAACGTTCGAAGGTGACGCCGTTAACCACGTCCTGCGGAATCCGCTCGTCAAACCAGCGGAACAGCCAATCCTCGTCCACCAGCAAATCCGCGCGCCGGCCCTTGTGCTGGAGATAATCAGCCTCTTCCAAAAGTTTCAGATTGTGCAGGAAAAACGGGGCCTTGCTGTCGTAATCCATGTGCACCAGGGCGTGGCGGACGAACATCTCGCGGGCCGCCTGTGGATTGATCCTCTCGTACGGAATCTTGCGTCCCGCCTGAATGACGAGTCCGAACAGCGTGGTACGCTCATGCACCGCCGCGCGTGCCGCCTTGCGTTCCCAGTGCGGATCGTAGTGTTGTTGCTTGACGAGATGGGCGCCGACCTTCTCGATCCACTCCGGCTCGATCTTGGCCACGGTGCGGGCGTAAACTTTTGTGGTCTCCACCTGCTCGGCCGACATGATCCATTTGGGTTTGGCCTTGAACAGAAAAGAGCCGGGATGGATGAACAGCTTGGTACCCCTCGTCGCGACATATTCGTTCTGCTCCTGCTTGAGACAGACATTGGACAGCAGACCCGAAAGCAGTGCCCTATGAATTTCGCCGTATTCGCCCGGCGCCTGGTTCAATTTCAAGTCCAGCTCGCCCTTCACCACCTCCATGATTTGCGCGTGGATATCGTGCCATTCCGTCATTCGCACGTAAGACAGAAAGTTGTCCCGACACCATTGGCGTAGCTTGGATTTCGACAAATGCTTTTTCTGTTCCTCGAACTCGTTCCATAGCTTCAAGAAGGACAGGAAATCCGACGCATCATCCCGGAACTTGGCGTGCTTCTGATCGGCATTCGAAGCCTGGTCGGCGGGGCGCTCGCGGGGATCCGGCACGCTCAGGGCAGCGACGATGATTGCGATCTCGCTCAGGCAATGCTCGTCCGCCCCGGCCAACAGCATCCGCCCGAGTTTGGGATCCACGGGCAGCTTCGCGAGCTTGCGGCCGATATCCGTGATCTGCCCGCGCTCGTCCAGCGCGTTGACCTCTTGCAAGGTTCGAAGACCGTCGCGAATCAACCGCGAATCGGGCGGTTCTACAAACGGGAACTTGGATATATCTCCCAGCTTGAGGGCATGCATTTGCAGAATGACTGCCGCCAGGTTGGTACGGAGGATTTCCGGATCGGTGAATTCGGGCCGGTTGAGAAAATCCTGTTCGGAATACAACCGAATCGCTGTCCCCGGACCGACCCGTCCGCAGCGGCCGGATCGCTGGTTGGCCGAAGCACGGGAGACTTTCTCGATCGGCAGTCGCTGCAGCTTGCTGCGGTGACTGTACCGACTGATGCGCGCGTAGCCCGTATCGATAACCGAGCGGATGCCGGGCACGGTGAGCGAAGTTTCCGCCACATTCGTCGCCAGCACGATGCGACGCGTACCCGAAGGCTTGAACACCCGCTCCTGCTCGGACTGGGACAGACGCGAGTACAGCGGCAGGATTTCACATTTTGACGGGTGATGTTTGCGCAGCGACTCGGCGGTTTCGCGAATTTCGCGCTCGCCGCTCAGGAAGATGAGAATATCCCCGGGCTGCTCCCGCCACAGCTCGTCCACGGCGTTGAGTATAGCCGTCTGCTCGGCGCGGTCGGTCTCGTCGCCCTCCTCGACTTCTACCGGCCGATAACGGATGTCTACCGGATAAGTTCGACCGGAGACGTTGATGATGGGCGCATGACCAAAATGCTGTGAGAAGCGTTCTGGATCGATGGTGGCGGAAGTGATGATGAGCTTCAGGTCCGGACGTTTGGGCATCAGCCACTTGAGATAGCCGAGCAGAAAATCGATATTGAGGCTCCGCTCGTGAGCCTCGTCGACGATCAAGGTGTCGTACTGGTCGAGAAATCGATCGTGCTGAGTCTCGGCCAGCAGGATGCCGTCGGTCATCAGCTTGATCAAGCTTTCCGGCCGGGTGTGATCTTGGAATCGAACCTTATAGCCGACTGCCTGCCCCAAGGGCTGTTTGAGCTCCTCGGCAATCCGAGCGGCAACGGTACGGGCCGCGATGCGGCGAGGCTGGGTGTGACCGATGTAACCGGAGACGCCTCGGCCGGCCTCAAGACAGATTTTCGGCAATTGGGTCGTTTTGCCCGACCCCGTTTCTCCGCAAACGACGACGACCTGATGATTGCGAACGCTTGCGAGGATCTCTGCTTTCCGTTCGACAACCGGAAGTTCGTGCGGATAATCAAGTACCGGAATGGCGTCTGCTCGAAGCCGCCTTTGTGCTACGGACTGGTTAATCGAGTCCTGAAGTGCCTGTAACTGATCCGTAGCGGCTTGGTCTTGGCGTATATCCGCCAGCAAACGTGAAAGCCTCTTTCCGAGGCGGTAGCGATCCTTGCGAAGGCAAAGTTCGAGGTTCCGTTCGAGTTGTTTGAAGATTTCCTGCATTGAGGGATTGATGAATACGCTTGATTCCACGGTGGTTAAGAGCCGACTGTTTTAATCAAAAGCGGCAAGCGCCGCCGCGATCGCCAAATCGCATAGCTTATTGCCAGCCCGGCAAAAGCAGCCAGAATAAGCAAGTGTTTCAAAATGTCTTGAGAAATTCGCCCGGATAGCAGCGTTCGTATAATCTCAACAACGTGTTGAAGGGGACGCCAGGCACGATAATCCTTCAATTTCCCCGATAAAGGCCCCGAGACCATATCCCAGCGCAAATAGATAAAATATTGGTTCGGCGAATCATCCCAAGAGGTACGTATCGGCTTGCGCCATACCAGAGCGTTGCGCCGCCATACTGCAACCCAGAGGCATAACGCATCAATCATCTCGTAACTCCCCCCTGTCAGCTTCAGAAACACATCTTCCAAATTTGATGGGCGATAGGAATAGCGTATGCCTACTCTTTCGTCCAAAGAGTGAACCAAACACTCCAGATTTTCGCCATAGTGGAAAAAAGTTTCCCCGACTTGCTCGAAACGGATGTCATCCTGTAACGGCAGGCTGCGATGCCACGAGAAAACATCGTCTCCATAAACCTCCAAGACTCTTGGTTCGATGCATTCCTGAACGAGGCGACCAGCGTTTGGTCGGTCAGAATCCGACCGTGATCCATCAAGATAATGCGGCTACAGAGACGCTCCGCCTCGTCCATATAATGTGTCGTGAGTACGATCGTCAGCCCGTCTTTCTGAAGCCGTCTCAACATCTACCAGATATTCTGGCGGATCTAAGGATCAAGTCCGGTGGCGGGCTCATCAAGAATTAGAAGTTCCGGCCGGTTGATCAGTGCCCGAGCAATGGATAGGCGCCGCCTCATCCCCCCAAAGTTGGTTGATTCGGTAATGTGTCTTGTCTTCAAGTGCAGCCAAGGACAGGAGAAACGGTATCCGCGCATTAATTTCGGCACGCTTCAGACCGAAATGTTGACCGTACACCTTCAAGTTCTCGATCACTGTAAAATCCGGATCGAGGTTATCCTCTTGCGGCACAACACCAATCCTGAGCCGCATTTGCCGGGCACGAGCTGGAATTGAAAACCCCAAGACCCGCAGCCGTCCGGCGGTCGGAGGAACATTACCCACTAGCATATTGGGAGTCGTCGTTTTTCCGGCGCCGTTAGGCCCTAGAATTCCACAGAGCTCTCCGCGAGGGATCAAAAAGGAAACATAGTCGACTACACTCATCCCTCCATAGGACTTTGTCAGCTGACTGGCGAAAATAACGGCATCGGACATATGCATCACGGTCATGCAGCCAATTATCCGGAAAGTATTTCTGAGCTGGACAAGACCGGGAGGCAGTAATTGCCGAATTATACCGGACTAAACACTTGGATCGCGCTCGAGGTTGCTATTGGCAGGTCGGGACAAAATAAAGCCCCGTTGCCATTTAGGCGACGGGGCTTTGGGTAGGAGGTGCCTGGCGGTGACCTACTTTCGCACAGGGATCTGCACTATCATCGGCGCTGAGCGGTTTCACTTCCGAGGTCGGGATGGGGTCGGGTGGTTCCCGCTCGCTCTGGCCACCAGGCAAAACTGGTTTTGAGTCGAGCTTTTATTTTTTAGCTCTTCACTCGGACAACGTACACGGCGTTTGTGTCATCACCCAAACGGTTTGGGTGTTATATGGTCAAGCCTCACGGGCCATTAGTATGGGTTAGCTTCAGCCATTACTGACCGTCCACACCCCACCTATCAACCTGGTGGTCTTCCAGGGCCCTTCAGGGGACTCGC
>NZ_MSCV01000007.1 GCF_002005105.1 Methylocaldum sp. 14B | reverse complement strand
TAAAGATTTGGCGCCGCACCGCTACTAGAACGTTTTTCATCCCGGTGTACGGATTCGTGCCGGGAGGGGAGAACGTAGGTCGGCAATCCCTTGCCGACAAAGCCCTTTGCCGAGCCGGTACGTCGGCAAAGGATTGCCGACCGACATTTCCGGATCCCTTACACCGAATCAGAAAACGCTCGAATTCGCCCGGCCCCGAATCTCAACAATCCGTCGATTGCCGGAACTTCGACAATACAGTCATCAAATACTCGTCGAAACGGATCGAATCCTGCTTACAAGGAAGGTGGAGATACTCGGACAAATCGCGGATCAGATCGTCAGCCTTCTTTAGCGTGCTCGGCCTCCAGCCTCTGGTAAATCGCGCGTCCATGCCGGTACTGCGGATCGATTCCAGCCACTCGTGGGTTACCCGCTCCGGGTAGCCCGCCGCGCATGCGGCCTGGTGCAATAAGGTGTACTCTCGCAGCAATCGGGTGCCAAAGGTCAATGGATCGTCGGAGCCTATGGCGATCGGCACAGGCGGCGGGCCGTCCGGCTCGGGGACTGGCGGGAACAGCCTCAGGATCGGATGATTGCGCAGGTCCAGCAAGTCGCCGATCATCAGGTTGCTCGACGGGTTGACTTCGACCACGATGCCTCTCTGGGCGATTCCATGGCGGAGCGCAGACTGAACGGCGGTCAGCGCCGCGACTTCGTCTCCGGAGATCGGCACGTCGATCAGCGTCTGACCGCGCTGAAAGATGGATTCGTCGTCGAAGTAGTCTTCGAGAATCCTGCCGATCCGATGGGGAGGATGGATTTGCTGCTGCTGGAAGCTCTGCGTCTTAAAGCGCAGAGTTTTGAGGCTCGTCGCCGCTTCCAAAAAGGTATCGAATCTACCCTCGGCCACCGGCTCCTTTACATAAGGCGGCACCAGGAACCGGTGCAGCACATCGTGGACCTCGGCGAGTTCGTCCACGCGATAGCCGCGCCTGCCGAAGACAAAATCCGACAGTTGGCGCACCTGGTTCAGCAGCGCGTCTACCCGGCCGGGCGGCGCCTGCGCGGCGTATTCAGGCTTGATCTTGTATTTGCTGTAGAGGCGCCATTCCCAAACCAGATCCCAGAGCCGCTCCTCGGCCGGCATGAGCACCGAACCGACCGACTCCGCCCAAATCTTGGGATCCACGCCGAGGGCAATCGCGTGGCCGAGCCGCCCGACAGCGCCGCCGAGAATATAGTGCACCTGCTCATAGATCCGGCGCAGGCCCTCCAGCAGGTGCCGGAAATCCTCGCCGACATGCGCGGTCACTTTCAACGGAGGCCCCGCGTCCCGAGCGGTCAAAATCGACACCTTCGCGGCCTCGTCGAGCACATGGCGGAACAGCGGGACGAGCACCCAGGTCGGAACGCCGATCTCATCGGTGCAGACATCGAGCCCGCGGATGATCCATAGGCAGGACGGCACCGCTCGAATCAGTTCGCCAAGCGCTCGGGCCTTGCGGCATTGCTCGGCGAAATAGCCCACGTATCGGCCGTGCTCGACATCCGTTCTCCCGTTTCCTGTCTTGAACGGCTCGGCGTGCGTGTCGGCCCAGAAGGCCGGCGGCACGCCTTTGCGCCGTGTCAGTTCGATATCGCGCTCCTTGACGAAGTGGAAGACGACGCCCATTTCCGGTTCGAACGTCGAACCGCTGGTATCTCTCAACACCTGTCGCCACGACTTCAGGAACTCAAGCACCCTCTCGCCGGTCTGGATAGCCGAATCGCCCGGATGGGTTCTGAGTTCAAGCCCCCGGATGCGGTGCCTTTCGCCGGCCACGTGGTACGAGACTTGTGGGCTAATCGGATCAATGGGGTTTCGCAATTTGCCGAGGCGGTCGTAGAAGCGAAGAAACCACTGCAATCCGCCGGTGAGCGGCCGTTGGACGACGGTGCGATAGTATTGGCAGCGAATCCGCACGGTTTGCCAAAAAATACGGGCGAAATACTCATCCTCGGGAACCTTTCTTCCGTCTTCCGCGCCTTTATCGAGATAAGCGAGCGCGCACCGGAGGAACCAGCGCTCACCGACATTTTCGCCGCGCAAGCCGAGCCGCGCGGCGACGGGATCGCAGCGCTGGAAGGCGTCAAAGACACCTTTGACGGGATCATCGCGCAGCGTCAGCGCGGTGGGATGGATATCCGCGTACAGGTCGCGCAACGGCTCGATCTCAGGTAAGAGTTTGTGGTCACCGGCCTTGAGTGCCCGCAGCACGGCGGCGAGCGTCTCGCGCCGCCGAGGCGTCCAGGCTAGATTTCGAGGTGCACGTTCGCTGCGCGCATTGCCGGAATTCCAGGGTGTCAAAAACTCGTTTAGAAAATTCCCGAAGTTATTTCCGCCGCGAATCAGATGCTCGGCAAGCGCGCAGCGCGCCACGGCAGCGGCAAGGAGCCAAAGTACCATATACCGGCCATCGGCGAATGGTGCCTGACCGCTGACCAATTCGTTTTCCTTCACGTCCGGAGTGGCGATAGCGGCGAGCGCCGAAACCCACAACAGCGGGAAATCCATGCCTGCGCCGACATGCTGGTGGATCTCGGCCACGCCCATATCGAGCAGCCTGCGTACGAGTAATGGCGGTTCTATCTCGACCTCTACCGGCGCCGGATCGACGCCGAGTGCGGCCAGCAGCAAATCCTCCGGGAGGGTCAAAGTGAGCCACCGATAGTGGATGGCCGCATCGAGCGCCGCCAGATCCGTGGTCTCCTTGATCTCGGTTACGCCGGCACGGGGGATGAGATGGCTGCGGGCCAAGGATCGGAGATATTGGTGCATGGGTATCCGCCCAAGCGTAAGCCCCGGATTATTCTCAAGAGAACCGAACCAACTGAGATCGCGGGCGGAAACCAATCGGTCGAGCGACCAGCCCGTATGTGGCGCGAACCGTTTCTCGCACTCGCGCCAGAGCAGGCGGGTCCGATTCTGATCGCTTCGCTCCGGGTCCAGTTCTTCTCGCAGGCCCAGCGTTGGATCGAGTTCGATCAATGGCTTATGAAAGGAGATTTCGCTGGCTAGCGGAAAGGCCGCGATCTCGGCGCGTATATAGGGTTCCGGAACCCGGCGTGGTGTCGGTGTGACGGTGCTTGCTGAGTTAGGGGGAAGCATAGGAGTCGGTGGTGCTGGGCTGGCAGAATCGCTAATCGGCCCAGAGTCTATCTAGGTCGCCTCTAGCCCACTCAAGCACCTGCTTTCGCTTTTCGTTATCATCCGACGGCATTTTTGCAAGGACCTTTTCTTCAAGTTCCTTTTCTAATCCTGTGCGGATAAACAGGCGATTATCTTTCCAATACATCCTTAGTTTGTCCTTATTGCTAATCGAGCACTTGATGTTTTCAAGGCGTCGACTTAGAGCATCGCTATCCAAGGAGACATAAAGTGGACTTATCAGCATCAAGGGTAGTTTTTCTTCCAACCACTCTGCCACCTTGGTCCTCTTAATATCGATATAATTAGTTTCGCTCGTAAATTCAGCTCTGCTCTCCTTCTCTTTTATCAGCGAATAACAGCGGCTGGCCGCTTTTAGGATAGCTCTTTCAATTTCATCAACAGACGGCAGTGATTCTCTTTTATTCGAGAAGATTGTCTTTAACTGTTCGTCTAATTGTTCTAATTCACAATCTGGGTCGCCTAACCACCATTCAAGCCTCACAAAGGTTCTCAATACGCTGGCTATCCAGGCTGCTGCCAGCAAGCGAATTACGGCGCTCCAACCTTGGTTGGCGTATAGTTTAGTAGCTTCTTTTAGCCATTCTTTGACACGGGGCCACTCTTTAAAAAAATGTATTTGCCGTCCCCAAAAAGTATTCCATCCCGGCATGGGCCATTTTATTGACACTTGTTCGAAGTCCGATGATTGAATGGCAATCCAATGAGTAACTTCAACAACAGGAAAATCCACGGATGGGTCATAGTTAACTATCATACTTCCGACACTCGTCTCTGCTAGAATGACGATGTCATATAGGATGCTCAGCCAGGCACCAACTAAAGCCGGTAATTCATCTCCTTTCTGATCAGACCCCTTATCATTGGGATCATCATCGTACTTATTCTTGCGGCTTCGGAGTTTTACGCGTAATCCAGCGAAGTCTTTGACATAAAGTTGGCTCCAAACTGACCAACTGGGGTAGGGGCTGTTTTCCTCGACGGGGCCATTTTCAATGACTGGACGAGATTTAAAAATGTCCGTCATCAACATGGAGTAATACAGCTTCATCTCATCAAAATAAAGCTCAGTTCCGCCATCAGTGCTCAGGCGGATAATACGATCTAGCAGAAGACGGCCTACTCGGCTTGAGATTGTGCTTTCGGTAATGGCGCTCCGGAGCATTGTGCGCGCAATCTCCTCGGCCTTGAAATCTTTATCGCCGGACGGCGGGCCGTTTAAAACCCAATTGGCCAGTAACCATAAATCAAGCACTGTACGGGCGGGTAGACTGAGCCCGTACCGCACTCCAGCTGGAAGCATGTCTGGGGCCACTTCGGGTGGAACTACGGTCTGGTTTTTCTCGCTTGGGAGGCAGAACAGGTCAAGCAGACTGATGATTCCTCTCCCCGTTTTTTGCTCATCGAACTCATGCCATCTGTCTTTCCATCGCTGATCATTTCGTGTCGTCTCGATTTCTCCATTCCATTCGGTCTGAGTAAGTAGTTTTCTCTGCCTACGATTAATCGGTATGAATATATTTGTGAGCAGATATTCGATGGTTTCTGTTTTTTCTCCACCGCCCAGGTAACGCGGGGGATAAAAGGCCAAAGTCTCCCATGGAGTCAAGAATCCGATCTCGATCCGATGCCCCGGCGGCAGAAGCCTATGAGAAGTCGTTGCGGCTTGCCGCCGCGCCATAACGAAGGCTTCGTCCTCCCCAAATTCGCTCGCTTTGAGCATGGTGGCGGCGCCCTCCTGACCGATGCGGATCAATTCCTTCCAGTAAGCACGCTCCAGAAAAGTGTCGAAATCCTCTCGATCACCGGCCATCACTAACCGGAGGTGACGGCACGAAACCATCTGGGCGAGTTTGACCATAGAATAGAGATGCTCGGTGCTCCGGTCGATGTTGTCGATGGACAGAACGATCGAAAGTCCGTCGGCGCGGCAGCCCCTCCTTTGGCCGAGTTCTTTGCCGAGTTTCTCCATGGCTTTCTCGAAGCGGCGTCGAAAATCGGCATAGATATCGGCCGCGTTGATTTGCCGGTTGGCCTTGTTGCGCGTATCCGGCTCGGAGATGTCTTCCCACATCAGCGTCGCGTCATTGATCAGTCGGCCGAGTAGCTGTCGCGCGCTGCCCGCATCTTCTTCAAACGGCGATGTGAGGTGGGCAGTCCCTTCAGCTGTATCGTTACATTCATGGTGGGACGTGTCTAACGCATTGGACACCCACGTAAGTGTGGTCGCTAGGAGATTAGTCTTTGCCGGCAGTGGCTCCAGGTCGAGCACGGGAATCCATACGACGCAATTTTCAAGTTTTTTCGCAGATGCTTCTGTTCTGTTCTTCTGCTTGTCCTCCTGTTGCTTTTTCTTTTTGTTTTGCTCCAATTTTTCCCGCCTGGCCTTTCCATAATCCGTTTCTTTAAAAAATTCTCCGCACTTGCAAACAGCGTCTCTTGCACTGAGGAGTACAGTGGTCTTACCCGTCCCCCGAAGGCCGGTTACAAGAAAATAATTAACGAGAAAGCCGTTCTTGTCTTCTTTCTGCCCAATACCGCCCTCAATGCGCACGAGTAGATCTCGGACGGCACGTTGAATCGGGGGTAAAAGGTCGTCCCATTTCATTGCATGCGCTTCGGGACGGGGCAAGAACCTGCAATTTTCCTTGTCTGCGTCAGCCATGAGGACCTCCGTGTGATCGGCCGGGACGAGAACGTATGGCTAGATATGACTAAACCACGAAGTTTTCGTGGTTTATATAAGACGACCGCAGTAGCTAACGCTAAGTTCCACGGTTTTCGGGAATCTCGAAGCAATACCTTGCTTTGTATGAAGGGCAGACGTCCGTTAGCCCGAGTGCGGGAGGGCAGGCGGCAATCCCTTGCCGACAAAGGTGGCCGGTGACGGCGTTAAGGAAGCTCTGATTAAGCCTCCAATTCGGAGAAGGTGCTTAGGTAACCGATTGATCCAAAAGACCCTCATCCAGAGGGAGAGGGCTTTTTGAAAGATTCCTTAAACGGCTTATCAGCCCAAATCGAGGAAGCTGCGTAGCGGTTCGGAACCCGAGGATTGACGTAGCTTGCGCAGTGCTTTCACCTCGATCTGGCGGATGCGCTCGCGGGTGATGTCGAACTGTCTCCCGACTTCCTCGAGGGTATGGTCGGTGCTCATATCGATGCCGAAACGCATGCGCAGGACTTCGGCTTCCCGCTCGGGCAGACCGGCCAGGGCTTTCCGGGTTGTTTCGCGTAAGCCCGAAGTCGTCGCCGACTCGACCGGCGACGTGGCATAAGGGTCTTCGATCAGATCGCTCAGATGGGTGTCCCCGTCGTCGCCGATGGGGGTTGCCATCGAAACGGGCTCTCGGGTGATCTTGAGTATCGCCCGCACTTTGTCCTCGGACAGGTCCATGCGCTCCGCCAGTTCCTCCACCGTTGGGTCGCGGCCCAGCTCTTGCAACATTTGGCGCGAGATCCGGTTCAGCTTGTTGATCGTTTCGATCATATGGACCGGGATGCGAATGGTACGCGCCTGGTCGGCGATGGCCCGCGTGATCGCTTGGCGAATCCACCACGTGGCATAAGTGGAGAACTTGTAACCGCGTCGGTATTCGAATTTGTCCACCGCTCTCATCAAGCCGATATTGCCTTCCTGGATCAGGTCGGGAAATTGTAGGCCCCGGTTGGTGTACTTCCTGGCAATGGAGATCACCAGCCGCAGATTCGCCTCGACCATCTCCTTTTTCGCTTGCTGTGCCTGATTCTCAGCGATCGAGACACGTCTGTTCATCTCCTTGATGTCACCCATCGAAAGTCCGGTCGCTTGTTCGATTCGGGCCAGTTCGTTTTGAGCTCGTTCGATTCTGTCGGCGAATGCCGCCAGCGGCTCGGCAAAAGGCGCGTCCTTTTTCAACTGTTCCGGCAGCCAATCCGGAGAAGTCTCGTTTCCGACGAAAGAATCGATAAACTCCGCGCGCGGCATTTTTGCCTGGTGTACGCAGATATCCTGGATCAATCTTTCCTGCTCGCGAATCTTGGCGACGGTGCTATGTAAAACTCCCGTCAGTTCCTTAAGAAATTGTGGCGTTTTCTTGAATTCCAGGAAGCTCTCGGTCAAAGCCTGGAAGGCTTTTTCCGTGTGCTCGTGGCGGTAGCCGAATTCTTGAAGCATGCTGAGCGCGGTGTCGTAACGCTTGGCGAATTCCGCCAGTCTTTCCTTTACTTGCACGGAATCCGGACTGCTTTCGGTTTCCTCGGGTAACTCGGCGTCCGATTCCGCGTCGAGCGAAACTTCTTCGGACTGCGGTACCTGACTGACGAAACCCGAAATCAGATCGGACAGACGTACGCCGCCCCGCTCGATGGTTTCGAAAGCCTTGAGAAAATGGTCCATGGCGGGTAAAAAACGCGCCAATTCCTGCGCCGCCTGGTTCAGGCCCTCTTCGATCCGCTTGGCGATGCTCAACTCCTCATTCCGGGTGAGCAAATCCACGGCCCCCATCTCACGCATGTATATGCGTACCGGATCGGACGTGCGTTTTTGTTCGGCATCGATCGCCGAGGTCAGCACTGCGGCGACGGCCGCGGTTTCCTCTTCATCCTCCTCGGTGACAACCGCCGGCACGGAAATCAGATCGGCGTCAGGCGCCTCTTCGTACACGTCGATCCCGATATCCTCGATCAGGCCGACGATATCTTCGATTTGATCCGGATCGGCCATGTCGTCGGGCAGATGGTCGGTGATCTCCGTGTAGGTCAGATAGCCCTGGATTTTGCCCTTGGCGATGAGCTCTTCGAGCTGAAATTGCTGCTGTTCTTGATTCATCAACTGAGTAGTCGTACTAGCTATGTTGCTAAAAAATTCAAACTTGTCTATTTATGGAAATCGTTGAGAAAACCGACGAATATCGATCACTATCTGTAAACAGGTTCCGTTGGATTGAATTCGGGTTCCACGCTTGCCGACGTTCCGGATTATCTCGACGGGTGAGCGTCTTCGCTCGGTCGGCTAGGCCTTAAATAAGGCTAGATCTTGCTTTTCCAAGAGACCGGGAAGTCTTTCGGAATGAACGCGGTACCGTGGGAGAGGACCGTCTTTATAGAAGTTCTGTCGGTTTTTCAATGCAATAGACTTACCCATGGGCGCTTAAGTTCCGTATCTATTGGGCGAGTTCGGAGCGGGACGCGAGTGCCGCGCAGCAACCGAGGATTTGAAACAAGGTCTAATTCATCGGGCGTTCAGTGGCCGGGTATAGCGACTCGTCGACAAGGCTACACATAAACTTTGACGCGATCGGGGAGACAATAGTGCCAGTCGTTTTAATTTCCTCAGTTTTCCGGGCGAGGCACCCATGCTCGTAGATTCGTCCAGATGCTTACCTTACCGTTCAGCTCGGAAGGCGAGCCCCTAGTGAGCGCCCGGCCGATCGATGCGATAGGCATTCGTTGGCTCCCGTTGGTGCTGGCCATGATAGGTGTCTCCGGTTGCGCGATCGATCCGGCCCGTCTGAACGGTCTCAGCGATCTCGATGTTTGTCGCGGGTACGCGGTTTACGCTACCTGGTTCATTTCCAATTCCCGGGCAGATCAATACAGGCATGAAATCGAGCGGCGAAACTTGGTTACTCCGGAAGAATGGGTACTGGTGGAGCAGAAGCGAATCCAAAAGGGCATGAGCCGATGCGCTCTTTATGCCTCATGGGGCATGCCGATGAGTGAGAATACGGTAGACGGGGCCGAGGAAGAAATCCGACACGTTTACCACGCCGGCTGGCTGATGTCGCCCGGCTCCGTCTACACGAAACACGGCAAGATCGAAGCTTGGGCGTATTGAATAGCGGGCGCATCGTCGAATACCCCATCTTCGCCCGTTTGGTCCCGGTGCTAGAACATGGAGCACGTTTGCCCGAACTTGCCACGGAAAAGGCCTTGCTCCACACTGGCGTTATTAACCCGGCCTATAAATATAGGCCGGGTTAATCCTGGGCAGGGATGCCCCGGCGCGGCGACAAGCCGCGTGAGCCCAGGCCGGGCGTGTACCGGCCTGGGCGGCGGCCCGAAATACCAGGAGGGTATTTACGGGCCTGATTAATAGATAAGCCAGTCGCGGTACCCGGCCTGGACAGGATGGATTCGGACCGAACGGAACCAAAGGAAGGATGACCATGGCGACTCAACGGCAACCACTAGGCACCCACGGCTCGAGCCGCCGGGGCAGCGGCCAACCCCAGCAGGTAGCGTAACGGATGGATGGACGACAAGTACTGATCAACCGGCAGACTTGGGATCAATTTATCCGCTCGGTCAAGAGTTTCGCCGGCTCCGAAGTCGGCGGGCGGGCCAAGCGGCTGTTCGCGGGGCTCATTCTCCTGCTGTTCGCGGTCAATGGCCTGAATGTGGTCAGCAGCTACGTCGGCCGGGATTTCATGACGGCGATCGAACACCGTAACGTGTCCGCGTTCACTGGCCAGGCCCTTCTCTGGATCGGCGTGTTTGTCGCGGCCTCGGCGGTGGCGGCGATTTTCCGGTTTACCGAAGAAAGGCTCGGTTTGCTGTGGCGAGAGTGGCTGACGCGATTGGCCGTCGTCCACTACCTCGAGCGCAGGGCCTATTTCCGTCTGGATGAAACCGGGAAGATTACCAATCCGGACCAGCGTATCGCCGAGGATATAAGGGTATTTACCGCAACCACGCTGTCCTTCGTACTCATGCTCCTCAATGCCACGTTCACCGTATTGGCATTTTCAGGGGTCATGTGGTCGATCAGTCCGATCCTGTTCGCCGTTACCATCGCGTATGCCGCCGGCGGTTCATACCTGACCATTGTGTTGGGCCGAACGCTGGTCGAATTGAACTATGCCCAGCTCGATAAGGAAGCCAATTTCCGGGCCGATCTCATCCATGTCCGGGAGAATGCCGCGTCGGTGGCGCTGCTGCACCGCGAACGGCGGCTTGGCGCCCGGCTCTTGCGTCATCTTGACGATTTGACGGGAAATTTTCGGCGGATCATCACGGTGAACCGGAACCTTAATTTCTTTACCACGGGCTATAACTACCTGATCCAAATCATCCCCGCCCTCGTCGTGGCGCCTTTTTTCATTCAAGGGCGCGTCGAGTTCGGCGTGATCACTCAGTCGGCGATAGCCTTCGCCCATTTGGTGGGCGCCTTCTCGCTGATCGTCACGCAGTTCCAATCGATTTCTTCGTTCGCTGCGGTGATCGCGCGGCTCGGTTCGTTGGCCGAGGCCATCAGCGGGGCTCGAGCGCCCGAAAGATCGGCCATCGAGACTAGCGAAGGCGAGCACGTGGCTTATGTGGGGCTGAACGTGCTGTCGCCGAGCGATGGCCGTCCCTTGATCAAGGATTTGACCGTCTCGATTTCGCCCGGAATCAGGGTTTTGGTCATCGGGCCGAGCGAGGAGGCCAAAGTGGCATTGTTCCGAGCCACTGCCGGTATCTGGGATAGCGGAACGGGGCGTATCGTTCGACCCGAGTCCAATCAGATTTACTTTCTTCCGGAACGGCCCTACCTTCCACCGGGCACGCTGCGGGAATTGCTCGTTCGCAGCGGGACAGAGGAATCGATCGCGGAAAACCGAATACTGGGCGTGCTGCGCGCTTTGGATCTCGAGCCTATATTGGCGCGTATCGGCGGGCTCGATGTCGAGCGGGATTGGGACCACATGCTTTCGCTCCGGGAACAGCAGCGATTGGCTTTTGCCCGTCTCATGCTGGCCGCCCCGCGTTTCGCCTTTCTGGATCGCATCAGTACTTCCATGCGGGCCGACGAGGCCGGCCAGCTGTTGAGGATGCTCTCGAAAAGCGAAATCACTTATGTCACGTTCAGTCGATGGACGACTGGACGAAGGGGCACCGATGAGAAGCTGGAGAACTACGATGCCGTCCTCGAACTCGCCGGAGACGGTGGATGGAAATGGCGGTTGATTCAGGATGAAGAATAATATGGAAGCGATTTGTCCTCGGCGGCTATGTTCCGACTCGGATTGGCACTCATTGCATTTCTGATGCTTGTCGCGGCAGCCGGAACCGCGCCGGCCGATTCCGCACAGGTGTTGGACAGGTTCGGACGGGGGGAGGGCTGGAGCACCGTCGCAGGGCAGGGAGCCCGAGTATCATTGGCGCCGGACCGGGGCCGGGAGGGATCGGCCTTACGCATCGACTTCGATTTCCGGAAGGGCGGCGGCGAAGTCATCGTCCACAAGCCGTTTCCGATTGCGCTGCCCGATAATTACGCCGTTACTTTAGCCCTACGCGGCACCGCGCCGCCCAACGTTCTCGAGATCCGATTGGTCGACCGGTCGGGCAAAAATGTCTGGCGCTTCCGAGATCCCGAATTTCGTTTCCCCAAAACCTGGCAGACGCTGCGCGTCAAGCGTCGCCGGTTCGAGTTTGCCTGGGGGCCGGCGGGCGAAAAAGAATTGGCGGAACTAGGGCTTATCGAGTTCGTGATCGCGCGCGGAACCGGAGGCCGCGGCACGCTCTGGATCGACGATCTGCGACTCGAACCGCTTCCGCCGCAGCGCGCTTATTCCGGATCGCCGTTCTTGACGGCGTCGAGTTCGCTTCCGGGGCTGGAACCGGCGCGGTTGCTGGATCAGCACCCCGAAGCGGCATGGCATAGCGCGAGCAACCGCGAACCTCAGTGGCTGCTTCTGGACTTCCGCGAGCGCCGGGAGTACGGCGGATTGATCATCGATTGGCACCCAGAGGACTATGCCACGGCGTATTCGGTCGAACGTTCCGACGACGGCCGAAATTGGCACAGGGCTTATGCGGTAACCCAAGGCAACGGCCGGCGCGACTACATTCCTATGCCTGAGTCGGAGTCCCGTTTCGTGCGGCTTTCCCTGGCGCAAAGCCGGCGCGGGAAGGGTTTCGGAATTCGCCGCGTCGAGGTCGCGCCGATCGACTTCAGTTCTTCGTCCAACCGAATGTTCGAACGCATCGCCCGCGATTCCGAAAGGGGGGCTTACCCCCGTTATTTTTTGGGCGAGCAAACCTACTGGACGGTGATAGGCAGTTCCGGAACCGAACGCCGAGGTGCGGAACGCGAAGCCCTTCTGAACGAAGACGGCATGCTCGAGGTCGACGAGGGTGCGTTTTCCGTGGAGCCTTTTCTTTATGTCGATGGACGGCTCCATGGCTGGGCCGACGGAACCGCTAAGCCCTCTCTCGAACGCGGCTATCTGCCGATTCCTTCGGTGCGCTTGGAACGAGGGCCGCTCTATCTCACGGTCACCGCGCTGGCGAGCGATGATCCGAAAGGTTCGATCCTTGCCCGTTATCGAGTCGAGAACCACACTGGAGCGGCCGTGAAAGCAAGTCTTTTTCTCGCCGTGCGCCCGTTCCTGGCGAATCCGCCGTGGCAATCCCTGCATACCATGGGCGGCGTTTCGCGTATCTACAGGCTTGGATGCGAAAATGCCGTTCTCCGGGGCGACGACCGTCTCGTCGTGCCGCTGACGCCGGCCGCCCAAGCCGGCGTCACGAGCTTAGATGGTTATCCGATCACTCTGGATCTGGCTCGAGACGCCGTTCCGCCCGCGAAAGCCGTAACCGATGCGAACGGATTGGCCAGCGGCGTGCTTCGTTATCCGCTCGTTCTCGCGCCTGACGAAACGCGGGATGTTTATCTTGCGCTTCCCGCAAAAGGCGATCCGGGTAGCCCGAAAAGACTTCTACATGGCGCGGATGCCGGCCAATTCTGGGAAAGGCAATACGCCGAGATCGTTCGAAAGTGGGAGAGGGATCTGGGGCAGGTCGCGTTTCGGGTGCCGCCGGCCGAGGAGGATTTCGTCCGCACCGTGAAGAGCAATCTCGCCTACATCCTGATTCATCGCGACGGACAGGCCTTGCGGCCCGGTTCGCGACGCTACGGCCGCACCTGGATTCGGGATGGGGCGATTACCTCCGCTACGCTTCTGGCCTTCGGCCATGCGGCGGAGGTGCGCGAGTTTATCCGCTGGTACGCTGGCTATCAGACGGCGGACGGAGCGATTCCCTGCTGCCTGGACCCGTGGGGTCCGGACGCCATGATCGAGCATGACAGTGCCGGTCAATTCGTTTACACAATCGCCAATTACTACCGCTATACCGGCGACCTCGAGTTCCTGAAGAGCTTGTGGTCCCGCATAACGCGGACCATCGACTACCTAGCCGCCCTGCGGCGGCAGCGTTTGACCGAGGATTACACCAAAGGCGAAGCTTTTCGTTTCTTCGGCCTCATACCGGAATCGGCCAGTCACGAAGGCTATGTGGCCCGTCCGGTCCATTCTTACTGGGATGATTTCTGGGCAATCCGGGGCATCGACGATGCCGCCCAATTGGCCGCCGCCGTCGGCGATCGCGAACGAGCGGCCCGCTATGCCGAATTGCGGGATGCTCTGCGCGCCGATGTCCACAGCTCGATCGGCTTGACTCGACGCAAGTTCGGCATCGACTTTGTTCCCGGTTCCGCGGAGCTCGGCGACTACGATCCGACCTCCACGGCGATCGCCCTTTCGATCGGCGGCGAGGCAACGGGACCCCTGGCTCCGGTTTTTCAGCGGACTTTCGGTCGTTATGCCGGCGATGTCGAGGCCCGGATAAGACGCGAGCTCGATGAGCAGGCCTATGCGCCTTACGAATTCCGCAATGTCGGCGCCCTGGTTCGGCTCGGAAAACGGGATGCGGCGTTCAGGACGCTACAGTTTCTTTTCCAAGGAAGACGCCCGGCTGCGTGGAATCAGTGGGCCGAGATCGTCTGGCGCGATCCCCTCGCGCCGCGTTTCATCGGCGATATGCCTCATTCGTGGATCGGGGCGGAATTCATCCAGGCTTTCCTGACCCTGTTTGCTTACGAAGAGACCGATCGGCGCCTGGTGATCGGTGCCGGTTTGCCGCGCCATTGGGTGGAAGCGGCGGGGGGCGTGGGAGTCGCGGGGCTGAAAACGTCCTATGGAATACTGAGTTATCATGCCGAAGTGCCTGCCCCCGGCGAAACCCGGATCCGGATCGATGAGGGTCTGACGATCCCGCCGGAAAACATCATCATCGATCTGCCCCTGCCGCAGGCGCCGCGCCGGATCGAAGTGAACGGCAAGGCGCAGACGTTGACCAATGGCCGATTCTTACTTCCGGATCTTCCGGCCGAGGTGGTTTTCCGCTATTGACCCGAGATTTTCCACGGCGAGCCGCTTGCACCGATAAGAACTGCGGGTGAATCGTAACCGAGAACTGACCGTTTCCTGACGACTCTTGTGCTCTAGCGGGTCTATGATCACCATCGACGTAACTGACAAAAGAGTCTTTTGCATGTTTCTTCTAGAGTCTAAACAACAGATCAGTTGCTTTGCCAGATTCTTCTTTGTGGGCCTTGCGGTATCCGCCACGTCTTTGCTGGCCACCGTTGCCTTCGTAGTGTTCATTCTGGTACCCGAGGAAGTGCGAAGCGCCACCCTACGCGGACCGCTTTTTCCTTGGTAAGTGATTGGCAATATGGTAAGGCTCGAAAATCCTGCTGGCGTGCCGTTGTCGGATAATTCCGAACGCAACCGTTAGCGGTTGACTGCTCTTCCCCAGCCTGTCCGGTTGAGGCGCGCAGCCCCCCTCGCATTTCTGCTTCCGGCCACGCTCATGTTCAGGTATGGCCGCGATTTACTACTTGAAGTGTTTGCAAGTAGCCGCGGACCTCGGCTGATAGTTATACTAAGTTCCGATACGGTGCCTAATTAAGCGCATCATCGAATAAGGCGAGCCGAATTGGGCGGCGCCTTTCATATTCATCGATCGGCCGATACCATGAAAATGAAGGCGGCTGATCCTTACATCAGCATTTAACGTCGTCCTCTTCCACTTTCAACGCCGGTTGACATGCTTTTCGGCCAGATGGATCGGCCATCGGGCTTTGCCGGAACATTGCTTGATTCAGCGAGATGCCAAAAAATATTCTGACGATCTCCATTCTTGCCGCTCTCGTGCTGGGTGTGGCCTGCGGAGAACTGGTCCGCCGTTTCGTTCCCGATCCGGACGAAATCAAAACGTTCGTCAGTAATGTTTCGCTCTTGACCGAGGTTTTCATGCGCCTCATCAAAGCGATCATCGCCCCGCTCGTGTTCTCGACTCTGGTGGTCGGAATCGCCAAGCTGGGCGATGTCAAGGCGATCGGTCGACTGGGCGGAAAAGCCCTGTTCTATTTCTTCGTTGCGAGCCTCGCTTCGCTCTCGCTCGGCATGGTCCTGGTCAATCTGGCACAACCGGGCGTTCAGCTCCATCTGCCTGTCTCTCAGGACGCCGTACATGCTGCTCTGCCTGCAAACCACTTTGACCTGAAGACGCTCCTCCACCACGTGATTCCGCAAAATGTAGTGGAAGCCATGGGGAACAACGAGATCTTGCAAATCGTCGTGTTCGCATCGTTTTTTGGGGTGGCGGCGGCAACAACTGGAGATCGGGGCGAACCCATTATCGCCGCGCTGGATGCCCTGGGGCACGTGATGCTGCGGGTGACCGGCTACGTCATGCTGTTGGCGCCATTGGCCGTGTTCGGGGCGGCCGCGGGGATTATTGCCCAGAAGGGAACAGGTATTATCTCAACCTACGGTACGCTGATGATCGAGTTCTATCTGGCGCTGGTACTGCTCTGGGGAATGCTGATTTGCGTGGGATTTCTGGTGATTGGGACGCGGATAAAAAACTTGCTTTCGCGGCTTGGCGGACCGTTCTTGCTGGCTTTCAGTACGGCCAGCAGCGAGGCCGCATTTCCGAAGACGCTGCAGGAACTGGAGCGGTTCGGTTGTCCCAACCGCATTGCCAGTTTCGTGCTTCCCTTGGGTTATTCCTTCAATCTGGATGGCTCGATGATGTACATGACCTTCGCGACCTTGTTCATCGCCCAGGCGTACGGCATCGATTTATCGCTTCACCAGCAAATCATCATGCTGCTTACGCTGATGCTTACCAGCAAAGGCATCGCGGCCGTGCCGCGGGCGTCACTGGTCATCATTACCGGCGCACTATCGATGTTCGATATCCCGGAAGCGGGGCTGCTACTGCTCTTGCCTATCGACCATTTCCTGGACATGGGACGTTCCGCCACCAATGTTCTGGGCAATGCAGTGGCCGCGACGGTTCTGTCGAAGTGGGAGAAGCAGCTTCGCCATTGAGGGCACTCGGCTGAGGATGCACCGTCTCGATGGGCAACACCGTGCCGCGACGATGCCCTGGCTTTAGGCTGGCCTTACCTCGCGTGAGGCGAGCAAGGTCTTGAGGATACCGGGGTCGATCGGCTTGACCAGATGATGATTGAAACCGGCCGCTGCGCTTCGCTGTCGGTCTTCGGCTTGTCCGTACCCCGTCAGGGCGAAAAGCGTCATCGAGTCTCCGTATTCCTTTCGTAAGTGCTGAGCGACTTCATAGCCGCTCATTCCCGGCAAACCGAGATCGAGCAAAACCACATCCGGCTTATACGTCTGGCATATATCCACTGCGGACCGGCCGTCATGGACGATGCGTGTTTCATGTCCCCACAGCTTCACCAGCAGGGCCATCGATTCCGCCGCGTCGTAATTGTCGTCCACCACCAGAACCCGTAGCACGGGCGGTGCTTCGGACGCCGGTAGAGCGCTCCAAGAGTGGGAAACCAGCTCGGTTTTTGCAGACAAAAGCGGGAGGTAGATAATGAACTCGCTGCCTTTTCCAGGTCCGTCGCTGCGCGCTTCGACATAGCCCCCGTGCATTTCCACCAGCCGTTTGACCAGTGAGAGCCCGATGCCCAATCCTCCGCGGGCACGGTCGATCCCCGGATCGACTTGGGCGAAGAGGTCGAAGACTTCGGACAGATCGTTCTCGGCAATTCCGATACCGCTGTCTCGAATCGAGACGAGGACTTCGTCCTTCCGGTCCTTGACGGTCACCCAGATGTGTCCGCCGTCCGGAGTGTACTTGTTGGCGTTATTGAGAAGATTGTCGAGTACCTGCGTTAATCGAACATCATCGCCCTCGACATAAAGAGGACAGGGCGGCAGAGTCAGCGTGACGGTATGCTGATGCGCCGATGCGCTGGGCCGGTGGTTTTCCACGACCCGAGCGGTTAAGGCCACGAGATCCACGGGCAGTTTGTGCAGGTTGATTTTGCCGCGCGTGACCCTTGAAACATCGAGAAGGTCGTCCACCAGCCGAGCCAGGTGCTGGGTCTGCCTCTCGATCATTTCGAGCGGCCGTTGACTCTCGGGCAGTAGCGGCACTTGGCGATGCAGGATATGGACGGCGTTACGGATCGGCGCCAGAGGATTCCGAAGCTCATGGGCCAGCATCGCCAGGAATTCGTCTTTGCGGCGGTCAGCATCGGCAAGCTCGGCCGCTCGGCGCCGCAACGAGTCTTCCAGCCGCTTGTACTCGCTTAAATCGACGATGAACGCGATCCAGGTGAACGGTGAGCGTTCCAGCGCAGTGGCGCAGATCAGGATCGGCACCCGAGTGCCGTTCTTACGGATGAATTCTTTCTCGAAAGGCGTGATCGCGCCGTGATCCAATAACTGGTTCCGGGCCGCTTCATCCAAGGCTTGGTATTCGGGCGGCGTCATCTCCGGCCAGCGTAATCTTCCCGCCTGCAGATCCTCACGGCTGTAACCCAACATATCGAGGAAGATCTGGTTGGCATTGCAGATCTGGTCTTCGATTCCCTCAAACACTCCGATGATATTGGCTTCCACCAAGCGCCGGGCGCGCATTTCGCTTTCGCGCAAGGCCTCTTCGGTTTGCCGGCGCTCGATGGCCAAAGCCAGCGTATAGGCAACGGCGCGCAGGAATTGGGCATCATCCTCGGTAAAAGCGCGGTGCTTTTTGGTATGCACGCCCAACACGCCGTAGGGCCGCGCATACCCGGGAATGGTGATGCTCATGCCACTCACGACGCCGTGCTCGAAGAGCAGAGGCGGACCGCTGAAGCGCGTCTCGCTGCGAAGGTCGTCGACGATGACCGGTTCGCCGGCGATCAGGGTGCTCTCGTCGGCCGGTTTGGAGATTAGCAGCGTGTAACCTGCTTGAGACTCCAAACCGGCGCTGACCGTTGCTTCTCCAACCAATCC
Organism: Methylocaldum sp. 14B; assembly: GCF_002005105.1. Taxonomy (GTDB): domain Bacteria; phylum Pseudomonadota; class Gammaproteobacteria; order Methylococcales; family Methylococcaceae; genus Methylocaldum. The sequence goes on along the minus strand of NZ_MSCV01000007.1, from coordinate 165,583 downwards.
TTCTCGCCAGCCCACACCCGCCTTCAATCGTAAGGCCCGACCATCGGGAAGAAGCTCCAGGATTTTCGTGTACTCGATGTCGAGACACTGGGCGATCTGTTCCACGGCGTGCTTCATCAGCCGATCAAGACTGGTGCCGGCCAGGGCCGATTGGCTCAGATCGGCGAGAATAGCCTTGCGGTGCGCGTGCTCCTGGATTTCGGCCTCGGCAGTCTTGTGGGGAGTGATATCGCGTATGACGCTTATGGTTAAGGTACCTTCCTCCGCCTTGATGGGCGCCAGATGGACGTCCACGGGAAACTCGCTGCCGTCCCGTCGCAGGCCGTAGAGTTCGGGGCGCTGGCTCATCTTGAGCCGATAAGGCGCTGCGCGGTAGTGCTGCCGGTGATCGATATGACGTGCTCTATAGCGCTCCGGAATCAAGCTCTCGATTGGTCGACCCAGTAAATCTTCTCGATCGTAGCCGAACAATCGCTCCAGCTCCGCGTTGATTTGCCGGATGCGGCCTTGAGAATCGACGACCGCGATAGCATCCGGCAAGGCTTCGAAAAGAGCCTGGCACAGCGTTTGATTCTCGGGCGATATTGCTTCGCTCGGCTTGGGCTTCGCGCGATCCCAGAGAGTTTCAAAAGAGCAGGGATTGATCTGTTTCATGATGCTGCACGCTGGGACGGCGGAGTTTACTTCTTCCGCTCCCTGAACGTTAGTGTCTCCTTATGGCATCGACGCAATCGGAGACCGATGGACCATTAAAGACCGCCGAGAATGAGTTGCTATCGGGATACATTCGCGGGAGCACTGCGCGTCTCGGTACCGGGGTGTGGTTATTCATCGCGGTTTGACCTATTCAAACCCGTCCTGGTTTCCATGATTTTAGAGCCTTACGCGATATTTGGTGGAAGTTTCTTTGAGTTTGTCCTAAACGCGGGGCTCGCCGATAGCTGCGCTTTCGCCGATGTGAACGCCGCTCTGTTTTCACTGCCTGAAGTTCGGCAGGTGGTACAGGCCGTCCGCAGCTTGTCATCAGCCGGAAACAATTTATCGAGAAGATATAAGCCGAGGATCTTGGTGCATCAGGTGTCGCACCAAACCGGACCAGGGACGGTCTACCTTTGCTGATAGGCTTCGGTCTCCAAAATCATTTGCCGGAGCCATTCCATATACGGGGTTCCGCCGGTTCCCCTCGGGTCGCCGGTCCAGCGATTGATATATTCCTGCGCCCAGCCGTAATGGACACGGCGGAAAGAGGCAATCGCCTCGAGTATGGCATTAAAAGATTCTTTGTAGCGGGGGTGTCGGACGTTCGGCATGGCCTCGACCTCCTCGATGAGCCGGCGATGTTCGATAGGCATGTAGTTCCGCATGTCGGCCAAATGATCGGTCAAAGCCGAACGCTGGTGCGGAATCTTCAGGAACGCAACCAAAGTCGGCATGATACTGCTCTGCGCGCCGGTCTCGCCGCGGAATCGGATAGGCGCTTGGTCCACGCACTCATAAGTCACGCCGTCGAAAAATCGGATATACGGCCTAAAAGTCTTGTAATACAGGCGTGCATCCATTTTCTCGGGTATCCGTTTGAGCACTTCGACTTGGCGTCGCACTGCACTTTCGATTTGCCACAGTTCGGTGCCGATGTCGGAATCCGGATCGACGGCGAATTTCCGTTTGACCGAAGCAATGGCCGCCAGAATGTCTGCGGCAATCGCCTCGATTTCCACATGTACCAGAATGAACCAGTGTTCATCGTACATGTGAACGAAATTCTGGATCGTGTCGATGTTCCCCAATCGAATCGGCTGGTCTTTGCGGAAGCGCTTCCAGTTATACAAGGCATAGCCGTCGTAGCTCAAAATCGGCGGACGCCCCAACAGCAGGCAGGCTTTTGCCAGCGGTACGGCGATGTTGCGCGGCAGCATTCGCGCCGGTTCCATCCCGACCTGATTGACATAAGCGGAGGCGAGAAAACCGATCCGTAGGTAGTACAGCCGAAGCTGCGGCAGTGTTTCGGCAGTGACCGGTTCCTCCCAGCTCGGGATATCGAGCTCCCGCGCATAAGCGCGAAATCCTACGTCATGCAGAAGGCTCGGCAAATCACGGCCGACCTCGTCGATTACGGCGTAGCGGGAATCGTAAGGGAAGGCCGTGAGGGGGTCCTGTTCTGGTAGAAAGCCGCGCTCAGCATAATGGGATTTCAACAGTTCGCTTGCTCCGGTCTGCGAGGCTCCCGGGCCGAGTCTGTCGTACTGCCCGTGTGTGTCGGTGATCATTGCTGCTCCGGTGAAAAGCGGGTTTTGCTGCGACTGAGACCCCGGTTATGCGAACTTCGTTCGCTTTGTGGGGAGTAGTCTCCGTGGTAATGGCCTTCCGAGCTACTATGCGGCGGCTCCCTTATCAATCCTACGAACGGCAATCCGAGTCCTTTTGGCTCGTCGATATCCGCCGCGACACCGAGCCACTTTATGATTTGAATTTTTCCGTGTCCAGTCGGGGGGGTAATCGACTTGCCGTCGATAGTGGCATGCCGCATGGACGCATTCCGTGCAGCGCGTCAACCACGTCTTGAACGGTGCCGGTCCACAAGTCCGATGTCTCCGGCACTGTTCATGAGTGCCCGGAATGTCCCAACAAGAACCCGAGGGTTTCCAGCAATACCCCGAATCCTAGAAAAACCAGGCCAATCCAGGCGTTCTCCGGAGCAAGCAGAAACAGCACTCCCCCGGTTGCCAGTAAACCCAAAGATATACGCCTGCGAATGGTCGGACTCTTGAGCATGGGGATCGATGCTACGGTTCAGCCCCAAGCGATTTCAATTGATTAAGTTGCTCCGGAGTCAATACGGCATTGATCGCCGCGCGGGAACTCAAAGCCGTGTTCACCAATGCGTCGAAAGCCGCCGAGTGATTTTTTGCCGCAATGCGGATAGCCGCCTCGTCGCTCGCCGGGTTCAGAAAGAGCCGATAGGCCGATCGTTGGGTTTCACGAAGTTTCTTGCCGATTTCCTTGATCTTTTGCTGATTGTCTTGGTGTATCCGCACGATCTTGCCGATTTGTTCGTCGGAGAGCTTGAGCTCGTTGACGTGGCGAAGCATCACGTTTTCATAGCTTTCATGCGCCCGCAATCCGCCTTCTTGCAAGCTTTCCAATAGCTTGCGCAGCTTGACGCCATGCGCGCTGTCCATGGCGCGCGGCTGGCTTTCGGTTGCGGGCGTCTTCGCGGCTGCCGGCAATCCCCATGCGGTTAATGCAAAAACCGATGCCGTCAACAAAGCGGAGAGCTTTTTCATGGGTTTCCTCGTCATCCAACGCCGATTGTCAGATCATTGCGCTTCGAGGCCGACGAGCAACGCCCGGTAAGCGCATCGTCGAGTGTGCCCCGGGAGAACGTTGGACATAACGAGCACCGGAAAGCACTAATCGCGTCGGCCATCGAACTTGAACAACCAGGCGACTCGGCCCTGAGCCAATTTCGACCGTCATCGAAATATTCGATCGGACAGCCCGTGGCCTAGTTCCGCCTGGACCACCGCTCTCGTGAGCCTCGTGCCGACGGCAGTTGGTCGACGATTCGCGGACTTCAAGATTTTTTCGCAAACGAAGGCTGCGCACTATGGTCTATCAAAGATTAAAGCGTATCCTTGTAGGAAGCCGGCATGTACGACTGGATTGTCGTTGTCCCGGTGTTCGGGCATGGCTGTAACCTGTTCGGATTCTTGGGCTTCGACCGAAAAGCCGGTTATTGTTCTAGTAAAGGAGATAGACGATGCGGAAGGCTTTCTACGGACGCTGCGCCCCCCGGTTTTTCGTGCTTCGAATTATCTTGGCAAGTGCTCTTACGGCCTATGCGTCTTTACTCTCCGCGAGATCGGTCGATACCGGGAGACACCGCGTGATAGCCGCCGAGATCATTGTTCTGCCCGCGCCGCATACCGCGGGTTCCATGTCATTGGAAGAGGCCTTGCACAGGCGCGATTCGGTTAGGGAGTTTCTCGGGACGCCGATGTCGTTGGAAGACGTATCTCAGCTCTTATGGGCCGCTCAGGGAATCACCCACGACGATCAGCTCCGCACCGCCCCTTCGGCCGGTGCGCTTTATCCGTTGGAGCTGTACCTAGTGGGCGGCGACGTTCTCAATCTGCCGGCAGGCATTTACCGGTATCTCCCTCAACGGCACCGGCTGGAGGTGATCCGTCGCGGCGATTTTCGGGCCGATCTCGCCGCCGCGGCAATGCATCAGGATTGGCTGAAAGACAGCGCGGCAATCCTGGTATTCGCTGCCGTGGAGGAGCGAACGACCGCGAAGTACGGCTCCCGCGGCCGCGCCTACGTCCATGCGGAAGCCGGGCATGCGGCGCAGAACGTTTTGCTTCAGGCGGTAGCCCTGGGACTTGGCGGTACGCCGGTCGGGGCATTCGATGACGAGTGGTCGGCGCAAGTTCTGGACCTTCCAGCGGAGGAGAAGATCCTATATTTGGTGCCCATCGGAAAGCCGCGCTAAGAGGTTATGCGAGAAGCTACTCGCGTCCCATAGAGGCCCTTTCGACTGAGCCTAGGACGGGCACGCTCTTGGGCTGCCCGCGAGGCTTCCCACATACCCTCCAAGAGACGCCGGCGGCGAGAGCGATCCCCCTTGTATCCTGGAACGGCACCGTGCCGATTGACGGTTTTGATCATTCAGGGAGTGAACCATGCGACGTTTGCACATTGCCATCGTCGGTTTCGGCAGACTCGGTTTGGCGTGTGCCGAAGCGGCACGGAACGACGAACAGATTGTCTTGGCCGGTGTCGTGCGCCGACCGGAGTCGGCGCAGATCCTGCCCGCTCCCTTCGATCGGATTCGTGTCGTTTCCCATATCCGCGAATTGTCCGGTCTCGATGCGGTGTTGGTCTGTATCCCAGCGGAGTGGGTTAGGGGCTGCGTACACGATTTGCTCCAACTGGGTCTGCCCGTCGTCGAGTGCGCAAGATTTCATGGCGAGGCTGTTCTTGAGCACAAGCAGGCCATAGATCGCTGGGCGATCCGCTTCGAGCGGCCCGCTGTCGTGGGCGCCGGCTGGGACCCTGGGGCGCTGTCCTTGATGCGGGATTTGTTCGCTCTGCTCACGCCGAAAGGACACACCGACATCAGTCATAGGCCCGGCATCAGCCTGCATCACACCACGCTGGCCGGCTCCGTACCGGGAGTTAAGGGGGCGCTTTCGACGGAACACCGGAACGCCGACGGGCAGATGGAGCGCTATGTCTATGTCGAATTGGCGGACGGCGCGAGACTGGAAGAAGTGAAAGCGGCCGTTGCCGCTGACCCGCTGTTCGGGGGCGACATCACCACCGTATTTCAGGTCGAGAGTATGGCGGCGCTCGAGGACGAGCACGGCGTACTGCTGCAACGCCACGGTTCGGCCGGTCAAACCAAACACCAGTATCTGATGTTCGAAGCGCGCCTTTCCGAGGCCGCCCTGAGCGCTCAAATGATGCTGGCGGCGGCCCGTGCGCTGCCCGGTTTGAAGCCTCGCGCTTATTCGCTGTTCGATCTGCCTCTGGGCGCCCTTTGGGGTGAGTTGCGTAAGGATTCGGAACAGACGTTTCTCTGAGTCGCTGCCGTGCATCCTTATATCTCGATTCTTCCGTTCACAAGAAGCAGAATTTCCGGCTGATCACCGGGAGAGCGACCTCGGATCGGTAGGTTACGCGGAGCCTGTCCTGAGCCTGTCGAAGGGCCTGTCCCGAGCGGAGCCTAGGGGCTAACCCACCATCGATGGGTTTCGCTTCGCTCTACCCATCCTACGATGAATGTTCACTCGAATGCCGAATGGAATTAGCTATGTTCGCCTGTTTTCTTTCGAATCGGCGAAGGGATGTTGGCCAAGAATGCGTGAAACAAGGTCGGATCGTAACCGACAGCAAATCCCAGCAAGGATAACAGTCCCGCCATCCTGAGATACTGGGCTGCATTCGTCTCGCTGATCGCTTCCGTCGTTCCACCGGGAATTCCGATGGCCAAACCAGCGATGTACAGCAGATAAACCAGAAAGCTACGGCACATGCTGGCCAATGGAGACTCCACCCGGTAGGCCATGCTTACGGAAGCCAATGCCTGGTCGGAGTCTGCGGGTTGATCCTGGTCTTCGGTCTCTGCTTGATACCCCTTGAATGTCAACCGGCTCGATACTCCACCTATCACGCCAGAGAGGCATGTCAGGATGGCGACGTTGGTGTAGGTGTAAAGAGAAGCTGCGACGACGAAATCTAGCCAATTGAATGATGCTGCGAGATGGTCGCGATAGGGGCGTGACGAAATCAGCAGTCCTGAACCGAACAGCGTGATCCAGGCGACGAGACTCAAAAAGCCTATGACATAATCGACCCATTTTCGGTATGGCATAGTTTTCATCTTGGCGCCTCCTTTGATAAAGCGCCTTGATTTTAGAAGTTTTGGGAGGATTAGCCATACCGTTGTCCGAGCGACAGCAATTTTCTGCTCGAAAAGGCTCGATCATTCCTCCGACCAAGGTTCACCGCTTCCTTGCCGCGACTTTTTCTCGCCGGGCTCTTCCGGAGCTTCTGCCGAAGGCTCCTGTTCCAAGGGCTCTTCTTCCGGAAATCCCTCACCCCACTCGTCTCCTCCTTCTTCCGCGCTTGTACCGGTCGGCCGCTCCTGGGGCTTTTCGATTTCCTTCAGAGGCTCGACCCAATCTTCGGGCGGCGTATCGGAGACTTCGGTACCCGTGAGATCGTCCACTTCCGAGACGTCCAGAGGCCCGCTCCAGTTTTCCGGCGCCTCGATAGGCTGAATCTCGAGCCGGTACCAGGCATCGAAATCCATCTCTTCCACATCTCCGTCGAAATGCTGGATCTCCACCAAATCCGCCTCCTCATCCACGAAGACGACCTGGAAGGCTTGACCCTTGTCCAGATGTTGGTACCAATTGCCGACAATAGGATCCGCTTCAGAATTCATCGTTATGCCCTCGTCTTATACACCGAGATCTCGTTCTACCGGCGAGCGGCTCGGATACCCTAAGGAACGCTCGGCCGGTAAGCTAGCCGAATCGAAATTGAGTCTGTCCATCCTTTAGGTCTGCAAAGCAGATGGAAGTTTAAATTGGACGAAACGGCCGAGAGCCGTCGCCGGATCATCGATCGGGCGTGCAAACGCTCTAAATTGACAAAGCTCACATAGCAGAAGAAATTCTTAAACCTCAACGGTCAGCCGATCAGAGAACTTTTCATCAACCGCAACCACCGAAGGACATGTTCGTCATGCTGTGGGATATTTCGCCCGTCGCCTTCACCATTTCCATAGGCGCTTTCCAGCTTCCGGTCCACTGGTACGGACTTTTCTTCGCGTCGACTTTCGTCTACGGTCTGTTCGTCTTCCGTTACTTGTTTCGGCGTGAGGGACGGCCGGAGGACGAGGTTTACGATCTGGTGCTGTTCGTCCTTGCCGGAACCGTGATCGGAGCCCGCTTGGGCCACGTGCTGTTTTACAATCCGGGTTTTTATCTGACGCATCCGTGGAAAATCCTCGCGGTGTGGGAAGGCGGGCTCGCGAGCCACGGCGCGGTGGTCGGCATTCTGATCGCGGTCTGGCTATATTCCCGTCGGGCGACCAATCAATCGTTCCTCTGGGTGTGCGATCGCATCGGCGTTACCGTACCTTTGTCCGGATGCCTGATCCGCATCGGCAATTTCTTCAACTCGGAAATCCTGGGCCACCCCGCCGACGTTCCCTGGGCGATTGTCTTCGCCCGGGTCGATTTGCTGCCGCGCCACCCGGTACAGCTTTACGAGGCTTTCTGTTACTTGTTGATTTTTCTGGTCCAGTTTCGCTTTTATCTCAGGCGCGGGAATAGCGTGCCTGAGGGCTATATGTTCGGTCGCTTTTTCATCCTGGTATTCGGTACCCGCTTCGTCCTGGAATTCTTCAAGGAGGGCCAGGCCGCTTTCGAGTCCGGCTGGACGATTACCATGGGCCAATGGCTGAGTATTCCGGCGATGCTGGTCGGGATGTATTTGGTGCGGCGAGCGTGGCGCTTGCAGCGGGCGTTCGGAGCCGATTTGAATGCCGCGCCGCCCCAGTCGGATGCTTGATCGCGAAACGGATTATCGACCTTTGCGGTAGATGGGCAGTTCTGGTCGCCAAGGATTCCATTCGGGCGGCATTTCGGGCAGCGATTCGTGCGCGCCGATCACGAGAAGCCCTCCGGTCGACAGGCGAGCGTCGAGACCGTGCAGGATGTCCCGCTGCAGGGCGATCGAGAAGTAGGTAAATGCGAGGTTGCGGCAGAGAATGAGATCGAAGGGGCCGTCCGGCAAGGTTTTGCGCAGATCCTGCGCGGCCCAGCTCACCGGTCCGCGATATTCCGGTTTGATGCAGTACCGTCCCTGATTTTCCGTGAAGGCTAGGTCGCGCCAAGGCGGCGGCAATTCCTTGAAACTGCTCGGCGGATAGCAGCCGCGCCGGGCTCGGGCAATCTGATCCGGATCGGCATCAGTGGCGGTCAGTTCAAACGCGATATCCGGAACCTGCGGCGCGATTTGCAGCGCCCAGATCAAAGTCAGCGTGTACGCCTCCTCGCCGGCGCCGCAGCCTGCGCTCCAGCTGCAGATACGGCGTTCACCGCGGGTTCGGCAGAAGCGAATCAGCTCCGGCAATCCGTCGCGGGCGAGAATATCGAAGACCCGGCGGTCGCGGTAAAAGCGGGAGATCGTAATTCGGCAGAAACTATCGAGCCGCGGCCATTCCTCCGCGTGAGTTTCGAGGTGGCGGCGATAAGCGTCGAGATCATCCATCTGCAATTCCGCCATACGTCGAGCGATGCGCCTGATCACCTGACGCCGGACTTTGCGGAACCCCGGCCAGCGCAGTTCCAGGCGCGGCAAGGCCCATTGCAAGAAATCCACCCATTTAGCTTCCTGGTCCGTCACCGTTGCGTCCTTCTGAATCAAGGGTTCGCGCAACGCCGAACATTCAGGGAGTCCGCAGAGAGGCCCGGAGAACCCTTGCCGCGTCGACCGACCGTGGACGGCTTCCTTCGCTCGCGATCACTTGGGCAGCGAGAAGCAAGCCGAAGCGCAGACAGGTTTCGGGGGCGGCCCCTTGTGCAAGTCCGTACAGAAAGCCGGCGTCGAAGGCGTCGCCACCGCCGGTTCGATCGGCCTCTGTCGCCGGGAACGCGGGATGGGCGTATTCGCCGCTCGGTCCCAACGCCACCGCCCCTCGGGCGCCCTGGGTAACGACCAAAAAGCTTGAAGGCGAGAGACGCTTCCGCGCTTCGCGCGGATCGGTCGAACCGGTCCAGCGGCGCAGCTCGGTTTGGTTCATGAAGATCAAATCCAGCCGGGGGATCATTTCTTCCGTAGGCCCTTCATCCAGATCGCAGGAGACGGTGGCGCCCCGTTCCTTGGCGAGACGGATCAAGGGCAACGCGAGCTCGTGCAGAGAGGTCGCCACGTGCAAGTGCGCGCCAGGGTAAAAAATCCGGCCATCGATCTCCGCCGGATCGAAGCAAGCGTTCGCCCCGCCCGAAGTGACCATGCGCTTGCTGCCGGGAGTCGCGAAAATGGCGGCCATTCCGGTAAGACTCCGGCTGGTGCGCTGAATCAGGCTCGTATCCGTCCCAGCTTCGGCCAGCGCCGCGATGGCAAGCGTGCCGAAGGGGTCGTCGCCCACGCACCCGAGCATTCGTACAGACTGGTTGAGCCGCGCCAGCCAATAGGCCGTATTGGCGGCCGATCCGCCGTAGTTCAAAGCGCATTTTCGGCAGCGCAGTTTTTCGTGTTCTTCCGGCAGGCGCTCGACCGGAAACGTGAGATCCGCGTTCAAGCTCCCGGCACAGATAAATCGGGTAATCATGTTTAACCTTAGCCGTCGGTTAAAGCGTAAGATAAGCCTATTCCGCCGCTCGGACCAAACGAGGTCTTATGACTAGATTGTCTCGCATGATGCGCGAGATCGAGGAGGAGGTTACCGTCACCCGGCATCTGATCGGCAAAGACACGCTGAATCCGAGGGTGCTGGACGCGATGCGAAAAGTCCCTCGTGACCGTTTCGTGCCTTCCGAGTCCAAGGCTTACGCGTACGAAAACGGACCCCTGCCCATCGGTTACGGTCAAACCATCTCCCAGCCCTACATCGTGGCCTTGATGACCGATCTCCTCGATCCCGAACCGGACGACATCGTTCTGGAAATCGGCACCGGTTCCTGCTATCAGGCGGCGGTCCTGTCGCTGTTGGTTAAGCGGGTTTACACGGTGGAAATCATTGCGGAACTGGCCGAGCAGGCGAAAGAGCGGCTGATGCGCCTCGGCTACGCCAACGTCGAGGTCCGTGCCGGCGACGGCTATCACGGTTGGCCGGAACATGCGCCCTATGACGGCATCATCGTCACGGCGGCCGCCCCGTACCTGCCGAAAGCCTTGCTCGATCAGCTCAGGCCCGGAGGCAGGATGGTGATCCCTATCGGGCTGCCTTATCGCCACCAGGAACTGATGCTGGTGGAGAAGGACGAGCAACGCCAAATCGAAACCCGGAGCATTTTGGATGTGGCCTTCGTGCCGCTCACAGGAGACTCGATGATCGAACCGGAGCGCGAATCCGTGACGCGCATCGATCGAACGAATACGGATGGAGAACGACCATGACTGTAAAATTATCGGATGCCCAGATCAACGAGCTGAAACTGGCGCTCAAGAGCCGCTATCGAGATCTCAGGGAAGAAATCCGTCAGGAACTCTTGTCTTCGGATAACGAGCAATACATCGATCTCGCCGGTCAGGTTCACGACATGGAGGAGGAATCCGTCGCGGACTTACTGGTGGACCTCAACCTGGCCATCATCGACCGGCACATTCGGGAGCTTCAGGCGATAGACGCAGCCCTGCTCAGAATCGCCAACAACGAGTACGGTATCTGTATCGAGTGCGAAGGGGAGATCGGCTATCCTCGGCTGAAGGTAAATCCCGCGGCGCTGAGGTGCCACGATTGCCAGGAGCGATACGAGCATACCCACGCCGCCACTTCGCCGAGCTTATAGGGAACGGCCGGATATGCGGCGGTGCCGTGCGGAACCGGATAGAGATCCGCCGGTCCTCGCACCCGCCATTCGATCGATCCGGGCTAATCCAGCACGTGGGACGCCAACCCGTCCGCCAGCTTGGGCTCGAACCAGGTCGATTTCGGGGGCATGACCTTTCCCGCATCGGCCACAGCCATCAAGTCTTCCATGCGGGTAGGGTGCAGCGAAAACGCCACGGCCATTTCTCCGGAATCGACGCGGCGCTCCAGTTCGCATAAGCCGCGGACGCCGCCGACGAAGTCGATCCGCCGGTCGCGGCGGGGATCGGCGATGCCGAGGACCGGCGAAATGAGATTGTCCTGCAAGAGACTGACGTCGAGCCGTGCCACCGGGTCCGCGGGGATCAACTCGGGTCTTATGGTCAGCTTGCGCCAGTGTCCGCCGAGATACAGGCCGAACTGGCCGGGATTTTCCGGTTTCACCGGATTGTCGGCCGATTCTATGGCAAAGCGCTCGGACACCCGGCTCAGAAACTCCGCTTCGCTCAAACCGTTCAAATCCTTGACCAACCGGTTGTAATCCATGATCCGCATCTGGCTCTTGGGAAATATCACCGACAGAAAGTATTCGTAGCTTTCATCGCCGGTATGGCCGGGATCGGATTGCCGGCGCGAGGCCGCAACCCGCGAAGCCGCGGCGGAACGGTGATGCCCGTCGGCGATATACAGGGCCGGCAGCGCGTCGAAAAGTTCGGTGAGCCGGGCGATGGTATCTTCATCGCGAATGCTCCAGAACGTATGCCGCACGCCGGACTCCGCTACCGCGTCGGCTTCGGACGGTTGCTCGGCGGTTTTCGCCAACAGGCTGTCGATCTCGGGCGCATCGGGATACGCCAAAAGCACCGGACCGGTCTGAGCGTTCAACGCCACGATCTGGCGTACCCGGTCGTCCTCCTTGTCGGGGCGGGTGAACTCGTGTTTTCGGATGCGGTTGGCGTCGTAAGCGGCGACACTGGCCGTCGCGACCAGGCCCAGTTGCGTATGGTCGCCCATGACGAGGCGATAGGCATAATAGAGCGACCGGTCGTCCCGCTTCAGGATGCCGGAATTCAGCATCCGCTTCAGATTGTCCGCGGCCTTGGCATAAACCTCCGGAGCGTAAGCGTCGGTTCCGGGCGGCAAATCGATTTCCGGTCTGGAAATGTGCAGAAAGCTCCACGGACGGCCCGCCGCCAGCGTTCTGGCTTCTTCGGTATTCAACACGTCGTAGGGCGGTGAGATAACCTCCGCGGCGCGACCGGGCGCCGGACGGAGAGCGGAGAAGGGGCGGATGAGGGGCATGGTCGTTTTCCTGAGGGCAATGGCTGAATTCTAACACCGGAGCCGAGAAACCTTATTTCAGTAATGACTCGTGCGGCTGTCAGTAATTTCACCGGGTCGTTGGTCCAATGGAGCAAGGAATGGCGAACTGGAGCCCAATGACGATGTCCTGTATTCTCCCTCATCTTTCGAGGCTAGAGCATTTCCCGGTTTAGTGTAGTGCCCCGGCTGTAGGTCGGGAATCCCTTCCCGACGTGGCTGTCGGCAAAGGATTGCCGACCTACGACTATGCGTCTTGTTCTACCATTAGCAGTTTCAGCCCCTTGTATCGAGGTCTTCATTTCAACATGAGCAAAGCCTATCGTCCGATTTTCGTTGCAACGCTTCTTTTGCAAGCCGCCTGTGTCAGCGTTTCGAATCAGCCTCGCGGGATTTACCAACCTGGCCAGATACCGGGCGAGTCCACGGCCGAGCGCCAGCCGGGTACTCCACAGGCAGGCGCGAGAGAAACCCCTGCTCCGTCATGGAGAGCGAAACCACCCGTCAGAAGCGAGCCCGTCGCTTCATCGCCTGCAGTTCTGGCCTTGTTGAGCGAGGCCGAAAACAACCGCAAAAGCGGGCAACTGGACAATGCCGCCTCCGCACTGGAAAGAGGGATACGCATTCAGCCGCGCAATCCTCTGTTGTGGCATCAATTGGCCGAAATTCGGCTCCAGCAGCATCAGCCGGGCCTTGCCGAAGATCTGGCGAAAAAATCGAACCAGCTTGCGAGGGGAAGCCAGCCGCTGACCCAAAAGAACTGGTCCATTATTGCGCAGGCGCGCCGGGCGAAAGGCGACCTGGCCGGTGCGGCGATGGCCGAGCAGAAAGCCGGGAACTGAATTGCCGGATTTGCTTTCGATCTTGGGGGCGGAAGGCCCGTTCGCCCGGTGCTTGCCGGGGTTTCGCCCGCGCCAGGGACAGGCGGAGATGGCGCAAGCCGTCAAACAAGCAATCGACGGCAAGAGCTGCCTGGTCGCGGAAGCAGGTACCGGCACGGGCAAGACCTTGGCCTATTTGGTTCCGGCGGCTTTGTCCGGCAAGAAAGTCATCGTTTCGACCGCCACCAAGACTCTCCAGGATCAGCTTTTCCGCAAGGACCTGCCTATGGTCCGGCAAGCGCTGGCCGTGCCGTTCAAGGCGGTACTTCTGAAAGGGCGAGCCAATTATCTGTGTCCGTACCGTCTGCAAAACACCCTGGGATTCAAGGCGGGTTACGGCCCACGCGAGGCGTACGCCCTGGAGGCGATCCGGCGCTGGAGCAAGACCACCCGGACCGGTGACATCGCCGAAGTCGTCAATGTGCCGGAATCCTCGGTGCTTTGGTCTTCGGTGACCTCGACCGGAGACAACTGCCTGGGGCAGGAATGCCCCCAATACGAAGACTGTTTCTTGGTGAAGGCACGCCGCAGTGCTCAGGATGCCGATATTCTGGTGATCAATCATCATTTGCTGTGGGCCGACTGGACCTTGAAGAACGACGGCTTCGGCGAGCTCTTGCCCGACTGCGAAGCGATCGTGGTGGACGAGGCTCATCAATTCGTCGAATCGGCGGCCCAGTTTCTGGGTCTCGGCATCAGCTCCCGCCAGCTCCACGGGTTGGCGGACGATATCCTGGTCGAGCGGCTCAAGAACGCGAAAGATATGCCGCAGCTGCTCGAAGAAGCGGAACTGCTCGAGCAATTGACGGCGGAGCTGCGGCAGGCTTTGGGCGACCCTTCGCGGCGGGAGGCGTGGCACAAGGTGGCGGACGATTCGGCGGTAACCGAAAAGCTCGCCGAGTTGCGCCGGCATTTGCACGATCTCGAAGCCATCCTGAAAGAAGCCGCCGTTCGCAGCAAAGGCCTCGAGTCGTGTTGGAAACGTTGTACGGATTTGGGCGTGCGGCTGGAAACTTTCGACAAGGACGAAGGCAGCGAAGCCGTACGCTGGTTCGAGGTCTATAAGCACAGTTTTTCCCTGAACCGGACCCCGTTGGCCATCGCCGGCGAATTCGCGCGGTTTCGGAAGCACAGTCAGGCCGCCTGGATCTTCGCATCGGCAACGCTCACGGTGAGCGGCCGGTTCGATCATTTCGTCGGACAACTGGGACTCGGCGGTGCCGATTGCCGGGCTTGGGAAAGCCCGTTCGATTACCGGAACCGGTGCTTGTTGCTTCTGCCGCCGGGGCTTCCGGACCCGGCGGTCGACGGCTTCACCCAGGCCGTGGTGCGAGCCGCGCTGCCGGTTTTGAAGGCCAGCCGGGGCAGGGCATTCATGTTGTTCACCTCGCATCAGGCCTTGTCGGAGGCTGCGGCTTTGATCGCGCAGCATCTCGATTATCCGCTGTTCGTTCAGGGCAACCAGCCCAAAGCGGTGCTTCTGGAAGCCTTCAAGCAGGCCGGCAACGGTATTCTCCTGGGCACCGGGAGCTTTTGGGAGGGGGTCGACGTTCCGGGACCGGCGCTTTCCTGCGTCATTATCGACAAATTGCCGTTCGCTTCACCCAGCGACCCGGTGCTCAATGCCCGGCTCGAAACCCTCCGCCGCAACGGACTGAATCCGTTTGCGACCTATCAGCTTCCGGCCGCAACCATCGCGCTCAAGCAGGGCGTGGGGCGCTTGATCCGGGATCAGGAGGATCGCGGCGTGCTGATGCTGTGCGATCCGCGGATTTTGTCCCGCTCCTACGGGAAGGTTTTTTTGAACAGCCTGCCGGATACGCCGAGGACCCGTTTGCTCGCCGATGTGCAGCGGTTTTTCTCCAGTGAATTCGAAAAAGAGATCGCGGTATGAAGATTCTGGCCATCGAAACCGCCACGGAAGCGTGTTCGGCCGCCTTGCTGATCGATGACACCGTTCTCGAACGTTATGAGCTTGCGCCGCAGCAGCATAATCGGCTGATTCTGCCGATGATCGACTCCTTGCTGGCCGAAGCCGGAGTCAGGGTTTCGCAAGTCGATGCTTTAGCGTTCGGACGGGGGCCCGGCTCTTTTACCGGCGTCCGCATCGCGGCCGGCGTGGCTCAGGGGATTTCGTTCGCCGTCGATCTGCCGGTGGTTCCGGTTTCGACGCTGGCGGCCCTGGCGCAGGATGCCTTGATCGAGTCTCCGGAAAAGGTCGCATTTTCCTGCATCGATGCGCGCATGGGCGAAGTCTACTGGGCGGTCTACCGTAGGGGAGAATCGGGGTTGGCGGAGCTTTTGGGCGAAGAATCGGTACGGCCGGCCGAACGCGTTTCGTTTCCCGATCATGCCGAAGGCGTCGGTATCGGCAGTGGATGGAAGACCTACGGTTCGGTTCTCCAGGAGCGTTTGGGCAGCGACGTAAAAAGGATTCTGCCCGACCGCTTTCCGCGCGCGGCGATGGTGGCTCGTCTTGGCGCCGATGCTTTCGGCAGCGGTTTCTTTGTGGAGCCGGAACAGGCGCTGCCGGTTTATCTGCGCGACAATGTCGCTAAAAAGCCGGGTTCACGAACGTAGGCGGATCGATCTTTGTAGCGGTCCCGTCGAAAAACGCAGAGAAAGGGAAAAATCCCTGAGGAGGGGGCCTCTATAGTAAACTATCGGGATGGCTCAATATTTTCAGATCCACCCGGACAACCCGCAAGCTCGGCTCATTCGCCGAAGCGTCGAGATCATTCGCGAAGGGGGCGTAATCGTTTATCCGACCGATTCCTCCTACGCGTTCGGCTGTCAGATGGATAATAAATCCGGGCTGGACCGCATCCGCCGAATTCGCCAGTTGGAGGAAGATCACAATTTCACCTTGGTCTGCAGGGATCTGTCGCAGATATCGACTTTCGCGAAGATCAACAACGAAGCATTCCGACTGATCAAATCGCTGACGCCGGGGCCGTTCACCTTTATTCTCAAAGCGACCCGCGAAACGCCGCGTCGCCTGCAACATTCAAAGCGCAAAACCATCGGTATCCGCCTGCCGGACAATCCGATCACGCTGGCGCTGGTAGCGGAACTGAACGAGCCATTGTTCAGTTCGACCCTGATTCTCCCCGGCGATGATGACGCCATGACCGACCCCGAAGACATTCGCGACCGCCTCGAGAAAGAGGTGGATTTGATCATCGATGCCGGAGTCGTTCCCTATACGCCGACCACTATCATCGGCTTTATCGAAGACACGCCGGAGATCGTCCGGCAGGGGTCGGGCATCGTCGCCTCGCTTCAGTAACCACGTTCATTCCTACAAAGATTGCACCAATGGAAGAACTTACCTTCGCTCAACGTTTCGCCATCTGGATCCTCCCGGTCCTGTTCGCCATTACCCTGCATGAAGTGGCCCATGGCTGGGTCGCCAAGATGCTGGGCGACAACACCGCGGCTCGGCTCGGCCGTTTATCTTTGAACCCGCTACACCACATCGACCCCGTGGGCACCTTGTTGGTGCCTGGAGTGCTGTTGGCGCTGGGCGGTTTTATCTTCGGCTGGGCCAGGCCCGTCCCGGTGGATTTCGGCAAACTGCGTCACCCGAAGCGGGATATGGCGCTGGTCGCCGTTGCAGGACCCGCTGCTAATTTCTTGATGGCGATCGCCTGGGCGCTCGTCGCCCGTTTGGCCAGCGCCGTGGATTTTGATTACGTGTCGATACCCTTGGGTCTCATGGGTGTCGCCGGCATCGTCATCAACATCGTGCTGATGCTTCTGAACTTGCTTCCGATTCCGCCGCTCGACGGCGGGCGGATCGCAGCAAGTTTCTTGCCGCCCAGGCTGGCCATCAAATTCAGTCAGATCGAACCCTACGGTTTCTTCATTCTGCTGGCGCTGATCGCCACCGGAGGGCTGTCCATGATTCTGGGCTTTCCGATCTATGCTATGCAGAGGTTGCTTTTCGGTTTTGCCGGTCTATAGATGACTGATCTGGCCGATTGTGAAAAGACCGTTGTGACCGATTCGAATTCGGAACGAGATGCGCGGCAGGTCGATTCACAAGCTGTAAGCGAGGGAGCGGTCACCGCAGCACCGTTGGCTTTCGTCAACGGCGCGCCGTTCACCGAGTTGCCGGAAGACCTCTACATCCCACCCGACGCGCTGGAAGTATTTCTGGAAACGTTCGAAGGTCCGCTCGATCTTCTGCTTTATTTGATCCGCCGGCAGAACCTGTCCATAGTGGACATCCCCATTGCCGATATCACCCGCCAGTACATCACCTACATCGAGATGATGAGCGAACTCCGGATCGAGCTTGCCGCCGAATACCTGCTGATGGCGGCGATTCTCGCCGAGATCAAGTCGCGCATGCTGCTGCCGCGTCCGACAGGGCCGGAACAGGGCGAGGAGGATCCTCGCGCCGAACTGGTGCGCCGCCTCCAGGAGTACGAACGCTACAAGCACGCCGCCCAGGAGCTCGACGCCCTGCCGCGATGCGAGCGCGACGTTTTCGAAACGTCGGCGGATACCGGTGCCATCAAGGTCAAAAAGATTTATCCCGAAGTGGAATTGAAAGAAGTTCTCTTGGCTTTCCAAGACGTGCTGCGGCGCGCCGAGCGATCGACGCATCATCACATCCAGCGCGAGCCATTGTCGGTGCGCGAGCGGATGTCGAGTATACTGGCGCGATTGCGGACCCAATTATTGATCCCGTTTCCCAGCTTGTTCGAACGGAAGGAAGGCCGGCACGGCGCGGTCGTTTCGTTGCTCGCCATCCTCGAGCTCAGCAAGGAGCGCTTGATCGAGATCATTCAGGAAGAACCGTTGGGCGAATTGCAAGTTAGGCCACTGATGGCTTCCGGTGTCGATTGACGTGGAACTGAAAACGATCATCGAGGCGGCGCTGTTAGCCGCCGGCAGACCGTTGTCCTTCGCCGAACTCGAAAATCTGTTTGCCGACAACGAGCGGCCAGAACCCTCAGAAATACACTCCGCTTTGGCGGAGTTGGCCGAAGATTGCCGCGGCCGGGCCGTCGAATTGAAGCAGGTGGCCAGCGGGTACCGTCTCCAAGTGCGGGAGGCGTTTTCCCCCTGGGTCTCGCGGCTGTTCGAGGAAAGGCCTGGGCGTTATTCGCGCGCCTTCTTGGAAACTCTCGCCATCATTGCTTACCGTCAGCCGGTTACGCGCGGTGAAATCGAGGATATTCGCGGCGTAGCCGTCAGTTCGAGTATCGTGCGAACGCTTCAGGAGCGGGGATGGGTACAGGTGGTAGGGCACAAAGAGGTCCCGGGGCGCCCGGCCCTGCTCGCCACGACCAAGCAATTCCTGGACTATTTCAATCTGAAGAGCCTTGGCGAACTACCGCCGCTCCAGGAGCTCATAGACGACTTGGCGCTGCAAGCGGCGCCGCAAGACCAGCCAGTGACCGAAAA
Source organism: Methylocaldum sp. 14B (assembly GCF_002005105.1). Classification (GTDB taxonomy): domain Bacteria; phylum Pseudomonadota; class Gammaproteobacteria; order Methylococcales; family Methylococcaceae; genus Methylocaldum. The sequence continues at coordinate 146,911 of NZ_MSCV01000007.1, read as the reverse complement.
TGCGAATACCGAATCGATCGAATAAGACCAAGACGCCGGCGGATGTACGTCCATCACCGGATGACGCCGGCGAGCGGATTCAGAAAGTTCTCGCTCAGATCGGGCTGGGCTCGCGCCGGGAAATCGAGGAATGGATCAGGGCCGGTCGGATATCGATAAACGGCAAGCCGGCCGAGCTGGGGGATCGTTACAGAACCGGCGACCATGTCACCGTCAACGGCCGACCGGTCGATGTCGCCAAAAGGTCCGAAGCGCCAACCCGTGTGCTCATCTATCACAAGCCGATCGGAGAGGTGGTCAGCCGGCGCGATCCGGAGGGGCGTCCGGTAATTTTTACCCGGTTGCCCAAACCATCGACCGGGCGCTGGATTGCCGTCGGACGTCTCGATATCAATACCCAAGGTCTGTTGTTGGTCACCAATAATGGTGAACTGGCCAATCGTCTCATGCACCCGTCGCGGGAAATGGAGCGGGAGTACGCGGTCCGGGTTCTTGGCCCCGTCAACGACGAAATGTTGACTCGGCTGTCGAACGGTATCGCGCTGGAAGATGGACCGGCTCGATTCGAGACGATAGAACCGGCGGGCGGTGAGGGCGCCAACCGATGGTTTCGCGTCACCTTGAAGGAGGGGCGCAACCGTATCGTTCGGAGGCTTTGGGAATCGCAGGGAATTACGGTAAGCCGATTGATGCGGACGCGGTTTGGCGGGATTGCCCTACCGTCCCGATTGAAAGCGGGAGCGTCTTACGAACTCCCCGCTGAAGAAGTCGCCGAATTGATGCGTTCGGTTGGACTGGATATCGGAAAAACGCCTTCGGATCGGCGCCCTGCGCGCCGGCATGCGAGCGACAAAGCTGTCCGCCGCCGAAAAACCAAGATTTTTTAAAACCGTCGGTCTTTTGGCTACGTATCGATTGCAGCCGCAACCCGATTGCGTCCGCCGCGTTTTGCCAGATACATGGCCTGATCGGCGCGGCGCAGCAAGTCCAAATGAGTTTCTCCGGAAATCAGCGTTGCTACCCCCAAGCTCAACGTAACGCGGACGCCCGAATCGCGTACTCCGCAGAATGTTCCTTCGACCGTGTTACGAATGCGTTCAGCAAGATTTACCGCGCCGTCCTTGGACGTGTTGGAAAGCAGAATGACGAATTCTTCACCGCCATAACGGAACAGGATATCGCTCCCGCGCACGGAATCCTTGATAGATCGCGCTACCGACCGCAACACGGCATCGCCTGTGTCATGCCCGAAACTGTCGTTGATCGATTTGAAGTGATCGACGTCGAGAAGAATGATCGAAAGGGGGGTGCCGTAGCGGCGCGCGAGCTCAAGTTCCCGCTGCAGACTACTGAGCAGTGCCGGTCGATTCCCGGTTTGAGTCAACTGGTCCGTGTGGGCATAACACAAGGCTTCGCGATACTTGAGCCCGTTTCGCAAGGGATAGAGTAGACGGCAGAGTAGCGCTTCCACTCGGGCCAACTCCGGTTCACTGAAGCGCCGGTCTCGGCTCATCCGCCATTCGCCGAGCGGCTCGTTCTCGAGTTCGAGATTGTAAGCGCAGACGTGCCGTCCTTTCTTGCCCAGCGAAAGTTCGATGCCGAGCTTTTCGTTGCAAAAGCGCAAGCCGGAATGGGGAACGATAGACTTCAAGTGCGTGCTGAACAAACCGAGAAGCTGCTCTATGTCCAGCGTGGTCTGAAGAGCTAAGACCATTTCGTAGTAGGATCCATCACCCAGAGCGGTTTTTTTCTCGCTCTTTTGGCTCGACAGCGCGGCTAAATTTTCCGCTTTATTATTTTTCATCGCGCAGTTTCTCTTCTCGCCGAAAGGGTGTCTGATGGCTTAGGTCTCTTCTAAAGCGAGATTTATGCCAGTGTCCTCGGCACCCGAAATTCAAGCGTTCGATGCTACTGCCTGTCGGAAATTTGACGGGTGAGGTAGGACCATTTTGTCGGTTTATGGCAAGCATCGAAAATTGATCGAGGGACAGCAAAGCCGAGCGCGAAGTTGCGTGCCCGTCAAAGAAAACGTCAGTGAATTCTCGGTTTTTTGCCGACATCTAAAACCGGTAAAAATTCGGACTGTTTGTAAAGAGTCAGTGCCCAGCGGTCCTGATCGCTGTCGTGGCGGAGAATATAAATGCCGTCCGTGGTAAGCAGCTTGAAATATCCATATTCCGACGCGAGCCACCGGTCGATGACCTCCACGACTTCGATGCGTCGGTCGCCGAGGAAAAAAGCGGACGGCTCTTGTACTCCAAGCTCGCTTCGGTTAGCCAGAACTGTGATCGGCTGTAAATTGTCGGACATGACAAATCTCTGAATCGTTCGCTATTTAAAAAATGCTTCCAGGTAAGCCCAAAATTCGGAAATGCACTTTGCGTGCCTCGATCCTTCGGTTTCTTGCGTAATCGTACCTTATCCAGGAAGTCGTGTTAACGGAAGTGCGAAATCGATGCGGTATTGATTTTATCGCATGCGATCGGCGGAGGTGAGCGAAGGGATACAATTTATGGTGTCCTTGCGATACGAGGACATAGCGAATGAATCTTGCCCGTTCAGCAAGGCAGTGCCGACGTTATCGTGCGAAGACAGACGTCTCAGGGACTGGCTTCGGCTCCTGTGCTATGCATGTAAATCGCTTCATGGGTGACTGCCCGAGTACACGTTCCACACGTGCAGTTGATCGCAGCCATCGTTGCTGTATCCAGTAACTTTGATCCAGGCCCGCCCGTCCGTGATCGGTTGAGAGAGCACGCCTTCGACCGCTAGTCTCCCGCTACGCTGTTCGGAAATCGCGACGGCGACGGGCTCGTTATTGACCCAGACTTTGATGGTGTCACGGTCGGTATTTTCCGAGGCGACGAAAGAGAACTTTTGGAGTGCCGGGACGCTGGTCTCCTTGGCGGGCGATTCGTCAAAGAAAATCGGTGGCGTGCAATCGAGAATGATTCCGCCGTGGTGACTCACTCCGAAAGCAAAGACTGTGGCGGGTAGTAGGTACGCGAGGGACGCAATCGCGACAGGTTTTATCATTGTATTTACCCTACTCGGTTTTGACTGTTCCGTCGTTCAAGCGAACGAGCGTTGCTGTTCCCGCGGAGAAGCGTTTCTGGTCTTTATGATTGTAATTCGGCCTGGAGGCTCGGTTTGACGGTATATCGGTTTTCCACGCACCGCTCTAAATCAAGACAAACAAACTGCCTATCAGCATGCTCAAGACCACGCCTTTCCAAGGCCACCAAAGAGCCGACCAAGACAGGCGCAAGATTTTTAGCTGTTTTTTAATCCAACGCATCAAGGCTGGAATAAGCCTGGTTCGGCTATATCGCCAGAGCCATCTCACAGTGACGATGCCGAGCAGGATCTTGAGTGGAGTTATCGTCCAGGCGGTAATCAGTTCTGCGTGGCGTGGCGAAAGGTCGAACCAGTCCTCCAACTTGTCTTCGATGAGGATTTCCTCGCCGCCTTCCACGAGAATGAAAATAGCGTCCCCAAGCAGTTCCATGATGTCGAGGATCAATTCGAAGATCAGTTCTGCGGAGGCAATCACGGCGACCAGGCCGATTCCGAACCAGAGCAACGGTTTCCAGCTGGGCTCGGGTTGGGGATCGGTACCGGACTTTTCTATGTCCGAGTTCGAATTCTCTGTTACGTCACTCATGTTTTATTGACGGCTAGTCTGGATTTGCGCAAGGGTAGCTGCGTTTCACGTACCGTTCAAGCACTGGTGGTGTGGGCGCTCCAACGGAAAACGTCTTGAATTTTTGCAGCGTCCTAATCCGGCTGGCCCTCGGCGTGTCAGGCGTGGAGCGTAAAACACCCGGTCCGAGAACATGAGGCGGCTGGAATCGACGCGAACTGTGCTATAGTTCGGCAGCCACAGGGTGCGGTTATCCCGGGATCATCTGAGCCTTCCTAATTTCGGGATTTGCATCGGGGCGGTAGCGAACTATCCGACAGAGTCCGACGAATAAGATCTCATCGAGAGCCTGATGGAAATTAAAGAATGGCTGCATGTATGGCAGTTTGAACATCATCCCTTCGTAATCTTCGACGCAGACCGCGATCCTTATCTGCAGGCGGCCATGATAGAGAACACGTCGTTGCGGTCGGCGTTGCTGAACCTGGACAAGCCTAGTCCGTACGTCATTTTTGCGATCCGAGGAGCCGGAAAATCCTCCATGCGGATCGACACCGAGCGCTATCTGAGACAGTATCAGGACAAGGTGCTGGTAGTCAGATACGTAGAATTCAACGAACTGCTCAGCGAAGTCACCAAGGTGAGGAAGCTTCCGGCCGAGTATTCTCCGAGGAAACCGGGTTTGGCGAAGCTATTTCGGAGAAGAAAGGAAGAGGTACTCATCCGCGAGAGCAAGATCACCCTCGACGATCATCTGGATTACCTTCTCAAATTGGGAATAGAGGAGCTGTACCGCAATATTACCGAGGCTCAGAAGGAAGACATGCTCAAGGACAACCGGGAGTTCGCGGAAAAATTCATATTGCTTACGGCACTTTATTTCTCCCCCAATGATCTGTCGAACAAGATCTCCGCGCTTCGGAAACTGATCAGTATTGCCGGTTACAAGAAGCGGAACAGCTTTTTCTCCAATAAGCAGGCAAAGCTTTTGGCCGGAGAGATTTATCGGAATATCCGCGGCGTTCCGGTTTCGGTGGAGAACATGTTCAAGATCATCCAGGAAATCGGACCTGGTCTGTTCGAGTTCCACGGTATTCCGAGGATGACGGAGAACCGGTTCACGCTGCTCAAGAGCTACATGGATCTAGTCCAATACTTCGGGCTGTCCGGCGTTTATCTGTTGGTCGATCGCGTGGACGAGCCCACCAGCATCAAGGGCGATCCGGAAAAGATGCGCGAGCTGGTAACGCCTATTCTCGACGATCAGCTGTTCCAGATCGATCATCTTGGCATCATTCTGTTCCTGCCGTACGAATTGCACGATCTCAAGAAGTATTATCGGAGCGATCGAATCAAGACCATTTCGTCGATCAATTGGTCGGCCGACAATATGATCCGGCTGATCGAGAAGCGCATGAACGTTTCCCGGAAACCGGGAAGTGCGCCGATCAAACTGGCGGATCTGTTCGAGGAAGAGGGAGAAAGCAAAGCTCAATTCATCGTACGCCAGTTGACGCCGCGGAATGCCTTTCGATTGCTGAGCATCATCGTCGAAGAACACTGCCAGACCGTGGTGTACGGGCCTAAAATTTCGACCGAGGTGTACGAGTCGGCTGTGCAAAGATATCTTATTGAAAAAGAAGGATATTAGTTTTTGCAGTCCGGTGAGTGGCGAAAACTCTTCAACCCCGAGAGATAACCCGCAATTTCACTTGCCGAGCCCATGGCTTGCCCGTATCACATGGAAGTGTTCGATAAGCTTCCATTTCAAGCGGGATGAAGAGCTATGTCGAATCCCCATCGATTGCTTCCGTGCGATAACGATAGATCCTGATCGAGTCGGACCAGTAATCCTTGGGGAGACCGGCTTTCAATTTCAGATGCTGCAAGAATGCCCGAGGATTCGGCAGTGATTCCCAAACCGAGGGCAGAAAAGTTCCGCGCCTGAGCCCTTCTTCCAAGATCAAGCCATCCTCGCCCGCCGCCAATTGTTGTAGCAAATCGTCCTCAGACGTGAACGACACCGGCTCCGCCGGCGTCAGCAACGATAGATGGATATCAAGCCGCTCGATGTCCCACTGTCTGACCGGCGGGAACCGAGGATCCCTAAATGCGGCGGCGTAAGCGTTATGAGCGATGTCTTCGGCTAAAGAGCGAATGGCTTCAAGCGTGCCGATGCATCCGCAGAGTTTGCCTAGTATTTCGAGCGTCACGAACGTAGCTCTCATGGTGATGAGCTCAGGTGCTAGCGTTTGCTGTTCGACGGGAATCGGTCGTCCGTGGACCGAGCCGTACTCGATTGATCGTTTCGCAAGCGCGAGCAGAAACCGGCGGTGCGTTGAGTTCAAGAAACCGTTTGTGTTACGCAAAGACATAGCTCCCATAGCCGACTACTCGATCTTTCGGGCCAGCCGTATCGCCGGAACTGCGTAAGTCCAGCGTTCGGGCTGTTAGACCCTTCTCGCGGGCGAAGTAGAGTAAGCCGTTGACGGCTATCCGTCCACAAGCCGATTCATGACCGATATCCTCCGGCCGAAGCCTTTCGATGGCGACGGATGTGGCCTGATCTATTCGCTTGGCCGTGGCATAGTCATGGTAATGGCTTAAATCCGAGCTGATCACGGTCATAGTCCCCGAATCGTCCCAAAGCCGCTCGAGTACCGCGCTGACGTCGGAAGGTGCGGCAATGCCCACGACCAAAGGAACCAGTTCGAACTGGTTCAAGACCGCCTGCAGAAAAGGCATATGAACTTCAAGGCTATGCTCGAGCAAGTGTGCCTCATCGAGCCTTTTGACGAATGGTAAATCGAGAATCTTTTCGATGGCGGCGCAGTCTATAGGGATGTTGCCCAGGGGAGTGGCGAAGCTGTCCGCATGACTGACGGCGATGCCGTGAAAGCCGATTCTATGAGAAGGGCCGATTAAGACAACGCGACGAATAACATCCCTGCCTTGTTTGATCAGGGCATAGGCGCTGGCGGCTATGGGGCCCGAATAAATGTACCCGGCGTGAGGTGCGATAATGGCCTTCGGCAGCGGCCCGGCTGTGTTTGCATCCAGCAGAAAATCCCGAACCATAGCGCGAAGCCGATGTTCGTCATCCGGGTAGAAAAGCCCCGCGACGGCAGGTTGGCGTATGTTCTTCATTGCAAAGTCCTCTGTGGGATCGACGCCGGCCGTCGGCAAAACGTCGACAGGCGCCCGATGGGTCATATTTTACAAATGCGATTTTATTTGACGAATGGGGTGTAGATCATGAATCGGACCATCGAAACGGCGCAGGGTTTTCCTACGCGCTACTGGCGTACGCTGGAGGACGGTCGTGTGGAATGCACGATGTGTCCCCGGTTTTGCAAGTTGCATGAAGGACAGCGGGGGTTGTGTTTCGTTCGCGGCAATGTGGACGGCAAGATCGTATTGTTGTCCTACGGGCGCTCTAGCGGCTTCTGCATCGACCCTATAGAGAAAAAACCGCTGAATCATTTTCTTCCCGGTACGCCGGTCTTTTCGTTCGGCACGGCCGGATGCAATCTCGCGTGCAAGTTTTGCCAGAACTGGGATATCAGCAAGTCTCGCGAGATGGATTCACTGATGGATCAGGCTTCCCCCGAAGCCATTGCGCTGGCGGCAAAAGATCTGGGTTGTCGCAGCGTCGCTTACACCTACAACGATCCCGTTGTCTTTCATGAATACGCCGTGGACGTTGCCAAGGAATGCCGAAAGCATGGCGTCAAATCGGTCGCGGTATCGGCCGGTTATATGTGCGCCGAGCCGCGCGCCGAGTTTTACAGCGTGATGGACGCGGCCAATATCGATTTGAAGGCGTTCACCGACGAGTTTTACCGCAAGATCTGCGGCGGCCATTTGCAACCGGTATTGGAAACGCTGCAATACATCAAGCACGAAACGTCCGTGTGGCTGGAAATAACGACCTTGCTGATTCCCGGCGAGAATGACTCGGATCATGAGTTGGAGGCATTGACTCAATGGGTAGCCGACAAGTTGGGACCGGACGTGCCTCTCCATTTTTCGGCCTTTCATCCCGACTGGAAGATGATGGATAAGCGTTCTACTCCGAGGGACACTTTGGTTCGGGCCCGGCGCATCGCCATGAAAAACGGTCTTAGATACGTTTATGTCGGAAACGTTCACGATAAAGCGGCTGACAGCACTTATTGCCATCACTGCGGCCAGTTGCTCATTGGCCGCGACTGGTATGAACTGTCGGAATGGAATTTGACGCCGCAAGGCGCTTGCAATGCATGCAACACGCCTTGCGCCGGCGTGTTCGAAGAAAGCCCCGGAGACTGGGGCGGCAGGCGCGTGCCGGTCAGCACGTGCCGCCGGGCGGCAACGCACCACTAAGGCGTTGCTTGAAGATTGATCGGAGGATGCCGTTACGAGCCGCTGATCGATGATCAGGGACAGATCACCGTGTTTCGTGGAGGCTCATCATCGTTCGTGCGCGGATAGTCCAGCGTAAAATGGAGTCCTCGGCTCTCTTTGCGCACTAAGGCCGAGCGGATGATCAGTTCGGCTACGATGACCAGATTGCGCAACTCCAATAAATCGCTGGTGACCCTGAAATTGCCGTAATATTCGGCGATTTCCTGCTTTAACAGCTCGACACGGCGCAACGCCCTCTGCAGGCGCTTGTTGGTTCTGACGATGCCTACGTAATCCCACATAAAACGTCGGATTTCGTCCCAGTTATGGGCGACGACGACTTCCTCGTCGGAGTCCGTGACCTGGGATTCGTCCCATTCGGGCAAGTCCGGAGGCGGAGGGATCTCGGGCAGGGCCCTGATAATATCCTCTGCCGCCAGCTTGGCGAAGGCCAGACATTCGAGCAAGGAATTGCTGGCCATGCGGTTGGCTCCGTGGAGACCGGTACAGGCTGTTTCTCCGACGGCGTAAAGGCCGGGCACGTCGGTGCGCGCGTGGCGGTCGGTTTGCACGCCTCCGCAGGTGTAATGAGCGGCCGGGACGACCGGTATCGCTTGCGATGTAATATCGATATTGAGCTCTAGGCACCGCGCGTAAATGGTCGGGAAATGGCTTTTGATGAAATCGGAGGGTTTGTGGCTGATGTCCAGGTAAACGCAGTCGACGCCCAGGCGCTTCATTTCGTGATCGATGGCGCGCGCGACGATATCGCGGGGAGCCAGTTCCTCTCTGGAATCGAATCGGTGCATAAAGGGCGAGCCGTCCGGCAGCACCAGTTTTCCGCCTTCTCCGCGAACCGCTTCCGAAATCAGGAACGAGCGGGCATGTGGGTGGTAAAGGCAGGTCGGATGGAATTGAATGAATTCCATATTGGCGATGCATGCGCCGGCGCGCCAGGCCATGGCAATGCCATCCCCGGTGGCGATGTCGGGGTTGCTGGTATATAGATAAACTTTGCTGGCGCCACCGGTCGCCAAAACGACGACTCGGGCCCGGAGCGTTTTTACTTTATTGTCGTGGGTATCGAGCACATAGGCGCCCAGCACGCGGTTCCCGTCACGGCCGACCTTTTTCTCGGTTATCAGATCGATCGCGTTATGGTATTCGAATAAATCGATATTAGGATGGTTGCGGACATGTTGCGCCAGCGAGATTTCGACAGCCCGTCCCGTGGCATCGGCTGCATGGACAACGCGGCGATGGGTATGTCCGCCTTCCCGGGTAAGATGAAGGTGGTGGCCGCCGTTTTCCGCGTCCGCTGCAGTGAACGGAACACCTCGTTCCAGCAGCCAGTCGATGCATTCTTTGCCTTGCGAAACGACGAGCCGCACGATATCCGGATCGCAAAGCCCGGCGCCCGCGTTCAGTGTGTCCTGTATGTGAGACTCGATCGTGTCGTCGGCATCCAGCACGGCGGATATGCCGCCCTGGGCGTAAAGCGTGTTGGTTTCGGTCAAGGCGGTTTTGGACAGGACGGCGACACGCGCGTGATCGGCGATGCGTAGCGCCAAGCTTAAACCGGCTGCGCCGCTGCCGATGATCAAAACGTCGTGAACTGAGGATGGCATGAAGTGAGTGTGTCGTGGTGGTTCCGCCATCCTACTGTAAAAGTATCATGTCTAAAACAGGTGGCGTTGAATTAGCCATGGGAGTGGCAGCCTAAAGTAGAATCTCGATTCGGTGCTGATGAGTCGTCAAAAGTGTGGGTCGTGGCGGATACGGCGAAATACGCATTGAATGGCGCTTGCGAAACTACGATAATTCTTCCTGTAGAATCAAGCTAATGCAATTGTGCAGCAGTCTTTGACAGTGTTTTCTGTCAAGCCACGTATCTCACTCTTAATGAAGCTCTCAAATAAGCCGTGTTTTTCATTCGCTCGCCGTATTCAAATAAGAGCCCAGATCTTTTGGTCGTGCGTGTGCGCCGTTAAATAGGGAAAAAGGTTTCCCGCAATGGGCGAGCAACTCGATGAGGAATTAGTCCGGAGGGTACAGCGAGGCGATAAAACGGCATTCGACATTCTCGTTCGAAAATACCAGTACAAAATCGCGCAGCTGATCAACCGCTATATCAAGGACCCGCACGAGGCCCTGGACGTCGCTCAGGAGTCCTTCATAAAGGCCTATCGGGCGTTGCCGAGCTTTCGCGGCGAGAGCGCTTTTTACACATGGCTGTACCGGATCGCGATCAATACGGCAAAGAATCACATTGCGATGCGCGCACGCCGCCCTTCGGAGGACGAGATCGAAATCGAGGAGGCGGAACAATTCGAGTCCGCCGTACGTCTAAAGGATCAAGAAACCCCTGAGGGAGTAGTGTTAAGTGAGGAACTCGCTCGGGTAATCCAATTTGCGCTAGACGAGCTGCCCGAAGAACTTCGTACGGCGATAAGCTTGCGAGAGTTCGATGGCTTAAGCTACGACGAAATCGCTCAGGTAATGAATTGTCCGGTGGGGACCGTGCGTTCACGCATTTTTCGTGCGCGCGAAGCCATCGATAAGAAATTAAAAGTTTTACTCGGTTAGGGGGCAAGTCCATGTCGGATGATGATCTGAGACAAAAGCTGTCATTACTGTTAGACGGAGAATTGAGTGAGAGCGATTCGCTGGCATTGATGGCTCGTATAGAGAGCGACGCCACGCTTCGAAGGCAATGGCATCGTTACCGTCTGGTCAGCGAGGTGATGCGGTCGGGAAAGGTCCTGCCCGTCGATGATCGCTTCGTGGATCAGGTTCGGGCTACTATAGCGAACGAACCGGCGATTCTTGCGCCAAGACCGGAGAAACACCGCTATCGTGAAAAAGCGGTAACGGCCGCATTAGCGGCCTCTTTGGCGGTGGTTGCGGTTTTGGTCGGGAAGTCCGTAAAGGATTATTCTCCGGTGCCTGGTCCGGAGGTGTTGGCGCAAACCGAGTTGGTCGATCCCGATGAGGTTCGTTCAGCGCTTGATCCCCAGTTCCAGGATTATCTGGTTACGCATTACGAAACGGCTTATTTGGCAGGCGCTCCAGGTCTGTTGCCCTATGCTCGCCTGGTGACCTACGATTCTTCTCGCTAAGTTCGAATTGATGGTTTCACTTTTTGCGCTCTCTGTGGACATGCTCCGCATACGCCGAGTTTTGGCATGGCAGATTTGTCTAATGATGTTTGCAGCCGAAGCTTTGGGCGGAACCGGCGAACCTCGCCATGGTGATGCCGTCCGTTGGCTAATGGATATGCGTCAAGCCGTGACTCAGTTGAATTATCGGGGAGTAGTGGCTTATCTCAAAGATAAACACGTCGAGAGCTTTCAGCTAGTTCATGCGTTTACAGGGGGTACGGAGCACGAACGGTTGGTGTCGATGAACACTCCCTTGCGGGAAGTCGTCCGAAATGCAGAAAAAGTGTCTTGCTACTTTCCCGACACCAAAACGGTCTTTGTCGAAAATAAACCGCCAAGACGTTCGGTTTTGCTGGAGTTGCCAGAGGACTTGAAACAACTTTCACGACATTACGATTTTAAGCTTGAGGCGCAGGAATACGTTGCGCAGCGCTTGTCACAGGTCATCAGTATTGAGCCGCGAGATGACTTTCGGTACGCTCGCCGGATTTGGGTGGATTTGGAATCCAAGTTGCCGCTCAAATTCGAGCTAATCGGCGAAAATGGCCAGGCGGTCGAGCAGATGATGTTCACGTCGCTGAGTATCGAGGAAATCATCCCGGACTCCGAACTGAATGCATCCACAAAGGTCGATGCTTTTACTTGGCAGGTTAATCGGCGTGAGGCGATGCCGCTCAGGTCGTTGAAATGGGCGCTTAGAAGCGTGCCAGATGGGTTTCAAATGATTTCGTATACTCGGCTGATTCGTACGCCGACAGAGCATCCGGTAGAACATATCTTGTTGAGTGACGGTTTTTCTTCTGTTTCAATTTACATTGATGAGTTAGGAGGCGATATCGTCAAGGGACATCAGAAGAAAGTCGGTGCCATAAATGCGCATTCTCGTAAGATCGATCGCTATCTGGTCACCGTGATGGGCGAAGTTCCCGCCAAAACCGTGCAAGCCATCGCAGGGGGCGTGCATCTTCAAGTGAATGACGCCCATGATTGAGGAAGAAGCAGTCGTCTTACACACGGAAGCCGAAAAAGTTTGGGTCGAAAAGCCGCGCAAATCGGCGTGTGGCGGATGTTCGCAGCAATGCGCGTCTGGCGTGGTGGACGAGTACCTCGGGGCACCGAAAATTCGGTTACAGGTATTTTCCCCAATCGAAGTTCATGTGGGTGATCGTGTTGTGCTCGGAATTCAGGAGGACGCCCTGGTAAAGGGGTCCCTATGGGCATACTTGATTCCTTTGTTGGGCTTATTTTTTGGCGCGGTATTGGGAGACATCGTCGCGTCCTCGCTAAGACCAGCTATTTCCAGCGACGGGGCCAGCGCATTCGGAGGCGTAACTGGCCTGATTTTGTCTTTTGTCCTTTTGAAGTTCACAGGGGTTCTTTCTCGCGAAAAACTGCACCCCGTGATACTCCGTAAACTTAGCTGATATCAAATCCGCTTTTAAATCCATGCTTAGGTCCGTGAAGACTTGGGAGTTTCGTATGCTTAAAACCAGGTGGATAGCCCTCGTGCTTTGTTTCCTTCTCATAGGGCTTTCGTCTCAGGGAGTCCTTGCTCAGCTTCCCGACTTCACCGGCTTAGTCGAGAAAAACAGCGCGGCGGTCGTAAATATTAGTACCTCTCAGAAAGTGAGCGCTACTGAGCCCCAGTTGCCGGAAGGGATCGAAATACCGGAAGGAACGCCATTTGACGATTTCTTTCGTCGCTTCTTTGGCGAAGGTGGTGGCCAGCCGAGTGAGGTGAAATCTTTGGGATCGGGCTTCATCGTTTCGGACGATGGTTATGTCTTGACCAATCACCACGTTGTCAAGGATGCCGACGAAATCGTCGTGCGATTGCAAGATCGCCGAGAATTGGTGGCCAAAGTCGTCGGATCGGATAAGCGCAGCGATATCGCGTTGCTGAAGATAGAGGCTGATCATTTGCCAGTCGTAAGAATGGGGTCGGCCGATAAACTGAAAGTGGGTGAATGGGTATTGGCTATCGGTTCACCCTTCGGCTTCGATCATTCGGTGACGGCGGGCATCGTCAGCGCCAAGGGCCGAAGTCTCCCGAGCGATAACTATGTGCCTTTCATTCAGACCGACGTGGCCATCAATCCGGGCAACTCCGGTGGCCCTTTGTTCAATCTCGAGGGCGAGGTGGTCGGCGTCAACTCTCAGATTTACAGCCGTACCGGCGGCTTCATGGGATTGTCGTTCGCTATTCCGATCGAAGTCGCCATGCAGGTGGTCGAACAATTGAAATCGCAGGGCCATGTGTCGCGGGGCTGGCTGGGCGTGCAGGTACAGGACGTCACGCGCGAGTTGGCCGAATCTTTCGGGATGAAGAAGCCGCAGGGAGCTCTGGTATCTAGAGTATTGTCGAAGAGTCCAGCCGAGGCGGGAGGCATCCAGGTCGGTGACGTCATTATCGAGTTCAACGGACAGGAGGTCGTTGGTTCGTCGTCGCTACCGCCAATGGTAGGTATGACCAAAGTGGGGGAAACGGCAGCGGTCAAAATCATCCGTCAAGGTTCGACCCGTGATGTAAAGATCAAAATTGGCACCTTGCCCGAGGATGAGGGAGTGCTCTTGGGGGCCGAGGAGGCTCCGGGGGCTCAGACGTTCGACCGTTTGGGGCTTAGCGTATCCAATTTGACGGTGGAGCAGCGAGAACAATTGGAAGTTCCGCGGCATGGCGTGCTGGTACAAGCGGTCAACCCGGGGCCCGCCTACGATGCGGGTATACGCCGTGGCGATGTGATTCTTCGTATTCAGGACCAAGTCGTCAAAGACGTAAACCATTTCAATGAGGTTGTGAAGGAGTTGCCAAAAGGCAAATCGCTTGCGGTGCTGGTCCAGCGACGCGGCGGCTCATTGTTCCTGGCCTTGAAGCTCAAGGATTGAGGCCGTGGCTGATCAGCAGCATATTCGTAACTTTTCCATCATCGCTCATATCGACCATGGCAAGTCGACCTTGGCAGACCGATTCATCCAGACTTGCGGAGGACTTAGCGATCGCGAGATGCTCAACCAGGTGCTCGACTCGATGGACATCGAGCGGGAACGCGGCATCACCATCAAGGCTCAAAGCGTAACGCTCAACTATAAGGCCAAGGATGGCGAGACCTACCAGCTCAACTTGATCGATACGCCCGGTCATGTGGACTTCTCCTACGAAGTGTCCCGATCATTGGCGGCCTGCGAAGGCGCCCTGCTCGTGGTCGACGCAGCGCAGGGGGTGGAGGCGCAAAGCGTAGCGAACTGCTATACGGCGATCGAGCAGGGCCTGGAAGTCATTCCCGTGCTGAACAAGATCGACTTGCCGTCGGCCGAACCCGAGCGGGTTTGCAAGGAGATCGAGGAGATTATCGGGTTGCCGGCCGACGAAGCCTTGAAAATCAGCGCGAAAACCGGCCTCGGTGTCAATGATCTTCTTGAACAGCTGGTAAGCAAGGTGCCTCCGCCCAAGGGAGATCCCGAGGGGCCTTTGCAAGCGCTGATCATCGACTCCTGGTTCGACAACTATCTGGGAGTCGTTTCGCTGGTGCGAGTGGTTAACGGTTCCATCTCCCGGAAACAGAAGATCCTCATCATGTCCACCGGAAAGAGCCACTTGGTGGAAAAGCTGGGCGTCTTTACCCCAAAGTCCTTCGATAAGGAGACACTCCAAACCGGCGAGGTAGGGTTCGTTGTGGCCGGTATCAAGGATATTTTCGGTGCGCCGGTGGGCGACACGATCACCGCGGCCGATCGCCCTTGCCAGGCCCCGCTGCCGGGGTTCCAGCAAGTCCAGCCGAGAGTGTTCGCAGGGCTCTATCCTGTTGAATCCGACGATTACGAGAATCTTCGGGAGGCGCTGAACAAGCTGCATCTTAACGATGCCGCGCTGCAGTACGAGCCGGAAACGTCGCAGGCTTTAGGGTTCGGTTTTCGGTGCGGGTTTCTCGGCATGCTGCACATGGAGATCATCCAGGAGCGGCTGGAGCGAGAGTATGATCTCGATTTGATCACGACAGCGCCGACCGTCGTTTACGAGGTGCTCAAAACGGACGACGAGACGATTCTGATCGACAACCCGTCCAAGCTGCCCCCGCCCAACGAAATCGTAGAAATCCGCGAACCGATCATCGAAGCCAATATTCTGGTGCCGCAGGATTATTTGGGCGCGGTGATGACGCTTTGCGTCGAAAAGCGCGGCATACAGAAAAAGATGCAGTACATGGGCGGGCAGGTATCGCTCAGCTTCGAATTGCCTTTGAGCGAGATCGTATTGGACTTCTTCGATCGTCTGAAGTCGGTCAGCCGCGGATTCGCTTCGTTCGATTACGAATTCAGGCGCTTTCAGGCGGCGCCGCTGGTCAAACTGGACATTCTCATCAACGGAGAGCGTGTGGATGCGCTGTCTTTGATCGTGCATCGGGATATCAGTCAAACTCGGGGGCGAGATCTCGTGGAGCGAATGAAGGATCTTATTCCGAGACAAATGTTCGAAGTCGCCATTCAAGCCGCTATTGGTTCGAAGATCATCGCTCGGTCCACAGTCAAGGCGATGCGCAAGAACGTGCTGGCCAAGTGTTACGGCGGTGATATTACCCGTAAGAAGAAGCTGCTGGAAAAGCAGAAAGCCGGTAAAAAAAGAATGAAGCAGGTAGGGAAGATCGACATTCCGCAGGAAGCGTTTTTGGCGGTTTTGCGCGTAAACAAAGATACCTAGTACCGAAAAACAACAAAAGACCCAGCTTATGGATTTCGATTTTTCGTTTTTTTTGGTCATGGCTACCGCCCTGACCGGGATCATTTGGGGCGGTTACGCGTTGCTGCGGCGCTTTCAGCCGGCTACGGCTTCGGCGAAAGAGCCGATTATCGTGGAATATGCTCGTTCGTTTTTTCCGATCGTTCTGATCGTACTTTTGCTGCGATCGTTCTTGGTGGAGCCATTCCGTATCCCTTCGGGTTCCATGATGCCGACTCTGCTCATCGGCGATTTCATTCTCGTCAATAAATACACCTACGGTATTCGTCTTCCGGTTTTGAACACGAAGATCGTCGAGATGGGCGAGCCTGAGCGGGGCGATATCGTGGTATTCCGTTTTCCGAAAGACCCGA
This sequence comes from Methylocaldum sp. 14B, assembly GCF_002005105.1. Lineage (GTDB taxonomy): Bacteria > Pseudomonadota > Gammaproteobacteria > Methylococcales > Methylococcaceae > Methylocaldum. The sequence continues at coordinate 130,633 of NZ_MSCV01000007.1, read as the reverse complement.
AGGTGGATTACATCAAGCGGGTTATCGGTTTGCCTGGCGACCGCATCGCGTATTACAACAAACAGCTTTACGTAAACGGAGAAGCCATCAAGCAAACAGCCATCGCCGAATATCAAGGCGTGGGGCAGGGCAGCGTCATGAACGGTGCGCGCCTTTTAAGCGAAGACTTGAAAGGGGTTAATCACGACATCCTGATTCGAGAAGGCCAACCTTCGGTGCAGGGGGAATTTACGGTACCCGAAGGTCAGTATTTCGTCATGGGCGATAATCGCGACAACAGCAACGATAGCCGGTACTGGGGTACCGTGCCGGAAAGCCATTTAGTCGGAAAAGCGTTTTTCATTTGGATGAGTTGGGACTGGGAGAACGGCGGCATCGCATTTGATCGTCTCGGTACTATATTGAATTAGTGGTTCTAGTACCGAAACTATCCGAAAACTCCCGGAGTACGCGAAAATGGCTAATGTCCCTTCCCGGCAGAGCGGTCTGACGCTTATCGGCTTTTTGTTCGTTCTATTCTTAATCGGTTTTTTCTCCTTGCTTGTACTCAAGATCGGCCCGGTGTATCTGGAGCACTATAAGATCGTGTCGTCGCTTGAATCGCTCAAGAAAGATAACGATCTCGCTTCGAAAACCAGAGACGAAATCTTGACTCTCCTGCAGAAACGCTGGGAGATCAACATGGTCGAACGGGTATCGACCAAAGATGTGAAGATCATTAAGGAGGGATCTTATCTAAAGATTGAAATAGCTTATGACGTCGCCGAGCATCTTTTTGGAAACGTGGATGCTTTGCTGCACTTTAACGATCTTATCGAGGTCGGATCGAATTGATGAAGAGCGTTTCTAGTTACTGCTTTCTGTGTGCTTGCCATCCGCGTCAAATGACGCGGACCCGCATAAATCGGTCGTTTCTCCGAGCTGTCACTCACTCGGACAGGTCGTCATGTGCTTAACTCGTATTCCGCCGGTGGACTCGTGATATTGGAACCGGAAAAGATCGCAAAAAAACTGGGCTTGCATTTCAAGAACCCCGCCTTGGTCAAGAGAGCCTTGACTCATCGGAGTGCTGAGAGCGAGAACAATGAGCGGCTCGAATTTTTGGGCGACTCCGTGCTCGGGTTTGTGATCGCGGAAAGGCTTTATGACAAGTTCGCGGAGGCGGACGAAGGCGTTCTCAGCCGGTTGCGCGCGACTCTCGTGAATCAAAGCTCTTTAGCGGAATTGGCGCGTAAATTAAATCTGGGGGATTACTTAGTTCTGGGGTCGGGCGAATTGAAGAGCGGCGGATATCGGCGCGACTCGATCTTGTCCGACGCGCTGGAGGCCGTCATTGGCGCTCTGCTTATCGATCAAGGGATGGATGCCTGTCGGGAGTGGATTTTAAACCTCTTTGCCGAGCCGATAGACCGTCTTTCGCTGCGGGATTGGAAAAAGGATCCGAAGACCCGATTACAAGAATTGATGCAAGCGCGAGGACTTGAGTTGCCTACCTATACCCTCAAAACGGTCATCGGTCAGCCGCACGACCAGAGCTTTTGCGTGGAGTGCCGCGTGTCGCTGATCCCGGTTTCCTGCGAGGGCGTAGGGCCTTCCCGGAAAAAGGCCGAACAACAAGCGGCAGAAAAGATGCTGACTGCGCTGGCGGAAAAACTGGGGCTCAAACCATGAAAGCGGGCTTTGTCGCGCTCGTGGGGCGCCCGAACGTCGGTAAATCTACCCTCCTCAATCATCTGGTCGGACAAAAAATCAGCATCACGTCCCGCCGGCCGCAGACGACGCGGCATCGGATTTGCGGCATCAAGACCACCAGAGACGAACAGATCGTTTTTGTCGATACTCCGGGCATTCATGCCAGCCAAAAGCGGGCGATGAATCGCTATCTTAACCGCGCAGCGGTCTCCGCTCTGCTTGACGTCGATGTGATTGTCTGGCTCATCGACAGACCGATGTGGCTTCCCGAAGACGAGCTGGTCCTGGAGAGGATCAAGTCGGCAGGGGTGCCGGTCATCTTGGTCATCAATAAAGTCGACAGGCTCGAGGATAAGGCGTTTTTGTTGCCTTTTCTGGAAGAGGCGGCGGCTCGCCACTCGTTTGCCGATTTGGTTCCGGTTTCCGCCTTAAAGGGCACGAATCTGGACGTTTTGGAGCGGAAGATCATCGAACTCTTGCCGGAGGGCGAACCGATTTATCCGGAAGATCAAATCACCGACAAGCCGGAGCGTTTTTTTGCCGCCGAAGTCATTCGGGAAAAATTGCTTCGTTCGCTGTCCCAGGAGGTGCCTCATGCGCTGACGGTGGAGATCGAGCAATTCAAGCTCGAGGGCGGATTGACGCGAATCAGTGCGGTGATTTGGGTCGAGCGCGAGGGTCAGAAGGCAATCATCATCGGCCGCAGCGGCGAAGTGCTCAAGAAGGTCGGCGAGCGGGCGCGGCATGAACTGGAACGTTTGCTCGATTGCAAGGTTTACCTGGAGCTTTGGGTTAAGGTCAAGAAAGGTTGGTCGGATGACGAGCGTGCTTTGCACAGCCTCGGCTACAGCGAATGACGCGAGCAAGGGTGCTTCTCGGGACTTCCAAGGCCGCATCTCGCTGCAGAACGGATTCGTCCTTCACAGTAGACCTTATCGCGAATCAAGCCTTCTTCTCGACGTATTTACATTGGATTTCGGTCGCCTTCGCCTGCTGGCAAAAGGTGCGCGCAAGAGCAAAAGAGGATTGCATTCTCTACTTCAGCCGTTCGTTCAATTGCGTCTTTCCTGGGCGGGAAAAGGCGATCTACCAGTCTTGACGGCTGCGGAATCCATCGGAGGAACCAGCATCAAGTTGAGCGGGCCCAAGCTGTTCTGCGGATTTTATGTGAACGAGTTGCTTCTCAATTTTCTCCCTTCCCGCGATCCTCATCCGGAAGTATTCGATCTATATCGGAATACCTTGGATCAACTCGCAGCAGATGACGGCATGGAACGGATTCTAAGATTGTTCGAAGTCTCTCTGCTGGGCGAGATGGGTTACGGTATGGCCTTTGATCGGGAGGCAACGTCCGGGCAACCGATCGATCCGGCAAAAAGATATGTGTACAGAATCGAGGAAGGTCCGGTAGAGAACGACGAAAGGACTGCGGATTCGGTCGGAGGTGCCACCTTGCTTGCATTGGAGCGGAAGACGCTGAACGATCCGGATGAACTTCAAGAGGCGAAGCATCTGATGCGACGAGTAATCAATTATTATCTCAACGGAAAATCTCTTAAAAGCCGGGACTTTTTCAAGCAAGTCACAAAAAGCAGACCATGATGACGACCTCTCGCGCTATCTTACTCGGCGTAAACATCGATCATATCGCCACCATTCGACAGGCCCGGCGTACCAAATACCCCGAAGTGATCCAGGCGGCCTTGCTCGCGGAGCAAGCTGGCGCCGACGGTATTACCGCTCATCTTCGCGAGGATCGCCGGCATATTCAGGACAGAGACATCGGATTGTTGCGAGAGATGATCGAGACCCGTCTAAACCTGGAAATGGCGGTAACCGATGAGATGGTCGCTATCGCAAAAACCGTGCGGCCACAAGCGTGCTGCCTGGTTCCGGAGCGACGCGAAGAATTGACCACGGAGGGTGGTCTGGATGTGTCCGGAAATTTCGAACGAATTCATGCCGCTTGCGAAACGCTGGGCGAAGCCGGGGTGGAGGTCTCCCTGTTCATCGACGCCGATTTTCGGCAGATCGAAGCGGCAGCGAAAACCGGTGCTCCCGTGATCGAATTACATACCGGCCACTATGCCGATGCCGCTTCGAACAAGGAAAGTAAAGATGAGTTTCACCGCTTGGCACGGGCGGCAGAGTATGCATCCGGAATCGGCCTCAGAGTGAATGCGGGGCATGGATTGAATTATCACAACGTAGGGGAAATTTGCCGCATTCCCCAGGTCGAGGAGCTCAATATCGGGCATTCCATCGTGGCGAGGGCGCTGTTCGTCGGGCTGGAGCGAGCGGTGAGCGAGATGAAGCGGGCGATGGCGTCGTCGCGCTTATCAATTGACCCATAGGGCTTATTCTGCCATAGTTGAACAGCTATCGAATCGAACAACTGGTCCGCTTTCTCGCATTCCGTCGTAATCGAGATGGCGCGTGGTGTAGAGAATGCTCGGGGCCCAAATCAAATATAACGATGGTTCGCGATAGCTGGGGCAGCATAGCGGAGGAGATGGGGTGTACGAAAGATATCAGAGCGAGTCGACGACTGCGCCAGCATTGCGCGCCGGGACTACGGTTCGGTATCCAGTGTCGGCCGCTTGGTGGCGAGCTCCGCAAGTGCTTGTCGCCTTGCTTGCGGTTTGTCTCTGTTCGTTGGTCATTCTCTATTATTTATCGACGCGTCTTGAAACCACGGTAGCCGGTCCAACGGAAGGTCACGCCCGGATCAAGGCGATCAACCAGCAAATGGAAGCGCTGCAACGCAAGTTCGGCATTCTCTTGGCCGAATCGGTCGAAATGAGACTTAAAACCCTTCAGAAGAACATTGAGGCGGGAGCGGTCAGTTCCGCGGATCTCGAGGCCTTTGAGCAATTAAAGAGCGATCTGGTGCTGTTGGAAGGTTATGCCGAAGCCGGCGGAGCCAATGCGTTCGACAACACCGAGATCGAGCATTCCCGTTTCCGGCGGTTACCCGGTTCGGGAGTAGTCCGTAACGAAGAGCTTATGGATGAGGTTTTGCAGGTAAAGAACCTGCTTTACTTTTGTGCCGCCAGTCTCGCAACGACCACTGTTCTCATCAGTGGCTATTGGTTGAGACAGCGGAGTCGGGCGTATCGCCTCCACTCGGGAATGACCGCTGTTCCGATGCTGGCAAAGAAGCCCGGCGATTGATGCCTGGTCTGGACCTCAGGAATATTTAGGTATTCGACGAGTCACGATTCTCGTGATGCCCCTTTTTGACATGCTCGGCTTCGATCCGGTTTTTTCCCATCCCCTTGGCGCGATACATTGCAGAGTCGGCCCGCCTGATGAAGGAATCCGCCGATTCGTTTGACACGTACACGGTGATGCCGGCGGAGAAAGTCGGCAAAGCCATGGCCGTGCCGCCAATTGAAAACGTGGTTCGGTGGACCTGCGCCTGAATTTTCTTGAGCGCCCATAAAGCGCCATCCAGCTCGGTGTTGGGAAGCAGTACGATGAACTCTTCGCCGCCGAAACGGGCTACGTGGTCGTGACGGCGAAATGCAGGAAGGATTTTTTGGGCGTAAATTTTGAGAACTTCATCGCCTGCAGCGTGGCCGTAACGGTCATTGATTTCCTTGAATCCGTCGAGGTCCACCATGGCCAAGGCCAAAGGGGTGTAGTAACGTTGCACGCGTCCGATCTCATCCTCCAGCCGATTCAGGAAGGCTCGCCGATTGGAAAGCCCGGTTAATTCATCCGTAAGGCTCAGTTGGCGAACTCGTGTGAATTCCAGATCGGTCTTTCGATTATTCGTCTCCAGCAAATCGAGATAAGCTCGGATAATGTCGATTTGTTTGGCCTGATGTTGATGTTCGTTTAACAAAGCGTCGGTCTGCTTTAGAAGTCCAGATCGCGCCGTATCGGTGAGCAAAAAATTTTCGGGATGGCTCAACGCCTGAGCGATATTCTTCAGCAACTGGCCGGAATGTAGATTTGCATCATCAACTTCGTTAAGGCTTGCCGTCAACGACTTGTGGATTTCGGCCATTCCTACGCTTTGTCCTTCGCGAGGCGGCGGCGCGGGGTCCATGTTATGTGATGTCTTTTCGGAAGTCCTCACATGGATTTCTGTGGCCTTAGCCCTTTGTGCAATCACGTCCGGTTTGTCGGGCGAGGGTTCATGGTCTCCTATGATTCGATCGGAAAAGGCAAAATTGGAATGGAACAAAGAATGTTTGAGGTCTTCAACGCCTTTAATTAAGGTGTTTAATTCCGCTAAGGATAAAGACGGACTGAGCAGAGTTTGGAGAAACTCGATTCGTCGCGCGAGCCACTGGCTTCTGTCGGAAACCAACTGTTCAACATAACGGAGAAGTTGTTGAACAAGGGCGCGGTAACGGGTTTCCCTCGCGTTATGAATTTGGGTCAGCGACTCGAAACTATTTTGAATATGATCGATAAGAAGAGGTTCGGACGGGTAACGCCTTAACGCGTGCAAATTGGAGAGTATCCGTTCGAAATCGGCCGGCCGCGATTTCATGACTTATCAAGTGTTAAGGTCAAAGAAGTTAAATTCCGACACGATACTCTGAACATCGAATGCGACAAATAGCTACAGTCTAGTGTGTCCTGGCTGGAAACAAGGAGTGGCTTTCACAGTCCCGATCTAAGAAATTCCCATTGTATTTTTGTCGAAAAAGCCGCGATTCATTCTACCGGTAATCGCTTGCTAATCAATCCTTAAGGCTACAGCCTGTTTTCCACTTCCTTAAGACGACCATCCATATGCAGAGAGTTTTGAGCATAGCCCCGATGTTGGATTGGACGGATCGGCATTTTCGCTATTTTGTACGCCTAATTTCTCGGCGGGTGCTGCTTTATACCGAAATGGTCACCGCCGGTGCGATTTTGTTCGGGAATCGCGACCACTTGCTCGGCTTCCACCCCGCCGAAAAGCCGTTGGCGCTTCAATTAGGCGGCAGCAACCCTTCGGATCTTGCCGAGTGTGCGAGAATTGCCGAAGCGTATGGATATGATGAGATTAATCTCAATGTCGGATGCCCGAGCGATCGGGTGCAGAATGGGCGGTTCGGTGCATGCTTGATGGCCGACCCCGAGTTGGTTTCCGAGTGCGTGGCCGCGATGGCCGGTGCCGTATCGCTTCCGATCACCGTCAAAACCCGAATAGGCATCGATGAGCAGGACTCCTATGAGGATCTCGCGCGCTTCGTCGAGATCGTCTCGTCCGGCGGTTGTCACACCTTTGTCATCCATGCCAGAAAAGCGTGGCTTAAAGGCTTATCGCCTAAGGAGAACCGGGAAATACCACCGCTAAGATACGATGTGGTCGATCGAATCAAAGACGATTATGCGGCACTCGAAATCATCCTGAACGGCGGTATCGTCGATCTGGATCAGGCGGGGCTGCATCTTGAGCGGTTCGACGGTGTGATGATAGGACGAGCGGCCTACCATCAACCGTACTTGCTTGCAGAGGCCGACCGGCGATTTTTCGGCGATGACCGTCCGGTCCGCTCCCGGCGTCAAGTGGTCGAAGCGCTGTTGCCGTATGTCGAAACGGAATTGGGGCGGGGCGTACGTTTACAAGCCATCGCTCGGCACATTTTAGGGTTGTATCACGGTATGCCCGGCGGGCGGGCATGGCGTCGGCATCTTAGCCAGCATGCGACGAAAGCAAATGCGGGAGCGGATGTGCTTCTCGAAGCCACCCGCTATTGCGAAGAGTCAATATGCGTTTGATCGAGAAAGACATGGCGCATTCCTGCGCGATATACTTACCGATCACTATTAGCGACATCAATCATGCAAAACGTAATGGAGCATCTTTTTTCCCAAATCATACAATCTCTTGGGGAGGATATTACCCGAGAAGGACTAGTGGATACGCCTAAGCGGGCGGCGGCGGCTTTTCGTTTTCTCAATAGCGGCTACAATCAGCGCCTCGAGCGTGTCCTCAATAATGCCGTTTTCGAGGCGGATACGGAGGATATGGTGATCGTGAAGGACATCGAATTGTATTCATTGTGCGAGCACCATCTTCTGCCGTTCATCGGTAAATGCCATGTCGCTTATCTGCCTAAGGGTAAGGTGATCGGGCTTTCCAAGATCGCGCGCATCGTCGAAATGTACGCTCGCCGTCTTCAGATCCAGGAGCGATTGACCAAACAAATTGCGGACGCCATTCAGACCGCGATCGATCCCGCGGGGGTTGCCGTAGTAATCGAAGCCAAGCATCTGTGCATGATGATGCGAGGCGTCGAGAAACAAAACTCGGTTATGACCACCTCATCCATGCTGGGTTTGTTCCGCAAACAAATCAGTACCCGTTCGGAGTTTCTGGATCTTATCAACAGAAAATAGCGTGACAGAAGCAGGGAAATCCCGCCGTTGGGGTGTGCTTTTGGTCAATCTGGGTACGCCCGAGGCTCCAACCACGGCCGCAGTCCGACGCTATCTGGGCGAGTTCCTATGGGACTCCCGTGTCGTGGAACTGCCGAGGCCAATTTGGTGGATGATCCTTCATGGCGTGATTTTGCGGGTGCGGCCATCCAAGTCGGCACGAGCGTATCGGTCGATCTGGACCGACAGAGGCTCCCCGTTACTGGTGTTCAGCACGGATTTGACTCGATCGGTGCAAGCCGAGATCTCGGCGAGAATGGCTGGGGAAATCGTGGTAGAGGTGGCGATGCGCTACGGTAAACCCGGAATTCGGGAAAAATTGGAGAAGTTGAATAGCGCCGGGGTCGATGGACTTCTGATTTTGCCGTTGTATCCCCAGTATTCGTCACCGAGTACCGGGACCGTATTCGATGCGGTCGCCTCGGTGTTGAAGAATTGGAGATATGTTCCGGAGACCAGATTCGTCAGCGACTATCATGATTATCCGGCGTATATCCGGGCTGTGGCGAACCGAATCGAAGATTTCTGGCGCGACAATGGCGGACCTCATTTTTTGTTGTTTTCATTTCACGGTTTACCGGAACGAAGCCGCTCCCTAGGCGATCCTTACCATGAGCAATGTCGTACGACCGCAAAGCTGATCGCGGCTGAACTGAAGCTTCCGGAGAATGCTTGGCAGTTGGTTTTTCAGTCCCGTTTCGGCCCGGGGCGGTGGCTTCAGCCTTATTGCGTCGATGTGCTAAAAGCACTGCCGCAAAAGGGCGTTAAGGACGTCGATGTCGTTTGCCCGGGATTTGCCGTGGACTGCTTGGAAACCTTGGAGGAGATCGGCATTACCAACAAGGAGGTCTTTGAAAGAGCGGGTGGTGCCCAGTATCGGTTAATCCCCGCGCTGAACGATAGTCCGGAACATGGCCGCGTCCTGGCTGGTTTGATTACAGAGCACTTGCGGTAAAAGATAAAAGTCGCTCAACCGGCATAAATAAGCTTGAATACTTGATTGAATTGTTCGTCGAGTTTTTGGGCCAACTCATTCGCAGTTGCGATGTCAGTGCCGAAAAGACTCGGCTTGTCCATGTCGGTTACTGTGGTGTCGCGTGATGCATGATTAGAATAGCGTGAATAAACAAAGGATTGTGCCTGAGCGACCAGGGCTGCTTCGCAACTGAACACGTCGGCATTTTCCGGCGTATCGTGGTGCTCGATAGTCACGGCGATGATCTCCGGCAGCTTCCATAGCCGAGCCAATTCGGCGCCGACCTGATAATGGTCGAATCCGATAACTCGTCTTTCTCCTTCCTGATAGCTTATGTTCTCCGATTCCGCTAAAAGTGCCGCGGCACGGGCCAATTCCGGAAGGCGGTGATACACGACCAATCGCCCTATTTCATGTAATAGTCCACATAGAAATACGGCCTTTAGACGTTCGCCAAAGGGATGACAACTCGCGAATAATCTTGCCAATAGCGCACAGCGCACGCTCATGGCCCAGAATTCCTTCATTGTCATCAAGGTATTCGTTAAAGATGAAAATTTATCGATCACTAAAGTAGTTAATACCAAACTCCGAATTTCGTGGATGCCGACGATATTGAGTGCACGATGAATGGAGGTGACTTTGGTCGGAATTCCATAAAAGGCGCTATTGACGACCCGTAGCAGCCTTGCTGTGAGACCAGGATCATTTTCAATCAGTGTGCCGGCATCGCGCAGATCGGCCCCCGGGTTATCCAGTAGTTCATTCAGTTTTAAGAATAACTCCGGGGGGGAAGCTAATTGCACGTTCCCATTCAAAATTACGCGGACGCTAAGCGGGGTGAATGCATACATCGCTTTAGCTCTTGATGCGCATACCTAATACTATCCTGTCGTTAATTTGATTTGACTGATACGCCGATAAGTGGCATCTATATCACAGTTGGTTCATGGAAGACTTTATATGTGACGCGAGTTCCAATTGCCTCCTTTATTCTAACTGAGCTTCAGGTTTTTATCGGGTGCTATGACGCCAACCAACCAGTTCGGCGAAAAGTTAATTATTATCGGTGAGCATAATGAGCGTCATCGTGCCCAAGTCGAGTTAATCCTATCCGAAGCCGGTTTCGTGAATTTCGTAGCGGTCTCTAATGGAAGAGAGCTTCTTGAGCAATTGAGAAAATTCCAGCGGAGCCCTGAAGAAATCGGACTTATTATTCTTAATAGTAGCCTGCCCGAATGTCAGATTGACGAGTTTTGCCTGTCTTTTTCCTCGATAGACGAGGGAATCGGCATTCCCGCTATCATTTTTACTGAAGAATCGGTCGAATTGGACAGCACGCAAGTACGCCGCCTAACCCAGCTGAGCAGGCAAGGCGTCAGTCTGATTACCAAGCCTATTCGCGGACGCGATTTTATCCCCTTGGTTAACATGAGTTTGATACTCAGAAACGAGCGTCACCTGAGACGTAGCCAAGAAGAGCAACTTTTAAACGAACTCTCCGAACGCAAAATCATGGAGGCCCGATTCAAATATCTCGTGGCCCACGATGAGTTGACCGGCCTTGCAAATCGCCGCAGCTTGGAAAAGAAACTTCAGCTAGCCATCCACCGGTGCCGGAACTTCGATCAGGAAGGTGCATTGCTGTACCTGGATCTTGATCGGTTCAACATGATCAATGATCTTGAGGGACACGAGACCGGCGATCGTTTATTAGTGGAGACGGTCAGCCTGTTGCACGGCACGCTCGATTCGGACCACATCGCAGCCAGGATCGGAGCTGACGAGTTTTGTATCTTTCTAGAAAACGTCAAACAGCAGGAGGCATTGTCCATCGCTGAACGGCTCCGCCAAGCCATGGATGGTTTTCGCTTCGTTACCGGACAAGACAGTTATCACATATCGGCCAGTATCGGTGTGGCCCTGCTGGAATCGCGGAGGATGGCCAGTCATCCGAGTGTGCTGATTGCCGAAGCGCATCAGGCCTGTTACGCAGCGAAGGCGAACGGGCGTAACATGGTTCAGTTGTATAACGACAAAGATACCGAGGCTTGCACGCGGCGAAGCGACATCTTATGGGTTCCGCTGATCCGGGAAGCCTTGATGGAAAATCGGTTTTTTCTGGTTTTTCAGCCGGTTGTCAGGGTCAAGGACGGTGCCATTACGCACTACGAGGTCTTGATCCGGATGAGGGGCAAGCGTTCGGATATATTCTCGCCGGGAGAATTCATTCCGGTCGCCGAGCGCATGGGTTTGATTCACCATATCGACCTGTGGGTGGTCGATAAATCAATCGATTTCCTGGCCTCTCTGCCGGAACACCAGTCGCATGTCAGTCTAACGATAAATTTGTCGGGTGTTGCATTTCAAGATCAGTCCTTGTTACCCCTGATTAAACAAAAATTGGAAATGACCTGGATCTCCGCGTCTCGGCTTGCATTCGAGATTACCGAAACCGCGACTGTCGCGAATTATCAGCAAACTCGGGAAATGATTGCCCGCATAAGGGCGCTGGGATGCCATTTTGCCTTGGATGACTTTGGTGCCGGCTTTAGTTCGTTCGATTACATCAAAAAGTTTCCAGTCGATTATTTGAAAATCGATGGACAGTTCATAAAAAACCTGCTTCATGATGAAACAGACCAGGTACTTGTCAAGGCAATGATCGATATCGCTCGGAAGCTGGGAAAAAGGACCATCGCCGAATTTGTGGAAAACCCGAAGGTTCTTTCTCTCTTAAAAACGCTCGGCATAGATTATGTCCAAGGTTATCTGATCGGTAAGCCGGAACCCCATCTACTCGACAAAACGACTATCTCGATTAACGAGATCGCCGGTTCTTCGCAGTCGACTCAAGCTGCCTAGCCGAATCCGCTGTTTTTAGTTTCCGGTCCAGTTGATTAAGCCCTGACGGGCATATTTTTTATCCCATGCAAAACACCAGACGCGGCAAGACGCCACGCAAAAAACGGTCGTCCATCTTGTCTTTTCTGAACGCGTCATTTCGGCGCATCGCACTGTATTTGTCTCCCTTCGTGATCGCGATCATCGTCGGATATCTGGCCTATGTGGACCACACGGTCCGTCAGCAATTCGAGGGTAAGCGCTGGTCTTTGCCGGCCCGGGTTTACGCCAGCCCCGTCGAGTTGTTCGCCGGTTACGAGATGAGTGCCGATCGGCTCGAATGGTTATTGGAGCAGCTGAAATACAGAAACGATCCGAGCTTGTCATCGCAGGGTACTTATTTCAGGAAGGGTGCCGAGTATACGCTGAAGACGCGCGATTTTCGGTTCTGGGACAAACTAGAAAACTCTCGCAACATACGGGTGCGATTCGATGCCGGGCAAATAAGTTCGGTTAGCGACCCCGAAGACGCCAAGCCCCTGGCATTGTTTCGTTTGGACCCGGTCCAAATCGGGACGTTTTATCCGGCTCTGAAGGAAGATCGTATATTGATCAAGCTCAATCAAGCGCCGGAGCTTCTCTTAAAGGCCCTGTTCTCGGTGGAAGACCGGGATTTCTACGAGCATTTCGGAATTTCGCCTCGCGGCATTCTTCGGGCGATGTGGGCCAACATTCGCGCGGGGGGAATCGTGCAGGGAGGCAGCACCTTGACTCAGCAGCTGGTAAAGAACTTTTTTCTAAGCTCTGAGCGCACCTGGTGGCGCAAGCTTAACGAGCTGGTCATGGCATTGGTATTGGAGGCGCGTTATTCCAAGGATGAAATTCTGGAAGCTTATCTAAATGAAATTTATCTCGGTCAAGACGGTGCCCGAGCGATACACGGGTTCGGTTTGGCCAGCCAGTACTATTTCAGCCGATCGCTGGAAGAGCTGGAACTGCATCATGTTGCTCTGTTGGTGTCTCTGGTGCGAGGGCCATCCTATTACGACCCGTTTAGATGGCCGGAAAAGGCAAGGAAGCGTAGGGACCTGGTATTGGACGAGATGGTGGAACAAGGGCAGATTGCAGCGAGCCAGGCCGAGGAGGCTAAGGCAAGGCCTCTGGATGTGGTGAAGAATCCGCACCAAGCCATCAGCCGCTATCCGGCTTTCCTGGATTTGGTCAAGCGTCAGTTGCAGCAGGAATATCGTCCCGAAGACTTGACCTCGGAAGGGCTCCAGCTTTTCACGACACTCGACATATTCGCGCAGCACTATCTTGAATCGGCCGTCGAGACAACGCTGAAAAAGCTCGACAAACAGACCCGGACGACGCAACTGGAAACCGCCGTTGTGTTTACTCGCCGCGCTACCGGCGAAGTAGCCGCTTTAATGGGATCAAGAGACCCGCAGAATTCCGGGTTCAATCGCGCATTGGACGCAGAACGCCAAATAGGTTCACTGTATAAACCCGTCGTTTATTTGACGGCATTGGAGAATCCGCAACGCTACACGCTGATGTCGCCGCTGCAAGACATGGAGGTTCGGATCAGGAATCCCGGCGGCCGGCCGTGGACACCGAAGAATTACGATAATCGGGAGCACGGCATAATTCCTTTGCATAAAGCCTTAGCGCATTCCTTTAATCTGGCGACAGTTAATTTAGGCATGGATGTCGGGATTGCCCGTACCGCGGAAACCTTACGGAAATTAGGGGTTGAGAAGTCGGTGGAGCTGGTTCCGTCGCTGTTGCTGGGCACCGCCTCGCTAACCCCGTTTGAAGTCGCCCAAATGTATCAAACCCTGGCCAGCGACGGCTTTGTGGTTCCGCTAAGGGCGATTCAGGCGGTTGTTTCACAAGAGGGGAAGACCCTGCAGCGATACGGCCTCAGTGTCAAGCAGTCAATCGATTCAGCGGCAGTTTATTTGGTCGATACGATCCTGCAGGAAGTCATGCGGGAGGGTACCGGGAAATTTGCCTATGCCTATTTGCCTTCCCATTTCGACTGCGCCGGAAAAACTGGAACGACCAATGATCTCAGAGATAGTTGGTTTGCTGGATTTACCGGCGATTATGTGGGCGTAGTCTGGGTCGGGCGTGACGACAACCAGCCGGCAAAGCTAACCGGCGCCCAGGGCGCGTTACCGGTTTGGGCATCTACCATGCAAAAAGTGAGTAAGGAGTCGCTTGAGCTGGAGCCGCCCGAAAACGTCGATTTCGTTTGGATCGATCGTGCAAATGGCTTGAGATCAGATGAAAGTTGCCCCAGTGCGATTCGCTATCCGTTTATTGCGGGTTCTGCCCCGACAGACGTTTCGCCATGCGGTCGGCTGTCGAATCCACCGGAAGGAGTCGACTCTTGGTTTAGGCGTTTATTTTAGGTCCGGCGGCCAGGGCTAGCGAGAGATATGGGTTCCGGCTGAGCGTCTTGTATGCTTAATCTGCCCATCAGCGCTCTCGCCTCCGTTTTCTGTTGCTCATTGCCCATTTCCAGAACTTCCTTGAGCATGTCCAGCGCCGACTGCTTATCATCCATGTCCGCATAAGCCTTAGCCAAATCCAGTTTGGTTTCCAACTGGTCCATGTCGGTCAACGGCGCGTACTGATCCTCGTTCTCATCTGAAAGATTCTCCAGATTTTCCGTGTTTAGCGCTTCGCTTTCCGCTTGAACAGACGAAGCCAAGTCAAGCTCGAAATTGAAATCCGATGTTTCGAGATTCGAAATGGACGCTACGCGGTCCGATTTGGATACGTCATCTTGCGGTACACTGCTTTTATTCAGCTCATGCAATAGGTCGTCTATGGATTGATCCGCTTCTTCGTGCGTTTTAGTTTCAGGATGAGCTTTCAGTTTGCCCGCGTCAAAAGCAATCAGGTTGTCAAGTTTCGGCAGCTCACTCTCGGGCTCCTTTGAGTTGGCTTCAGAGTCCTCAAGGCCGAAGGAACTGAAATCGAAATCAAACATTTCATTGCCGGATGAGGCGTCGTCAGACTCCGGCTTGTCTTTGTGCTGTGCATTGGCCGCTAGCTCGAGCAAGATATCGTCAATGCTGTTCTCCGAACCCTGTGTTATGGGTTCTTTTCGGGAATTGGACCCCGGCTTGTCGGTCTCAAAGACGATGAGATTTTCGAGTTCTGGAGATTCATCTTCAGGCTGAGCTGTGACGACGGAAGGAGTTTCGCTCCGAAGATCGTCGACATCGAATTCCATGACGGGGTGCTCGGCGGCGATTGCCTGATCTTCATCTGGGTTTTGCGCATCGAAATTGAAGTCGAGAGAAACACGCTTTTCCTCTGCGGATGTCGATGTTTCGGCCACCTCGCTATCGAAGCGCTTCAGATCCTCGATGAGTTCATCGGTAAGATCGATAGAGCCCAGGATGTCCCTTGCATTCGCATCAAGAGCCAAAGGTCGGCTGGACGATGGCGACGCGCTAAACAGCGAGTTTCCGGGACATAATTCCCGTCCCATTTCAACCACATTTTCCCAGAAGTCGGCATCGCCGTCTTTACCTTGTCTTTTGAGTTCCTGGGCGAAACGCTCAAAAGCTTCTCGGTTCTCGGTGGCGTAATGAATTTCCAGAAGCTTGAGCTTGCATTCGTCTCGTTCGGGGTACTGCTCTATCGCGTTCCGGATCAAATCCTCCGCCTGCTTGTAACGGCCGTAAGCGAGATATACATCGGCTTCCGAAATCGGGTCGACTTCGTCCGCCTCGGCTCCTAAGGCGTCAAAATCGCTCGGCGTGAATTCGCTCAGAAAAGAGGTTTTTGTAGCGGTCGTCGGTTCCGAGATTGTGGAGTTGAATTTGGACTCCGCTTTTTTCGCCTTTTGCAGGTTTTCTTTCTCGGTCGCAAGCAAGATGCTTTCGGTCTCTTCGATCATGGCCGCACGGCGACGGGCAAGCAGCCATGGTATGACCGCCAGCAACATCAGACCTCCTGCTGCGGCACCGAGATAGGTCGGCTGATCGAACAAGTCGTCCCAAATGCTGCTCTGTTCAGGCTGCGGCGGCGCGGCAGGAACGGGCTTAGGCGCCTCGACCTTCGGCTGCTCGGTCTGGACGGCGGTGGGTTGGGGTGTTTGAGCCGTTTCTGGAACCGTCTCTGGAGAAGTCGGCGGATTCGCCGGCTGGGTGGATGGCTCCGCCGGCTTCTGTGCTTCCGGAGCCGGTGTCGTTTGAGCTGTTAGCTGTTCCGGATTAGGGGGCTCTTTCTTCGCCGATTCGGCCGAAGGTTGTTGTGCTTGTGGTTCTTGCAGCAGCGCAATCTGTTCGTTCTTCAGGGTCAAGAGACGATGCATCTCCGTCAGTTGCTGCTCGAGCTGAGTCAGGCGGGAACGGAGATCCTCGTTTTCCTGTTTGAGCGTCTCTGCGATTTCGAGCGCAATTTCTCCCTTGGATTTCCCGGCGCCATCCGTGCTTCCTGCGACCGCTTCTTCATCTTTCGTCTTGGTATCGGATGCGGCTAACAATTTGAGCTGAGTTTGCGTCGGCTGTGTCGCGGAGCCCGTCACAGCGCCCAAGCTCTGTGCCTTGTTACTGCGGCTTGCGACTTTCCCAGTCCGACTGCTTGATCGATAAAGCTCATCCCGCGCTTGCGAGCTGGTGAATTGCAGAACAAATTCGCGATCGGGAATTTTCAGCGTTTCTCCTGCCTTCAAAGTGTCCGGCGTGTCTCCATAAAACGCATGTGGGTTGTGCCGGTAAAGGGCGACGACCATTTGTTCCTGAGCGATGCTTGGGTCGCGATTTACCTGTTTGGCGATTTCCCAAAGCGTGGAATCTCTTTTGACTGGCCCGTATTCAGAACCTTGGATCGGACTTTCGGACTCGGATGAAGCGCTTGCCGTCGAAGCACGGGGCTGGGACTTGCGGGGCGAAACCTGGGCATCCGCAGTTTGCGGGTGGTCATCGTTCGGTTGCTCGAATACCGATGGAGATCGTGAGTCGACGAGCGCGCGATCGGAGAAGGTGGCAGGCGGGTCCAGCAGTACGGTATATTCACGTACTACGCGCCCGCGCGGCCAATTGACCTCTACCAAGAAGCTGACGAACGGTTCGTGCATGACATCGTTCGAACTCACCTCGATGGCATAGCTGCCATCGGGTTTTTGCACGGCGGTAAAACGCAGTTTGGTGAGAAAATAGTGCCGTTCCAAGCCGGCCTTGGCAAACGCTTCCGGGGACGCCAAAGCGATTTTGACGTCCGCCAGGGAATCCCCGCCGGAAAGAACTAGCGGAATCTCGGCGTTTAGCGACTGATTCAGGGCGGAGCGTAGCCTGATGTCTCCAATACCTAGCGCACTCGCTCCCATTGGGGCCAGTAGACTCATCATCGCCAAGGTTTTTGATAACTTACGCACTTATTGCCGCTCCTTTGTCCAATCGTTCCCGCCATTCATGGTGGCGGGAGCTGCCTAGATTGCTGAAGGAAAGCTTAGCCTAGATGTATGTTTTTGCCAGCACCTCGGCGATTTGTACGCTGTTGAGCGCCGCGCCTTTTCGTACGTTGTCGGCTACGACCCAAAGATCCAAACCTCGCGGGTGGGAAATGTCTTCGCGGATGCGTCCGACATAAACGGCATCGTGCCCGGCTGCGTCGGTAACCGCAGTCGGATAGCCGCCGGGCTTGTGTTCGTCGATCACCGCCACTCCCGGAGCACGGCTGAGCAATTCCCGCGCATGCGCAGCGGTGATTTTTTCCCGAGTCTCGATATGGACCGCCTCGGAGTGGCCGTAAAATACGGGTACCCGCACCGTAGTCGGGTTCACCCGGATACTGTCGTCGCCCATGATTTTGCGGGTTTCCCATACCATCTTCATCTCTTCCTTGGTGTAGCCGTTATCCATGAAGACGTCGATCTGGGGGATGGCGTTGAAAGCGATCTGCTTCGGATAGACTTCGGGGTTGATCGGTTTGCCGTTAAGCAATAAAGCGGTTTGCTTGCCGAGTTCCTCGATGGCCTTTTTTCCGGTTCCGGATACCGCCTGATAGGTGCAGACGTTGATTCGCTCGATGCCGACAGCATCGTAGATCGGCTTCAAAGCGACCAGCATCTGAATCGTGGAGCAATTCGGATTGGCGATGATTCCCCGGGGCTTGTACTGCCCGATGGCCTCCGGATTGACTTCCGGCACGACCAAGGGGATATCCGTCTCGTAGCGGAAACAGGAGGTGTTGTCCACGACCACGCAGCCGGCTGCCGCAGCTTTAGGGGCGTAAACGGCGGAAACCGATGCGCCTGCGGAAAACAGGCCGATCTGTGCCTTGGAAAAATCGAACTCGGCCACATCCTGCACGGTGAGATAGCCGCCTTTGAATTCCACGCGCTGGCCGGCGGAGCGTGCGCTAGCCAGGGCATACACCTGGCCAACGGGAAAGTTGCGCTCCTCCAGGATGGACAGCATGGTCTCGCCCACCGCGCCGGTGGCGCCCAATACTGCAATATCGTAAGTCTTGCTCATGGGGAAACTCGTTCGGGATTAGCGGTTCAATGATCGTAAAGCGGATACGATGGCATCGCCCATATCGGCGGTTCCGACCTTCTTCATGCCTTCGGAGTAGATATCGGCGGTTCGGTAGCCTGCGTCCAAAGCGGCTATCACCGCGTTTTCGATCCGGTCTGCGGAGGCGGCATCGTTGAAACTGTAACGCAGCATCATGGCCAGCGACAGTACGGTGGCGATGGGGTTGGCAACGCCCTTGCCGGCGATGTCCGGTGCCGAACCGTGAATGGGCTCGTACATGCCCTTGCCGTTTTTGTCGAGCGACGCCGAAGGCAGCATGCCGATGGAGCCGGTCAGCATGGCGGCACAGTCCGAAAGGATATCGCCGAACATATTGTCGGTCAGCATGACGTCGAACTGCTTGGGCGCGCGCACCAGCTGCATCGCGGCGTTATCGACGTACATATGGCTGAGCTGGACGTCCGGATACTCGCGGCCGACCTCGATCACGATCTCGCGCCACAGTTCGGTGCACTCCAGCACGTTGGCTTTGTCGATGGAGCACAGCCGTTTGTTGCGCTTTTGAGCGATCTGGAACGCGATATGGGCGATGCGGCGGATCTCCGATTCGCTGTAAATCAAGGTGTTGAAGCCTTCCCGTTCGCCCTTTTCATTGATGCGGCGGCCCCGCGGTTTGCCGAAGTAGATGCCGCCGGTCAGTTCGCGGATGATCATGATATCGAGTCCCGAGACCACTTCCGGTTTCAGCGTCGAAGCGGCGACCAACTGGGGATAGAGAATCGCTGGGCGAAGATTCGCGAACAGTTCCAATTCGGCACGTATTCCCAGAAGGCCGCGTTCCGGTCGCACCGAATAGTCCAGCGGTTCCCATTTCGGACCCCCGACCGCGCCCAAAAGCACGGAATCGGCCGCTTTCGCCAGGGTCAGGGTTTCTTCCGGAAACGGCGTGCCTTTGGCGTCGTATGCGGCACCGCCGATCAAAGCGTCTTCAGTTTCAATGTCAAGCCCGAATTCCTGTCTCAGGCAGTCAAGCACCTTTAATGCCTCGGCGACGATTTCCGGGCCGATGCCGTCGCCGGGCAGCACTGCGATCTTCTTGGTCATGCGATTGATGAGTCTCTCTTTGTTTTTTAGAAACTAAGCGTATTCCGGGAACAGCCAAGGCGCGGTTTGGCGGCGGCTCGCTTCGTAAGCCCGGATCTTGTCGGCATGCTGAAGGGTCAGGCCGATGTCGTCCAGGCCGTTGAGCAGGCGGTATTTCCGCGAAGGATCGATTTCGAAATGGATTTTGTCGCCATAATGGGTGGCGATCGTCTGTGTTTCCAGATCTACGGTGAGATCGACGCCGGGACCCGCTTGCTCGAAAAGGCGGTCGACGATTTCGGCATCGAGTACGATGGGCAGAATGCCGTTCTTGAAGCAGTTGTTGTAGAAAATATCGGCAAAGCTCGGGGCTATGATTACGCGGAAACCATAATCTGCCAGAGCCCAGGGCGCATGTTCGCGCGACGAGCCGCAGCCGAAATTCTCGCGCGTCAACAGAATTCGCGCCCTGAAGTAGCACGGTTGATTGAGCACGAAATCCGGGTTCAAAGGGCGATACGAGCAATCCATGTCGGGTTCGCCGCGATCCAGGTAGCGCCACTCGTCGAATAGATAGGGACCGAAACCACTGCGGCGAATGGATTTCAGGAATTGTTTAGGAATGATCGCGTCGGTGTCGATGTTGGCGCGGTCCAAAGGGGCGACTCTGGACGCGAAACGGCGAAAAGCTTTCATTGCTCGGATTTCCTCTTTCGCGCAGACTGATTTCGGGTCGTAGGGGCGGGTTTGGACGTTTTTACGGCAGCAGCCGATTTCGTCCTCGATGCGGCGGCGGTTTTCGCCGGCGCTTTCTTGGCCGGTGCTTTTTTGGGTTCGCTTGCGGGAGACGGCAGTTGACGGATGTCGACAAAATGCCCGTAGATACCGGCCGCCGCCGCCATGGCGGGACTCACCAGATGGGTGCGGCCACCGTAGCCCTGGCGTCCTTCGAAGTTGCGGTTCGATGTGGACGCGCAGCGCTCGCCCGGTTCCAGGCGATCGGCATTCATCGCGAGGCACATGGAGCATCCGGGGTCTCGCCATTCGAAACCTGCCTCCCGGAAAATTCGGTCGAGGCCCTCCTGTTCCGCCTGACGTTTCACCAAGCCGGATCCGGGAACCACCAGGGCCTGCTTGATGTTGCTCGCGAGCTTATGGCCCCGGACCACCTCGGCGGCAGCGCGCAAGTCCTCGATGCGGGCATTGGTGCATGAACCGATGAAAATCTTGTCTACGCGAATATCGGTTATGGCCGTGCCTGGCTTCAAATCCATGTATTGCAGGGCGCGCTTCATGCTTTCACGTTTCACGGGGTCCGTTTCCCGCTCAGGGTTGGGTATCGCGGTATCGATGGGCAATACCAACTCGGGCGAAGTGCCCCAGGTGACCTGGGGGTTGATAGCGGCGGCATCGATCTCGACCACTTTGTCGAATACGGCACCTTCGTCGCTCCGAAGTTGCCGCCAAGCCGCCACCGCCTTGTCCCACAAATTCCCTTTCGGAGCATAAGGCCGGTCTTTCAGATAAGCGATCGTCACCTCGTCGACGGCCACCAGTCCGGCTCGGGCTCCGGCCTCGATCGCCATGTTGCACACGGTCATGCGTCCTTCCATCGATAGGCTGCGGATCGCCGATCCTGCGAATTCGATGGTATATCCGGTGCCGCCGGCGGTGCCGATTCTGCCGATCACGGCCAGTACGATGTCCTTGGCCGTGACGCCTTGGCCGAGCTGCCCTTCCACCTTGACCAGCATGTTCTTGGCTTTTTTCTGAACCAGGCATTGCGTGGCCAGCACATGCTCCACTTCGGAGGTGCCGATGCCGAAGGCGAGAGCGCCGAAGGCTCCGTGCGTCGAGGTATGGGAATCGCCGCAGACGATGGTCGTGCCGGGCAGGGTCGCACCCTGTTCGGGGCCGATCACGTGGACGATGCCTTGGCGATCGTCGTTCATGCCGAATTCGGTAATGCCGAAGTCGGCGCAGTTCCGGTCCAGCGTTTCGACCTGAAGCCGTGAAATGGGGTCGCTGAGGCCATGTTCGCGTTCGGCCGTCGGCACGTTGTGATCGGCCGTCGCCAGATTGGCTGTAACCCGCCAGGGCTTACGGCCCGCGAGCCTCAGCCCTTCGAAGGCCTGCGGCGAGGTTACCTCGTGAATCAAATGGCGATCGATGTAAATGAGAGTCGATCCGTCCGGTTCGGAGTAAACCACGTGATCGTCCCATAATTTGTCATAAAGGGTTTTGGCGGCCATGGGCTCTTATGAGTGGCGGGTTTTACACGGGGAATGCTGCGCTCCAGCTAATTACTCAGGGGCGGCTTCCCATGGATGTTGGGGTTTGTCCGATAAACCGAAGTTATTCCAACAGCGAAAAAATCTTATCGCGAATGGCTTCAACGCTGCCGACGCCGTCAATGCTGGAGAATTTGACGGCTTCCTGTTCGGCCTTTTGCTTGTAATAGCCGACCAATGGCTTGGTCTGTTCGTGATAAACCTCAAGACGCCTGCGCACGGTTTCTTCTTTGTCGTCGTCCCGTTGAATCAGGGGTTCGCCGGTGACATCGTCCAGTCCCTCGACCTTGGGCGGATTGAAGATGACATGATATGTGCGTCCGGAAGCAGGATGGACGCGCCGACCGCTCATGCGCTTGACGATTTCCTCATCGTCCACCACGATTTCGATGACATGGTCGATATCGACGCCCATCTCCGCGAGCCCTTCCGCCTGAGCGATGGTTCGGGGGAATCCGTCGAACAAAAAACCGTTCTTGCAATCGTCCTGGGCAATGCGTTCCTTGATCAGTCCCAGGATGATTTCATCCGAGACCAGGGCGCCCGAGTCCATGACCTTCTTCGCTTCGAGACCCAATGGCGTGCCTTCTCTCACGGCAGCGCGCAGCATGTCGCCCGTCGAGATCTGCGGAATGTTGAATTTTTCCATTATGGCTTTGGCTTGAGTGCCTTTTCCGGACCCGGGGCTTCCGAGAAGGATCACGCGCATGTCATGGACTCCGTGGTTAATTAAACTTGCAATTCTGTCACAAATGCGCCGGGAATGTCACACTGAGCACTTTATGTGGGAAGCCACCGCTTGCGCCGGTCGCTGGCCGATGTACGTTTCGCAATGTGACCGAGCCAGTTGTGGCCGTATCGTTTAATCCATTCGACAAAACTACCGCTAGACTATCCGAATGTCCGAGCTTAATGACCCGCGCGTATTTTTTGCGGCGGAGCGCACTCTTCTCGCCTGGAACCGGACCAGCTTGGCCTGGATGGCGTTCGGATTTGTGATCGAGCGCTTCGGTTTATTCGTGCATCTGGTTTTTTCGAAACCCGGCGAGCCCTTGCAAAAAGGCATTTCGTTCTGGCTCGGCATCGCTTTTGTGTTTTTCGGAGTCGTCATTGCGATACTGTCCACGATTCAGTATCGAAAGGTCCTGAAAACGCTGAAGCCCGTGGAGATTCCGCGCGGTTATCGGGCCGGTCTGGGGATACTCGCGAATCTGGTCGTCGTTCTGCTCGGC
This sequence comes from Methylocaldum sp. 14B, assembly GCF_002005105.1. Lineage (GTDB taxonomy): Bacteria > Pseudomonadota > Gammaproteobacteria > Methylococcales > Methylococcaceae > Methylocaldum. Next base: position 107,622 of record NZ_MSCV01000007.1, on the reverse strand, counting down.
ATGACGCTGATCGTTTATCTGTTTTATGGCGAGCTTTGAGAAGATGAAGCGAGATAAAAGCGCCAGGCCCTAATAAGGTTCGAAGTGGAGCCCCGCACGATCCATTCACCATCCTTCCAAGTGGCTAAATCCCTTGATCGATTCAATTTCGTCTTTTTGAATCCGCTGGTATTCCTTCCGCACAACGTCCGGCTTGTATTTTCGTTCCAAACGGCGCAGGGTGAAATGACCGCGTGCCACGTCCTGAAAGTGTTGCATGAATACGAGGTTCAACAGGCCGCCGCTGACGGCGCCGGCTACCGGCACCATCTGCACGGCGACCTCGTCCGAAATGACGACGCCGAAACGGGCGGAAATTCCGCGAATCAACTCGACGCCGGCAGGAACGTTGAGGCCGGAGGCTCCGCCATAATTGGCAACACCGGCGAAATGGAAAGCCAATGTGGATCGCAACCCATAGTAGCCGGTATCGGTTGCATCGTCTTCAGTCGATCGCCCTCCCAAGGCGAACACCTCCACGCAAGCGAGGCGCGCGTCGAGCGTATCCAAGTCCTCGCCCTCGCTGCGCGCGATATCGGCAATCGAACGCAGCATCAGCAAGGTTATGACCGGTAACTCGACCGTCAACCCTACTGGACCGAAAAAGCCGCCGACGGCTCCGGCTGTGAATGCCGCAAACTTGTGGTAGGTGTCACGCGCTCCGGAAACCGCGCGCGCGTCGAGAGTCTTTACCGCCATGCTCATAGCCTGACGGATACTAAATTCGGCTGCTCTATTGACTCGTTGGTGCCAGCTCTTCGGCAATAGTTTGAGCGTTTGTTCGATCGGCGTGCCGATCACGTTGCTTAGGCGCGCGGCGAAGGAGGGGTGTTCCAGATGCTGATACGCCCAGCGCAGTTGCTCCAGTTCCTCGGGGGTGAACGATGGTTTTGCCATGACGTGCTCCACGGTTTGCGGTTTGTGCGATTGTCCTTTAGCTGCTGAGTATTGGGACAAATCGATCTTGGACAGTGTGCCACGGACGGCGGAATGAGTCGGCGGGATTGCGCGATCAATTGCAGTTGGACGGCGGCACTTCCGGCCGGTTCCACGTAATCCGGCCTGCGGGACTGACGCGACGCCGTGAGAAAAACTGGGCTGAGTTTGGCAGGCATACAAGGCTGGGTGTACCCCGCCGCGGTTCGACGCCTGGTCGACAAGCCGCCGACTCATCAAACGCATGAATCGGCGGCTGAGAGGAGGAACTTACCGAGGGAGATCCGAGTGTCCCATCAGGTATTCGTCGACGGCTCGGGCGCACTGGCGGCCTTCGCGGATGGCCCAGACGACCAACGACTGGCCGCGGCGCATATCGCCGGCGGTGAAAACCTTATCCATCGAGCTGCGATAGTCTATGGTATTGGCCTTGACGTTGCCCCGTTCGTCGAGAGTCACGCCGAGATCCTGGAGCATGCCCTCGTGCACCGGATGGACGAAGCCCATGGCAAGCAGTACCAGGTCCGCTTTCAAGGTGAATTCGCTGCCGGGGATTTCGTTCATAACCCAGCGTCCGCCCTCTTGCTTCCACTCGAGCTTGACGCAGCGGATTTGGGTAACGCGACCGTCTTCCCCTTCGATCGACTTCGTGGCGACGCTCCAGAAACGTTCGCAGCCTTCTTCGTGGGAGCTGGACGTGCGCAGCTTGTTGGGCCAATTCGGCCAGGTGACCTCTTTTTTCTCCTTTTCCGGAGGCTTCGGCAGAATTTCCAACTGGGTGATGGAGGCTGCACCGTGCCGAGCCGAGGTGCCGATACAGTCGGAACCGGTATCGCCGCCGCCGATCACGATGACATGCTTGCCCGTCGCCCAGATGCTGGTGTCGTCGGAAAGCGTATCTCCGGCCACGCGGCGGTTCTGCTGAGGCAGAAATTCCATCGCGAAGTGAACACCGTTGAGCTCGCGGCCCGGTACGTTCAGATCGCGCGGTTTTTCCGCGCCGCCGGCCAATATGACGGCATCGTAGTTGTCGAGCAGCTTTTGAACCGGAACGTCTCGGCCGATATGGCTATTGGGGCGGAACACCACGCCTTCAGCTTGCATTTGCGCGATGCGTCGGTCGATCAGATGCTTTTCCATCTTGAAATCGGGTATGCCGTAGCGCAGCAGTCCGCCGATGCGGTCGGCCTTTTCATAAACCACGACACTGTGGCCGACGCGGGCCAATTGTTGCGCGCAGGCAAGACCGGCGGGACCGGAACCCACTACCGCCACCTTTTTGCCGGTTCGATGCTGGGGTATCAGCGGCTTGACCCAGCCCATCTCCCAAGCTTTGTCGATGATGGAGCACTCGATAGTTTTGATCGTGACCGGTTCGTCGGTCAGATTCAGCGTGCAGGCCGCTTCGCACGGCGCCGGACAGATACGGCCGGTGAACTCGGGAAAGTTGTTGGTGCTGTGCAGTACCTCGATGGCTTCACGCCAATTTCCTTGATAAACGAGGTCGTTCCAGTCGGGGATGATGTTATTGACCGGGCAGCCCTGATGACAATAGGGAATGCCGCAATCCATGCAGCGCGCGCCTTGACGGCTGACTTCCTCTTCGGTCAGCGGGACGACGAATTCCTGGTAGTGCTGGAGACGGTCCGCCACCAGCTTGTAGCGTCTGTCCTGACGTGAGATTTCCATGAATCCCGTGGGTTTGCCCATTCTGTTTCTACCTCGTTACTGTGCTTTATTGCACGAGAAAGCTCTAGACCTCGGGGTCTTGTTTGCCGAAGTGCCTTCCATTTTTCCGATCGGTCCGGGTCGGCGAGGGGCGCGTTTACGCCACGCCCCCCGCGTCTAGTGGTGAACTTCGGTCTGCGTTTTTGTCTTCTGCATTTTTTCGAGCGCCTGACGGTAATCGACCGGCATGACCTTGACGAAACGCGGCGCGTAAGCCGACCAGTTCTCGAGAATCTGCTTCGCTCGTCCACTGCCCGTGTAACGGCGGTGCTTTTCGATCAGGGTTCGCAGGCGCTGAACGTCGTGACGGGTCATGTCATGCATGATGTCCACCATTCCGTGGGTTTCCAGATCGCCGCCCTGGTGATCGAGATTTTCCAGGGCGATGTCCTCGGCCAAAACCGGTTCCAGTTCGACCATGGCCAGGTTGCACCGATGCTCGAAATCGCCGGTTTCGTCGAGCACGTAGGCGACACCGCCCGACATGCCCGCAGCGAAGTTACGGCCGGTCGAGCCCAGAACCACGACGACGCCGCCGGTCATGTATTCGCAGCCGTGATCGCCGACGCCTTCGACGACGGCGATGGCGCCGGAGTTCCGCACCGCGAAGCGTTCTCCCGCGACGCCGCGGAAATAGCATTCGCCGCTGATGGCGCCGTACAGCACGGTATTGCCGACGATGATGTTTTCCTCGGGCACCACCGGAGATTCCGGGGACGGATAGATGGCGATGCGCCCACCCGATAGCCCTTTGCCCACGTAATCGTTCCCGTCGCCCTCAAGTTCCAGAGTGATGCCGGCCGACAGAAAAGCACCGAAGCTTTGCCCGGCCGTGCCTTTCATCCGTATGTAAATGGTATCTTCGGGCAGACCGGTATGGCCGTAACGCTTCGCCAATTCGCCGGACAGCATGGCGCCGACCGTGCGGTTGTAGTTGCGCACGCCCATTTCAATGCGGACCGGCTTGCGTTCGTCGAGTGCGGGGCGGGCCAGTTCGATCAGCTTGTGATCCAGTGCCTTGTCCAGGCCATGATCCTGCGGTTCGCAATTGGAGATGGCCACGCCCTCACCGGGCTCCGGCCGGTACAAAATCCTGGACAGATCGACCTTGGCCGCTTTCCAGTGGGCTATGGCCTTGCGCATATCGAGCTTGTCGGAGCGCCCGATCATTTCCTCGAACCGGCGGAAACCAAGTTTTGCCATAAGCTGGCGCACTTCCTCGGCGATGAAGAAGAAGAAATTGACGACATGCTCCGGCTGTCCGGTGAAGCGCTTGCGGAGTTCCGGGTCCTGGGTTGCGACGCCTACCGGGCAGGTGTTCAGATGGCATTTGCGCATCATGATGCAGCCTTCGACGATCAGCGGTGCCGTGGCGAAGCCGAATTCGTCCGCGCCCAAAAGCGCGCCGATCACGACGTCGCGCCCGGTGCGCATGCCGCCGTCCGCCTGCACGCAGATGCGCCCGCGCAGCTTGTTCAATACGAGAGTCTGGTGGGTCTCGGCCAAGCCGATTTCCCAAGGGAGCCCCGCGTGCTTGATCGAGGTGATCGGGCTGGCGCCGGTGCCGCCGTCGTAGCCGGCGATGGTGACGTGATCGGCATGAGCCTTGGCAACGCCCGCGGCGATCGTGCCGACGCCGACTTCGGACACCAGCTTGACGCTGATGCGCGCGGCCGGGTTAACGTTCTTAAGATCGTGGATAAGCTGCGCCAGATCCTCAATCGAGTAGATGTCGTGGTGCGGCGGCGGGGAAATGAGACCGACCCCTGGCGTGGAGTGCCTCACCTTGGCGATGATGGCATCCACCTTGTGGCCGGGCAGCTGGCCGCCTTCGCCGGGCTTGGCGCCCTGCGAAATCTTGATTTGCAGATCGTCGGCATTGACCAGATATTCGGTCGTCACGCCAAAGCGGCCCGATGCTACCTGCTTGATGGCCGAGCGCATGGAGTCGCCGTTGGGCAAAGGTTTGAAGCGTTCCGGCAATTCGCCGCCCTCGCCGGTATTGGATTTGCCACCGATGCGGTTCATGGCGATCGCCAGCGTGGTATGGGCTTCGTATGAAATCGAGCCGAACGACATGGCGCCGGTGGCGAAGCGTTTGACGATTTCCGCGACCGGTTCCACTTCATCCAGCGGTACCGACTCCCGTTCGTCGAACTTGAAGTCCATCAAGCCGCGCAGCGTGAGCAAACGTTCGCTCTGCTCGTTGATCGAGCGGGTGTAGTCCACATAGGTTTCCCAGCTGTTGGTGCGTGTGGCGTGCTGCAGCTTGGAAATGGTCTCCGGAGTCCACACATGATCTTCGCCGCGAACGCGGTAGGCGTATTCGCCGCCTACGTCCAGGGCATTCCGGTACAGCGGGGCATCGCTGAAAGCTACACGATGCCGGCGCACGGTTTCCTCGGCGATTTCTCGGAGTCCCGCGCCGCCGATCGTGCAGACGGTGCCGGTGAAATATTCGTCCAGGAACTCTTCGCTCAAGCCCACGGCATTGAAGATTTGAGCGCCGCAATACGACTGATAGGTCGAGATGCCCATCTTGGACATGATCTTGAGCAGGGCTTTGCCGATGGCCTTGATATAGCGCTTGTGCACCTCGTCTTCGGACAGCTGTTCCGGCAGCTTCTCGCGCAGATCGGACAGGCTGTCGAAAGCCAGATACGGATTGACGGCTTCGGCGCCGTAGCCCGCCAGCAGCGCGAAATGGTGTACCTCGCGCGCTTCGCCGGTTTCCACAACCAGGCCGACCTTGGTGCGAAGGCCCGTCCGGGTCAGGTGGTAATGGACCGCGGAGGTGGCCAGGAGGGCCGGAATCGCGATGTGCTCCGCGTCGATCTCCCGATCGGACAGCACCAGGATATTGTTGCCCTCGTGCACCGCCTGTTCGGCCCGTGCGCACAAGGCTGTCAACGCCGGTTCCATGCCGCCGGCGCCGGTATCGGCCGAGTAGCAGAAACTGATGGTTTTGGTCTTGAACGCGCCTCCGGTGCGGGCCTCGATACGGCGGATTTTTTCCAGATCCTTATTGGTCAGGATCGGCTGATGCACTTCCAGCCGCTTGTGGCTGCCGCCATTGTGGAGCGCCAGCAAGTTCGGCCGCGGGCCGATGTGGGACACCAGCGACATGACCAGTTCTTCGCGGATCGGGTCGATGGCCGGGTTGGTAACTTGCGCGAAACCCTGCTTGAAATAGTCGTAGAGCAATCGCGAACGCTTGGAGAGCACCGCGAGCGCCGCATCGATGCCCATGGAGCCGACCGGTTCCTGACCGCTCAAGGCCATGGGGGTCAGGAAAAACTTGATGTCTTCCTGGGTGTAGCCGAAAGCCTGCTGCCGATCGAGCAGGGTCTCCGAGTCGGGCGGCATCGCGGCGATTTCGGCCGGCAGCTTTTCCAATTGAATCTGGGTATCGTTGAGCCACTGCTGATACGGCTCGCGATTGGCCAGTTCCGATTTGATTTCGGCATCGTCGATGATGCGGCCCTGTTCGAGGTCGATCAGGAACATCTTGCCGGGCTGCAAACGCCATTTCTTGACGATCTTGTGTTCCGGAATGGTCAGCACGCCCATCTCGGAGGCCATCACCACGGTGTCGTCGTCGGTGATGAGATAGCGCGCCGGACGCAGGCCGTTACGGTCGAGCGTGGCGCCGATCTGCCGTCCGTCGGTAAAGGCCACGGCGGCCGGACCATCCCAGGGTTCCATCAGGGCCGAGTAGTATTCGTAGAAGGCGCGGAGTTTTTCGTCCATCAAGGGATTGCCGGCCCACGCTTCCGGGATCAGCAGCATCATGGCGTGGACCAGCGAATAGCCCCCCATGACCAGAAGCTCCAGCGCATTGTCGAAGCTGGCGGAATCGGACTTGCCGTCGGCGATCAGCGGCCAGATCTTGTCGAGATCTTCGCCCAGAACTTCGGATGACATCGAATGGCGTCGAGCGGCCATCCAATTGATGTTGCCGCGCAAGGTGTTGATTTCGCCGTTGTGGGCGATCATTCGGAAAGGATGGGCCAGATCCCAGGTCGGGAAGGTGTTGGTGGAGAACCGCTGGTGCACCAGGGCAAGCGCCGACACCATTTGCTCGTTGCGGAGGTCGCGGTAAAACACGCCGACCTGATCGGCGAGCAGCATGCCCTTGTAAACCAAAGTGCGGGACGAGAAGGAAGGGATGTAGAACATCTTGCCTTCCTCGAGATTCAAGGCACGAATCTTCTTGTCGATCTGCTTGCGGATGACGAACAGCTTGCGCTCGAACGCGTCCTGATCCCGGCAACTTTCCGCCCGCCCCACGAAAACCTGGCGAATCACGGGTTCGATTGTCTTGACCGATTCCCCGAGCGTCGAGTTGTCTACCGGAACATCGCGCCAGCCGAGAACGGTTTGGCCTTCGGTGCGAATGAAATCTTCGACGATTTGTTCGCAGGTCGCGCGATGTTCCGGATTGCGCGGCAGAAACAGCATGCCGACGCCATAGTGACCGTAATCCGGAAGGGCGATCCCGAGTGTAGAGCATTCGTCGCGGAGAAAAGCATCCGGTATTTGAATGAGAATGCCGGCCCCATCGCCCGCCAACGGATCGGCGCCTACCGCTCCGCGGTGAGTCAGGTTTCTTAAAATTTCCAGCCCCTTGCAGACGATGTCGTGGCTTTTATGGCCTTTGATGTGAGCGATGAAACCTACGCCGCAAGCGTCGTGTTCGTTGCGCGGGTCGTATAGACCTTGCTTGGCGGGTATGGCGTTGAAACTCATGGTGTACCTCTGTCAGGGGTGTGGTCTGTCGTTTGCCGGTTCGCGGTTTACAAGAGAATATTGCGGCTCCAGTAATGGACCGCCGCGACAGTCAAGAATTCGTGTTCGCAGTTGGTTTTGAAATATCCGAAATGGCGACGTGAAGCCGCCCATTTAGCCAAAATGGGCAAGAAATATAAAGAATCCGGCCGGTCTTTTCAAGGGCGCCAAGCTTGCACGCTCGGTGTTTGTTATGAATTAAGGTGGTGCGATGATTGGTTTCGATAGAGAATGGACCCGCTCGCCGCCCGACCGTCCGCCCCCGAGCCGGCGAGACAAAGCCGGTATTGCTTGCCGAGCCCGGTTACCTTTACTTTATGGCCGGAAATTCGAGGCGGTTTCGCAGCGTGGTTGAACATGCGCGCCAAGCCAAGCATGAGGAATAGAGAATGACCGAAAAATATGACGTGATCGTTGTGGGCGGCGGCATGGTCGGTGCCGCTTTGGGGAGTGGCCTCGGAGGCAGCAGTCTGCGAGTTGCCGTGATCGAGGATGCCCCGCCGCCGGCGTTTGCGTCGGAGCAGCCCCACGATCTTCGCGTGTCCGCGATCAGCATCGCGTCCGCCAGCATTCTCAAAACCGTGGGCGCATGGAAAGGCATCGCTTCGCGCCGGTTTTGCCCGTTCCGGAGGATGCGGGTATGGGAAGAGTCGGGCGATGTCGAGTTTCGGAGCGAGGACATCGATGAGCCGGTCTTGGGCTATATCGTCGAGAACCGGGTAATCCAGCTGGCTTTACTCGACCGCCTGGTCGAATTTTCCAATATCGATTTTCTTTGTCCCGCCAGAACCAAAATGATCGATTACGGGCCGCAAGGCTCGACCGTCGAATTGGACGACGGCCGCGTCTTGTCGGCGCGCTTATTGGTTGCCGCGGATGGCGGCTATTCCCGGGTGCGGCAAGTGGCCGGCATGGGAGTAAGCGGTTGGGATTACGAGCAGCACGCCCTGGTGCTGACGGTGGAAACCGCATACAGCCAGCAGGACATCACTTGGCAACGCTTTACCCCCAAGGGGCCCCAGGCTTTCCTGCCGCTGGACGGGCCTCATGCATCTCTCGTCTGGTACGAGGCGCCGGAGGACATCAAACGCCTGAAGGCTTTGCCGGATGACGCGCTGCTCCGGGAGCTTATCGCTGCGTTCCCCTCGGCTCTGGGCGAGATCAAGCGTATCGAGGCGAAAGGCAGCTTCCCGCTCAAGCGTCAGCATGCCTTGAGTTACAGTAAAGAGGGCGTGGCTTTGATCGGCGATGCGGCCCACATGATTCATCCGCTGGCGGGGCAGGGCGTCAACATCGGTCTTCTGGACGCTGCGGCGCTGGCGCAGGTGCTGGTCGGCGCTCACAAGAATGGCCAGGACATCGGCGCAGCCCATGTGCTGCAAACTTACGAAAGCATGCGCCGCAGCAACAACCTGGTCATGATGACGACGATGGACCTGTTCTATCGCGTGTTCGGAAACGCGAACCGTCCGCTCCGATTCATTCGGAATCTGGGGCTGGGTTTGGCGGAGCGAATCACGCCGGCCAAGAAATTGGTCATGCGATACGCGATGGGCTTAGGCGGCCAGCTCCCGAATTTGGCCCGTGGCGAAGCCATTCTGGGTTGAATGACGGTCGGAAACATTACGATACGTATTCCTGCGGATTGAGCAGAGTGAGTTTGCTATAGTAGGCAGAGCAATTCAGTACCTGTGTTCCGGATACTGTTGCTGAGATATCGATTAACGTCCTATACGAGTGAAACGACTTATGGTCAAAAAGCTACCTGTATTTCTTTGCACCGTGTTGACTCTGAGCGGTTGCGCAACCTACACCGGATGGGAGCCTGTGGTGGACACGTATAACGATCCGAATGCCTATCGGCTGCAGCAGGATATGGAAGAGTGCAAAATGCTCGCTCGCCAAGCGGGCAGTACCGGAACGGAAGCGGCGAAGGGTGCTGCTGCAGGCGCATTGCTAGGTGCCGCAACGGGCGCCGCGGTCGGCGCTGTCGCTGGCAATCCCGGCGGCGGTGCCGCGATCGGCGCTGCCGCGGGCGGCCTCGGCGGCGCTGGTTACAGCGGGGTCTCGGGCGACGATCAATACAAGCGGTCTTACATCAATTGCCTCCGCAATCGGGGACACAGAGTCGTCAATTAAGTAAGCAATCGGTCAAATAAAATAATCCCGCCGTTGTGCCTCTAGCCCGGCGGGATTATTTTTTCCGTTTTTGCTGCCCTGACGAGGGCATAAACCGACGAGAAGGTGCCAGGATGTCGTCATTGATCCATGCACTCCGGGAGAGCGCCCGGCTTTATCCTGATCGGCCCGCGGTAATCCAGGGCTCTCAGGTCATCGATCATGCCACCATAGGCAACCGATCGGATCGCGTGGCGGCGGCCTTGGCGGCCCGAGACGTGGTCAAAGGGGACAGGATTGCCCTTTACTGCCCCAATTCGGCGGAATTCGCCATTGCCTATACCGGCATCGTGAAAGCCGGGGCCACGGTCGTTCCGATCAATTTGCTGCTGAACACGGAAGAAATCGGCTTCATTCTCAACGATTCCGGCGCCAAGGGCTTGATTTTCCATCAAGCCTTTTCGAAACAGGCGGAATCCGCGCTTCAGGCTGCGCCGGGAATCGAGTTTCGCGTATCCATCGGCGGAGAAGTCGAAGGCGCCGAGGCGTTCGATGCTTTTCTAAGATCCGACGCGCCGGTACCGAATATCGATTGCGACCCGCAAGAGGATCTGGTCGTCATCCTCTACACCTCGGGAACCACCGGCCGTCCCAAGGGGGCGATGCTGACCCACGGCAATCTGGTCGCCAACACGCGCAGCGTCCGCGAAGCCATGCACTGGCGTCCGGGGCAGGATGTCGTGCTGCTGGTTCTTCCGATGTTTCACGCATTCGCGGCAACCGTCGGCATGCTCACGCCCCTGACCAACGGCTGTGCGTTCATTCCCCTGCCGCGATTCGAGCCCGATCAGGTCGTCGACGCGATCCATGCCAGCCGAGCCACGATTTTTCTCGGCGTGCCCAGCATGTATTCGGTACTGTTGCGACTCAAAGACGAGCGTGCGCCGCTCCTTTCCTCCATACGCTATTGCGTTTCCGGCGGCGCTGCGCTTCCGGTCGACGTGTTGCGGCGCTTCGAAGAAAAATTCGGCATCAGGATCTACGAGGGCGACGGACCGACAGAATGTTCCCCGGTAACCTGCGTGAATCCGATCGACGGCCTCATCAAACCGGGAACGGTGGGTTTGCCGGTTCCCGGAGTCGAGATGAAAATCGTCGACGAAGACGGGCGCGAGTTGCCGTGCGGCGAAGTCGGCGAGATTGCCGTACGCGGTGCCAACGTGATGAAGGGCTATTGGATGCAGCCGGACGCGACCCGGGAAGTGTTTCGCGGCGAATGGCTTCTGACCGGCGATCTCGGTACGCGGGACGAAGACGGCTATTTCAGCATCGTCGATCGCAAGAAGGATCTGATCATCGTCAACGGCATGAACGTTTATCCACGCATGATCGAGGAGGTGCTATACCGCTTTCCGCCGATCCGCGAGGCCGCGGTGGTCGGGGAGCCGCACGATTTGCACGGCGAAATTCCGGTCGCGTATATCGCGATAGACGAGTCCAAGCCGATCACGGAAAGCGAAGTCCGCGCTTTCTGCAGGGAGCACCTCGGGCGGCATCAAATTCCCCGCAAGATCGTCTTTCAGCCGGAGTTACCGAAAAACGCCGCGGGCAAGATCCTCAAGCGGCAGCTTCGAAAGCACGGCGAAATCGAGCGTGGCGTGCAGGATCTGGAATAAACTCCGGCCGCCGCGGTTTCTATGCCTCACTGCTTTCTGCGCTCTTCCTCTTCGGCGAGCAGCTGCTTCAAGCGCTCGTCGATGACGGAGTTCAGATAAAAATTGTCGCCGGCCGTTTTTCTGGCCAGCCGAAGTTGCAGTATGGCGGCGCGGTTCTGGCCCGAGGCGTAATAGGATTCGGCGACATAGCGGTGCGATTCGGCATCGTTCCCGAGCTGGCTATAGGCTTGCGCCAGCAGGTTGTAGACTTCCGGAGTAGGCGGATGGCGGCGGGCGTAGTTCTGCAGCAGCTTGCGCGCCTGTTCCGCTTTGCCGGTGGTGAGCAGCGTGCGGACATAGTTGAGCGTCAGCGCCCGGTTTTCCGGAAAGCGTTGCAGGGCCGATTCGTAAAGCTGGATCGCGCGCGGGTAATTCTTGGTCTCCCGCTCGGCGCTGGCCAGCGCATTGGCGAAATGGGACTGATCGGGATAAATCTCCATCAGCCGCTGCAGGATCGGTTTGGCTTCCCCCGCACGCGCGTTGGCGATCAGTGCCAAGGCTAAACCGTAGGCGGAAACATCCTGTTGCAGCTTGGTGCCCTGGCCGCTGACCGCCTTGAAATAATTCAGCGCGTCCTGCGGGCGGGCGGCGGTCTGCACCCGCAGCTTGGCGCGGACGAGCTGATAGGCGAAAGAATCCGGATATTGCCGATACGGAAACTGTTCCGCGCGTCCCCGCGTATCCGAGATACGGGACACGGTCACCGGGTGGGTCAGCAGGAACTCCGGCAATTCTCGGCCGACGAAGCGGGTGGATTGCTGCATTCTTTCGAAGAACGTCGGCATGGCGCGCGGGTCGAAGTCCGACTTCGATAAAATCTGCATGCCGACGCGATCGGCTTCGGCCTCGTTGTCGCGGGTAAAATTGATTTGATACTGGATATTGGCGGCTTGCGCGGCCATCAAGGCGGCTTGGCCCAGTTGCGCGGATTTCGCGCCCAGCAGAACGGCGGCCAGCATGGCCGCGGCGGTGGGCAGCGCCAGGCGGCCGGCGGCCTGGAACGTTTGATAAAGATGCCGCTGCGTGACGTGCGCGATTTCGTGGGCCAGTACCGAAGCGAGTTCGCTCTCGGCTTCCGAGGTCAGGATCAGTCCGGAGTTGACGCCGATGTATCCGCCCGGCCCCGCGAATGCGTTGACCGTGGGATCGCTGACCACGAAGAAATGAAACGCTTGCGCGGGGTTGTCGCTGGACCCGGCCAGTTTCTGCCCTATGGACTGGATGTAATCGTTGACTTCCGGATCTTGGCTGACTTCGAGCTGGGCGTGCAACTTGCGGTAGAACGCTGCGCCGAGTTCCTTCTCCTGCTGCGGCGTCATGAGGGTTCCGGTCGGGTCGCCGATTTCGGGCAACTCCAGGTTGAGTTGCGCATGGGCGGGTTGCAGCGCCAATGAGCCGTAGCTGAGAATCAACAGCGATGCAAGCAGTTTGTCGAATTTCATGATGTTTCAGCGCCGTGTGCGGCGCGGGTGTGAATGAGTCCACGGTGTACGGTTACTCGATGAACCGTTTTTTCGAAAGGGTGTCGCCGCGATGAAATACGCCATTCAGGTCAATGCCGGGCCTTGTTCCGCTCAATCGGCGCGCACTGCCTATCAGTTTATCAAAGCCGCGTTGGATAAAGATCACGAAATCGTGTGCGTGTTCTTTTACCATGACGGGGTTTATAACGCGCTGCGATCCGGTTTATCGGCGGAGGACAAAGATTCGGTTCCGCCCTGGCCCGATCTCGCCGATAAGCACGGGATCGACCTGGTGCTGTGCGTTTCGGCCGCGCAGCGGCGCGGCATGCCGACAACCGGGGCGGACGGTTTTCGGATCGGCGGCTTGGGACAATGGATGGACGCCTGTCTGAAGGCAGATCGGGTATTGGTCTTTGGTGGTTGAATCGGTGCAAAAAAAATTCTTGTTTGTGATGCGCAGTGCCCCTCGGAACGGCGCAAGAGTCCGGGAATCGCTGGACATGGCCATGACCGCCGCCGCCTTCGATCAGGCCGTACGGCTCCTGATGCTGGACGATGGCGTGTTTCTGCTCAAACGGGGTCAGAGGTTCGAACCGAACGGGCTGAAACCCGTCGCTCCCTTGTTCGAAGCTTTGGCTTTGTACGATGTGGAGGATGTTTTTGTCGAGCGGGAGTCTTTGCGGGGAAGGCATTTGACGACCGAGGATCTCGTTATCCCCGTGCGCGTTGTGGAAAGAGCGGACATCGCCGGATTGACGGCGGAACATGACCTTGTGATCTCGTGCTGATGGCAGTTCTGCATCTAGTCAACCGCTCGCCCCAGGAAAGCCGCGCCCTGGAAGATTGTCTCGTCCGGGCGGGCGAGAGCGATGCGATTCTGCTGATCGAAAACGGGGTTTACGCCGCGGTGAAGGGCGGGGATTCCGAAGCCGTCCTGAAGTCGGCTATGGGACGCGTCAGGTTTTATGCCTTGGGGCCGGATCTCGACGCGCGCGGCGTGGAAACTTCCGAGGTCGCCGAGACGATTCGAATCGTCGACTACGGCGGATTCGTCGATTTGACCGTCGAAAGCCGGCTTGTCCAGTCGTGGTTTTGAGCCATGATCGAAGTGAACGGCAAGATTCTGGAAACGACCGAAAGCGGATTTCTGACCGATGCGAACGCCTGGGACGAGCATGTCGCCGCCGCTCTGGCGGCGAGCATACCCATAGCATTGACCGAAGCGCATTGGGAGATCGTGCGCTTCATCCGCAGCTACTATCTCAGATTTCACCATCTTCCGAACACACGCATGTTCGTCAAGGCGGTACAGAAGGAATTCGGGGAAGAAAAAGGCACTTCCCGCTACCTGCACCGGCTGTTTCCGGAAAGCCCGTTGAAGTACGCCTGTTTGATCGCGGGACTGCCCAAGCCGCCGGGGTGTATCTAGTCGTTGGTTTCACAACACCGCGCCATTCCACGGGGAAAACAAGCTGTGAGCCAATGGCTCCGTAAGGTGCGTGTAAGCTCGGCATGTTTTTATCCTAACTTTTCCCTCGCGGCCGATGACACTGGACGTATGGGTTCGTTCTACGGTTTTTCTCGGCAACGGCGCCAGGCAGGCGACCGAACGGCTCCATTCGGAGGGCCGGCGTGGACCGGGGGCGCTGCAGATTCAGAAGCAGGCACCTCAGCCTGCCGCCAAAACGGGAATGGAATCCCCATGCATACCCAAAGAGGAGAGCTGCGTGGATATGTTCAGAACTATATTGGCAGCAACCGATTTCTCGGATGATGCCACTAACGCCGCCTATCGGGCGGCTTTCCTGGCCGCGGAACAACAGGGGCGATTGGAGCTGCTGCATGTCTTGAGTGAAACGTCCCTGAAGGCCGTGCGCGAATTGATTCCCTCGCACGGCGACGCCGAGACGAAGCTGATCGATGACGCGCAACGCATGCTGGATGCCCTGGGATCGCGGATCGCGGAGGATACCCGGATGGCCGCGGTTTCCCGAATCGCCATCGGAGCGGTGCTGGACGAGATTCTGTCGGCCGCCGAACAGGCGGATTTGCTGGTATTGGGAGCGCACGGCTCTGACCGTTGGCGCGAACTGTTTCTGGGTACGACCGCGGACCGTTTGTTGCGTATGTGCACGCGGCCGGTTCTCGTCGTCAAGCGCCCGCCGGAGGCAAGCTATCGGCGTGCACTGGTTCCGGTGGATTTCTCCCCCCACTCCATCGCCGCGCTGAAGATGGCGATGCGGGTCGCTCCAAATGCCGACATCATGGTTGTCCATGCTTCCGCCGTTCCTTTCGAGGGGATGCTTCGGCAGGGCGGCGTGCTGGACGACGAGATAGAGAGATTCCGCGGTCAGGCTCAGCAGGAGGCAATGAGCCGCATCAGCAGCCTGATCGATGAGGTGGCCGAGGGTTCGCGTCGGCTCTTCCGATTCGTGGAGCTCGAGGATGCCGCTCGCCTGATTCTCGCCAAGGAGGAATCGTTCGGGGCGGACCTGATCGTCATGGGCAAACACGGCAAAAACGTCGTCGAGGAAATGCTCCTGGGCAGCGTGACGCGTCGCATCCTTTCCGATTCGAAGTGCGACGTGCTGATCGTGCACGAGGGTTCCACGGCTACCGGCTCGCCCGCCGCATAACGCATGACCGACCGATAGGGCCGCCGCATCATCCGGAAGTCGGTTCAACCGCGGCGGTGCGGTTGTTTCCAAATCGAGCCTGACTCAAGAACGCCTGAAGGCATGGGGAGCCCTTTTGAGCAGCGTTGCAAGCCGTTGCCGTACAGTTTGCTGTCCACCGGTGTCGATCGTGCCTGAGCTCTTTATGAGTGTCGGCGATTCAAGGCGCGGGAAATCGGCGCTGATCGACGCACCCTGATAAACTTCTTGGCTACCTGCCTGCACCATACTCCACATATCTCATGCATAACCTGGGTTTGCTCGAAAATATCGCCGTTACGCTGAGCGTTGCCTTTCTAGGAGGGCTGATCGTTCAACGCATCGGCCTGCCGTCCATTGTCGGTTATTTGCTCGCGGGCGTGGTCATCGGCCCGTTCACGCCGGGTTATCTGGCCGATGCCGAAACCATCAACCAGTTGGCCGAGCTGGGCATCATTTTCCTGATGTTCGGCGTGGGGCTGCATTTTTCCTTTGCCGATCTGTGGAAAGTGCGAGATATCGCCATCGTCGGAACGTTGGGACAGATGCTGACCATGGCGGCCCTGGGTTATGGCCTGAGCCAATATTGGGGCTGGACGCCCAAGTCCGGACTGGTGCTGGGACTGGTGCTGTCCATCGCCAGCACCATCGTCATGCTGCGCGGCTTCATGGACCGCGGCTGGCTGAACACCCCGGACGGGCAAGTCGCGGTCGGCTGGCGCGTCATGGAAGACATCGCCACCGTTCTCATGATCATGATCCTGCCCAACCTGGCCGACACCGGCAAGCCCATGGAATGGCGCACTCTCGGCCTCGCGCTGCTGTCGGCTTTGGGCTTTCTCGTGTTCATGCTGTTTGCGGGCAAACGCTTCATTCCCTGGCTGTTGCTGCGGGTGGCCCATACCCGCTCCCGCGAGCTATTCATTCTGGCGATCCTGGCCATTTCTTTGGGAATCGCCCTGGGTGCATCGCGATTGTTCGGCGTTTCGTTGGCGCTGGGCGCTTTTGTCGCGGGAGCGGTGGTGAGCGAGTCGCCGCTCAGTCACCGCATCGCATCCGATCTGCTGCCGTTCCGCGAAGCCTTTTCCGTCTTGTTCTTCGTGTCCGTCGGCATGATGCTCGATCCCGGCTTTCTGGTGGAGCACCTCGAACCGGTCCTGATTCTTACCGCTCTGGTGGTCATCGGAAAGTTCATCGTCTCGGGGCTTTGGGTGTTGCCGTTCCCGCGTCCGGCCAGCACCGCGCTGGTGGTTGCGGCCGGCTCCTGCCAAATCGGCGAGTTCTCCTTCATCCTGGATCAGACCGGCTTGAGTCTCGGCATACTGGATAAGGGCCAACACGCGCTGATATTGGCGGCCGCTCTTCTGTCCATCGTCGTGAACCCGTTCATGCTGCACAGCGTTCATCCGCTGCAACGGAGCTTAAGAGGGGTCCAGCCGTTATGGCGATGGCTGGACCGCCACGGCTCGACGCAGACGCCGGTGGAGGAGTCGGTCGCCGACCACGTGGTGGTGGTCGGCTACGGACGGGTAGGTTCGCATATCGTCGACGTGATGGGGGAGCTGGGCATTCCCTATCTGGTCATCGATTTCCGTATCAGCCGGATCGAAAAATTGGCCAAACGAGGCGTCCCCACGCTCCTGGGCGATACGGCCAACTCCGACATCCTGACCCATGCGGCGCTGCACCGGGCCCGTCTGCTGGTGGTGACTTTGCCCGAGGAAGCGGCCACCGAATTGACCGTCGCGGCTGCCCGGGACATTGCCCCGGATCTCCCGATCATCGCCCGCGCCGCCACCCGAGCCGGGGTCAAGCGACTCTCGGAATTGGGCGCACAGCTGGTGATCCATCCGGAGTTGGAAGGCGGCCTGCAGGTGCTGCGGCACACGCTGCTGCAACTGGGTTTTCCCCTGCACGACGTGCGGCGCTACGCGGATACCGTGCGCCGCGAAAACTACGAGGCCCTGGTCAAGTCGCAGGGCGAGCACGCCTTACTCAGGGACCTGCTCGATGCTTCCGAATTGATCGACATCGCCTGGCGAAAAGTACCCGAGGAAAGTCCGCTGGCCGGGAAGATGCTGGGCGAGGCCGCCCTCCGTACCCGGACCGGCGCCACCCTGGTGGCGATCAAGCGCAAGAACGAGCTGATGGTCAACCCGTCTACCCAGACCGTATTCCTTCCGGGCGACCGCATCGGCCTGCTCGGAAATCCGGAACAGTTGGAGGTCGTGGAGCGTTTGCTGGCCCCGCAGCCGACGGAGTCTGACGCGGCGTGAAGGCGATAGGGTACCGCCGTGTACCGGCGGTACCCGTAAGGCGGAATAGGTTGCGCTGTTTCGCCCTACGAACCGGACGGATGTGAAAGAATTTACTGCGCGGCCCGATTCTCGCTTGCGATGTTCAACCTGCGAGCTGATGAGTGTTAAGAACTCGTAGGGCGGGTTAGCGAAGCGTAACCCGCCGAAAGGCCAGCCCGTAAGAAGGATGGATGCCTTCCGATCGATTCCGTACGGGCATTGCGGGCCTTGCCCCTGCTCAATTCCGAATCACCCAGCTCCCGTCCGGCTGGCGGCACGCGATATTGTTGACCGAGTCGCGCTGCTTGCCGTAGGTCATGCGGGTGGAGAATTCGCGGCAGCGCTCTCCGTTGTCGTTGAAGGTCCGCAAGGGCGTGACCAGGTAGTCCACCTGGTTGTCCGGGTTCATCCAATGGACGCTGCGGCGGTCGTCGGCGAAATCGAGCGCCCGTCCGGTGCAGAACATGTCGCTCGCGTCCATGCGGCGAGCGATCTGGTCTCCGATGATCGCGCCGATCACCGTGCCGGCGACGGCGCCAATGACCGTCGAAGCAGTGTCGCCGTTTCCGACCTTGGAGCCGATGACGCCGCCTAGCGCACCTCCCGCAACGCCGCCCAGCACCTTGCCGACCATGGTGCGGTCGCAGCGGCCCGATCTTACGCCGTAGTCGTGATCGTGGTCATGGTAATGACGGGTTTCGCGGTGTTCGTAACGGTCGTCGTAGTCATCGCGATGTCTGTCCTTGTGTTTGCTCCGGTAGCCGTGGGCCGGCGCCCAGTCGGGGGGATCGCTGTACGCGTCCTGAGGAAAACTCAGGCTAAGCGCCAAAAAGATTCCGCCGAGAAGAACGAATGGGTTGAACCGATCGAATACGGGTGACGTTTTCGTCGCCGACATGGTTGCCTCTTATTGTCGAAAAGTGATTGTTGTTATCCGCTCGGCCGTAAAGCAATTCGCAAGCCATCCCTGAAGGATGCTCATTCCGGCTGACGTATGGAGAGCATGCAAGCCGAACGCGTCGCCGGCTCGCGACAAAGCCCAACCCGATAGTGTAGCCAAGAACTCGGCCGGCTTGCTGCGTTGCTTCCGGCAACTTGTTAATATCTGCCAACTTCGAGGGTTCGGTTACGGCGTTTGACGCCTTGTGCTCGCTGCCCTTTTGATCCCGACTTCCATATCCACGACCGAGATAGATAAAAAGGTGCATTCATGTCCGACATCGAAATCGCTCAAAAAGCCAAGATGCTGCCGATCATCGATCTGGCCAAAGACAGGCTGGGTATAGCGCCAGAACATCTCGACCCGTACGGCCACTACAAGGCCAAGCTATCCCTGGACTATATCGACGGTCTCAAGAACAGGCCCAACGGCAAGCTGATTCTGGTCACCGCCATCAGCCCGACGCCGGCGGGGGAGGGCAAGACCACCACGACCGTGGGTTTGGGTGACGCGCTGAACCGGCTGGGCAAGAAAACCATGATCTGTCTCAGGGAGCCCGCTCTGGGGCCGTGTTTCGGCGTCAAGGGAGGAGCGGCCGGAGGCGGCTACGCTCAGGTCGTGCCCATGGAGGACATCAATCTTCATTTCACCGGCGACTTCCACGCCATCGGTGTCGCCCACAACCTGCTGTCGGCGATGATCGACAACCACATCCACCACGACAACCGGTTGAACCTCGATCCGCGCCAGATCGCCTGGAAGCGTGTCATCGACATGAACGACCGCGCACTGCGCGACATCGTCATCGGCCTGGGCGGAACGGCCAATGGCTTTGCGCGCGAAGACGGCTTCGACATCATCGCCGCCTCAGAAGTGATGGCCATCCTGTGCCTGTCGAGCTCCTTGAAAGAACTGAAAGAGCGCCTCGGAAACATCCTGGTGGGTTATACCCGTTTCGACAATAAGCCGGTTTTCGCCCGCGATCTCAAGGCGCACGGCGCCATGGCCGCGCTGCTGAAGGACGCTCTGCGGCCGAATCTGGTCCAGACTCTGGAAAACAATCCGGTATTCGTCCACGGCGGTCCTTTCGCCAATATCGCCCACGGCTGCAACTCGGTGGTCGCGACCAAGACAGCCTTGAAGCTGGCCGATTACGTGGTGACCGAAGCAGGCTTCGGCGCCGATCTCGGGGCGGAGAAATTCATCGACATCAAGTGCCGCAAGGCCGGCCTCAAGCCTGACGGCGTGGTGCTGGTCGCGACCGTGCGGGCGCTCAAGTCGCATGGCGGCGTGCCGGTCAAGGAACTGCAACAGGAGAACCTGGAAGCTGTGGAAGCCGGTTTCGTGAATCTGGAGCGGCACCTCGGCAACGTGCAGCAGCGGTTCGGCTTGCCCTGCGTCGTCGCCATCAATCATTTCACCTCGGACACCGACGCCGAAATCGCGCTGCTCAAGCGCAAGGTCGAGGAGATGGGGGCCAAGGTCATCGTCTGCCGGCACTGGGCCGAGGGCGGAAAGGGCGCGGAAGACCTGGCTCGGGAAGTCGTCCGGATGGTCGATGCCGGTCAGTCGAATTTCAGTTTCCTTTATGAAGAGCAAGCGCCGCTTTGGGACAAGATCAAGACGATCGCCACCCAGCTGTACGGGGCGGCGGATATCACCGCGGACAGCAAGGCCCGTCAGCAGCTCGAGCGCTTGAGCGAGGAATACAGCCATTTCCCGGTGTGCATCGCCAAGACGCAGTACTCGTTTTCGAACGATCCGAATCTCAAGGGAGCGCCGTCCGGCCACGTGCTCTCCATCCGCGAAGTGCGGCCTTCCCACGGCGCCGAGTTCGTGGTGGCCGTCTGCGGCAGCATGATGACCATGCCGGGACTGCCCAAAATGCCGGTGGCCGAGGCCATAGACGTGGACGACAACGGCCGGATTACGGGCTTGTTCTAAAGGTTCAACGAAGCGCCGGCGGAAGCGTCGGCAAAAGGATTGCCGACCTACGACACTAAAAGCCTATCTCAGTAGGCCGTTCGCCCTGAGCCTGTCGAAGGGTTTTATCACCTACTGGGATAGGCTCTAAGTCAGTTGTAGGTCGGGAATCCCTTCCCGACAGAATTGCCGGCAAAGTTTTGTCGGCCTGCGGCTACCGCCACCAGAAATGAGGGGAAGTTTGTTCGGCACAAGGCTTGGGGGCGATTTAAGCGCTCTTACGTATAAACTTCTTAGGACGTCCACGCATAAACTCGTTACATCGCTCGGCGATTGTTCAATTCTCGAAGCGTGTGGCGCGGAATCGTTGTAATGCGAATGGCCGTTTGGTGCAGTGCTAACACGAAAAACCGAAGAGAGACGATGCTTTGAATACAATCGCCCAGACCTACAAGATGTTTATCGTCGCCGGTGCGCGGCCCAATTTCATGAAGATCGCCCCGATCATCCGGGAGCTTCGGCAGGGCTCGTATCCGTTCGAATACAAGCTGGTCCATACCGGGCAGCACTACGACAAGGAAATGAGCGACGTGTTCTTCGAAGAATTGGAGATACCGTCGCCGGATTATCACCTGGAGGTGGGCAGCGGCTCCCATGCCGAGCAGACGGCGAAAGTGATGGTCCGTTTCGAGGAGATCTGCCTGAAGGACCGGCCCGATTTGGTGATGGTGGTGGGCGACGTGAATTCGACGCTGGCCTGCTCGATCGTGGCGAAGAAGCTCGGGATCAAGGTGGCTCACGTCGAAGCCGGACTTCGGAGCGGAGACATCACGATGCCGGAGGAGGTCAACCGTATCGTGACCGATTCGATATCCGACTATTTCTTCGTGACCGAAAAAAGCGGCGTAAGTCACTTGTTGGCCGAAGGCAAACGGAAGGACAGCATCTTCTTCGTGGGCCACGTGATGATCGACAATCTGTTTCATCAGGTGGAAAAGCTGAAACACCTCGCGCCGACGGCATTCGAGACGACGATCTTCAAGCAGCGGAATCCGTCCTATGGCGTCGTCACGCTGCATCGGCCTTCCAATGTGGATAGTCCGGAAACGCTGGCCGGCATCGTCGAGGCATTGGCGGAGGTGAGCACCGCATTGCCTCTGATATTTCCCATACACCCCCGCACTCAGGCGAACATCCAGAAATTCGGCCTGACGATTCCCGATTCCATCGTCACCACGAAACCTCTGTCCTACATGGAATTCTTGAACCTGTTCAAAGACGCCAAGATGGTGTTGACGGACAGCGGCGGCATTCAGGAAGAGACCACGGCGCTCGGCGTCCCTTGCATTACCCTGCGCGACAACACGGAACGCCCGATTACGGTCGAAGAGGGTACGAACGTGATCGTGGGTTCCGATCCTGCGCGTATCGTGGCGGAAGCTCGAAAAGTGCTGAGTGGATCGGGTGCGGCAAGGAAAAAGCCGGAGTTATGGGACGGTAAAGCATCGGCCCGAATTCTATCCGTTCTTTCGGACGCTATGCGTGCCGACTGAACAAGTTCATCGCAGGAGGCGCGAAGCGAAGTAAACGGAGCTTATGCGAAGGCGAAAGCCGGATTTTTTCTAGAGTATTTTCCGGTTTGGCATCGCGCTCCGAGGTGCTGTAGGTCGGCAATCCTTTCCCGATCGCAAACGGTTGTTTTAGTCGCGACCCTTCCGACAAAGTCCCTGGCCGATCCTGTGTGTCGGCAAGGGATTGCCGACCAACGATTTTCCTAATCCTCGCCGCTAAGCGGCGGTGAAAAACGCTCTAGTCCCGGCCTCAAGACGCAGTCTGAGGTCGTGGTATGCGCCCCGAACCGGTAGGATTGCCACTCGGGTTGATCCGAGGCCGACCGGCGTCATTTTTCGGCAGTACGTTTCGGCCGCGGCTCGCTAGTCCGAAGCCGAATTGCAAGGTAGCTCAGTGGTTTATTGGAATGATTCCACAGTATGCCGACGTAATCCCTTATGTTTTTCGTATTGCTTCTCGTCGCCGTGGGCCTGTATGGCCTGCTGGCTCTTTGGTCCCCGGTATTCCTGCTCAATTATGCGTTGCTGACGGGGCCGATTCCGTTGACGCCCGGGAGCGATGAGATCAGCTCGACGCCGATGGGGCACATGAGTCTCGCAGCCGTGCGGTTGTTCGGACTATGGGTTGCCGTTTGCCTGGTTTTGGTCCCCCGCCTATCGAAGACACTCAAATACCTGTCCCGCTACAAGCTTCACTTGCTGTTTCTCGCGTTCTGCCTGACGTCGATATTGTGGGCGCCGAGCTTGTCGTTCGGTCTCAGGATGATCGCCAAATTGAGCGCGCCGCTTCTGTTCGTGATGCTCGTCATGACCGCCGTGTCCTCAACGCGCCAGCTTCTGCAGACGGAGCGAATCATCCTGGCGAGCGGCATCGCCATGGTGGTGTTGGCCTTGATGGCGCGGCTCTTCGGTCTGAGTTCCGATCCGAGACTTACGCTTCCTCATACCAGCCCGGCCACGTTTTCTGCCCATATCGTCGCCGTGAGCATGCTTGCCATGGCCGGGTTTGCCGTTGCCGATAAAACCTTATCCAGAGGACTAATGATTATCGGATTCTCGATCGTGGTGATGGCCGCGTTTACCCGTATCACGATAGCCGCGATATTCATCGGATTTTCGGTGATTCTGTTCCTGGGCCGCCGAGGTATCGGCAGAATTATTCTTCCCGTATTCAGCATCGTGAGTTTCCCGGCCTTGTTTTTGCTCAGCCCGAAATTCCGAAGCAGGATGTTTATCGGCGGCGAGCAAATGAGTTTCGATACGGTAATCGCGAATCCTGAGGATGCCGTGGGAAGAATTCATGGCTCCGGCCGTTTCGACGCCTGGGAAATGGTGCTGAGTCGATTTTTCGAACCCCATCCCTTGCTGGGCTCCGGGATCGGGGCGACCCAGGATTTTTTTTACGAACGCTCGGCGGGCGGATTGGGTGTCATTCACTCGGAATACGTGAGGATGCTGAGCGAAATCGGTGTCGTGGGTCTGACCTTATTCATATTGGTCATCCTTGGCTATTTATGGCGATTGTTTCGTATCTTGCGGTTTCGTGACGATTCTCAAACCAGGAAATATGCGCTTGCCGGTGTCGGAGGCTTGACGACTTATGTGATTTTCATCGCCACGGATAACGGTTTCGATTACGTGACGCAATTCGCGATATTCGTGTTTTCTTTGGTCGCCATGGCCGAAAAAGCGAACGAATTGTCCGAGAAACATGGAGGTGCCCGATGAGGTTGAATCGTCGGCAATTTTTGGCGGCAACCGCGTCTTTCTGCGTTTATCCGCTGTCCGGCGGCTCCGCCGAAGAGATGAACGAAAGCCGGGCGATTCTCGACGAGGGATTGCATTGGCTGGGGCATTCGAACGCGGAAAAGATATGCCGCCGGGTGAAAGAAGCCGGCTTCAATGTGCTGGTGCCGTGTATCTGGGACGGCCGGGGAACCACATGGCCTAGCCGTCTGGCACCCCGAGACGAGCGGCTGCGGGGTTATATCAAAGGCCAAGGCGAACAGTTCGACCCGGTGCGCATCTTGCTGGATACCGCGAGGAAACATGATTTGGAGGTTCATCCCTGGTTCTCGATGGGGCTCCGGAACCGGGACGATTTATTCCCGGAATTGGCGGTAAAGGGCGCGAAATCGTTCGACTGGTATAAGCCCGCGTTTCGGGATCGAATTACCGAGATCGTGTTGGAAGTGATCGCGAAATATCCCGTCGACGGCGTGAATCTCGATTATGTTCGCTTTTCGGTACCGCAGGGCAGGCGGGCCGACGAAGCGGAGCGCGCGATATCAGGGGTTATAGGGAGAATATATAAGGAAGGAAAACGTTTGAAACCGAATTTGGTCGTCAGTGTCGATGCCGCCCCATGGAAGGACGATATAAAAACCTTCGGTCAAAACGCTCCGAAATGGGCCGACGAAGGAATCGTGGATGTCGTTTATTCCATGCAATATCACGCCAATCCGGATTTCGGCATCATCAAAACCATTCAATCCAAAATGAAGCGTCCCGAGGCGATGGTCGTCATGGTCGGAAATTTCGACCGTGTCGGTCCGGGGAACAAGGTGGTCGATCGCCGTCCCGATCGGCTGTCCGAGCTTATCTCTAAAGCGCGAGCCTTATCGAAGGGGAATGGCGTCGCTGTTTATCTTTACGGACAGCTGAGCGAGCGGCAGATCGAGACTCTGCGAAAAGGGGTTTTTCGAGCCAAGGCGAAGCCGTCTTGGAGGCGGGCCAGGGTTTGATGATTAGGGAATGTATGAGCTCATCATTGGAAAATAGACCCGAACCGCCAAAGGTATCGATCGTCATGACGGCATTCAATGCCGATCGGTATATCGAATCCTCGATATCCGCCGCCCTGGCTCAGGATTATGCGAACTTCGAAGTGGTTTTTCTGGATGACGGATCATCCGACGCGACGGAAAATATTTGCAAAGCGATAAAGGATCCGCGTTTCCACTATATCAGGTGCGAACGCATGGGCCGGTCGCGAGCGCTTAACGAAGCGATTCGAAGGGCATCCGGGGACTATATCGCGATTAATGACGCCGACGATTTGAGCGTTTCTTGGCGTCTGTCTTACGTGGTCGGATTTCTGCTCGATAATCCGGACGTGGCGATCGCGGCTACCCGATATATACCGGCCGATCATTTTCCGGCGACCATCCCCGAAATATCGAGCCAGCCCGCGGCCGCCGCGGGAGAACGGCCGGTTTCAATTACGGTAGCCAGACTCTATCGCAGTAACCCATTGGTTCATTCCACGGCGATATATCCGAGATCGATATGGCGACGCGTCAAAGGGTATGACGAAAGCCTGGAGATGTGCATAGACTACGATCTTTTCATTCGTGCGATGCGGCACGGGGGAGTGGTATTACTCCCGCTGCCGGCGGTCATTTATTATCGAAATCCCTCGAGTTTCTTCAAAACCAAGAGTTCAATAAGTTATCTGCATAATTTACGGATTATCCGGCGCCGAGCCAGAACTATTTTACCGCTGCCGAAATGGGCGAGGATTTATGATTTGATTCCCTGGTATGCGGTTATTAAATGGCAGGTCATGAATTTTGTCCGGGGCAGTATGGAGCAGGTATGAACCTGGCCATCGTAACGAATATACTGACGCCGTATCGGATTCCGTTATTCGAGGCGATATCCCGGCAAGTAGACCGTTTATCGGTTTTGCTCATGGCGGAAACCGAGGAGAACCGGGATTGGATTCTGGACGCTTACCGTTTCGATGCGGACGTTTTGCCGGGATTTCATTTGCCGATCCGGGGCCGTGAGACTGCCGTTCACATGAACTACGGAGTAACCGAGCGGCTAAGGCGACTGAATCCCGATCTCGTTCTTAGCGGCGGATTCGCCCCCGCCAATTGGGGGGCTCTTCTGTATTGCGCGAAACATCGAAAACCGTATTTGGCCTGGGGCGAGTTGGCGCTTAGGAGCTGCGCCGGCGGCAGTCGACTGCGCCATGGGCTCAGGCGGTTGATCTGCGGGCTTTCCTCGGGAGCGATCGCGTCTTCGAGCGAAGCGAAGCATGTTTTCATGCACTATGGAATCGACGAAAAAGACATTCTGTTGGCACCGATGCCGATCGATGTGGACTACGTCAATTCGGAAGTGGCGGCGTGCAGAGCGCATCCCGGGTTTCGGGACATCAAGAGCCGGTATCCGGGGCCGGTCCTGCTGTCGGTCGCGCGGCTCATCGACGCCAAGGGTTATCCGCAGTTGTTCGACATGTACGCGGAGATCGTGAAGACGCGGCCGGAAACGACGCTCCTGGTGGTCGGAGACGGTCCGGAGAGAGAACGGTATGTAAACCATATCGCAGCGCGCGGGTGGGGCAACCTGCATCTGGTCGGACACGTTCAGTGGCGGGATTTGATGACCTATTACGCGCTCGCCGACATCGTCGTTTTTCCAAGCCTCGCCGATACGTTCGGCGCCGTTATCGCAGAGGGTATGGCGGCTGAACTTCCGGTCATTTCGTCGATCCATGCCGCTGCCACGGAAGATCTGATCGAGGAGGGCAAAACCGGGTTTGTCATCGACCCCCTCGATATTTCCGGCTCAATCCAAACCATATTGAAGGTTCTCGCCATGCCCGAGGAGGAGCTGCGCCGAGTCGGACACGAGGCTTTCTTGCGGGTCCGAAACATCGGCATCGAGGGTTCGGCCCGGCGGATGATCGAATTTTTCCACTCGAAGGTGAAACCTGGAGCCTCTCGCGCTATCAGACATAGATGATGGTTCAAGGAATGAAACGGAAGCTCCTGATCATAGGACCGACGCCGCCGCCGTATCACGGCGTGGCCGTTGCGACTGATATGCTGCTCCACTCCGAGCTTGCCCGGGCGTTCGAGGTATCGTTGGTGGACACGGCCGATAGGCGGGGCATCGCGAATGTATACAAGCCCGATGCCTACGACGTGGTTTTGTTCGTAAAGGAATGGCTCAGCCTGGCCAAGATCGTATTCACCGAGCGGCCGCACTTGGCTTATCTGCCGATATCTCAATCCACCCTGGGCATTTTGAGGGACAGCCTGTTTTTCTGGCTTGCTTATTTGTCCGGATGCCGCCTGGTAATCCATCTGCACGGCGGCAATCTCAGGACGTGGTACGAGGCGCAGGGGAAACCGGTCAAGGCGTACGTAAGCGCCTTTTTGCGGAGAACCGAACGCATCGTCGTGCTCGGCGATTCGCTGAGGCCGATATTCGACGGATTGGCGGATGCCGGGCGGGTCGCGGTGGTGTCGAACGGCATCGATTGGCCTCGTCAATATGTCAAAGACTATGAGCGTCCCAGACAGGATGCGCGATTCAGGGTTCTCCATGTCGGTACGCTCAACCGAGCCAAGGGCACTTTGGCGCTTTTGGCGGCCGTTCCGCAGGTACTGCGCGCCAAGGGGGATCGTGCGGAATTCGTCATCGCCGGCGAATGGTCGAATCGCGAGGATCGGGATGAGGCCATGGCGTTCATTCGGGAGCATGATCTGAGCGCTGCCGTGACGTTTTCCGGACCGGTTTCCGGAGAAGAAAAGCAGAGGCTGTATGCCTCCGCCGATCTGTTCGTGTTCGCCGGCATTCAGCAGGAAGGCCAACCTCTGGTCGTCCTCGAAGCCATGGCGGCGGGGTTGCCGGTCTTGTACTCCGATCGCGGTTGCCTTCGGGAGACCGTGATCGAGGGCGTCACCGGACTGGAGGTGCGGGCGAACGATGCGGATGACGTGGCGAGACGCATCGTATGGATGATGGACAACCGGCCGGGCAGGGAAGAGATGGGGCGAAATGCGCGCAAGCGATACGAGGCCCTGTATACCAAGGAGCGTTTTATCAAGGACATGGTATCGGTGTTCGATAGCGCCGGAGGCGAGTCGACGGCTAGCACCGCCTGACGCCACCCTGTCGAACCGTAGTTTATTGGCCTCGGACGAAGTCGCCCGTTCGGATATCGAACGGACACGAGGCTATCGTTGGAAGGGATAGCCAGCGCCAATGGAAATTGAATTCGCCGACAAGTCGTACCTTCTGCCCGATCCGGAGCCCCCTTACCCGTCGGTCCTGATCGAGGTGGAAGATGCTGTCGCTTTCAGGAAGCCGGTTCAATCGGAAGCCCACCGCTTCGACTATCCGCACCGCCTGTCCAAAATCATCTTCTTTCTTTTGCACGAGGGCCCGAGGCTCGCGTTGTCGAAAGCGAGAGCCGCCGGATTCCAGCGTCGGCTACACGCAAAGCGCGCCTTGGTGTTGGCCTACGGAAAAATCAGGGAAGGCTCGGATCTGTTCGTAGGTCTGGGACCTCAGGAATATCCCTATTCGTCGGTATTGGCCTTTCCCCGGCGCTGGTGCGTCAAGATTCCAGACCGGGAGCGATGGCGGCCGGTTTTGCACCGCGTTCTCCGGTATTTGAGCGAACATCCCGAGCGGTTCGAGGCGATGCACGGCTGGTCGCCTTACTCCGGGACCCATGTCGAGTTCGATTTGGAAAACCTTCTCCAAGACCTCGATTCGCACGCCGCTGACAACGGCAACGATGCGATGATCGAGCGGCGGTACAAGCCGTCCCCGCGAAAATCCCGGTTCCAACGAAAAGAGCCAACGATAGGAAATGAAAGAGCGCTTTTCCTGATCGGCGCCGGCGCCTATGCCCAAGCTTACGTCCTGCCCAGCCTGAGACCTCTGCGGAGGCATACCGTCGTCGATCTGAATCCCGCCGCGGCGGCGGTGGTCGGCGCAAGGGAAGGGTTTGGTTACTGGGATACCTCCGCCACGCGGCCCTTGGCGAGGTTGCGCCATCTGGACGAACCCTGCGTTGTCATCTGTACCTATCACTCCACCCATCTGGAACTGGCGGAGCGAGCCCTGGCGATCAACGAACGTTCCAGGATATTCATGGAGAAGCCCCCGGTAACCGATTATCGGCAGCTTTGCCGGCTCTCCGATCTGCGCCGGCAGGAGGGCGCCTTCATCGAAATCGGATTCAACCGGAGACACAGCCGGATCATCGAACGGTGCCGGGATCTGTTGTCCCTTGGGAGCGGTCCGATTACCGTGACCTGCATCGTCAAGGAGCTGGGTCTTCCCGCTAGCCACTGGTATTACTGGCCGGCACAGGGGACGAGAATTACCGGAAACCTGTGCCACTGGATCGACTTGTCCTATTACCTGATCGGCGCTCCGCCCGTCGGGATAACGCTCGCCTCGCCGAGCGGGATTCCGGCCGGAGACGAGGTTTCCATTGTCATTGCGTTCAGGGATGGCTCCAAGGCGACGCTGGTCTCGACCGACCGGGGCAATTCCTTGCGCGGGGTACAGGAGTACGTCGATATACGGCGAGGGGATATGACTCTGACCATCCACGATTTTCTGAAGCTGGAGGTTCAGGTTGGGGCGCGACATCAGGTATTTCGTTATTGGTTCCGAAACAAGGGCCATGCCGAAATGTATCGGGATTATCTGAAGGCGGTCGAGAATCGGATGCCGCCTTCGTATCCGGCGGAGGATTTGCTGCAGGTATGCAGGATGTATCTGGCTGCATCGGAAATGGCCAGGCGCGGCATGAGCACATTGTCGCTGACCGAGCCGGAAGCCTACAGGCTGACGGCGTCCGCCGGGCTTCGCACATCGGACGTCAGCGTTGCCGGATTTGGTAAGGTGAGTTAGGCCGCAGGGCCGTAACCCACTGCGCGGCCTCGAATCGGTGGGTTACGCTCCGCTAACCCACCCTACGATGAATCTTCGTTCGAATGCCGAATGGAATGACGGAAGTTCCGAAACAATAGGGAGGTTCGCCGAGGAATGAAACAGCTTGTACAAAACTATCGTAAGGGATTGTTGAAGGTTTGCGAGGTGCCGGCACCGATGGTGCGGTCGGGCGGATTGATCGTTGCGAGCCGGTGCTCGCTGATTAGTGCCGGCACCGAGCGGGCAAGCGTGCGGGTCGCACAGAGAAGCCTGATGGGCAAGGCGATGGAACGACCCGATCAGGCCAGGAAAGTGATGGACCAGGTGAAGAAAAAAGGATTGGTGGAAACCGCCAAACTGGTTCTCAATCGCCTGGATGCTCCGGTGGCATTGGGCTACAGCTGCGCCGGGGTGGTGATCGAAGTAGGGGACGAGGTACAAGGTTTCAAGGTCGGCGATAACGTCGCCTGCGCCGGACAGAACTATGCGTCCCATGCCGAAATCGTGTTCGTCCCGAAGAATCTGTGCGTAAAACTCCCGGAGGGGGTCGATTTCCAGGACGCGAGTTATGTTGCCCTGGGCGCCATCGCCTTGCAGGGCATTCGCCAGGCCGAGCCGCGGTTGGGAGAAACGGTCGCGGTCATCGGCTTGGGACTGCTCGGCCAGTTGACGGTTCAGCTGTTGTTGGCCAACGGTTGCACGGTGATCGGATCGGATCCGGACCCCTACAAGCTGGAAATGGCCCGAGAGTCCGGTGCAATGGCCGTGCTGCCGGGGCAACTCGAAGAAGCGGCGGAAAGCCTGTCGAAAGGGCAGGGGGTGGACGCCTCGATCATCACGGCGAGCGCCAAGGACAACGGACCGGTGCGCACGGCCGCGGCGGTCTGCCGCAAGCGCGGCCGCGTGATCGTGGTCGGCGCGGTGAGCATGAATCTTCCGCGCGAGCCGTTTTATCTCAAGGAGATCGATCTCCGGCTTTCGACCTCGTACGGCCCCGGCCGCCACGATCGGGTCTACGAAGAGAAGGGAGTGGATTATCCCTATGCCTATGTCCGCTGGACCGAGCGGCGCAACATGGAAGCTTTTTTGGATCTGGTCCAAAAACGGAATCTGGACCTGAAGCGACTGACGACCCATCGCTTTCCGATCGATCGTGCGACGGACGCTTACACCCTGATCATGGAAGAGACCGAGCCCTATCTCGGCATCGTGCTGGATTATCCGGCGATTGCCGGAGACCGGCCGGCTCGGGTGGTCGAGCTGCGGCCGGCCAGGAGCGAATCCCGCGTGCGCCTGGGCATCATCGGCGCCGGCAACCACGTTAAAGACATGCTGATTCCGCATCTTCGGGGCCGGCCCGGCGTGGAAATCCGTGCCGTGTGCACCGGCAGCGGGATCGGTGCCCGCGCGGTGGCGGACAAGCTTCAAGCGGCCTACTGTTCGAACGATTACGAAGCGATATTGGACGATAGGGACATCAACGCCGTTCTGATCGGGACCCGCCACGACAGCCATGCGGCCATGGTCGTAAAGGCGCTGGGCGCCGGCAAACACGTCTTCGTCGAAAAGCCTTTGTGCCTCGACGAAAACGAACTCGACGGGATCGCGGAGGTCTACGTCCGCGCGGCGCATTCGGGTCTGCGGCTGATGGTGGGATTCAACCGAAGACATTCGCCGCATGCGCGAAAGGTCCGAGCCCACTTCGACGGGCGCACGAGTCCCCTGGTCATGGTTTACCGGGTCAATGCCGGGACGATCGATCCGAGCCACTGGATCCAGGACCGCACCGTCGGCGGCGGACGCATCATCGGCGAAGGCTGCCACTTCGTCGATTTGATGCAGTCCGTTTGCGGTTCTCCGGTGACGACGGTTCGGAGCGTTTCGGTCGGATATCACCAAACCGGCATTACCAACGACCAGAGCATCATGGCTTTGGAATTCGCCGACGGCTCGGTGGGAACGCTGGTCTACGCGGCGGCGGGAGATACCGGGTTGGCCAAGGAGCGCTTCGAGGCGTTCGGCGGCGGCAGAGCCGCCGTCATAGACGATTTCACGTCGACCGAACTCTACTCGGGCGGAAGGCGGCATGCCTTCCGCACCAGGAAACAGGAGAAGGGTTTCTTTGAAGAGATGGCTTTGTTTTGCGCGAGCCTGCTCAGGCCCGATGTCGTATTACCGGCTTTTGACGAAATCGAGGCGGTGACGCGCGCCTGCATCGCGGCCGAACGGGGTTTCGTTACCGGCGAATGTTATCCGATAGGCACGACCACGGTCGTGCCGGGCGTAAGTTCTGCGGCTCTAAGCTGATTCCGCGCGCTTTCAAGGAAGATCTGCGATGCCCAGCCAAGTGCCGCCGCAACACTACAGCTTCGAGAGCTACGTTACGCCCGCCCGATGGAATTCGTACTGGCATCAAATCAGGGAGGTTGTTGCCGCGAAGCCGGATGATGTGCTTTACATCGGGATCGGAGACGACATCGTGCCGAAAGTTCTGGAGGCGCGGGGCATCAGGGTAAAGCGATTCGATTTCGACCCGAGTCTTGGCTGCGATTTCACCGGAGACGTGCGGGAAATCGCTTCGATCGTGCCCGTCGGTAGTGCGGATGTCGTCGTGTGTTGCCAAGTTCTCGAACATCTGCCGTACGAACATTTCGAAGAAACGCTCAAAGGGATTTTAGGGATTGCCAGAAATCGCGTCGTGTTAAGCCTTCCCTACGCTCACGTGACGCTTGCCGGTTTGCGGATGAAATTGCCGAAGACACCGCCGATCTCGCTCAATTTGACTTTGCCTTGCTTTTGGCAGGATTGGAAATTCGACGGACAGCATTACTGGGAAATAGGCACGAAATTCTATTCAAGGAGGCGGATTGAAAATTCCATATCCAGGGTTGGGCGTATCGCTTACCGATTTTTCGCCAGCGACAACGAGTATCATCTCTTTTATATCTTGGAGAAATGAATATTTCCGCTGATTGAGTATTTTCTTGCGCGGTTACGGAATGGAAATGTTCTATGGGTGGCGCCGAAAACTGCACGCACGTTTCGATGCCTCTTCGCGCTTAAAGAAAAACTTTCTTAAAGTCGCCTCGGCGAGCCTCTTTGCCCAGGCCTTGCCGGTACTGGTCTCTCCGATCATGACTCGCTTGTACTCGCCGCACGATTACGGCGTTCTCGCTCTTTTTGCCGCCATACTGGGTGTCGCGGTGGCCATCGCCACCATGCGCTTCGATTGGCTGGTCGCCGCGGCCCACACAGAAAAATCGGCCGCCTATATCGAGGTGATCGGTATCCTCTATCTCTTGCTGATGTCCTTAGCCTATTTCGGCGTCTCCTTTTTCGGTCTCCATCATACGATCGCGCTCGTCGACTGGCGGATTATCGACCCTTTTCTCTGGCTCATGCCCGTGGCGGTATTCGGGAGCGGTCTTCACACCCTGTTTTCGGGCTGGTTCGTTCGCGCGGCCCATCTCACCCCGGTAGCACGGGCACGAGTGAGACAAAGCCTGGCCGTGGTCGCGCTCGGTCTGATCGGCGGCATCTATTCTCTCGGAGCGCTGGGATTGATCGGGGCCACGGTGCTCGGCGCCTTCATCGGTGTCGGAGGTCTGTACCGGCACGCCCGGAACGATCTGCGGCGCAGCCTCGCGAATATCCGCGCGCTCGCGCTGTGCGCGAAAGCCCGAGCGATCCGGCGGCGCGTGCTGGTTTCGGGAAGTACGGGGATCATCAACGTCAGCGGCTTGCTATTGCCCGCCATCATGATTTCCCACCATTTTTCGGCCGTCGAGTTGGGGTGGTACGCGCTCATGTACCGCCTCGCCACCGGGCCGGTAAGTACGCTCACCGGCGCGGTCGGGCAGAGCTTCTGGGGCGAGGCGCGGAGCCTGGCCAATAGCAATCCCAAAGCGCTTCAGGCGCTGTTCGAGCGGACCTCGAGCCGGCTCATGCTTCTGAGCATCCCCGTCGCGATCGCCTGTCTCGCGGGTCCCTGGTATGTGGGCCTGATTTTTGGAAAAGAGGAGTGGAGCGGCGCGGGCGAAGTTCTCGCCGCATTGACGCCCTTCATCGTCGCTCAAATCATCGCGTCGCCGCTTTCGTCCGTCATCACGATCATGCGTCATGAAAGATGGCTATTTTTCTGGGATCTGGCGAGAACGCTAGTCGTGATCGCGATTTTTTCGGCGAGCGGACACTACAACATCGGTTTGACGACGGCGGTGCTCTCATATGCCATCGGCATGGCCGTGATGTATGCGCTCCTTTTTTACAAGACGCGGCGAATCATCGTTTCCCAGGGATAGGAGCCGATTCGAACTCCGATAGGCGCCCATAAGGCTATGGAAAGCATCATCTGGTACGTCAAACGCCTCGGCGTTATGAGCGGGGGGGAGATCGTTCATCGGCTCAACGAGCTGTGGACGCTGCGGCGGTTGCGGCGGGAGCATCGCCTTGGCGGCCGGCATGCGGACCGTCGTCCGGACGGCTTCACGTTCTGTCGTGGCTCCGTCCGGCAGATGCCCGATCTTCCCTTTGCCTTTCTGCCGACCGCTGCCGAAACCGAAAGCTGGCTGGCCGGGGAGTGGCCGGCCTTGGGATACCGGTGGGCCTGGGCACCCGATCCGGGCATTTGGCATGTTGCCCCCGATACCGGGCGCGTTTGGCCGCAAACCTTCTTCGGGTCGATTGCGTATCGACAGGGCAATCCGCATGGCGATGCGCGCGTGGTGTGGGAGCCCTCCCGTCTACAGCAGTTGGTGAGTTTGGCGCTGTTGGCGAATGCGGACGAGGACCGGGCGCGGGAAGCGGTCGAACTGATGGAAGCCGTGCTCGATTCCTGGATGAAGGCCAATCCGCCCCTGACCGGGATTCATTATGTGTCGACCATGGAATGCGCACTGCGGGTGATCGCCGTGTGCCATGCGCTGGATCTGGCGAGAGATCGCCTAACGGCGCCCGAACAGACTTGGGGCAATCTGTTGAGGCTCGTTTCGTCCCACGTGCCTCTCATCGCGAAAAGGCTGTCGCTTCATTCCTCGGCCGGCAATCACACCGTCGCGGAGGCTGCGGGGCTGGTCTATGCCGGAACCCTGTTCCCGGAGTTGCCGGATGCCTTTCGATGGCGGACGCAGGGACTTCGGATTCTCCAGCACGAAGCCGAGCGTCAGGTGCTCCCGGACGGGGGCGGGATCGAGCAGGCCTTCTGGTATCAGCTTTTTATCGTCGATTTGCTCGGGCTCGTAGAAGCGCTGCTCGAACACCGCCGGTACCCGGTACCGCGAGCCTTGGCCGATGCCGTTCGCCGTGGCCGGCGCTTCTTGAGAGCACTGGCCGACGGTCCGGACGATTTGCCGCGAATAGGGGATTGCGACGACGGCTACGCGCTGTCCCGCCATCTCCGCATCAGCTGGAGCGGACCGGCGCCGGCGGAAAATCCCGCGATCTTTCCGAATACGGGTTATACGGTCGTCAGGGGACGCGGCGAACGGCCGGTGCGGTTGATCTTCGATCACGGTCCGCTCGGCATGCCGCCGGCCCATGGGCACGCTCATGCCGATGCATTGTCCCTTCATGTGACGTTCGGCGGCAGCGAGCTTCTGATCGATCCCAACACATACACCTATACCGGCGATCCGACCTGGCGGCGCTGGTTTCGAAGCACCGCCGCCCACAATACGGTGCGCGTCGACGGGCGGGATCAGGCGAGACAGGAAACGTCGTTCCAATGGTCGAACGGCCACGACGCTTCCCTGGTGAAGTGTCATCGCGACGAAAGCGGAAGAATTCTGCTGCTGGCCCGGCATGACGGATATCGCCGGTTAGGAATCACCCACTGGCGGGCGATCGCCTTCGACGGGTCGGATCATCTGCTGATCCGGGATTATCTGGCAGGGCAGGGGCATCATGTCGCCGAACTGATCTGGCATCTCGGCGTCGAGGCGGCGCCCGCCGGAGCGGGGTTCGTCTTGAGCGGCAACGACATCGGCGCCCGGCTGGATCTTGCCGGAGGCGTCATGACCCTGCACCGCGGAGAAACGGATCCCATACTCGGCTGGCAGTCTCCGTGTTACGGAGTCCGAAAGCCGGCGGTTTCCATTCTGGTCCGATATGCCGGCGAATTTCCCCACCAATTCCACACTGCGCTCTCTTTCGATGATACACATCGCGACGGAATGGCGGCTTTGGAATTGTTATTGGAGCGCGCGATGGAGCCTTTGAAAACCATGTAATTCCATTCGGCATTCGAATGAACATTCATCGTAGGATGGGCAGAGCGAAGCGAAACCCATCGATGGCGGGTTAGCCCTTCGACAGGCTCAGGACAGGCCCCTAGTCTCCGCTCGGGACAGGCCCTTCGACAAGCTCAGGACAGGCTCCGCGTAACCCACCGATTGACGGTCGCTCGGTGGGTTACGGCGCACGCGAAGCGCAGTGATCGGCGGTCGGTCAGTGCTGATGTGCGCCTAACCCACCCTACAAACATGAATTCCTTATTGAAAGCGATTTGGAATAAGTCCCTGAATCGTGCCCTGACGACGTCACTTGAGCTTGCCATTCGATACGAAAACGATACGTAGCATTACTGGGGGTGTGACGATTTCACTGCGGATCGTGTCGATATGGTATGAGCGTCGATAACCCGCGATAAGCAGGGATCGACGGGTGGAGTCAGTCGTTCTCGATCTGTAGAACTCGTCAGGGAAGGGATTCCATGAATAACGAGAGAATCGATATTTTCGGCGTGCCCGTGGACGTC
Organism: Methylocaldum sp. 14B; assembly: GCF_002005105.1. Lineage (GTDB taxonomy): Bacteria > Pseudomonadota > Gammaproteobacteria > Methylococcales > Methylococcaceae > Methylocaldum. The sequence continues at coordinate 71,004 of NZ_MSCV01000007.1, read as the reverse complement.
GTCGATTTCCCCAGGGCGCTGGCGACCGTCGACGATATCCTTCGAGGCGATGGGGGCGGATTTATCGCGGCGGTCAATCCGGAAAAGATCATGCGGGCCCGCGACGACGCGCGGCTCTTGCAGGCATTGAAGAGCGCGAAGCTGCTCATCCCGGACGGCATCGGCGTGGTCTGGGCCGCGCGCTGGCTGGGGCTGGGCTGGCCGAGCAGGGTGCCGGGAGCCGATCTGATGCCGGCCATCTGCGAAATCGGCGCGGCCCAAGGGCGAAACGTCTTTCTGTTCGGAGCAAGCCCCGAAGTGAACGAAAAGGTGGCCCGGATTCTTCCCGAGCGGCATCCGGGGCTTCGCATCGCCGGCTTTCAGCACGGCTATGTCCGCGAACCCGATATGCCGAGGCTCGTGGCCGACATCAACGCATCGAGGGCCGAAATTCTGTTCGTCGCACTGGGAAGCCCCCGGCAGGAGTTCTGGATGATGCAGCACGCCCCCGAGCTTTCGGTAAAAGTGTGTCAGGGCGTGGGCGGCAGTTTCGATGTCATTGCCGGAAAGGTGAGGCGCGCTCCGGCGCTGTTCAGGCGCATGCATCTCGAGTGGTTTTACCGGCTCGCCCGCGAGCCCCAAAGACTCCGGCGGCAAGCCGAACTGCCGAAATTCGCATGGCGCGTGATGCGCGAGAAGTGGGCGAATCGCTCGGGCGTAGCGATGAACTGATGCATCATCGCTCCGGGCAGGATGCCTAGATGGATCAAGATATCGTGAAGGGAATTCACTCCGAGTTACAACGGAGAGCATCAGGCCGGGTCTGGTCGAGGCTCGCCATACTCGGTGTCTTGATAGCCATCATCTTTTTCGACGCGTTGACCTATACGGTCGATGCCTGGCTCAATTCGGATGAATATAGCCACGGCATCCTCATCCCCTTCGTCACGGCTTTTCTCATCTGGCAAAAAAAGAACGATATCGCGGCCGCGAGGATATCCGGATATCCGCCCGGTTCATCGCTCGTCGTCGCCGGATTGGCGTTCTTCTTTCTGGGCGAATTGAGCACGCTGCTCATCATCGAGCAGTACGCATTCCTGATCGTGCTTTTCGGCGTGGTTATCACCGCTCTGGGACCGGAAATTTTCCGCCTTGTCCGGGTTCCGCTGTTTTTTCTGTTTTTCGCGATCCCGTTGCCCAGTTTCATCTATCAGGGACTGTCTTCGGAGTTGCAACTGCTCTCTTCCCGGCTAGGGGTCGGCTTGATCCGCTTGTGCGATATCAGCGTCTACCTCGAGGGCAACGTCATCGACCTCGGCGCGTACAAGCTCCAGGTCGTGGAAGCGTGCAGCGGGCTTAGATACTTGTTCCCTCTCATGGGGCTGGCCTTCATCTGCGCTTACCTTTTCAAAGCGGCGCTTTGGAAGCGGGTGCTCGTGTTCCTGTCGAGCATTCCCATTACCGTTCTGATGAACAGCCTTCGCGTCGGGCTCATCGGGGTGCTCGTGGAATATCGGGGCCCGTCGATGGCGGAGGGCTTTCTGCACGATTTCGAAGGCTGGGCCATCTTCATGGCCTGTACCGCCATTCTGATCGGCGAGATTTGCTTGCTGGCGCGGATCGGTGAAGACAAGCGCCCGCTGAGTGAGCTTTTCGACATCGCTTTTCCCGAGCCTGCCCGAAAATATGCGGCCGAGGGCCGCGCCTTGGCTCCTTCTCCTTCCGGGAGACGGTGGCCCGAAGGGCCCGACGAGGGTGTCGCACCTCGAAAGCGGACGCTGCCTCGGGAGTTCTGGACGGTCGGAGGCATGCTGATCGTTGCGGCCGGCTTGTCGCTGTCTCTGGAGAAGCGGGCGGAATCGGTTCCGCCGCGCGCATCGTTCGCCGAGTTTCCGATGCAAATGGACGCCTGGCAGGGACGGCGCGAGATCATGGAACAGCAGTATGTCGATGCCTTGAAGTTCGACGATTACATCTTGGCCGATTTCAGCAAGAGCGGCGCGCCGCCGGTGAATTTCTACGCGGCCTATTACGCCTCGCAGCGCAAGGGCGAGTCGGTGCATTCCCCGCGTTCCTGCATACCGGGCGGCGGATGGCAGATCAAGTCCTTGGAGACGGTGTCGATTCCGGGCATCTGGCTTTACGCCGGCGATCTCAGGGTCAATCGGGTCCTGATTCAGAAAGGCGACGAAAGGCAACTGGTTCATTACTGGTTTCAGCAGCGCGGCCGGAACCTGACCAATGAATATCTCGTCAAGTGGTATCTGTTCTGGGACGCGCTGACCCTGAACCGTAGCGACGGCGCGCTGGTGCGACTTACGACCCGCGCACCTCCGGGCGAGGATCTCGCGGCGACCGAGAAGCGCCTCGTCAGTTTTCTCGCTTCGCTGATACCGCGATTGGACCGGTACGTCGCGAACTGAACGCCGGAATCCCATGCGTGGGCAAAGCAGCACTCGCATCGATGTCCATCCCATGATCTCTCCGGAGCGGAAGTCGGGCGGAAAGCGGAGTGCTAGGGGAATGAGAGGCTACTACGGCGAGTCGCCGTCGATATCACTGCAAAGGATGTGTGGGGCTGCCTCGGTTTATGTTTCATTTCTTCGTCTTTCTCACCGCTTTGTTCGTCGCGATGGTGTTGGTCGCGGTATTCATGCGGCTGGCGCCCCGCCTGAGGTTTGTCGACGTGCCGGACGGACGCAAGATTCACCATGCGGTTATTCCGCGGATCGGCGGTATCGGGATGGTCTTGGGCGCTGTAGCGTCCGTTTTGGCCTGGATCGATTTGAGCCGAAGCACCGAGATGTTTCTTTTCGGCATTGGCGTGATCACGGTTTTCGGCATGTGGGACGATCGCGTCAATCTCGATTACCGGACCAAATTCGCCGGGCAGCTATTGGCGATCGCCGTGGTGGTTTGGCTCGGCGGTGTGGCGGTCGAACGATTGCCGGGGTTCGAGAGCCGGGAAATTCCGGCGTTCGTTTCGTATCCCTTGACCGTCTTCTTTCTCCTCGGGACCACCAACGCCACTAATTTGTCGGACGGCCTCGACGGGCTCGCGGCCGGCTTGAGTCTCCTGAGTCTCGCCTGTATCGCTTCCCTGGCCGATCTCGCGGAAGGCGACGAGCTGGTTTTTACGAGCCTGGCCATCATCGGCGCGACGCTCGGCTTTCTCCGCTACAACACCCATCCGGCCATGGTGTTCATGGGCGACACCGGCAGCCAGTTTCTCGGTTTCAGCCTGGGCGTGCTGGTACTCATGCTGACCGAGCAAGTCAATACCGCGCTGACGCCGGGACTCGCCTTGCCCATTCTCGGATTGCCCATCATCGATACCTTGATGGTCATGACGCAAAGGATGGCCGAAGGCCGATCCCCGTTCAAACCGGACAAAAGCCATTTTCACCACAAGCTATTGGCCCTGGGGTTCGATCAGTACGAAGCGGTGCTGGCCATATACGCCGTTCAATCCCTATTCGTGGTATCCGCTTATCTGTTCCGGTACGAATCCTACTGGCTGATCGCGGCGCTTTATCTGGCTCTGAGCGCGGCGATCGTCCTGTTTTACCCGCTCGCCCGAAAGTTCGGATGGCGGCTGCATGGCGGCAGCTCGCCCGTGACGGGTTTTCTCAAGCGCGCGCGCGACCGGGCGAGACTGGACGAAACCCCGAATCTGGTATTGAGCCTGCTCATTACCGGATTTCTGATCATGGGGGCCGTGGTAGCCAGGGAACTGGCGTCCGATATCCGTTACTTCGTAGCCGTCAGTATGACGGCCTGGCTGGTCGTCCGCGTATCGCGATTGCCAGCGGCCAGATGGATAGAGCGGTTCGTGATTTATGCCTGCGTCATCCTGGTGATCTATTCGATCGAGCTCTCCGGCGTTACGGAACGGCGTCTTTGGCACATCGGGCTGAAATACTTTTTCCCGGTCTTGGCGGCCGTTACCGCCGTGGGTGTGCGCTTCTCCGGACGTTATTATTTTTCCGTTACGCCGTCGGACTTTCTGGTCGTATTCATCCTGCTGGCGGCGGCCAACCTGCCTGTCTTCGGCGAAGTGAACTACGCCAAGCTGGCGATTCAGTCGGCCGTGGTGCTCTACGGCGTGGAGTTCGTATTGAGACGGCGAAGCGCCGCCAGCCTGGCGATATCGATCGGGGCCATGGCGGCTTTCGTGATCGTTGGAATCAAGGCGCTTTAGGGCGTTGCTCACCATGTCCTAGTCGTAGGCATGAATAAGCGAAGCGTTTCCGGCAAAGGCGTAGGAAGCTTGTCGGCAATCCTCTGCCGATAAAACCTGCTGGCCGACCCGTTAATGTCGTGAAAGGATTCGTTACCTACTATGCGGCCGTGGTTCGTAGGTCGGCAATCCCTTGCCGACAGAACCGTCACCGTCAGCCGAATCTCGGCAGCAGCACGAGCAGCCAGATGATGCCGGCCAAGGTCAGGGCGAGGAACACCGCCGCGGAACCCACGTCCTTGGCCCGGCCGGACAGTTCGTGATGCTCGAAGCTGATCCGGTCGACCACGATTTCGATACCGGTGTTGAGCAGTTCGACGATCAGGACCAGGAGAATGCTGCCCACCAGCAATGCCTTTTCGAAACCGGTTTGTCCGAGCCAGAATCCCAAAGGTCCGGTAACGATGAGCAGATAAATTTCCTGACGGAAAGCTTCCTCGCTCAGCCAGACGGCTTTGAGTCCTTTCATGGAGTTGAAAAACGCCGCATGAATGCGGGACCAGCCGGTGAGATTCTGACCTGCCATAACTTCGAATTTACCCATCGGTTCGGTGAACCTGGCTCCAGATATTATCCACCCAGGATTTGTCGACCCTCAGATCGCCTTGCATCAGCCAATCGGCGACGGCCCGTGCCACATCGGGGTAGACGACCCGTGTGGCCCGGCTCTGTTGCAGCCAGGCCTCGACGGTGGGGCCGTCCAAGGTCTGCATCACTTGGCCGAGCTGCAAGACCTCCAGGGCCAGCGCATTGGAGTTCTGTTCCATCTGGCCGTGCAGCGGCTTGACCAGGAGCTTCTTGCCGAGATGAAGCGCTTCGCTGGTCAATTCGAACCCGGAGTTGCATATCACGCCGGCGGCGTCGGCGAAGTCGTGCTGAAATCCCTTCCGGGAAAGCTGTTTGATGTGGATGTGCTCGGGCCGCGGATGGCGTTCGTCCGGCATGGTCGAACTGTAGATGTGAAACTGACGATCGTGGAACGGCTTCAGCAAGCGGACGACCTGATTGATGTCTTCGAAGGGCAGATAGACGACGATTTTGTCCGGCTGAACCGCCGCGGGATCGAGATCGGTCTCGATGATGGGCGGGAGGATGGGATGATGGAAATGATGCCAGTGCACGCCCAGGCCCACCGTGACCGGCGCGAAATACTTGAGCACCAGATTTCCCATGACATCGGCATTCGCCTTGGGGATATCGTAGCCGAAGGCGTACTGATGGCCGATGCCGACGGTTTTGATGCCCTGCAGCCGTGCGGCCCAGGCGGTAACCGGTTCGAAATCGCTGACGACGATGTCGTACTGGCTCAAGTCCAGGGATTTGACGTCGCGGACGAAGCTCGGAAGATTGTTGCGAAATGCGGTCTTGATGTACCGCACATTGCCGGCTTTGGTTTCGAAGGTAAGACCGGCACGCCATTGGTAGTCGCCGAAGACGTCCATTTCGAACAGCTTTTCCCAAGGGCGGCCGGAAAACAGGTAAGTGACTTCGGCTCCGGCTTGCTCGAGTTTGGGCGCGATGGCTCGCGCTCGGGTAATGTGACCATTGCCGGTGGCCTGAACGCCATAAAACACTTTCACGTAAGATGGATCTCTAAACTCAGAAGGGCCAAAAGGATTCCCATCAGCGCGCCGATCAGCGTGTCGGTGGGAAAGTGAACGCCGAGCACCACCCGCGCCATGCCCATCAGCACAGCCCAGGTTAGGAGCAGAGGCGCAAGGGCCGGATAAAAGAAACTCAGCAACGTCGCCACCAGGAACGCCGCGGAGGTGTGCCCGGACGGGAAGCTGAAACGGTCGGACGGAATGATGAAGCTCGGAATATTCAGCGCGGCTTGGGGCCGGTCGCGCCGGCACAGATTCTTGAGGATGAAATAGACCGGACGCTCGATGGCGAAGCCCGTTAACAGGCAAGCCAGCAGAACCGAGCCCGCAGGCTGCCCGGACCATGCCAGCACCAGGCCGAGGATCAGGTACAAGTGCCCGTCGCCGGTCTTCGAGACGCATCGCGCACCGCGAACCAGCACGCGCCGGGATTTCCGTTGCGTTACCCAGAGAAACAGATTGACGTCGTAGGTTTGGATCGTCTGCATGAATTTCATGGCACGCTACTCCCTAAGGGCTACTCCTAAACCTTAGCCGGGGCAGATGACAATCCGGTGACGGAAAGATGAACGATCCATGACAGCGCTTAGAACTCGTAGGATGTGCTGAACGAAGTGGAGCGCCCTTCGACTAGGCTCAGGACAGGCATCAATCGCGAGGGTGCAGATGCCCATGGCTCGGGCACGGAGATCACGAATACCGCTGCCACCACGCCGTCGAACGCGCGCCGTTTTTCGGAATCGGCGCCAGATAGCTTTCGAACAGGAGGGCGCAATCGCGCCAGGAATAGCGCAGGGCATACTGGCGGCAGTCTTTGGGATCGAGTTTCAGCGCCTCGGTGATAGCGTTCTTGAGGTCTTCGTCCAGGCAGCCGACCCGACCGCTCAGAATCACGTCCTTCGGGCCTTCCACCGGAAAGGCCGCGACCGGAACGCCAGAGGCCAGAGCTTCCAGCATCACCAGGCCGAAAGTGTCGGTTCGACTCGGAAAAACGAAAACATCGGCGGCCGCGAGATAGCGGGCCAGTTCCTCGCCGTATTTGTAACCGACGAAGCGGACATCGGGATATTTGCTCTCGAGCTCCTCCCGCTGCGGTCCGTCGCCGACCACGTACTTGGCGCCCGGCAGATCCAGCTTGAGAAAAGCCTCGATATTCTTTTCGATCGCTACCCGGCCGGCATAGAGCAGCACGGGGCGGGCATCGGGCAGAAAACCCTTGTCTCGGGGACGGAACAAGTCCGTGTCCACTCCGCGCGACCACAGCACCGGGTTCTTGAAGCCTCGCGCCTTGAGCTCCTCCAGCAAGGTGGGCGTCGCAGTCATCAGGCGCTCGCTTTCGCCATGAAACCAGCGCAGAAAGGAATAGCCGACAGCGAGCGGCAGACCGGTGCGGAGATGGATATATTCGGCGAATCGGGTATGGAAAGAACTCGTGAAGGGAAGCCCGCGCCGTTTGCAAAAACTCCGGGCGGCCATGCCGAGCGGGCCTTCCGTGGCGATGTGAATGGCATCGGGCTGGAATTCGTCCAGCCGGGCTCGGAGTTTCGAGCCGCAGCCCAGCGCCAGACGGATTTCGGGATAGCTCGGACAGGGCCAGTTGCGAAACTGATCCGGCGTAAAGGTTTCGACCGTATGTCCGATCGCGCGGAGCTGCTCAGAGATCGTGCGAAGCGTGGTGACGACGCCGTTAGTTTGTGGGAGCCAGGCGTCCGTGATCAGGGCGAGTTTCAAGTGCGAGATCCTCCAGGAGTTGGGTGCTTTCTTCCAGCCAGCGGATGACGGACAGCGTTCCGGCGTGGCTTTCGGCCAAGGCGGTGCAGCTTTCCACCCAGTCGCCGCAGTTGCCGTACAGCGTGCCGTGCTCGGCCGTCCGGATCGTGGCGTGGTGAATGTGGCCGCAAATCACGCCGTCCAGATTTTGTTCATAGGCCTCGTGAATCAGCGCCCGCTCGAAATCGAAGATGAAGTTCACGGCGTTCTTCACCTTGTGCTTGATGTAGGCCGACATCGACCAGTAGGGAAAGCCGAGAATGCGGCGGACGTGATTGAACCAGCGGTTGACCTCGATCAGGAAGTCGTAGGCGCCGCTGCCGAGAACCGCCAGCCAGCGGCTGGAGCAGACCACGCCGTCGAACTCGTCGCCGTGCAGTACCAGAAGCCGGCGTCCGGCCGCCGTCTCGTGGACCGCGCTGGCGTGGATCTCGATGCCGTTGAACACCGTGCCGATATAGCCGCGGAAGATTTCGTCGTGGTTGCCCGGAATGTAAATCACCCGTGTGCCCCGAGCCGCCATCGCCATGACGGTGCGGACGATCTCGTTGTGCAGGCGGGGCCAGTAAACACCGCTCTTGAGCTTCCAGAAATCGATGATATCGCCCACCAGATAAAGGCGTTCGCATTCGATGTGCCGCAGAAAATCGAGGAGATATTCATCCTTGCAGCCCCTCGTCCCTAGATGTACGTCGGAAATCCAGACGGTACGGTATTTCAGCTTCATGGATAGTCCTCGCTGCGGTTGAAACTGGCAAAGAACTTAAACCGATTTTCTTAAAGCGCCGTGACGGACCGGTTAAGAATTCATGACGGCCAGTCCGCGGCAAGAATGGCCGGCATCCAGCGCGGCCACGATCTGTTGCCGCGTGGTTTGCGCCAACTCGTTCCGGCCCGGTCCGGGCGGAACGGCGGGGCAATAGTGCACATGGAGATCGATCCGTTCCAGCTTGAGAATGTCGAGGAGATGCGGCAGAAATTCGTCCTCGCCGACGAAGGGTGCGCATTCTTTCGCCGCGCCGTCGTAACGCAGGGCGACCGCCTGGACGTGCGCTCCCGCCAACTGCGCCGGGTGGAGCAGCTTGCCGTGAAAACGCAGCACGCGGTCGCCGGTGGTTGTCGTGCCTTCCGGGAACAGCACCAGGCGTTTCCCCTGGCGCAATTGCCAGGCCATCCGTTCGGCCACGGCTGCGCTCTGCCCGGTATCGCCGCGCTGGACGAAAAGCGTGCCGATGCCTTTCGCCAGGTAGCCCATGACCGGCCAATCCGCCACTTCCCGTTTGGCGACGAACAAGCAGGGGCCTTGCGCTCCGAGGGCGATGATGTCCAGCCAGGAAATGTGGTTGGCCACCACTAATCGGGCGTTCGCGTCGGGCCGCCCGCGGATGTGCAAGCGCAGATTGAGAATCCGGCAGACGGCACGGTTCCAGCTCACCACGATGGCGTCGTTCAAGGCGGCCGACTTCTTCCCCAATAGCAGCCTCAGGGCCGGCATGACCGTGCTGACGGCCACGATGCCGGCCACGAACATGGCGGCGATGGCCAGGGCTTTAAACCACTGCCGACAGCGCTGCACGCGAATTTTCCTGTTTGCTGGCGATGAAGCGCTTCTCGTAGCGGGCCTGCATGCGGGAGAGGTCCAGCAGAATGAACACGTCCATGACGTTGAAATCCTCGTCCCAGAAAGGATCGCCCAAGACCCAGCAGCCCAGCCTGAGATAAGCCTGCAACAAAGGCGGAATGCCGCTTTCGTCCTGGACGCAGCGCTTGTGCGCAGGAACCGGATTTTTGGACCTTACCAAGAGTTCCGACGGGCCGAACTGGTGCGGCTCGATCTGCCGATAGACCGCATCGACGGCGAAGCCGCTGGGGCCAGGCGGGATGCTGGCGCAGCCCATCAGGTAGTTGAAACGGCCGTTGTAGACGTATTCCGCCAGCCCGTTCCACAAGGTTCCGAGAACCACGCTGCCGCGGTGGGACGGATCGACGCAGGTGCGGCCGATCTCCAGGAAGCGTCCGGGCAAGGCCAGAACCTCGTCGAGTTGGAATTCGCCCTCGGAGTAGAAACGTCCCAGGCGCGCAGCCTGGATGTCGTCCAGCAAACGAGTGCAAGCGACGATCTGCCCGGTTTGGGTGTCGCGCACCAAGAGATGATCGCAGTAATCGTCGATTTCGTCATAATCGAGACCCTCGATCCGGGTATGCAGATGCGCGCCCATCTCTTCGGCGAAAACGTGGTAGCGCAGGGCTTGGGTTGCGCGGACGGTCGCCGGATCGCTGGCGACTTCGGCGGCGTAACGGCGAGGACGGGACGAGAGAGAAATAGCGTCTTGTACTGACATGTAAGCCTTCCGTCTGTGCTTCGATGGAAAGGCACTTTACGGAGGCGGTATGACGCAAATATTGCGGTTTGGTGACGAAATGATGACAAGCGCCGCAGGCGATCCGTTTTGGCTCGGAGTATTTTTCGTCTTGGCGGTCGACGGTTGGAAGCATGATTGAAGGGGGCGCCGCGTCAGCGACACCTAATATCACCATTCCAACCCCTGACGCCGTAACCGCTCGCGCTCGGCGTCGCCAAGTGCGACCCAGGGTTCCGGCGAGCGGACGGCGCGGTAGAACAGATCGAACAGGGCCGTAGAGCCGCATGGGAAACCTCCTCATGCGGCGCAATACGGGAGTACCCTATTGCGCCCAACGCGGACTATATTTCCCATTTTGGGATCAGCCCCCAATATCGCTGCCGCTCTCTATGACAACGCCATTAACCTGGAGCGCATCTTATTAACCCGGCCTATATATATAGGCCGGGTTAATCCGGGGCAGGGATGCCCCGGCGCGGCGACAAGCCGCGTGAGCCCAGGCCGGGCGTGTACCGGGCCTGGGCGGCGGCCCGAAATACCAGGAGGGTATTTACGGGCCTGATTCATAAACTCTCAGGGCATCAAGCATTGAACAGCCCTGATCGGAATTTGATGCCGCGAAGCCGGTCATAGGAATTAGAAAAAGGACGTTTATTTTTCCTGGACTCAAACTCTGCGAGGCTAAGATTCTGCCCAAACGGGGGTGAGCGCCATGGACAGGTCCGATCCCGGAGAGGGAATCATGCAATACTCGACGCGGCAAAGGGACAGGAAGCCGAGCTCCCGCGGCCGGTTTCCGGGCTTACGGTACTTTTTCCTGGGGCTGCTGGCCTTGCTGGGGGCGATCCTGCTCGCCCGGCCCAAGCATGGCGGTGAGCCGCATGACGCTTCGAGCTCGCCCTCGCCGCAGGTGAGCGGGAAGCTCATTCATCCGAGCGTCCCCTTCATCGCGAACCAGGGGCAGACCGACGAGCGGGTGAGGTTCTATGCGGGGATCGACGGCGGCACTGTCTATGTCACCCGCATCGGCGAGATCGTGTACGACCTCCCGAAGGTGTCCGGCAAGACCGGGACAACGGGTTGGTCCCTGAAGGAGGCGCTCGTCGGCGGCGCCGCTGCCTTGGTGGACGGCGCAGAGAAGGCCCCAACCGAGGTGAACTATCTGATCGGGAGTGAGGAATCCGCCTGGAGAACGAACGTCCCGACCTACGATCGCGTGACCCTCGGTGAGGTGTACGAGGGGATCGAGCTCGAGCTGAGGGCGTCGGGCGCAACCGTCGAGAAACTCTTCCACGTCAGGCCTGGCGCGAGGCCCGAGAAGATCGGAGTGAGGATTTCTGGCGCGACATTCCTCCGGGCGAACGACAAGGGCGAGCTGGAGGTCGGCACGGGGCTCGGCACGGTCGTGTTCAGCAGGCCGAAGGCCTACCAGACGGTCGCGGGCCGCGCACACCCTGTGGAGGTCGCCTATGCGGTCGAGGGAACGAGCTACCGCTTCGAAGTGGGGCAGTACGATCGGACGAAGGACCTCGAGATCGACCCTTTGATCCAAGTCACCTTCCTCGGGGGATCGGGAGGGGACCGCGTCACCGCCGCAGCGGCCACGGCGTCGAACGTGCTCGTGGCGGGGACTACCGACTCGACGGACTTCCCGGGGACGGCGGGAGGGGCTCGACCTGCCCTGGCGGGTCCGAGCGACGGCTTCGTCGCTCTCCTCAGTTCGGACTTGAAGACGATCATCCAGGCGACGTACCTGGGGGGGACCGGCGACGACTCCGTGAGCGGTGTCGCGGTCTCGGAAGCCGGCATCTACGTCACAGGTTCGACGACATCGACGGACTTTCCGGGAACGACCGGAGGCGCCCGACCGCAGAGCGCGGGGGGCAAAGACGCGTTCGCCGCGCTCCTTACCTCGGACTTGAAGGCGTTGACCCAGGCGACCTACTTCGGAGGGACCGACGAGGACGCCGCCAGCAGCGTGGCTCTTTTCGGGGGCGCCTATGCCGTGTTCGTGGCGGGCCGGACGGCCTCGCACGATCTCGTCGGGACCCTCGACAGCGCTCAGCCGCTGAACGGGGACCCGATCATCCGCCCCGTCGGGCAGAATACGAACGACGGCTTCATCGCCGCGTTCTCCGCTGATCTGACGAACCTGACGCAGGCGACGTACCTGGGAGGTCGCTCCTCCGATTTCATCAACGCCATCGCGATCTCGGCGGGGTTCGTCTACGTGACGGGGGAAACCGTCTCGACGGACTTTCCGAAGACAGGAGGGGGCGCTCAGGAAATCCATTATCCCGACGGCCAGTCCGACGCCTTCGTGGCGCTCCTGACCAGCGATTTGACCTCGCTCGTGCAGGCCACCTACCTCGGGGGGCTTGGTCAGGACATCGCGCACGCCATAGCCGTTTCAGGGCCGGACGTCTTCGTGGGGGGAGAGACCACTGCCTCGAGTTTCCCCGGAACGCTGGGAGGGCACACACCGACGTTCGGAGGGGCCACGGACGGCTTCGTGGCTCGCCTCAACTCCAGCCTGGCGAGCGTGATCCAGGCGAGCTTTGTGGGAGCCGGCGGCTTCGATCGGGTGCTCGCGCTGGGTATCGGCGGCTCGTTCTTCGGACCGGTCGTCAATGTGGCGGGGTCGTTCGATACAGACCCGGAGGGGATCACCGGCCCTGATGCCTTCCTGTGGGTACTCGGGTACGACCTGAAGGACTTCGCCGAAACCCCGATCACGAACCCGGCGGCCCTCCGAACCTCGTCCTTCAACTCCTTTGGATCGTCCGACGTCGCGACCGCCCTCGCCGTTCCGCCGTCCATCTCGGGGTTCAATGTCTATCTGGCGGGCGAGATCCCACCGAGCAACGCAGACCAGATGGGAGCCGCTCAGCCGAGGTACGGCGGTGGCGCCAGCGATGGCTTCGCCGACAAACTCGTCCTCGTCAGCGACTACTCCTTCTCGCCCCTTCCTACGATCAACGTCACCCAAGGCGGACAGGGCCTGGCGACGGTGACGGTGAATTCGCTGAACGGGTTCACGGGAGAGGCCGTGAAGCTCGGGATCTTCGCCCAGCCGACCGGAGGGGCGCTGCCGGCCGGCTTCACGGCGCCCGGTTTCCCCCAGGACATCGGCTCCCTCCCGCCCAATGGGTCCTTCTCTTTCACGCTCACCATCGGTGTCGCGTCCACCGTCACGCCCGGCACGTACACGCTGTGGATCGTCGGGTTTCCGGGGACCTCGGTCGCGCACGCGGCCCCCGTGACCGTGAACGTCGTCACTACGATCCCCAGCACCATGCAGACGATCAGCCCGCTCCAGGAGAGGAACTCGGGACGATCGGCAGCTTGGGGAGCGCCGACTCCCTGACATCCAAGCTCATAGCGGCTCAAGACCTGGCCGACGCAGGCCGCGCCGGTGCGGCCATCGAGGAGAGCATGCAAAACCAGGGGGAGTGCGCGGCCTGTTGCAGGTCTTCTGCGGCGGGGACGGTTCGAAGCGGCGGAAGAAATTGATTTTTGGTGCGCTCAAGCGGCATTTTGGAGAGATATTTCAGGAGCTCGCCGGGCACAAGGAATCGAAAATTGTTGAAGGTCACCTGATGGGCGACCACGTTCATATGTGTATCAGCATTCCGCCGAAGTATGCGGTTTCGAACGTGGTGGGCTACATCAAGGGTAAGCGTGCGATCCAAATCGCCAGGAAGTTCGGCGGTCGGCAGAGGAACTTCACCGGCGGGAGTCGATTTGGATGCGTGAAGCGCCCAGCGGGCGAGCGCCGGGGAGGATGCGAAATCAGCAGACAACCCGGCGGCGCGCTGATCCTGCGCGTCATACAGGAGAATTCAGCACGCACGAAAATGTACCGTAGACCAGAATATGCGTCGGCGAATCATATGGGCACAGTGCGTGCCAATCGACATCCGGCCGATTGGTCCGGCGTTTGCGCGTCTCATCATCCGTCATACCACCATTCCAAGCCCTGACGCCTTAACCGCTCTCGCTCGGCTTCGTCGAGCTCGGTCCATGGCTCGGGCGAGCGTACGGCGCGGTAGAAAAGCTCGAACAGCAAAAGATGACGCCTTAGGGTCCGCCGCACGCGGTGAGGAAGGCGCGGATTGAAGACGCCGAGGGCCGAGAATGCCTGCGACCAGTTCTTCTTCACCCAAAGCCACGAACCCAGCTCCAGGGTGAAGGGAATATAGCGGCCGTCGGGCCGGACGGTTCTGTATTCGTCGTAGAGGTAATCCCACAAGTCGCCGTGGGCGAGGTACTGTCGGGACTGGGGCTCTATGCAATAGACGTGGTTGGGATGGGTCTTGTCGATCAGGTGCTTCAAGGCGACGGCTTCCGCCAGTGCCGGAAAGGGCTTCCGGGTTTTCGCGAAGGGAAACCACAGGCGGTCTACCTTCCCGTAGCCGGAGTGCACGTCGATGCTGAGTGCGGTTCGGGCGGGAAAGAGCTCGCGGCGCACCCAATCGCAAAGGGTTTGCGCCTCGATCTCCATGGGAGCGTCTTCCTGCCCTTGATACCAGGGCAATGCGGGAGAAATGCGATGCCCGGCGAATAGATGCCAACGGGACAATCCTTCCGCCCGAACCGGCGCGTTTCGCATGAGATCGACCCGGTTGCCGTTGGATCGTCGTTTGAGATACATGCCGACCGGATTGACCAGCGGCATGATCAGCAGGCGAGTCGTGGAGAGCATGTCTCGGGTCACCCGGTCCCAGCGAGCCATTTCCACCAGGGTCCGGAGATATGAGGTCACGACCTGCGTGCCGATACGCTCGAGCCCGTGGACCCCGCCGAACAGCGCCAGAGCCGGCAAGGCGGGATCGGGCGGACCGAAGCGAAAGGCCAGCAGCGGAAACGATTCCTCACCGTGATGCAATTCCGCCAAAACTTCCACCCGCGCCCAATCCCAGCCCGCATCCGCGACGTGCTCCGCGAGTATCAGAAGCTCCCGCAGTTCGGGGAGGGCGCGCATCACCGGACGAGTGAGCAACCCCTGTCGAGGCTCGAAGGACGTCGATTCACTGGCGGAGAAATCGGTCATGGGTGTACGTGAAGAGCGTGATTTGGACAGCTTAGCAGGATGGATATCGCTGCCCTAGTCCGTCCGATCCAGCGGTGGACGATGTCTGCCTTCTGTCTCGTCGAACATCGAACGGTAGATAGGCTTAAGTTGTTGGATAAGGCTCTGCGGGGGTGGGCCTGAGCACATTTTCAGGTTTGGCGCAGCGCCGTCAAGGTCCAGTAGGTCGGCAATCCCTTGCCGACCTACGAATTTCACGATCCTCACCGCTAAACCGATACAAAATGTTGCCGGCTCAGCTGCACCTCTCTCCGGTGAAGTGGAAGTCGAGACTTTGCTTCAGCCGCTTGGGCAGGGCCGGCAAGGACGAGCGCGGGATCAGAAAGGTCGAGAGATTGAACAAATCCTTGAAGATCCGCTTCTTGTCCACCGTTTCCTGGAGATATTCGTGTCCGCTGCTTCCCCCGGTACCGATTTTGCTCCCCAGCATGCGTTGCGCCATCAGGGCGTGGCGGCTGCGCCAGGCGGTGAACTGTTCGTCGATGTCCATCAGGTGACTGAGCAGGCGGAACGGCAGGTGCAGAATCGGCTCGTCGCGGTAAAGCTGGATGAAGAGGGCCGATAGCACGGACGTTTGGCAGAGATGAAACATGCCTTGCGCCTTGAGCCGCTCGAATCCTGCCGGATCGAGCAGGTAATCGAATTTCCGCCGGGTGTTTTCCAGCTCGGCGAGCTGCGCGCTTCGCTCGGCATCGGAAAATAAAGGATTCGTCTCGATCGAGCGCCGGTCTTTCGCCAGCATAGCCATGACCGCCTGACGGTAGCTTTCCCAAAAGTCATAGCCCTCGAACTTGAGGAAGGGCATGCGCGCCAGCCAGGCGTCCACCTGTTCGAAAAGACTTGGCTCGCTGGCGATTTCACGCAGGTATGCGACATCCTCGGATCTGAGCCGGCCGGTGACCGGTTGCGGAACGTGAACGCCCAACCCCAGGCGCAGTTCGATCTCGCGGAATTGCACGCTCTGAAATCCGGAAGCGGGGATCAGGTAATCGCGAAAATCGAGAAAATCCAGCGGAGTGATGGTCTCCAGAACGTCGATTTGCTGATTCAAGACCTTTTGTATCGCAATGACGCGCTCGAGACGGGCGACGATGACGCCCATGCTGTGTTCGTCCAAAGGCGTGACCGCGAATGCACCGAGCACCGACTCGAGTTCGTGCAGGATTTGCTTGAACCAGATCTCGTAAGCCTGGTGCGTGATGATGAACAGCATCTCGTCGTGGGCTTCCCTGCCATGCCGGCGGCTTTCGGGCGTCTGAGCGCTCAAGAGACGCTCGAGTTGCAGGTAGTCGGCGTAGTAGATTTCTTTCGTGGAGCGCTGATTCATCGGGGTGTCTCCGCTTGATTGATGTTATACAGGTATTGTCGGCAAAGGATTGCCGACCTACGCTTGTAGGCAAACCCAAGTAAGTCGGCAATCCTTTGCCGACACGAACGCGCGTTCCGTTCGGCCGGGCGGGAGAACGGCATCAGGCATGACATGCCCGGCTCAAATCCCTCAGCTCGCGAGCTCCGGCAAATTCCTGAAGAGTTCCAGCGCCTCGGGATTGGCGAGCGCGTCGCGGTTTTTCACGGGGCGTCCGTGAATGATCTCGCGTACGGCGAGTTCGACGATCTTGCCGGAGAGCGTGCGGGGAATGTCGGCGACCTGCACGATCTTGGCCGGAACATGGCGCGGGCTCGCGTTTTCGCGAATCTGCCTCCGGATTCTTGCCGCCAGCGTTTCGTCCAGCTTCAGGCCTTCGCGCAGGCGCACGAACAGCACGATGCGGACATCGTTATCCCAATTCTGGCCGACAACCAAACTTTCGACGATCTCGTCGAGCCGTTCGACCTGCCGATAGATCTCGGCGGTGCCGATGCGCACGCCGCCGGGATTCAGCACCGCATCGGAGCGGCCGTGAATGACGATGCCGCCGTGCGGCATGATCTCGGCCCAGTCGCCGTGCCGCCAGACGCCGGGGTACATCGAAAAATAGGCCTCGCGGTATTTGCTTCCATCCGGATCGTTCCAGAATCCCAGCGGCATCGACGGGAAAGGTTTGGTGCAAACCAGTTCACCTTTGCGGCCGACGACCGGTTGGCCGTTTTCGTCGAAGACTTCGACCGCCATGCCGAGCACCTTGGCCTGGATCTCGCCCCGCCGAACCGGCCCCATCGGATTGCCGCCCACGAAGCAGCCGATCAAATCGGCCCCGCCCGAGATCGAGGACAGGCAGGCGTCGGATTTGACGCGCTCATAGACGTAATCGAAGCTGTTCGGCGCCAGGGGAGAACCGGTCGAAAGAACGGTCCTCAGCGATGTCAGCCGGTGCGTGCGCTTCGGTTCCAATCCCGCCTTGAGCAAGGCGTCAATGTATTTGGCCGAAGTGCCGAAATGGGTCATGCCCTCGGCATCGGCGAAATCGAACAGCACATTGCCCGAGGGGTGGAAGGGAGAACCGTCGTAAAGGAGCAGGGTGGCGCCGCAGGCGAGGGCGGAGGCCAGCCAGTTCCACATCATCCAGCCGCAGGTGGTGAAATAGAACACCCGATCGTTCGGCTTCACGTCGCATTGCAGTAGGTGTTCCTCCAAATGTTTGAGCAGCGTGCCGCCGGCGCCGTGAACGATGCACTTCGGAATGCCGGTCGTGCCGGACGAATAGAGAATGTATAGCGGCGAGTCGGAAGGTAGCCGGGCGAAGGGAATCTCGCGCGTTTGGTAGGGCGCGAGATAATCGTCGAAGCGAATCGCCCGTTCGCCCAGCGCCTCTAGCTCGGGCCGCTCGGAGATATAGGGAACGAGGACGATGCGTTCGAGCTTCGGCAAGTTGGCCACGATCGTGCGGAGCTTGTCGGCGGCGAAATGGGCTTTGCCGTTGTAAAAGCATCCGTCGGCGGCGATGAGAACCTTCGGTCCGACTTGCCCGAACCGATCCAGCACGCCCTGTACGCCGAAATCGGGCGAGCAGGAGGTGAAGATCGCCCCGACCGATGCGGCGGCGAGCATCGCGATCACGGTTTCCGGCAGGTTGGGCATGATGACGGCGACCCGGTCTCCCGGCACGACGCCGTCGGCTTCGAGAGCCTGCGCCAGACGGCTGACTCGCTCGTAAAGCTCGCGCCAGCTCAGCCGCCGGCGCACCCTATCCTCGCCCCAGAAGACGATGGCGTCTCCGTCATCCCGGCGTTTGAGCAAATTCTCGGCGAAATTGAGCCGCGCCTCGGGGAAGAACCGCGCGCCGGGCATCTTGTCGCGGTCCGCCAAAATGCGGTCGCCGCGCGTCTCCGCCACGACTCCCGCGTAGTCCCACAGACTCAGCCAGAATTCGTCCATTTGCTCGATTGAGAAGCGGTGAAGGGCAGCGTAATCGGGCAATTCGATGCTCCATCGATCTCGCAGAATGTGCGTGAATCGGTACAGATTCGTGCTTTCGATGCGCGAGCGGGTGGGTTGCCAGAGGGGTTGATTCAAGACGGCGCTCCAGATTATTTATCGCGGGAAAACCCCCGGTTCTGCCGAGGGACTCGCAAAGTTTGACATTTCCGGGAGTCAGGTATTGTCCCAATTTCGCTGGGCCGTCATTCCGGCAGGGATTGCCGGAATCCAGTTCACAGGGATTGTGAATGGTCGAAACCATCCGTGGTCACTGGACCCCGGCACTCCAATCGCAAACGGGCCTTTAGTCGGCCCCTTCCCTGCCGGGGTGACGACATGGCTTTTGCCCGATGGCGGTCAGGCCCCTTTGAGGGGCCAGCCGTCGAAAGCCACTGGCTTTGCCGGTGGATCGTTACTTCACGCAAACTCCAATAGCCGGAATAAGTCCTTCGACTTTTCTCAGGACAGGTTCTGCGTTTCCGGCTTTGTGTTCTTATCCCGTTTGCCGCGCCGAGCATCGGAGCTTTCTGCGGGAATAACCCGTAAGGGGCGCAGAATGGATTCTGCGCGGCGATCGAGGGTCATGGATGACCCTTCGATCGCCTCCCGCCGAAAGCGACAAATTCGCCGGGAGCGAATTTGAACAGCGGTACGCTGGCCCGAAGGGCGAAAACCAAGGATGGTTTTCGTAGCAGCGCAGGACCCAAGCGGCAACCGGGCGGCTTTTTCTTTGGTTACCTTCTTTTGGCCGAGCAAAAGAAAGTAAGCCGACCGTGGGTTCGGAAACCCACATTCAAATAGCTGTCGCGCAAGCGACTCCTCATATTTACGATTTGCGGGAAGCGCTGCTTAAGCCGCTTTCGCCAACGCCCGCCGCTGCTCGTCCAGACCGTCCCAAAACACCGCCACGCCGTCGAGCATTTCGTTGCCGTAACGGATGAAATCATCCTCGTCGATGTCGCGGGTGAAATAAAGCTCTTCCAGTTCCTCCTGGGTATGCTGGGCGTGCTGGGCTTCGAGGCGGTTGTGCCAGGTGAAGAAAGCGAGCGGCAAGTTCGAGCCGGTACGCGCGTTGTAGCGGACCAAACCGTCGATCAGTTCCTGCCAGAAACCGGCCGCCGCCCAGTTTTCCACGGCATAGCTCGCGGCCTGGGTGATTGCGTAGTTCTCGTTGCCGTAGAGCCGGATCAGTTCGTCGCAGAAATGGAGGGTGGCGGGGGTGCCGTGCCTGCGGCCGCCGAGATCCAGAAATCCGAGTCCGAGCTCCCCGGCGATTCGCAGCAGCCACTCGAAATGCGCCGCACGGAAATGGAATATGCCGCCTTCCACCGTGCCCTCGGTGGAGACCAGTTCGGGATCGACCTCATGGTCGGGATCGCGCGTGGCGGACCTTTTCCGCCCGGCATTGAAGACGACGCCGATTTCGTTGGCTAGAATTTCCTTGGAGGCCCGCATGCCTTCGAGAGAATCGGCATTGATCATTTTTTGAAGCTGGGCCACCAGGAACTGGTTCGAAAACACCGAGAACTGGACGATGAACGCCCGGACCTGATCGAAGGTTTGCTCGCCCTGGCTGAACCAGGCGGTATAACGATTGTCGGTGATGATCCGGTGTCTCAGCATTTCGGTGTCTATGCGCCGCTGAAAGGCGAGAAAGCGTTGGGCCTTGTCGACCGAATACCCGGTCCGGTTCGTCGCAAGCGCCTCGAGCGTCGGAGCGGTCAGGCCCGACAAGCGGTGTTCCTCGGCATAGCGCTCAAGTTTGGAGTCGGCGACGGCTATCATGGAACCTCCTCATAACATAAGAAGGAAAACTACTTATTTGACCCGCGAATTCGTTCCGAATTTCTCCGGCAGGTCGGCAATCCGTTGCCGACATGGGCACTCCCGGCGCTACGCCAACCCGAAAAATTCACTATTCGGCGTCCGCCTGCTGCTCCGGTGCCGCGTCGCGGAATGCGGTGAGCGCAAGGCAGCTTTCGTCGATCGCTCGAATTCGGGGGAACCCGTTCAAATCGCAGCCGAAGCGCCGGGCGTTGAACACCTGCGGCACCAGGCAGATATCCGCAAGGGTCGGCGTGTCGCCGAAGCAGAATCGGCTGCTGCCTCCGTGGCGGGCGAGCTGTTCCTCGAACGCCCCGAACCCTTCCTCGATCCAGTACCGAATCCAGGCGTTTCGGGCCAGCTCGTCCTGGCCCAGCACCTCCGCGAGATACCGTAGGACCCGAAGATTGTTCAAGGGATGAATGTCGCAGGCGATGATTTGCGCAAGCGCTCGGACGTAAGCCCGCTCGTCGCGGCGGCGTGGCAGCAGCGGCGGGTCGGGATAGGTGTCGTTCAGATACTCTATGATCGCCAGGGACTGCGTGAACGGCGTTCCCCGGTCCACCAGGGTCGGTACCAGTCCCTGCGGATTGATTTCACGATATTTGCGTTGCCGCTGCATGCCCTTCGCGAGATGCACGAATTGCGGCCGGTAAGACAATCTTTTGAGGTTCAAGGCGATGCGGACCCGGTAGGCGGCCGAGCTTCGGAAGTAGGTGTACAGCTCCAGCCCCATCACTGCAGCACGTCCTGTTCGATGGCGCCGAAAACGGAGCGTCCGTTCCGGTCCAGCATTTCGATCCGTACCGTCTCGCCGTGCCGGAGATAAGGCGTCCGGGCTTCGCCGGATTCGATCTGTTCGAGGACGCGTTTTTCGACGATGCAGGAATAACCCCGGCCGGTGTCCGCGTTGCTGACGGTGCCGGAGCCGATGATGGTGCCGGCGGGGAGGGGGCGGGTCTTGGCAGCGTGGGCGATCAGGGCGGGGAAGTCGAATTGCATGCCTTGGCCGGCGTCGGGATTGCCGACGAGAATACCGCTCCGGTGGGTCAGCAGCGGAAGGTGGATCTTGCCGCCGTCCCAGGCATTTCCCAATTCGTTGGGCGTGACCGCAACCGGCGAGAAGGCGGGTCCGGGTTTGCCGTGCAGGAACCCGAAGCCTTTGGCGAGTTCCTGGGGAATCAGGTTGCGCAGCGAAATGTCGTTGACCAGCATCAGCAGCTTGATGTGCGGGGCCGCTTCCTCGGATGTCGTTCCCATAGGCACGTCGTCGGTGATCGCCGCGACTTCCGCCTCGAAATCCAGCCCCCAGCTTTCATCGGCGAGCCGGATCGGGTCCCGTGGGCCGAGGAAAGCCGCCGATCCTCCCTGATACATCAGGGGGTCGGTGTACAGGCTCGGCGGCATGGGCGCGCCGCGGGCCTTTCGCACCCTCTCGACATGGGACAGATAGGCGCTTCCGTCCAGCCATTGATAGCTTCGGGGCAAGGGCGACGCCAGCTCGGTAGGTCTTAAGGGGAGCGCATCGAGCTCGCGCTGATTGAGGGCGCGATAGGTGGTCTCGAGTGCGGGTGCGGCGTCTTCCCAGTTCTCCAGTACCGATTGCAGCGTTGAGAAGCCGGACTCCAGGGCGGGGAATGCCGTTTTCAGCTCCCGGTCGACGATAACCAGGGTTCCGTCGCGGCTTCCGGATTTCAGCGAAGCGAGTTTCATGGCTATTTCCAGGAATCCACGTAGCCCGCCCACTCGACCCCACGGGGCAGGTCGGCCACTTCGAGAGCGTCGCGGGCGTCGATCATGACCGCCACCTCGTCGGTTTCGGTGCGCGACCTCGCCTTAGCCGCCTCCAATGCCTTGGGATGAGGGCCGTGGGTGATTCCGCTGGGGTGCAGGGTCATCATGCCCGGATGGATGTTGTCGCGGGAGAAGAAATGGCCGCGGTGATAGAAGATCACCTCGTCGTAGTCGTCGTTGTTGTGATAGAAGGGCACCCGGAGCACGCCCGGATCGCTTTCCAGCGGCCGCGGGCAGAAGGTGCACACGACGAAGCGCTCGCTGGCGAAGGTGGTATGGGCCGAAGGCGGAAGATGATAGCGATGGCTCATCAGCGGGCGGATATCGCGCCAGTTGAGCCGGACCGGCATCAGCGTGCCCTGCCAGCCGACGGCATCGAGCGGATTGAAGGGATAGGTCACGGCGCTGAGCCGATCCCGCCGCTTGACCAGCACCCGCCAGGTCCGGTCCGACTGCTGGGCGAGAAAGGCGTCGTCGATCTTGGGCGTGTCCAAGACCGCCGGGTCGAACACGGCATGGGCTCCGACGATGCCTTTTTCGGGAAGCCGGTAGGTGCTGTTGGACGCCTCGATCAGGAGGAAGACGCCCATTCCGGAGGTTTCGATGCGCCACAGGGTGCCCCGTGGAATCACCAGGTAATCGCCCTCGGAAAAGGCGAGATGGCCGTAGTCGCAATAAAGATGTCCGGAGCCCTCGTGGACGAACAGCATTTCGTCGCCGTCCCCGTTCCGAACCAGATGATCCATGGCGGAATAGGTATGCCAGCACCGGATCTTGACGTGCAGATTGCCCAGCATCGGCGTGGCGTCCCATGGCGAGACGCTGGTTCCGGTGAGCTGGTTGGTATCGAAGGCGCGCGGCCTGAGCGGTCCCTCGACGCTGATCCAGCCGGTCGGCGGATGGCGGTGGAGCATTTGCGTGGAAGGGCCGTAGAAGCCCTCCCGCCCCAATTCCCGTTCGTAAGTACCCTCGGGCAGATCGGCGTGAGCCTGGCGGGCGGCGACGCCCTCGACTCTCGGCAGTGAAATCCAGCGGAACATCAGATTACCCCCCGTCTCATTTGATCGTCTTCTATCGCCTCGAACAGCGCCTGGAAATTGCCCTCGCCGAATCCTTCGTTGCCTTTCCGCTGGATGATCTCGAAGAAAATCGGCCCGATCACGGTCTCGGTGAAGATTTGCAGGAGAAGGCCCACTTTGTTGCCCGGCAGGCCGTCGATGAGAATCCGGTTCCGCCGCAGCCGCTCCAAATTCTCACCGTGGCCCGGAACGCGGGAGTTCACCCGCTCGTAATAGGTATCGGGCACGTCCATGAAGCGGACGCCGTTCTCGCGGAGCCGCTCAACGGTGGCGTAGATGTCGTCCGTGGCCAGAGCAACGTGTTGAATGCCTTCGCCGTGATAAAGGTCGAGGTACTCCTGAATCTGCGACTTGGGATCGGAAGGCTCGTTGACGGGAATGCGGATCTTTCCGCAGGGGCTCGCCATCGCCCGTGATTTCAGCCCGGTCGCCTTGCCGTGGATGTCGAAATAGCGGATCTCCCTGAAACCGAAGACGCGCTCGTAAAAATCGGCCCATTCGTCCATGTGGCCTTTGCGTACGTTGTGGGTCAAATGGTCGATGCGGGTCAGGCCGACCCCGAAAGGTTCCGCCGGCTCGTTTTCGATGGGAACGAAGTCGACATCGTAGATCGAATGCTCTCCATAACGGTCGACCAGATAAATCAGGCTCCGTCCGATCCCGCGGATGGCCGGGATATTGAGTTCCATGGGACCTGCCTCGCTGGCGGACGGCCTGGCGCCCAGTTCGAGCGCGCGCCGGAAGGCCCAGGCGGCATTTTCGACGCGAATCGCGAAGGCGCAAATCGAAGGCCCGTGCCGCTCCGCGAAGCGCTGGGCGAAACTCCCCGGTTCGTGATTAATGACGAAATTGATCTCTCCCTGCCGGTATAGAACCACATCCTTGGACCGGTGGCGGGCCACGGCCTTGAATCCCATCTGCTCGAAAAGTCTCGCCAAGGCTTGAGTGTCACGGGCGGTATATTCGATGAATTCGAATCCATCGGTCCTTATGGGGGGGACGTCGTCGCTTGTCATATTGGATACCCCAGTGGCGGATTTTTTTGAGTTCTTTGATTCCTATGACCTCGGTGGTCGCATAAAGATTCCCATGGCTCGACGAGTCAGGCGCAGCAAGAACGGTTGTCAATGAAAATGATAATGGATATCATTTGCGACAGGGTGGATGTGCCGTCCGCCGCCGCTGAACGACATGAGGAAAAAGTATGAGCCCAAGCAACCGAACCGAAACCGATCGCCCGCATCGTCGGGGTGATGCGGGGCCCTTTCATTCGAAGCGCAGAGTCACAAGTACGGAGTTGTTGGGCTCCGGTCGTGAAATCGTGATCGAACATGGCGGAGACGAATACCGTCTGCGCCTAACCAGCAACGACAAGCTCATTCTGACGAAATAGTTTGGGTGTGTGAGACTCGTCCCGGGAGAGCGTAGGTCGGCAATCCTTTGCCGACAACCCGCTGGCCGGACTGTTGCTGTCGGCAAAGGATTGCCGACCTACACATCGGGATCCCTTACACCGAATCGGAAAATGCTTTAGTGGAACGCGTCGCAGGTTCCGACACCCCTTGTAGCCAGCCACCCGGCCTCACGGCATAGGTAGCCAGCCAGACAGTTTGGTTTAGTTACGCTTCTGTTGGTGAGGCAGCATCATGTGGGCAGCCACTTTTCCGCCGGACCGTCTCTGGCCCGGCATCTCAATCGTCGATCGTTGTTGGGGAGTTCGCGCCGCCGGCATATTGGGGGCTGCCCTGGTCCATGTCACGGTGCTACCGATGCTGATAGAGGACGAGTCGGTGCCGGCAGTGCAGAGTCCGCAAGCGGCGCCGGTCATGGTCGACCTGATTTCGACGGCGCAGCCGCGAGCCGATGCGCCCCAGGCCGTACAGAAACCGGTAGAACCCGTCAAGCCCAAGACCGAAACGCCCAAACCGAAAGCGAAGCCCAAGCCGAAACAGGTCCGACCGTCGGCCAAGCGGTCGCCGATCCTGTCCAGGCCCAGCCAGGCAGCCGTGCAGCAGACGACTGCCGAACAGGAACCGTCTCCACGTCAAACTTCGACCGAAGCGGCGCCGGGCCCGGTACTGCCGCCATCAGCCGTATCGGCGACGGCTCCGTCGCCGGGACCGGTCGTTCCGCCGCGCTTCAACGCGGCTTATCTGCGCAATCCGGCGCCGGTCTATCCGGTCGGTTCCCTACGCCGAAAAGAGCAGGGCAAAGTCGTGCTTCGGGTCCTGGTGGATGCCGGCGGCGGCGCCGAAACGGTGAAGGTCCAGACCTCCAGCGGATACGACCGGCTCGATGCCGCCGCTCTCGAAACCGTAAAGCAGTGGAAATTCGTTCCCGCCCGCCAGGGAGACAAGTCCGTGCCGGCGTGGGTCTTGGTCCCGATTTCATTCTCACTCGAAGGATAATCCTATGGAAACGACAGAAACCCTGGGCTTGACCCATTTCCTGGCGCAAAGCGACTCGGCCGGCAAGGCGATTTTCGCGATCCTCGTCGCCATGTCCGTCGCGAGCTGGTATTTCATCGTGGCGAAGAACCTGCAGGCGCTGATCGCGCGCCGCCGGACGGCCCGCTTTCTGGAGTCCTTCTGGAACGCCTCTTCCCTGCATGCCGTGGAATTGCAATTGGAAGAGCACCACCCGGACGAACCGTTTTCCCATCTCGCCTATCATGCGCTGGTGTCATCCCGGCATCATGCCCGGCACGGCGCGGGGCGGCTGAACGAAGCGGGTTCGGCGGCGGAATTCCTGACGCGTTCGATGCGCCGGGTCATCGACGAGGAAACCGCGTCCCTCGAATGGGGGCTGACCGTGCTGGCATCCATCGGCAGCACAGCGCCCTTCATCGGCTTGTTCGGCACCGTTTGGGGCGTTTACCACGCCCTGGTCAACATCGGCATGAGCGGGCAGGGGAGCCTCGATCAGATCGCGGGTCCGGTGGGTGAAGCGCTGATCATGACCGGCGCCGGCCTCGCCGTGGCCATTCCCGCCGTATTGGCCTACAACGCCTTCGCCCGCTCCAATCGGCTGCTGCTGGCAAAGCTCGATGCCTTCGCCCACGACCTGTTTGCCTTCCTGACCACCGGCGCGCATTGCGTCGGGACCGAAGCCGATGACCGAAGCGCCGCGGTCGGCCAGGCCGTCGCGGGAGGTGCGTGATGGCGTTCGGAAGCTTCAGCCAGGGGCAGGGCGGCATGCGTCCCTCGGCCGAGATCAACATGATCCCGCTCATCGACATCATGCTGGTCTTGCTGGTCATTTTCATGATCACGACGCCCTTGCTCACCCACAACGTCAAGATCGATCTGCCCAGAGCGGCGAGCCAGCCGAGCGCAGACCAGGCCGAGCACATCGATTTGGCGATCGACGGAGCCGGCCGGCTTTTCTGGAACAATGAAGCGATCGACCGGGCAGGGATGCGCGAGCGCTTCGCGGCGGCGGCACGGCAGCAGCCTCAGCCCGAGGTGCACCTCCGGGCCGATAAAGCCACGGCCTACCAGATCATCGCCGAAGTGCTCGCCGCCTCGGCCAATGCCGGCGTGACACGCATCGGCTTCGTCTCCGATCCGAACGAAGCCAAGCCTTGACATACGAATTAGCCACCCAGCCGTTTTCCAGCCAGGTAGCCAGCCAACAGAACCAGTTAACTTGGGGAAAACATCCATGACTAAGAATAACAACTACCGGCTTAAATCCACGGCGTTGGCCGGAACGCCACTCGCGCTTGCCCTGGCGTGCGCGACGGATGGCGCCATCGCGGCGGACGAAGATCTCACCACGCTCGACCAGGTCAAAGTGGTCGGCAAGGTGGAACAGGCGGGCGGCGACACGAAAGGTTACATGGCCAAACGCACCACGACGGCGACCAAGACCGACACTCCCCTGATTGACGTTCCGCAGTCGATCACCGTCATCACGCAGGAGCTGATCAAGGACCAGAACATGCAGAGCATCGCCGATACGGTCCGCTACGTGCCCGGCGTCGTGATGTCGCAAGGGGAAGGCAACCGGGATGCGGTGATTTTTCGCGGCAACGCCACGACCGGCGATATGTACGTCGACGGCATGCGCGACGATGTCCAGTATTTCCGCGATCTTTACAACATCGACCGGGTGGAGGTGCTGAAAGGCCCGAACGCGATGATTTTCGGCCGCGGCAGCTCCGGCGGTCTGATCAACCGGGTAACCAAGCAAGCGAACTGGGAGAACCCGCGCGAGGCGAGCTTTCAGGTCGGTTCCTGGGACAAATTCCGGTTAACCGGGGACTTCGGCCAAGCCATCAACGAGAATTTCGCCGTTCGTCTCACTAGCATGTGGGAGAGTTCACGCAGCTTTCGCGAGGGTTTCCATGCCGAGCGCTGGGGCGTCAATCCAACCGTGTCCTGGCGTCTGGGCGATCAGACCCAAGTGACCTTCGGCTACGAGCATTACGAGGACGACCGTGTCGCGGACCGCGGCATTTCCTCGTTCTCGGGCCGCCCGGTCGAGATCGACGTTTCCACGTTTTTCGGCGATCCGAGGCGCAGTCCGACCTGGTCGAAAGTCGACGCGTTCAACGCCTTGATCGATCACGACTTCGGGAACGGGATCAAGTTCCGCAACCGCACCCGTTATGCGATCTACGACAAGTTCTACCAGAACATCTTCCCGGGGGCGGTCAATGCCGCGGGCGACCAGGTGGCGATCTCGGCCTACAACAACGCGACCCAGCGCGAGAATTTCTTCAACCAGACCGATCTGACGTTCGAGCTCGAAACCGGACCGTTCAAACACACTCTGTTGACCGGCGCCGAGTTCGGTCACCAGGAAACCGACAACTTTCGCCAGACCGGATATTTCACGGCGGTGGGTCCCAATGCGACATCGGCCAGGGTTCCCGTGGCGGATCCGAGATATACCGGCCCCGTCACCTTCCGGCAAAGCGCCACGGATGCGGACAACCACGGCCTCGCGACCATCGCGGCAGGCTATTTTCAGGATCAGATCGAGCTCACCAAGCACTGGCAACTCGTGGCGGGGCTTCGCTACGACAACTTCGAGGTCGATTTCCGCAACAACCGCAACGGCCAGACTTTCTACACCAATGACGACCTTTGGTCGCCGCGCGGGGGCCTGATCTTCAAGCCGTTCGACGAGCTCTCGATCTATGCGAGCTACAGCATGGCCTATGTGCCGCGGGCGGGCGATCAATTGGTCTCGCTGACACTGGCCAATAGCTCGTTGGAGCCGGAAGAGTTCAAGAACTACGAGGTGGGTGCGAAGTGGGACATCCGTCCCGACCTGTCGGCGACCCTGGCCTTTTATCAGCTCGATCGCCTCAACGCCATCGCTACCGACCCCAATAACCCCGCGACGTCGTTCCTGGTCGACGGCCAGCGCACTCGAGGCATAGAACTGGGGATAAGCGGCAACATCACCGACCAGTGGCGCGTGATCGGCGGATACGCCTACCAGGATGCCGAAATCACCGAGAGCTTGTCGGCCAGCGCTCCGAAAGGCAACAAGGTGGCACAGGTCCCGGAACACACGGTTTCGCTCTGGAACCGCTACGACATTACCCCTCATTGGGGCGTCGGCCTCGGCGCGGTATACCGCAGCGAAATGTACGCGGCCACCGACAATAACGTCACCCTGCCGGGCTTCCTCCGCTTCGACGGGGCTGTCTATTACACGGTCAACGACAATGTCCAGGTGCAGGTCAACGTCGAAAACCTATTCGACAAGGAGTATTACGCTTCGGCGCACAGCAACAACAACATCATGCCGGGCTCGCCGATTGCCGCCACAGCCGCGCTGCGGGTGAGATTCTGATGAAGCCCGCCGAGTTCGGTCTTCCGGCTCACTCGCCGCGCTCCAAGCCCTCGGGCGGATACTTGTTCCTCCCTAGGCGTCTGGCGCGCGGGGCATTCCTCAAATGGCTGCGCCGCACTCACGCCTGGATAGGGCTGTGGGGCGCGGCGTTGGGGTTTTTGTTCGGGACCACGGGAATTCTGCTCAATCACCACGAGAAGTTGAAAATTCCGGCCGCCCGGATGGAGCAGACCGTGATACAGCTGCCGCTGCCGGAACCGCGTCCCGCCGATCCCAAGGCCTTGGCACTATGGCTAGCAGAAGCGCTGCAGTTCCCATCCGACAAGGCGAAGATCATGCAGGAGCCTGGCAAGACCGTTATCTGGAACGGCGTGGAGGTGCGGCAGCCGGCGCGCTGGCAGATCGCCGCGCGTACGCCGCAACGCTTCCTCCAAGCGGAATATTGGGAAGGTAATGCTTTCGTCACCGTCAAGCGCGGCGAAGCGAATGTCTTCGCCCTGCTCGGCAACTTGCACCGCGGCGCCGGGTTGGGCGTCGGCTGGATCTTGCTGGCGGACACGCTGGCCGGCGGACTGATCGTGCTCGGCCTGACCGGCGTGCTGCTGTGGACCCGGCTGCATGGCCGCCGGCTCACCGCCGCCGGGCTCGGCCTCGGCTCGCTCGGTCTGGGACTCTGGTTTGTCTGGCAGGCTCTATAGAGAGACGGGGGAGGTCGCGCCGACCGGAACAACGGGAATCATCGCAGCGGAAGGCGGCCGGCTGAAAGCAGGGGAACGATTGGCGAACGTTCTTGGTCATTGATACTTATTCATCTTGGGTATTTTCCAGGACTTTCGCCTTGCCCCGGAGGCTTTATGGATTCACCGGCACATGATTACCCCACCGGGCTCTTCTTCGACGTTCAAGGGCCCCCATGCCTCTCGCTGTACGCGCCGACTCACCGGTCCCATCCGGATAACCAGCAGGACCGAATCCGGTTTCGGAACCTGGTGAAAGCCTTGGAAGACTCGTTGCGGCGGACCTATCCGGAAGAAAAGATTCGAGCGCTCATCGAGCCGTTTCGAAACCTGGCCGCCGATCGCGGCTTCTGGAATCACACGCTGGATGGACTAGCCGTACTGGCCGCGCCCGGCTTGTTCCTAGCCTATAGGCTGCAGCGGCCGGTTCCGGAATTGGCGGTAGTGGCCGACAGCTTCCACACCAAACCCCTGCTGTGCATCCTCCAGTCGGCCGATCGCTACCAGGTTCTCGGACTGAATCGTAAGGAAATCAAGCTTTTTGAAGGGAATCGCGACGCACTGGACGAAATCGAACTGGCCGATGAGGTCCCGCGCACCATCATCGAAGCGCTGGGCGAGGAGTTGACCGAGCCGCACCTGACCGTCTCCACCTATGGCTCCGGCCCCGCCGGTCCGGCGATGCACCATGGCCAGGGCGGGAGAAAGGACGAGGTGGACCTTGATGCGGAACGGTTCTTTCGCGTCGTCGACCGCGCCGTGCTGGAACATCATTCGCGGCCCTCGGGCTTGCCCTTGGTGCTCGCGGCGCTGCCGGAACACCATCATCTCTTCCGCCGGGTGAGCCATAACCCGTTCCTGCTGGAGGAAGGCATCGATGTCCATCCGGACGCGGTGTCTGCCGGCGAACTGCGGGAGCGCGCGTGGCGGGCGGTCGAGCCTTATTATCTGGCAAGGCTGGACGAGCTGGTGGAGGCGTTCGGCGCGGCGAAAGCCAAAGGGCTCGGTGCCGACGATCCGGCCCAGGTCGCCGAGGCGGCCGTAGCCGGTCGGGTTACGAGCTTGCTGATCGACGCCGGCTGCGAGATTCCCGGCCGAATTGATTCCACGACCGGACAGGTCGAATTCGACGATCTGGCTCACCCCGAGGTCGATGATCTGCTCGACGATCTCGCGGAGTGGGTCATGAGGAGCGGCGGCCAGGTGGTCGTCGTTCCCCCCGAGCGGATGCCCACCGGGACCGGGGTTGCCGCGATTTATCGCTATTAAGGGGGTCGTTCCCGGATAGCCTAGGCAAAAGGACGCGTCCATGCAGATTCAGTTCAACACCGACAGCAACATCGAAGGCCGCGACGAACTGGCCCACTGGGTCGAGGATTCGGTAGCGGCGATTTTGGGTCGTTTCGGCGAAAGGGTCACCCGGGTGGAAGCTCATCTCAGTGACATCAACGCTCACAAGATCGGTCAAGACGATATACGCTGCCTGCTCGAGGCTCGCCCTGCGGGCCTGAAGCCGGTAGCGGTCAGTCACAGGGCCGACAGCGTCGAGCAGGCGGTCAACGGAGCCGCGGAAAAGCTGAAGAGAGCGCTGGATTCCACCTTCAGCCGACTGGAAAACCGCTAGCGAACGGCATTCGCACAGGCGTATCCAGCGAACGATTCGGCGCGGACGTCTGTTTTGAGAATCGGCGTGTGGCCGCAAAAAATGACTCGCGCGTCGACGGCCTGTCCGGCTCGCTTCCGCTCGGCAAGCGCTTTTTCGACTATTAACCCGGCCTATAAATAATAGGCCGGGTTAATCCGGGACAGGGATGCCCCGGCGCGGCGACAAGCCGCGTGAGCCCAGGCCGGGCGTGTACCGGCCCGGGCGGCGGCCCGAAATACCAGGAGGGTATTTACGGGCCTGATTAATAAGGGAAGCGCCGGTTCGTGTGCGTCGTCGAAAATGAAGAGCGTTTCGACCTCTCCCGGATAACGGTGATCGAGTACGGTTCGGATATTTTCTTCGATACCGGTATCGAGTCCTCTGCCCCAACGCGCGGCGGGATGCGAAAGACCTGCGCGATCGGCTCCGCGAGCGGCGTTTCACCTCTCGCGGAGCCGGTTACTCATTCACACTCGTAGATGTTGCCGGTCACATGACCATTGAATGCACCGCGAGGGGTGGCGCTTTCCCATACGATATGAGTGGCTCCGAGATTGTCCGCTTTCCGTAGCGCCCGGCCTTTTGCGACTCGCTCCCAGTGCACGCCGCCATGTTTTCCGTAGCCCGAGTGCCCGCTCACCATGCCGAGCGATTCGCAATACTCGACTGCATCGGATGTGGCCTCGACAGGCGGCTCGTCAGCCAGTGTCGTTGCCGAGAAAATTAGAGCGCTCAAGGCCAAGATGGCGGATCCCGTGGTTTTAGAATTCGGCGGGAAAAGCTTGAACATGATTGTCTCCAGAAATCTCCAAGGACGCGGATTCATCTCGTTGATACTTACGCCTGGCTTACACCACCCAATGCGGGGTACCGAGGCGATGACGATCGTATTGACGCGATACTAAATCAAAAGTTCCGTGAGCGGGCGGATCGGGTCGATAGCGAAATCGTGGGGGAACAATCATCCGTACTGTCTAAGGATGGAAAGCGTCTTTCCAACGACCTTTTTGCCGGATCGGCGGTCATAACGATTTAAGAGAATTTGGACGGCGACAGGTCTATCCGGCAAGGCATCGTACGACCGAGCGGATTCGCCGGCAGCGAGGCTTGAAAGATACGGACCGTGTAAATCGCTCGCGGCGCCGAGGGTACTATGGACATTGAGAGCGGAATCCGGGAGGAACTTGGAGCGGTACCGGCCTTCACCAGGCGGGTTGCCGATCAGCCCGATAACCGATTTCCTTGGGAAAGCTTATGCTGCGCGTCTTGAAATGGATCGCTATCGGAATCGGTGCCCTGATCGGGATTCTGATTCTTACCATCGTTCTCGTCATAGCCTTCTTCGACCTGAACAGGCTTCGCGAGCCGCTATCCACGGCGGTCAGCAAGTCCCTGGGCCGCGAATTCGCGATCAATGGCGATCTGAGCGCCGACTGGTCGTGGACGCCGCGCTTCACGATCAACGACGTGGAACTGGCCAATGCGCCCTGGGGAAGCGAACCGGAGATGTTCACCCTCGACCGGCTGGCGTTCGCCGTCCGAATTCCGGAACTCTTCAAAGGGCGCATCGTGCTTCCGGAAGTCCGCGTCTCGAAACCCCACATATTGCTCGAACGGAATCCCGAGGGAATGGCCAATTGGGAGTTCGGCGACAAAAAAGAGAAGCGGGAACCGGCCGGAGCCCCCGTTAGCGAAAGATGGGTTCCGAAAATCGATAGCCTCGCCATCGACGACGGCCGCTTGTTGTTCCGCGATCCGACCACGGATACCCGCTTGGACATGAACGTTTCGACGGTGGTCGGCGAGTCGGACGAGCAGGCGGTCGAACTGAGCGGCCAGGGCCGATTGCAGCAGGAACAATTCACGCTGAAGGTCAGAGGCGGTTCGGTGCTGGATCTTTGGCAAGAAGATCAGCCTTTCCCGGTTAACGTCGAAGTCGAGTACGGCAAGACCGAGGCCAAGGTATCGGGCACGATAGCCGAACCCTTGGAGCTTCAGGGCCCCGATTTGCAGTTCGAGGCGAAAGGGCCGGATCTCGCGGCGCTCGCCTCCATAGCGCCCATGTGGATACCCGAAACGCCGCCGTATCGGTTCAGCGGAAAGATTAACCGTGAGGGCGAACGCTGGCTGTTGAAGGGGTTCGAGGGCAGTCTCGGCAACAGCGATCTCACCGGCGACCTGATGTTCACGATGCGGGACGAGCGGCCCTACCTGCAAGGCGACGTGGTTTCCCGCAAACTCGACTTCAAGGATTTCGTGGGCGTCTTCGGTGCCGATCCGACGCCGTCCCCGGAGGAACCGGAGCGCCCGAGACTGCTTCCCGACAAGCCGTATCCCGTGGAGGGCTTGCGCGCCGCCGACGGGGACGTGCGCTTCCAAAGCAGCAATATCGTGACCCCCTGGATGCCGGTGGACGATGTGTCCGTGCATGTCAAAATGGATCAAGGCATGCTGACGATCCAACCGGTAAAGCTTACCGTGGGTTTCGGGGCGATCGAATCCAATGTGACTCTGAACGCACGCGGCGACAAATTACAGACCGAAGTCAAAGGAAAAATCGACAAGGTGCCGTTCAAGCGGCTGGTGGCCGGAACCCCGTTCGAAGAAGAAACCGCCGGCACCTTTTTCGGCCGCGTGAATCTGACCACCGCCGGCAACTCGGTGGCGGAGATGGCCGCTCACGCGGACGGCGGCATAACCATCCTGATGGAACAGGGCCGCATCAGCAACCTGATGATGGAACTGTTCGGTATCGACTTCGCGGAGAGTCTCCAGAAACTCATCGGCACGGATCCGAGCATTCCGGTCCGCTGCACCATCGCCGACTTCATCGTCAGCGACGGCGTGGTGAAGACTCAGTTGTTCCTGATGGATACCACCGATACCAATGTGCTGATGGAAGGCCAGGTGAATCTGGCCACCGAGGCCCTGGATCTCCGCCTGACCGCCCATCCCAAGGACTTCAGCCCGTTCAGCGCGCGAAATCCGATCAAGATCGAAGGAAACCTGAAAAAGCCGCGCCCCTATCCCGAGCCTGCGCCCCTGATCGCCCGCGGCGCAGCTTCCGTAGCGCTGGGAGCGCTCCTGACTCCGGCGGCAGCATTGATTCCCTGGATCGAACTCGGCTTGGCCGAGGACAGCGCGTGCCACGCACTGGTCGATGCCGCCACATCCAAAGAGAAAATTCCGGAAAAAGAGCGGGAACGACAAGAACGGCACTAAACCGGGTCCATGTCTTTGAAAAGAGACGGGGCGCCACATTCCGGAATTTATCGGGCCGGACGTCTCGAGTTGTGCGCTGAGTCTCAACCTGCTTGCAATTGACGGGGATACTTTGGCGGCGTAGATTCGCGGCGGATATGGCGTTTTCGCTTACCGACGACGGCTTACGCGGCAACGCGCCATCTACTGGACGTTAGGTCGTGTCGGTCCGATGAGAAAACCGACAGGGATCCGGTGCTCGGCCGGCGTTTTGAATCCCCCTCGATCCCTCTTTCACAATGGGGGGAGGCAAGCGTCATTCCCCCCTTTGCAAAAGGGGCCAGGGAGGGCAATGCCGTTAAGTTAAGGCGAATGACGTCACCCCGGCAGGGAAGGGTGGCTTCGGTGCTCCAATCGCAAACGGTCATCCCAGGAGCGCTGGGATGACCCTTCCAATCGCAAACGGTCGCTTTAGTCGCGACCCTTCCAATCGCAAACGGCCTGGCCGGGAGCGCCGGCCACGCCCTTCCCGAAGACACCGTTTGCGATTGGAATGCCGGGGTCCAGAAGCCATGGATGGCAGAGGCGTGTCATTTCCCTGTGCCCTGGATTCATGCCGCACAGTCCCTGTGCGGCACCCTACGGACGCTTCGCGTGCAAATCGGCCATCCTGCCGATTTGTCCGGCACAAATTTGCCAGGAGCAAATTTGGACGTGCGGAGCACGGTCCGTAGGACGAACCCCAGGGATGGGGTGAGCAATCCCTGCCGGAATGACGAGTTAACTTAACAGCATTGGGCCAGGGGGGATTGCGTTCATCTCTCCCGTCGCGGTGTCCGTACTATCGGGATGAAAATGCGCTGGGCCCAAGATAGCTCAATTACCCGCCTCTCAAAGTCGCGACTCATGGGCAGGGACAACCGAGAGATCACGGCCTGCCGTGCTCGATAAACAGGTGTGTCATTATGAGTTTAAGAATCTTTCGGCCATCTCGCTTGCTGGCACCTTATGTTACGGCGATTTGGGACTATGACGATTTAATGGGTGCTGACAACTCGGCGCTGACGATCTTGCCGGATACCGCAACCTATTTATGTTTTTTGTATGCCGATTTATTGACCACGGCGCACAAGGACCGAATTTATACAACCCGTAGCGGACTCGCCGGTTTTCAAAGTTTTCGCAGTGATCTTGGGTCTTTTGGAAAAGTATCCGGGGTTTCGGCGCGCCTTACCCCATGGGGGTTAAATGTTTTTTGTCGCGGCATAGTGAGAGATTGCGCCGAAAGGCGGGTGGACTGTAGAGATATTTTCCCCAAATATTCGATAGAAGAAATCGAGGATAACTTGTCTCTTAAGAGGAGCGCTAGCGAGCGCGTCCAATGTGTCGAGCATTTCTTGCTTTCGATTTTGAATCGGGACAATGAGGATTTGCTGATTCAAACAGCGTGCAAGGAGTTGGATAAGTCAAACGGAAATCATCCCATTTCGAAGCTCGCCCGAACTTTAGGCTTGACCGAACGCACGCTCGAACGGCGGTTCCAGTTTCATGTCGGCGCTACGCCCAAGAAATATGCTCGTATCGTCCGTTTGCGGAACGCGCTTTTCCAGCGCCGAATGCTTTCAAATTGGGCGGATGCGGCATATGCAGCAGGTTACTACGATCAGAGCCACATGATTCGCGATTTCCATGAGCTTTACGGGATGTCGCCGGAATCCATCCATCCTCGATTGGAAGCTTCCAAAACCATACAGTTTTCCGGATTATTGAATCTACATGGAGCCGGACGCTAGAGCATTTTCATATCTGCTGTACGGGCACTCACGAGTAGGTCGGGAATCCTTCCCAATCGCAAACGGCGTCTTCGGGAGCGCCGAAGCCCCCCTTCCCGACGCCACGTCCCGGCGAGCGTCTTCGTCGGCAAAGGATTGCCGACCTACGAATACTTGAATCCATTCACCCGAGCCGAAGGCGCCAACGACGTCCGCCAAGCCGGTTTTGCCGTACGAGCGCGATGAAAACGCTCTAAGGGTGATTGTTTTATCGCTCGAAGAACCCTCTTGGCCATTTCTCGCGCCTCTATATTTCTCTCCGTTTCACGCTCGGCCACGCTGTTTAGGACTGTGCCGCTTCCGCTTGTCGGTTTTTTCCAATACGAACGATAGATCGTGTTGCTACAGTACGCCGCACGGGCCGCCAAAAGGTTCGTTGTAGATTGAAGTCGTTGTAGATCGATAGAACGGTGCGGCATTGTCACAAAGGTGTTCATTCGATCGCGAAAACTGGTTAAGGAGATGTCGATGTTTACTAAACAACCGATTACGAAAAAGCTAAATGTCCCCGCCGATATGGTTTGGGGAGCGATCCGAAAAATAGGAAGACTCGACGTTTGGTTTCCGTTCATCGAAACGTGCAGAGTAGAGGGTGATGGAAAGGGCGCATTGCGATATATGACCGTAGCAGGCGGCGGCGAGATAAAAGACACTATTGAAGAAATCGACGACATAAACATGCGATTGATATATCTTCGGCCGATATCTCCATTTCCCGTAACCTATTACAAAGGGACGGTCGAAGTCTTTAAGTCTTATGATGGCTTGGGCGTTGTAGTGTGGACTATCGATTTCGAATCGCAGCCCGAAGATGCCGCATCGGTGGCCGAGCTAGTGCGCGGTGCTATCAGCGCAGGTATTGACGGCATGGAGAAAGACCTCCAGTCCGCATAGAGCATCATCGAATGCAGCGGAGATTTCCCCAAGCACGACGACCGGTGAGCCACTCTTCGAACCAGCCTAATTGGAAATTTGCCCGATGAAGACAGAAACATCTTTGACATTACCCGCGCTCGACCCTTCCCGTGTTCCCGCCAGAACCGCCTCGACCTATCCGACGGAACGACTCCGTTCATTGACCGCCGGACGAAGCAAAAGGGCTCTCGGCGATGCGCTGGGCCTGCAGACCTTCGGCGTCAACCTGGTCACACTGGAGCCGGGCGCCGTGTCGGCGCTGCGGCATTGGCATACCCGGCAGGACGAGTTCATCTACGTTCTGGAGGGGGAATTGACCCTGGTAACCGAGCAAGGGGAGCAAATCCTAGTCCCCGGACTATGTGCCGGATTTCCGGGCGGCCAGCCGGACGGGCATCAGCTGATCAACCGCGGACAATCCGTCGCGGTCTATCTGGAAATCGGCGACCGGCTTCCGGGGGACCTTGCCAACTATCCCGACGAAGATTTGGAGGCGCGTGCGGTTCGCGGCTCTTATCGGTTCTTCCGCAAAGACGGTACGCCTTACGAGTGAGGTTCCAGGCGAGCCATGAATGGACATTCGAGCTGCCACTCCGGATGATGCGCGACGCATCAGCGCGCTCCTTCGCGATCTCGCCGGCAAGTACATCGCGCACGAATTTTCCGAGGAAGGAGCCGGCCGCTTGCTCGAGTCGATGAGCGAGGTCGCGATCAGGAGCTACCTGGAGTCGGGTTACCGCTATCACCTTGCCGAGGAAAATGGCGAATTGGCCGGTGTGATCGCAATCAGGGACAATCGCCATCTCTATCATTTGTTCGTATCCGAACGTTTCCAGAGCAAGGGCGTGGCCAGAAGGCTCTGGGAAGTCGCCAAAGCCGCGAGTCTCAGTGCCGGAAATCCAGGTGTGTTTACCGTGAATTCGTCTCGTTATGCCGTCGCCGTATACGAAAAATTCGGATTCGTCAGGCAATCCGAAGCGGTCGACGTTTCGGGCGTGATTTGTATACCCATGAAACTGGAGTCGGTAATTCGTGAATAAATTTTGGAGTCCCGCCATTCGGGATTTGACGCGTTATACGCCCGGCGAGCAGCCCAGGTTGAACGATCTCATCAAGCTCAACACCAACGAAAATCCGTATCCTCCTTCGCCCAAGGTGTTAGAAACCTTGCGTGGCGAGATGGGCGAAACGCTCCGGCTTTATCCCGATCCCGATGCCGATCGCCTGAAAGAGGCCATTGGCCGATTTTATGGCGTCGAGAAACATCAAATCTTCGTCGGCAACGGATCGGACGAGGTGCTGGCCCATGCCTTTCAAGCGCTGCTGAAGCACGACTTGCCCATTCTGTTTCCCGATATCACCTACAGTTTTTATCCGGTCTACTGCGGTCTTTACGGCATCGAGCACACCTGCATTCCGCTGACCGAGCGCTTCGACATCCGGATCGACGATTACCGGCGCCCGAACGGCGGGATCATCTTCCCGAACCCGAACGCGCCTACCGGCTGCCTGCTGCCGCTCGCCCATATCAAAGCGCTGCTCGAAAACAACACGGAATCGGTCGTGGTGATAGACGAGGCCTACATCGATTTCGGCGGCGAATCCGCCGTGGCGGCGGTCGAACGCTTCCCCAATCTGCTGGTGATACAAACGTTGTCCAAGTCGCGGTCCCTGGCCGGCCTGCGGGTAGGTTTCGCCATCGGAGACGCCGGTTTGATCGAGGCTTTGGAGCGCGTGAAGGGCAGCTTCAATTCCTATCCGCTGGATCGCTTGGCCATCGCCGGCGCGGTGGCGGCGTTCGAGGACCGGGACTATTTCGAGAGCACGCGGCTAGCCATCATCCGGAGCCGGAATCAGCTCGTTCGGGAGCTATCCGGATTGGGATTCGAGGTATTGCCGTCCGGCGGGAACTTCGTATTCGCCCGGCATCCCCGTAGGGACGCAGCGGAGCTGGCTGCGCTGCTTCGGCAGCGGCATATTATCGTGCGGCACTTCAGGCAGCCGCGGATAGAGCAATTCCTGCGCATCACCGTCGGCACCGACGCTCAGTGCCGAGCGTTGGCGGAGGCGCTAGCGTCTATCTTGGAATCGCCGCGCTGAGTCGTTTCATACCGGCCACCGGCATAAAACGCGGGGATCTCTGGCGGAAGCAACGGCACACAACGGACCCGAACGCCTGCAACCGCGGCATCAAACCACATCGCTACGTTGGACCCATGGTCGATTTTGGGGTGATTACCGAATTCACCAGATTGTAGCTACGCTACCACGGGTTCGATGTCGCTCTCGGGTACCCGCAAAATGCCGCCGGAAGGAAATTCGATAAAACAGTCGTCGCTGTTGAAGCGCGAATAGCGTTTGACGATGGCGGGTTGACCGGGGAGGTAGGAGTCCTTGAAAAAGCGCGGTCGTTTGGGTTTATACAGTACTGCCGTACCGAGGGGAATTTTGGTGCTTGATTGTGACAATCGAGGATTCATAGCCGTGGAAGATTTATCCATTATACGCTCAAACCGCATCGGAATGTCGACGACATCGAGCGGAACTGATCTCGACGAGTGGTCGGTGTAAATCGATACCGAAACAGGTTCGGGTCGTGACTGAGGAAATCAAAGATAAGGTGCGACAAATTTACAGAGGACTCTATTCAAGCCTCCTTTGCGCGCCTTGTAAGCACGTAAAATTACCTACGAGCCGTCTTCGGGCAGACCCAACCGGCTACGACAGCGGTTGAAGTCCCCGCAGGTTCCGGAAGCTGCTGGAACGTACGGTATCTAGGAAGTCCAGCATAAAGGCCGATGTCGCCATCGGCGCGGTAGTCGCCGCGTACAAGGCGCTCCACAGACCTTTTTTGCCGATCGGTTTTCCCAAGACGTAATCCCGCTCCAGATAGCTCTGAACCGTCCAGTTGGGCAAGGCCGCAATGCCGCGACGGCTGGCCACCAGTTGTAGGATAGCCACCGTCAGTTCGGCGGTGCGCCGTTTCGGTTCTATACCGACCGGCTTCAGGACCTTGCGCACGATGTCCAGCATGTCGTCCGGCACCGGATAGCTGATCAGCGTTTCCGCGGCGAAATCTTCGGGTTTCAGGAAGCGTTTGGGCGCGAACGGATGCTGCCGCGACACCAAGCCGACGATTTCGAAACTGAACAGTGGATGAAAAGCAAGCCCCGAGCGGTGCTGCGGCTCGGAAACCACCACCAGTTCCGCGCGATTTTCCAGCAGTAGGGCCAACGGGTCGGTGTGGAAGCCCGAGACCAGATCCAGCTCGATTTCCGGCCAGTGCTCCCGGAATTGGTCCATGGCCGGCATGAGCCAATCGAAGCAGGTGTGACACTCCACGGCAATGCGGAGCTGCCCGGCTTCGCCCTGGGCGATGCGCGCGACGTCCCGCTCCGCATCTCCGACCAGTTTCATGACTGTTTCCGCCAACGTATGCAGGCGCTGGCCCGCCGGCGAGAGCCGCAGCGGCTGGCTCTTGCGCTCGAACAGGCTGACGCCGTAGTGCTCCTCCAGCTGCTTGATCTGATGCGAGATCGCCGATTGGGAGAGATATATCCGGGTCGCGGCTCGGGACAGGGTGCCGGTTTCCACCAGGGCCAGCAGGGTTTGCAAATGGCGCAGCTCCAAAATCGACTGAATCATGAACAAAATCGATGAAGTTTATGAAAAAGTTGAGTTTGAATAATAATCATCGCGAGCCGA
Source organism: Methylocaldum sp. 14B (assembly GCF_002005105.1). Lineage (GTDB taxonomy): Bacteria > Pseudomonadota > Gammaproteobacteria > Methylococcales > Methylococcaceae > Methylocaldum. Next base: position 30,055 of record NZ_MSCV01000007.1, on the reverse strand, counting down.
TCATGCCAGCTCCGAATCGACCTACAAGAGGAGCAGACTCATGGCGGTGACGCATTCTTTGGGATTTCCCCGCATCGGGACTAAGCGCGAGTTGAAGCAGGCTCTGGAAGCCTACTGGTCCGGCAAGATCGGTCTCTCGGATTTGAAGCAAACCGGCCGACAGTTGCGCGAACGGCATTGGAAACTCCAAGCCCGAGCCGGGATCGACCTGGTGCCGGTGGGCGATTTCGCCTATTACGATCAAATGCTGAACATGGCGGTATTGCTGGGAGCCGCTCCGGAACGCTTCGGTTTCGGCGACGAGCCTCCGGATCTCGACCGCTATTTCGAACTGGCCCGAGGCAGCAAGGATCAGCCGGCCATGGAAATGACCAAGTGGTTCGACACCAACTACCACTATATCGTCCCGGAATTCCATCGCGACACGAGGTTCCGCCTGGGCGCGGAGTGGTTGTTCGAAGAGGTGGAGGAGGCCAAGGCTCTGAAACTCAATCCCAAGCCTGTGCTGATCGGTCCCTTGACCTATTTGTTTCTGGGCAAGGCGAAGGAAGAAGGGTTCGACCGGCTGGAATTACTGCCCCATCTGGTGCGGGTCTATGCGGAAATCCTCCGGAGACTTAAAGATCAAGGCGTCGCCTGGGTGCAGATGGACGAGCCGGCCCTCGTGCTCGACCTGCCGCTGGATTGGCTCGCCGGCTATCGGGAGGCTTACCGCGCTCTGGCAGCGGCGGGGCCGAAAATTCTCCTCGCGACCTATTTCGATTCGGCGGCGGATCAGGCGAGCTTGCTGAAGGCGCTGCCGGTGGCTGGATTGCATATCGATGCCGTCAGAGCGCCGGATCAGGTGCCGGTTTTCGTCGACGGGTATCCTTCGGACAAAATTCTGTCGCTGGGGCTCATCGACGGCCGCAACATCTGGCGTACCGACCTCAGACGCACGCTGGCGCTGGCCGAAACCGCCCGTGCCGAGCTGGGCAAGCGGCTGTGGCTGGCGCCGAGCTGTTCACTGCTCCACGTACCGGTAGACGTGGAGCCGGAGTCCGAACTGGATCCAGAGATCAAAGACTGGTTGGCCTTTGCCGTGCAGAAGCTCGATGAGCTGGCGATCATGGACAAAGGCTTGCGGCTGGGCGTGGATGCCATCCGGACCGAACTGGAAGCCCAGGATCGGGTGTTGCAGAACCGGGCGACGTCACCGCGGATTCACAATCCGGCGGTCGGGGCCCGTCTCGACCAGTTGACCGAAGCGGATTTTCGGCGTTACTCGCCCTTTCCCGAACGGATCCCATTGCAGCAGAAAAGGCTGCGGCTGCCTGTCTTTCCGACCACCACGATCGGTTCCTTCCCGCAGACGCCGGACATCCGCAAGGCCCGCGCCGATTACCGCAACGGGGAGCTGAACGACGCCCTGTACCGGGAAACCATGCGCAAAGCCATACGCGAAGCCGTGCACAAACAGGAAGCGCTCGGGTTGGATCTCCTGGTGCATGGAGAAGTCGAGCGCAACGATATGGTGGAGTATTTCGGCGAGCAACTGGAGGGTTTCGTCTTCACCCGGCAGGGTTGGGTGCAGAGTTACGGCTCCCGTTGCGTCAAGCCGCCGATCATCGTGGGCGACGTGTCAAGGCCAAAGCCCATGACCGTGGAATGGATCGCCTATGCCCAGAAGCAGACCCGAAAGCCGGTTAAAGGCATGCTGACCGGTCCCGTGACTATCCTGCAATGGTCCTTCGTACGCGATGATCAGCCCCGAGCTACCACTGCTCTGCAAATCGCCCTGGCCATTCGCGACGAAGTCGACGACCTGGAGCAAGCGGGCGTCGCGGCCATCCAGATCGACGAACCTGCTATTCGGGAAGGTTTGCCGCTTAAGCGGCGGGACCGGAACGGCTATCTGGATTGGGCGGTAAAAGCGTTTCGCCTGGCTTCATCCGGCGTGGCGGACGATACCCAGATCCACACCCATATGTGCTACTCGGAATTCAGCGACATTTTGCCGGCCATCGCCGATCTGGACGCGGACGTGATCACCATCGAAACCTCCCGCTCCGACATGGATTTGCTGACCGCTTTCCGCGATTTCCGTTATCCCAACGACATCGGCCCCGGTATCTACGACATTCACTCTCCCCGCATACCGGACAAAGAGGAGATGCTGCGCCTTCTGGAAAAAGCGTGCGAGGCCATTTCTCCGGAACGGCTCTGGGTCAATCCCGACTGCGGACTCAAGACGCGCGGATGGCCGGAGGCGGAGCAAACCCTGGCTCATATGGTCGAGGCGGCAAGAACGTTGCGTCGAAGATGGGCGCCAGCGGTTGAAGATCGACTTCATTCGTGAGGCGATCCGATTACCGATCAAACGCGCCGTCGGTTCCGAACCATCCGGATCACTTTGACGAGCGCTATGGCCCGTGCCACCGGGCTGCCTACAGTCAGCCGGGAAACCGCCTTGAGCAACTGTCCGGCGACGAAGATGCGGGTTGCCGTCCGTGCCCAGCGGGGAAATCGCGACGAGGAAGAAATTTGGATCATGGCTGCGCGTGCACGTTCGCGGGAAAGCCACTGAGTGATGACGGGCTGAACCTCCGTGTTCCCGCCGACTTCGGCGAGCCCGAGTGGCCTCCCACCCGTTGACCCCCGTCATCACTCAGTGCTGATACTCGCCATCCGTGGAGACGTCCAGAAGACCGCTATTCCCTTGGCTCTCTGGGACGAAACATCCCGTTTCGCACTCGGCGCATCAATCCGCGCGTCCCGCGGGTTATGGCGGATGTCCGAGCCGAGTAGCAGGTATTAGATCGCTCGGAATAGGTTAAGACAATACGTGGGGTTACCTAGCCCGCATTTCTCATACCCTCCAATCGCAAACGGTCGCTTTAGCCGCGACCCTTCCAATCGCAAACGGTTATCCGGGGAAGGGGCTGGCCGGGAGCGCCGGAGCCGCCCTTCCTACTGCGGACGCCGATCCGCTCGCCGTGACGCGCCGTCCGGCTCCGCGCCAAGTTCGGGGTGGCCTTCCTTGGCCACCCGCTCGGAGAAGCCCTTCACGCCGGCTCGACGTCGTATCGTAGGTCGGCAATCCTTTCCCGACACACGCTCGTCGGCAAAGGATTGCCGACCTACAACGACACCGTCACTCAGTCCGTGCGGCGCGCCACAGCGGCGTCTCGACGCCCTCGCTACGAAGGGGTATGAGAAATGCGGGCTAACCGAGTTTTCCTAGGCCGTGATCGAAGCGGCGGTTTGCAGATGATGCGATTCGGATACTCGCCGTATCTTGCGAAAATCGCTAGCTTAGGTGGACATTTCGGCGGTCCAGGACTCGTATTCAGCAAGTTGTTGCTCGACCAGAAGCAGGCAAACGCTCAACATCAGCGCATCGTCCGTGTAGCCCAGAATCGGGATGACGTCCGGGATGAGATCGACCGGACTCAAGACGTAGAGGAGGGCGGCGACAATCGCCGAGAGCGCATACCAGGGGATTTGGCGATAGGTGCCGTTCCGATAGTCCCGCACCAGTGCGATCATCAGTTTGACGTCCCGCAGGAAACGGCCGAGCGGACCTTTGGATTCGAACGTCCGCTTTATGTCGTCGGCCTTTTCGATCACTCGCTTGATATCGCTCTCGGTGAGCTTTTTGGCGTCGGCGTTCAGCCGTTCTTTAATCTTTTGTCTCAACATTGGTTTTTCCTCTCAAGGAAATTCGAGGACCTTTGATCGCGGTTTCACACGATCAGCGGCAGGTCTAATTTACGCTCTCCGTGTGTGCTCCGCAGCAATCTTTGGCGTATTTTCCGGTTTGTTCGATCACGGGATGACGGGAACGCCTGTGAGCGTTCGAAAGGTGCGGGATGAGCCGGGAGCGAAGTGGCAAGTGTGGCTATCTTGTCGGATGCTGCCGGCTGGCTGTGCCGTAACTCAGTGCCTGAAGAGCATGGTGACGAATATCCGCTCGCTACATCTGGCGAGCGCCGGAGGCGGATGACGGCCCCGGCGCCCGTGCCGATTCGATTACTCTTGCAAGTAGAATCTCAGTACTCCCAATGAGTCAATAACAAATAAATGGCGACGGTCATCACAACCACAACGAAAGCCAAAATTGCCAATATACCCGTTCCGCATGCCAGAAGGGTGAAGGAGAATTTCCATGCGGCAAAGACGTTTCCCATGCATTCGAGCGCCGATAGCATGGCCATGAGTATCGCGAAGATGACAATCCACTTCGCCGTGTAGCCTGGCAGGTAGACCCGCTTGGATCGGTTGCGGCGGTATGCCGCAGCGCGCTCCAGGAAGGAGCCCACATTTACGTTTTCAAAGATCCAGAGCGGCCACAGATACAAATAAAGGAGACAGGAGAGAGACCTGTCGTTCCGGATATTCGATACGTCGATATTCATTCTGCGCACCTCCATGATCGTTCAGACTCTCTGCCGCTAAATATATTTCATCTGGTGGTCCGCGGTAGAGCGGAATGGCGAAGCGGTTCCGCTGCGAATGACATTTCGGACGGCCTAGTGCGCGAAACCGAATCCCCCGGCACCAGCCGACGATCGGGAACGTGCCATCGGATCGCGATCTTTGCCGAGGATGCTCGTCTAATAAGGATTGGTGTGGATGTCAGGCACGGATGGGAATCATGCCGCTTCGGTTCGAAATCTCATTCAGGAATCCGCTGCACTTGGCCTTAGTCCTGTGCGTCCTAGCGGTCAGCGGTGGTGTTGTCGGTTCGACGTCCGAGCCGTCGATCCAGTGGGGCGAGTGTCCCGATTACCCGGAATTTAAGGATGTAGCTGCGGAATGCGCCTTCATTCCGGTACCGCTCAGATACTCGAATCCCGGTAGAACGATTCCGATATTCGTTGCGCGAGTGCGGGGCAGCGCGCCGGAAACCGAAAAGCGCGGACAGTTATGGTTTGTCACCGGCGGGCCGGGCGCATCGGCCATCGGGTTCGCGCAACAGTCTCAATCCTTTGCGGAACTGCGCCCGGAATGGGACTACTACATCTTCGAGCAGCGCGGCATCGGCAATTCGGCGCCGCTCTACTGTGCCGCCGCGGCTGACGAGGCGATCGTTGCGCCCGAGGATGCGCTGGACTGCCTGGCCGAGTTGCGCCGAGCTTGGCCGGAGGGTATCGAGGATTTTACCGTCACCAACACCGCACGTGATCTCGCTCACATCATCGACCGGCTACGTCCGCCCGGTCGGGAAGTGGTAGTGTACGGCGTCTCCTACGGCACGTATTTGGTGCAGCGGTACTTGGCCCTGCGCGGTGAGCAGCCCGATGCGGTAATTCTCGATTCGATCGTCGCAGCCGGGTACGAAGCGTACGACACGATTGAACGCGGTACCAATGCGGCGGCACGAATGGTGATGGACCGCTGCGCGAAGGACGCCGACTGCCGTCGGCGCCTGGCCGGCATCGCCGCCGATCCGTGGACCGCTCTCGGCGTGACTTTCGCGCGCCTCGATCAGGGGCAACTGTGCTCGGAGTTGCAGGCGCGACTGGATTCGCCCCTCACCCGTTCCTATTTACGCAGTTTATTCGGTACGATGATCGAGAGGACCGACCTGCGAGGGTTGATGCCGGCCGTGGTGTTACGGCTGAATCGCTGTGTTCCGGACGACGTTATGGCACTGGAACATCTGATCCGATCACTCTCTTCGGAGTCGCTCTTTTCGGCGGCGGATTCGGAAGCGCCCGCGGCCGATCCGGGACCTGGCTTCGTACCTTACGAACAGGTGAAGTACTCGGCACCCCTTAGTTCGCACATCACGCTTTCGGAGCTGTGGGAAGGTACTTCTTTCGCGCAAATCATGAACGAAGCGGAGGGATTCTACGCCTGGTTGAACGTGGCGCCCTCGCTGGCTCTATTGGCCGATGCGCAGGTCTGGCCGGTGTACCGCGATCCATTGAGCGATCTGCACGCTAACACGCGAGCCCCCGTGTTGATGCTCAACAGCGATATCGACTCGAATACTCCCCTGGCCGAAGCCATACCGATTCGAGAGGACTTGAATGGCCCCAATCAGCGGTTCGTCACAGTGCCCGACGCCGGGCACGTGGTGATTTTGAATTCGCTTATGGCTGGCGCCAAAGGCGATAAACCGGCTGATCATTGCGGGACACGCGTGATGCTCTCCTTCCTCGATGATCCGTACGGTGAGCCGGACACGAGCTGCATCTCGGGCGTGGAACGGCTAAGTTTCGATGCCGCAAATTCGAGGAATCGCAAGAGCAGCCTCCAATACTTGGGCCGGAAGGACATGTGGTCCGCAAAATAAGCGTCGCGGAAGTTTTGCTTGACGGCATGCGTCGCCACGAACCTAGGATTCCGGGGTTCCGATCGGCCGAAAACCCCCTCTCATTGCTGGACGGTCACGAACGACAGCTTGCCTATCCCGGAACGCTGGGCGCTGGCCATGACCTTGGCCACGGCATCGAACACTGCCGCCCGATCGGCCTGGAGCTGGATGCCGATCTCGGGATCGCGCTCCTGTAGGGCTTTCAACTCGGCCTCCAAGGATTCCAGCGGCACCGGACGGTCGTCCAGCATCGGCTGTCCCTCCGCGTTCACGCTGAGGATGGCGATGTGTTGGTCCGGTGCCGGTTCGGTTTGCTCGGTCTTGGGCAATTTGACCCGAACCACCTGGGTCAGCAGCGGCGCCGTGACGATGAACACCACCAGAAGCACCAACATCACATCCACCAGAGGCGTGACGTTGATCTCGCTCATTTCGCCGCCGTCGTCGTCATTGGGCAATTGTATGGCCATGTTCGGTCACCGTTTGTTGGATCAGATGGTCTTGGATTGTCGCGTGCAGGAACTCGCTGGCAAAGTGGTCCAGTGCGATGACGATGCGCCGGTTCTGACGCAGGAAGAAGTTGTAGGCGATCACTGCCGGAATCGCCACGGCAATGCCCAAGGCGGTCGCGATCAACGCCTCGCCGATGGGGCCGGCCACCACTTCCAGACTGGCCGAACCCTTGGCGCCGATGTCCTTGAGGGCGTGCATGATGCCCCATACCGTGCCGAACAGGCCGACGAACGGCGCCGTGCTGCCGATGCTGGCTAGCCAGCCGAGACCGGCGTCCATCCGGGCCTTCTCCTTTTGAATCTGCAAACGCATGGCGCGTTCGATCAGGTCGTGCCAGGCTTCATGCTTATCGGCGCGGAAAGCCAATTGTACCTTGGCCCGCGCCAGGGTTTTCAGCCCGGTCTGCTGCACCCGGGCGAGCTGAGCCGCGCTGTGGCTTACCGATTCTTGATCGATACCGAGCTCCGAGCCGTTCCTGACAATTTTCAGAAAGCTATGGTTGCGCAGCTTGTTCAAACCGAGTTCCCCCGCTTTCAGCAGAATCACGCTCCAGGTCAGCAGAGAAAAACAGCCGAGCATGCACAGAGTGCCGTCGACAATGGCGGTTTCCGATAGGTTAAACATGATCTCCTCTCGCGTTTAAGATTGTGATTTCGTTTGTTTCGCGCGGTTGTGGGCCGCACGGTTTCTGCGCCCTCGTGCCTGTCGCAACTTCGCCGCACAGCATCACTCACCGATCAGTCCCGAACGATGGTTAAGGCGGGCGACGGCCGACCGTCAAAGACAAAGCTCTGCCCGACGCGCCTAGCCACCTAACGAAACGTTCCTCTCATCCGGGTCATTCCAATTGGAACTCGATGGGCACGGTAACCCAACTTGCCTGCGCGACATCACCGCGCTTGGCGGGCACGAAGCGCCATTTTTTCACCGCCTCGAGGGCTGCTTCGTCCAATACGTCGTGGCCGCTCGATCGTTGCACCGATAACTCGCCGCAGCGGCCGTCGGCGGTAACGTAGACCCGCAGCAGGACCAGGCCTTCCCAGTGTCGGCGGCGCGCGATGCCCGGATAAACCGGTTTCGGATTGTTCAGATAGTTGGCGTTCGAACTGGCCGGCGTATAGGTGTCGTTGCGCGGAGCAGCGGCACGGTCTTGGGGCGGTGCGGAAGGTGCCGCCGGTGCCGCCGGTGCCGGCGGTGCGGTGTCCGCTTGTTCCTGCTTTTGCGGCTCGACCTGTTTGACCGCGGAATCCTTGCGCACCGGTTTCGGTTTGGGTTTTTTCACCGGCTTGGGATCGGGTTTCTTCGCTTCCTTCGGAGGTGTCGGCGGGGACGGTACGGTCGGCTGGGTCACCGCCGGTGCGGGAGGCGCGGACAGAACCATGTCGATCATCGGCAGCGGCGCGGCTTCGGTGAAGGGCACAGGTTCCGGGCGGGCGAGATACCAGAAGAAAAGCAAACCGTGCAGTACGGCGGCCAGTCCGGCGGCGGCAGCCACCGCGAGCGGTCGCTTCCAGGTAACGGGAATCTCGGCCATCGTGACCGGCGTACCTCCGGGACCATCGAACGGCGGGTCCCCGGAAAAGAAATATGTGCTCATTCTCGGGACACCGTGCCGAATATGGGAGCGACCGCGCTCGTCGTCTTGCGCCGCGACTTCTGGCACTTGTCGACGCCTTGGAGCGAGAGTGTCGGTCCGACGGAGGATGATTTGTTGCGGTGTGCCTCCGTCCCGCACTCTTCCGGCACTTGGCGTGCAATCCGGCTGTCTTGCCCGGAGGGCTGGCATCCGGTGTTATCGGCAGGACTGTAACTGGAATCTTGTTGAAAATCGGCGACTTGCTGTCGCAACGCATCGAGGCGCAGGCGAACGTCGGCGAGCAACTCCTCGAGATATTCGAAATGAACCTGAAAATAGCGCGCCGAAGGAAACTCCGGTCCGCTCGTTGTCCCGGATTCCGAGGCTCGAGTTCCGTTCGGGTCGACCCTTCGGCTAGAGGCGGGGCGGCCTTGCTTGATCCTCATGACGATTCCTTTTTTGTTGCTTCTTATCCCTAATGACGTATGAGCGCGGCTAATCCCGCACTTCCGATAGAAAAAATTTTTCTGACGTCTATAAGTTGTTGTAAAGCCTAAAAAAGAAAAGCCAGGTAGAGCGGATCTGTGGGATATGCCGTACTCGCTGTGTCTAAAGCTCACGCTCGATCCGGACGAATGCGCTTGGCGCTGATCTCGGGGTGTGTTGGATCGGGGATTTTCGAATGTGGTGTAGCACCCCGAGCACCACCGTCCGAAGCCGGAGCGGCTGCCGGAAACGCCAACGCTAATTCAGGCCATGGCAGGTTATCACTTGTTGTGTTGCAAGTTTTCCGCCCTCACCTAAAGGATCATCCTGAGGATGAACTCGATAAAGGGAGCTGAGTCGGTTTGCTTCATGCTGTTTTGCAGTGCCTGGTAGTACTTCGCCTGATGCTTATAGATCAGGCTTTCTACCGGGATGCCGGCGAACGAGGGATTCCAGCGGGAAGGTTAAGGTCTGCCACGGTCCCCCATGCGGCCGTTGCCGTCTGTGAAGGGATGGATGAACTTGAACTCGTAGTGAAACACGGAACTGGTAATCAGAGTGCTCTTCACCGGTCGCCAGCCACCGGAAGAGGTCGTGCATCAATACCTGGAAGTGATCCGCTGGAGGCGTCACTCACCACATACCTTTCGAGGTCGCTCGATATGGGCGATCGTGACGGTCGTGCCCTCTATGTCCAGATCAAAGTCTTTCTCGGGTGATCTGGACCAGGTTCGCCCAGAAACGGCTGGCGTGATTTCCGAGGCGTACGTGCGCGAGGTAAAAGTGTTGTTGCACGAAAAGCGGCGTAAGTTGTGAACATCCAAAGTAAAACGCGCCGCCGAAAGAGGTCAGACGCGGTTTTCATCTCGTTGAGGCGGCGTCAATCGGAAATCGACGAAAGCCTTATGGAGTAAGACTTTCAGTCATTCCAGCTTGATCGGCTTTGCCCCGGCCTTTGTATTGCGGATCGCGGCGCGGTATCGGTCAGAGCATGGAGGTAACGCCTTGTAGGATAACTGAATTACCCCGAAAGTGCCCCCAGTTACCCCGGATGTCAACGGACTCTATAGGATCGCGATGGATGGAATATAAACGAAAAAGCCCGCATTTACGCGGGCTTACGGATTTCTTTGGATGTCTTTGAATGGGTGTTTGGTGGTGGGGTGGAACCCTGCGCCAAACCTATGTAACTCAGCGCCTTAGAACCGCTGCGAACTCCTGCGGAAAGGTGCGGAATCTAGCCCCAACTCCCAACAATCCTACCAGTTCTGCCCGGCCGGGGTCACCAGCCAAGTGCATCAGACAGGACGCCAGTTCGATTCCCGTTTGCGGAATTGAACCCGCGTCCGCATCGACTCACCCGACCTTCGATCAGGCGGTGACGAACCGCTCCCGAAATGCTCGCCGGCCCTGGTCGTAAGGCACAGGGTTGGTGGCGTGCGGGACCGGGGCTCTTCTGTCGCCGATGAGGTAATTGATCCGGTAGGTGCAGTTGCCGGATGGGTGCAGCATGCCGCCAATCACCCGGTCGGGTTTCAGGACCCGCTCCTGGATCAGACGGTCCAGCACCTTCTGGACCTGCGGACCGAGCCCGACGAACACGGCATCCTCGAGTTCCTCGACCTCCGCCGCGAAGTTCTCCAGCAGGTACTTCCTCAGCAAGGGGTGCTTGGTCATGTCAGGTGAGCCACGGTAATCGTCGCCCTTGACGAACACTGGATAGCGCAACAGCGAGGTTGTCTGCACCAAGTGGCGCGAATTGGAGAACAGGTCGGCCGAATCGGTCAGGCCGAGCCACTTGTGAAAGCCCCAATGGTTGAGCTGGTTGATGAGGTTGCTCCGCAACGGCTCGCCACTGAATGCGCCGACGCTCTTGGCGGCCTGGATCGCTTCCGTGCTGGACTTGCCGGCCTGAAGCGCGCGCCGCGCCTCATTGTTGGCATTGACCATCTGGGTGGGGCCCGGTGTGATCCCGACCAGAACGATCCGCGCACTGGGGTTGATGTACTCGAACGGCGCGTAATAGATCTTCACGTCGCCGCTTGCACCCATCAAAAGGCGCGGGTCGCGCACCACCGGAGGCGTCGACCCACAAAGAATCGGCGCGTACTTTTCGATAAAGTCTGTTTTCATTATTTGATGTGTCCTGGTCTACGACTGGTCCGCCAGCCTGCTGGAATCAGTCCGAAGCCCACAGCCGATCGTCATCCTGGGTCGCGGCCCAGAAGTCATCGAACAGGGCCAGCTTGGCTTCGTCCTTGGTTGCGTAGGTCTTGGCACTGAACCGGCTGCCGATCAGGTAGCCCCAGCGCTTGAACTTGTTCATGTGGACGCCGAGGTTGTGCCCATCGACGTTCAGAAAGCTGTTCCCCTTGGCGGACACCCGCCACTTGCGCTGCAGCCATCGGGTTCGGCGTGCTGCTCGGTTGCGCAACTTGGCCTCACGCCGTTTCGGCCCCTCGTAGTCGCCGCTCATCTTCTCGGCGCAGACGCAGCCGACGTCGAAGTTCTCGTCCAGATCCGGGTGTTCCATGACGTGGACGTAGCGGATCTTCTCGTTGCCGCACATCTGGCAGGTCGCGTAATCGGTTTCGTCCGCCGACTCGCCGTCGGCCCGCAGGTCGACCACGTCAACGCAGTGCCATCCTTTGTGGGGCACTCCCGGCTGATCCCATCGATTTCCGCTCACGACTGACTTCCCTAATCCTGAGTCATCGAATACTTGCCTGTATGGCATTCCACGCCACATCCCAGCGTATCCGCTCCTGTTCGAGGCGGACTTGTTGACCACAGGCATTTCCCTTGATTGACTGATAGAGCTTTTGTTCGGTACTGGTGAGTAGTGGGAGCTCTGTGGAAGAGTGCTGATCTTTCTCTTCGACCCATAAATCACGATGACTCATCAGCGTTGACTCATCCATAAGCACAGTTCTCAGGCTAGGGATGTATGTTCTGGCTCGATTCAGAATGGCAAAGCCATGCGTATCAATGTCACCCCAGTAGATGCATTGCGCCTGTTGTAGCCATGGAAGCTGTCCCAAAACGTCAACCGCGTAACCCAGGCGCATGATCACAACCGCCCCTGGCAGGTCATCAAACGCAAGCCCAGTTTGAAGGTTCTCAACAACGAATACATTCTTTGGTCGAATGCCAACGCTTGCCACTTCCTCACAAGGAGCAGAGATATCGCCAAGACCGCCCAAACGGGCTCTCAGTTCTGGGTCTAGAACGCGCATGCGCATTAACTGCGGCTGTGCCCTCAAACCGCAGCGCCTAAAGAAGTCGCGCTCTCCTGTCGGGTCACCCTGGAGCGTCGCAACCAAGTCAGAGATGAGACCCTTTCTAGAATCCAGCCATTTGCTGTCGGCGCCGGCGATCGGAATTTGTCGCGGGTAGAGATTCGATTTCGGATTGAGATTGATCCACCCCAGCATCTCTGCCAGCCGACGAAAATCGGCATCGCCGTAGTCAGCGAGGACATCAAAATATCTCGGCAACTGCTGCGCCAGTACCGGCCAGCGAGCAGTGAGCGTCTGATAGCGAGATTGGGCACGGGCCCACCGTGCGGATTCTCCGATCCACAAGGCAACATCTTCAGGGCTTCGTAGCGCCAGTTTCTCTGGCAGTCGCTGGACGCCGAGCGCTTTCCACCGGCGCTCACACCAGGACAGGGTGCCGACTCCTTGCCAACCTTGCCATGCGCTCACCCAAGCGCGAACGCCGTCGACTTGCCTCAGCGCAGCCTGTTCCGTCGGTATGCTGAGCGGAACTTCCAGCGGCCATTGGCTCTCGCCAGCCTCGCCAATCAGCCACTCGCGTTGTTTGCTTTGAAAGCGACGGACGAGAAACTGTCGGACATCTTCAGGAAGCTTCAACGCTAGCCTCCTCTCGAGCGTGCTCCGGCAGCTTCAACCGCTGACGGTCACCGTCGTACTCGATCAGCAGGACGCCTGACACTCGCCGGTCACTGATATCTACGAAGCAGGCGCCACCGATGAATGGTTCGAGGGTCATGACGGACTTCAGCGGCGTAGCGACGACCATTTGAAATCCGAAATTGGTAAAGATATTCATCGCCAAAGTGGTGAACTCGTTGTCAGCCTTGTCGAATGCCTCATCAAGCACGACGGGTGCATACATCGGTACGCCGTGGTCGTTTCCGCCCAGTTGATACCGCAGGGCTGCGGCCAAACACGTGGTGGCTAACTTCTGGCGTTGGCCTCCAGACTTACCAGCACCGCTTCGGTAGATCTCGACCTCGACACCACCTTCATCGATCTCCCGTCCGATGAACTCAACATGCTGTCGAACGTCGAGCACAGTCTCGCGCCAGCGTTTTTGCTCGGGGTCCTGACTGGCGAGTCGATCAACAAGTCGGCGCAGGGCCAGGAACCGCGCCTCGGCAAACTCGTGGTCCTCCGTCCACGCATGGCTAAGTGCCTGCTGGATTTCCTGCTTGAACTCCTTGACGTCAGCAAGTTGCCGGTCACTGGCGTCGATGTGGAGATAGGTGCGTTGATTGACGCTTTGGTTGAACGGCACCTGGCCAAGACTGTCGTTGACCAGATCCATTCGTTCTAGGATGGCTTTACGAGCGTCGTTCAGGTAGGTGGAGAGTGCTGCTAGATTCTGGTGGCTTTGGTTCTGCAACAGTTCGAAGAATCGCTGCTCGTAGGCGGGCAGGCCATCCGTTTCCAGTCGAACCAACTTGGCGAAAAAGTCTGGTGCGCTGGCGAGGCTCGTGTCCATGTCGCCAGCGTCCATAGGCCACTGCCGTTTGAATGCGGCGAAGCGCGCTTCTATTTCCTTCTCGCAATCGCCGATCTTATCTTTGATCTCACTGATTTCTGTGTTGAGACCCCTCTCAACAGCGGTTGCTACCTTGTCGAGGCTTTCGAGCCTGATCGCGTCTGACTGCTTGGTGAAACGTTCGTCGAGCCCCTTGATCTGATGGGGAGTCAATGGAACCCGGAAAGCATCTTGGAGGAGGGATTCAAGCTTCTGCGTGCTGTCGTTGATCTGCTTGAGAACGGAGTCATGCGCGACCTTGGCTTCGCGGAGGTCCTTGTCTGCTTGATCAACCGAGTGCTTTTGCTTGTCGATCCGCTCACTGATATGCAGTAAGGCTGTATTGCCTTCCCGCGCTTCGCGAATCTGCCGCTCGATGGTGGAAATGCGGTCTAGCAAAGGTATTACATCGATTTCCTGCCACTGGAGATTCACCAAGGTCTGGCACTGCATCGCTCGGGTCGCACGATTCTTGTCTTGGTCGGCGAGGGTTTCGATTTCTCGCCCGAGGCGCGTAATCGTCGCAGCCAGCTCCTGGGCCTGGGCTTGAAAGAGCCCAAGCTTCTCGCGGTTATCGAACCCGAGCACCCAGTTTCGTCGGTCGCCGACACTTCTCCGGTCGTCCTTCTCATGCCGGGTTTTGCTGTGCTTGACCTGCCCCTCGCGGGTGATGGCTCGATCAGCGCTCCTGAACGACTGAATGGACTCGACGCACGCGTAATCGAAGCGTTGCCGTAGCTCGGCCTGCAGCCAATCGGCATACGTACCCTCCTTGACGTTCAGCTTGAGGACGAGCGAATTGGCACCAATGGGCTTGGCCTGCCACGTCTCCGGTCGGCCAGTCCGGTAATACACCAGGCGCTGCCCAAGGTGGGTGTTGTTGATGTGATTGGCCAACGCCGAATACTGGCGCTCGTCCACCAAGAGTGAGAGCGCAAATCCGTGCAGTACGCGCTCGATGGCACCTTGCCACTCGGCCTCGTCAGGCTTTACCTCGATGAGTTCGCCAACAAAGGGCAGCGCCGACTCCGAGATCCCGATGCCTGAGGCGATGTCTCGGCGCATTTCCAGCATATCGGCTGGAATATTCGATGGTTGGCGCTGGAGTGCCTGCACCTCCTTCACCGCTTGCGAAAATGCGGTTTCGGCGTCCTTCTTTTGACCTGCCAAGCGGAACTGTTCTTCGCGGTTCTCGCTGCTACGTTGCTCCCAGTTTTCGACTTCCTGCCGCGCGTTGCCCAACAGCTCAGCGAAGACCTGAGGCGAATCCGGGAGGCTCCAGCCAAGCTTCTTGCATGCTTCTTCAGCCTGGCCGCATTTGCGCAGACGATCCGTGCGCTGGCCTTCTAGACCAGATTTCTCTGCCTCCCATTGCTCGATCTGATCACCGCCGGCTTCACGGTGCTGTCGCTCCAGATCGCGCAAGGTTGTGACGTGGTTATCCAGGATGCTCTGGCGTCGACTCACTTCACCTTCCGAGCCGCTGGCTTGCACCTCCAGGGACTCGATATGCCGCTTGAGGAGTTCAATGCGGCGGGTTTCCCGGTAGCCATCAACGCCCAGCCGAAGCTCATCCAGGCCATTGCGCTGCAGCATCAACGAATCTCTCCGCTGATACTGCTCCCGCGCTGGCGCAAGTGTTTGAACCTGCTCGCGAGCTGTCACTACCGCCTGGTGGGCCGCATTGAGTTCGCCAAATTCGCTGACCAAGCGATCGGCCACCTCGAAGGTTTCTGGCTTGTCCAGCATGAAATCGCGCAGGAAGGTATTGAGATCGCCGAGATTTTTGGCCGACTGTGTTTTGTGCAGCAAACGCAGCGCCATTTCGCTCTCGATACCGAGCAAGCGGGAGAATCGTTCGCAATAGGGACGAAACTCGTCGCGGGCGAACGCCTCGGGGAATGACTGCTTGAGCTTTCGGATGTCGAAGTTGGATTGGCCGAAGTCCTCCAACTCGCGCAGGTCAAAGGCCCGCTCCAGGACAAGGTAGTGGCGTTTGACGTCTGTGTTTCCATTTGCATTACCACGCAGCCAAAACACCTGAACAAGCACCACAAACTGGCCCAATGCGTTCTGGTAAGTCAGTGCCAAGGCTGACCACGTTGTCCCCGAGCGCAAGTAACGGGTGGCGATCTCACCTGAATCTCCATCCTTCTGTTCGGCCCATGCACCACGTACGTAGGAGACGAGGTTTCGGTCACGACCGCTGCGGTCAGCCTCGCGCGCGGCAGCGTTGAAGTCGATCCAGCGAGGTGGCACCAGCAACGCCGAAAAAGCGTCGAGAAGAGTCGATTTCCCAGCCCCCGATCGACCGACAAACAGAAAGCCTCGTTCGCTGATCGGTACGTCATGCAGGCCAGAAAAAGTGCCCCAGTTGTAGACCTGCAGGCGAGTCATCCGGAACTGTTCCCGGGCGAACAAGGAGGCGGTTTGGGGTTCCGAGATCATTGGTCGGCCTCCTCATCAGGCTCAGTCTGAGCCAGTTGCCCTGGCGTCTCTCCGGCAGCCATGCGCTGATACAAGTGGGTAAGAGCTTGTATTTCCTCTGCTGAGAAGAGGAGCTTCAACGTGGGCGAAATCTCGAAGCGATCCTCACTCGAGCGAATTTTCTGGAGGATGCTGTGCTTCTTGATCTTCTCGATGGATGCATGAACCCGTTTCGCGAATCCCGCGCGGTCGGTGTTGGAAGCTCGCTCATAGAGGGTAAGAAACTCCATCATCTCGTCCGTCGATACCACGGCACGGTCGCCCTGCGAGTCTGCCTGGGTCAATCGCTGGCGAAGGTGGAGCAGCAGAATGGAGTCAATGAAGGTCAGCTGCGCGCGACGCAGCAGAAGTGGCACTTCGAGGTCGCCGGTATCTGCCTGGCGGGTGAAGGCAACTTGTACGTCCCGGTCGATGACTAGTTCGAGAAACAGTTCGGCAAGGCGCCGACGTATCACCGCTTCGTCTCGCACTAGTATCGGCCAGAGTTTTGGATGTCGACGTCCGTCGAGCGAAGGTCCCGCAAGTAGCTGCACCAGGGCGCGCCGGGTATCCAGCGCCAACTCGCCGCTGTCACCCATGAAAAGATGGGCGGCAGATTCCTGCGCAGGATCTGGTGCTTGTGCTTCGGCTGGCATCGCCGTTTCGTCGTTCTCAGACCAGTTCATTGGCCCGCTCCCTCAAAAAGAAGATCTTTGGAATTCGGGCGCTACGAAGCTCGTCGTCGCCTCCAACCCAGCCTACGGTTTCGCTATGGTCGGCTTTGAAACCATGCCGACTGCCCAATGCAAGCAGGCCGACGACGCTGCCCAAACCCTGTGCAGCGGGGAACTGCTCCAGCACTTCAGCAATGGATGCCTGGGACCGTTGCTCCAGGACAGCCAGGACGTTGGCCTTCAATGTTCGGAAGTCGATCTCGGATTGGGCGACCAGTTCGCTGACAGACTCCAGGTCGATTGGTGGGGCGTCACCTTCCGCCATTTGACCGGGCAAGGCTTGTAGGGATGGGTCGTACAGCACCCATTGAGACAAGGAGCGCAAACGGCTGCTCGTGAGCTCAAGCGTGTACTGTAGGGTTTCTGTGGCCCTGACTTCGTCCTTCAGAGCGAGTGCTGCTCGCTGAGCGTATTTCAGAAGGTGATTGAGTCGGCGTTGCTCGAGGTATTCACGGCTCTGGACGAAATGCTTCAGGCTGCGGGCAAACGTCTGGAGCACTTCGTGGACCATGCCGCCCTGCTCAAGAAGGGTTCGTGTCAGCCGAAGTAGGAATCGGCGCTCCTTGGCTTCGAGCTGACCTACAAACTCCCGCGACATGACGCTATCGAGAGCCTGATCAAGTGTGGCGGCCTGCTGTGGGTCCGTTAGCAATCGCCAGAAAGCAGCGAAAGTTCTTCCCGCGTCGCTTTCTGAAATCAGGTCGATTCCGGCAAACAGCGAATCCAGCACGTCGCCCCGATTGCCATCGTTGTCCATGATGCGTTCACGGAGATCTCGATTTAGCTGATCGAACTGGTCGCGGACACGACGGAAATCACCCGCAAGATCGTCGGCCAGCGTGATGATTTCGCGCGTACGCTCCAACGCCGTTGCATGGGGCAGCACGCGCATCTGCCCCTTCTGGATGGCGTCTATCTCCTTGTCGATTCGGGCTTGCTCTGCCATGAGCCGGTCGATGCGGCGGAATTTATCGGTGTCGGTGTCCTCTGCAAGCCGGGCCAGCGCCTCGATAACAAGCGTCAGGCGGCTTTCGGTCGCTGCTGAGTGCGGCTGCTCCAGGCCAGAGACAAATCGGATGGCTTCGACGGAGGCCGTGGAGAGTTCATATTCCTCCTCTGAAGCCCCAGCCGGGAAGCGTCGCTCCAAGTACCCATCGGCAAGCCAGCTGGCGACATACGCTTGTGCGGTTTGGGGAAAGTCTTCGCCATGTGCGCGCAGCTCTTCCAGATCCCTTGCGATTCGTTCGTGAAAAATGGAGGCAGGAAGGCTCCGCTCGCTCTCGTAGAGATGGGCTTGGAGCAGGCCAATGACGGTAGGTCCAGTGTTCGAGGCAAGCAGGCGCCACAACGGTTGCGCCCGCATGCGCCGGTAGGTCGCGATGGCTTTGTCTGCTTTCACTCCCGTGCTCCAAAGTGGCGGGTCACTACCACATGGTTATCACAATACGACGTACACACAAATCAAAATAGAGTCATGGACAGATTCTAGGGCAGACCATATACTTTCCGCAATAACCCGTACAAGCATTCGCTAACCCGAACGAGCCAGCCAGGATGTCGAACGAACAGCTTGCAGATCTAACCCAGCCACAACGCGACCGGCTCGCGTTCGTGGAGTTGCGCGTGCGCTTCATCGGGGAGATACGCCGTCAGGACCTGGTCACGCGGTTTGGCATCCAGTCCGCCGCCGCATCCAGGGATCTGGCGCTGTACAAGGACTTGGCGCCCGGCAACATCGACTACGACCCCAAGGGCAAGTCCTACGTCCTGGGGCCGGACTTCCGGCCCGTATTCGACTTTCCCCCAGAGCGGGTGCTGTCTTGGCTGACCCAGGGCTTTGGCGATGGTGAGCCGATGCGGCTCAAGGCGTGGGTGGCCAGCGAGAGCCCGTCACGGCTCACGCACCCGGATCTGGATGTGCTGGCGAGCGTGACCCGTGCGATTCACCAGGAGTGTCCGCTCGGCATCGAGTACCACTCCATCTCCAGTGGCCGCACCGAGCGGGAGATCGTCCCGTTCGCGCTGATCGACAACGGCCTCCGTTGGCACGTCCGCGCCTTCGACCGGAAGTCGCAGGAGTTCCGGGATTTCGTCATCACCCGGATCAAGCGCCCGATGGTGCTCAAGGGGCAGCCAGTGGCACCCCACGAGATGAGCGATCAGGACATTCAGTGGACCCGGATCGTCGAGCTGGAGCTGGTGCCGCACCCAGATCAACCCCGGCCGGAGATCACCGAGATGGATTACGGCATGCGCGACGGCCTGCTGCGGATGAAGCTGCGTGCCGCCACGGCCGGATACATCCTGCGCAAATGGAGTGTCGACTGCTCCCCGGATCACAGCCTGCGTGGCCATGAGTACCGGCTTTGGTTGAAAGACCACCTCGCCATCTACGGTGTTCGCAATGCCGTGCTGGCTCCAGGGTATGCGGCGCCAGAAGCCACTGGAGCTGGAGCGGAATATGACTGAAATGCGGATGCCTCTGCCTTACGCCGTTTGCGTCGGTAGAACCAATGAAAAAAGAGAGATGAGATGAAGGAATCCTACCTACCGACATTACTGCAGATGAGGATGCTCGTCGGCTTCCTTGGCGAGCGTGCTCAGTGCGCCTGGTGGCCCACGGCGTTCTATGAGTCATCGAGCAAGCTCTTCCTGGAGCCGGTCTTCTCGAAAACGTCTCGCCTTGCGCAGTACCACGGTGTGCTGGAAGCAGCCAGACGATTGCACGACGAGCATTTGAGCGTGGGTAGCTACCACCTGTTCCGGTTGCCCGAGGAGGTCGAGCAAGACCTGCACGCGACCGTGCAAAGCAGCGTGGGAGAAGAACTCGCCAGCCAGGCGCCACAAAGCAAAGAGGCTGCGCTGGATGCGTTGAAGCGATTGGCTGCCACGGGCGGCACGTCCAGCGTTGGTCCAACGGCGGTCGGGGGCATCAAGGATCTCGATTCCACCGACACCCTGAAGACTATCGCTGCGGCCTATCTATCGGCGTTCACGCAGAACACCAAAACTTATCCGTATCTGGTGGGGTGATCGTGGCCGACAACACGCCCTACACGACTCAGTTACAAGCAGGCCTTGGGCTCGTCAACGAGACCAAGACGCTGCTCGACCTGTGGTCGCCCGGCATGTCGGCGAACCAGTTGCATCAGGTCGCACTGGAATCGGGGCGATTCCCCACCGTTACCGCGCGCCGACTTCGCAACATCGTCGTCGAATGCTTCGCTCCACGCTATCTCGTGGCAGGTGGCGCACCAGCGGCACATCTCAAGCGGCTGTCCGCAACGATATCCACGGCTGACCTGACGCAGCTCATGCTCGTTTTTACGAGTCGGGCCAACCCGATCCTTGGCGACTTCGTGCGCCACGTTTACTGGGCTCGGTATGCCGGTGGATATACCCAGATCACCAATGAAGACGCGCGAACCTTTGTCGAGCGAGGCATCGATGACGGCAAGACAGTTAAACGCTGGTCTGAGACGACAGTGCGGCGTGTCTCCGCCTATTTGACCGGATGCTGCGCCGACTACGGAATGCTTGAGCGCGGTTTGCGTTCGAGTCGTCGCATCCTGCCGTTCCGTATTTCGCCAGCCGTGGCCGCTTACTTGGCCTACGAACTGCACTTTTCCGGCGTCGGTGACAACGCTCTGCTGACCCACGAAGACTGGCAGCTGTTTGGCCTGGCGCGCGAGGACGTGCTGGAGGAAATCAAACGACTCTCGCTGAAGGGATTGCTCATCGTCCAGGCTGCTGGCGACGTGATCCGCATCAGCTGGAAACAACAAGACATGGAGGCGCTCTGCGATGTCCTCACTCAAAGCTGATTTCGACGAGTTGCGCGAGCGCATCCGCCACGGACGTGAGCTCGGTCATGCGAGCTTCGAGCCGATCTACTACCTCGTCTTCCCGCCGGAACAAATCCTCGAGGTGAAGCGGCAAACGCCCGCTTGGGTGGCCAAGCTGCACCAGGAAGGCTGGGACGTGCACACGTTCTCCATCGCTGAACAGATCTGGGCCCTGCTGAAAGACGACCCGTTCTGGTCACTGTGCGTGATGGAGGACAAGTCAGCGCCCTTGGATTGGCCACGTACCAACAAGGCGCTGGCGGACATCCTGACGGCGGATAACGGCCTGCTGAAGCGGCTGGAGGATGCCCTGCAGCCGCTCGAAGGCCAGCAGAACGCGCTGCTGTTGGTAACGGACCTTGAGGCACTGCATCCGTTTATGCGC
Organism: Methylocaldum sp. 14B; assembly: GCF_002005105.1. Lineage (GTDB taxonomy): Bacteria > Pseudomonadota > Gammaproteobacteria > Methylococcales > Methylococcaceae > Methylocaldum. The sequence goes on along the minus strand of NZ_MSCV01000007.1, from coordinate 8,958 downwards.
ATCGGCGCCATCGAAAGCCAGCTCCAGGGCAAGTTTCACGTGCCGACGATTTTTCTGTACCCCGGCGTGCGAACCGGCAAGACGCGCCTGAAGTTTCTCGGCTTCTACCCGGAAGACGGCAATTACCGCTCCGTCCACGTCGGCGGCTGAACAGACAAAAGAACCCTGGGACAAACCTATGACCATTCGCTCACTCTTCGACCCAAGCAAGGACATCTACCGGACCATCGAGAAGGTCATCACCTATGGCGCCTCGCAAGAAGGCCGCCTCAAGGCTGAGATCTCCGAGTACGTGGTCACCGAGAGCATTGAGGAGCAGTTCCGTAAGCTCCTCGATCGCATGCAGCTCGCGATGGAGTCCGGTGGCGAGAATGAGGTGGGCGTTTGGGTCTCGGGCTTCTATGGTTCCGGTAAGAGCTCGTTCACCAAGTACCTCGGCTTGGCGTTTGATGATCAGCGCACCATCGACGGCACGCCATTCATCAAGTACCTGCAGGACCGCCTGCACAAGCCGCAGACCAAGGCCCTCCTCAGCACCGTGGCGCAGCGCTTCCCGGCCGCCGTGGTCATGCTGGATCTGGCCAGTGAAATGCTCGCCGGCGCCACGATGGAAGACGTCTCCACCGTCCTCTACTTCAAGGTGCTGCAGTGGGCGGGCTACTCGCGCAACCTGAAGGTTGCCGCTTTCGAGCGCATGGTCGAGAAGGACGGCCGCACCCCCGAACTGCATGAGCGCATCGCCCATGCGTTGCCGGGTGCCACCTGGGCACGCGTGCAAAACAACCCACTGGCCATCGACGGGCTGATCCCAAAAATCGCCCATGAGATGTACCCGGCACTCTTCCCGGAGGCCAAGTCATTCTCGTCCAGCACCGAAGGCTTCTTCCAGTTCGAAGACCAGCGCGTGCAAGAGATGATCGACATCGTCCGCGAGAAGAGCGGCAAGCAGAACATCATCTTCATCGTCGACGAAGTCGGCCAGTACGTGGCCTCGCGCGACAATCTGATCCTTAACCTCGATGGCCTGGCCAAGAACCTCAAGCGGCTCGGCGATGGCAAGGCCTGGATCATCTCCACCGCGCAGCAGACCCTTACCGAGGACGACCCGCGCGCAGCGCTGAACTCGGACAAGCTCTACAAGCTGAAAGATCGCTTCCCGATCCAGATCGACCTTGAGTCGAGCGATATCAAGGAGATCTGTTACCGCCGTCTGCTCGGCAAATCGCCAGCGGGCGAGACCGAGCTTGGCAAGCTGTTCGATGCCCACGGCCAGGCACTGCGACACAACACCAAGCTGCAAGACGCCAAGTACTACGACGCGGACTTCAGCAAGGAGAGTTTCACCAATCTCTACCCGTTCCTGCCGGCTCACTTCGACATCCTACTGCACCTGTTGGGCGCGCTCGCCAAGTCCACCGGCGGTATCGGCCTGCGCTCTGCGATTAAGGTGATCCAGGATGTTCTGAAAGGAGAAGGCGGTTCCAAGGCAATGGCCGATCAGCCTGTGGGCTGGCTGGCCACCACGGTCACGCTGTACGACGAACTGGAAAAAGACATCCGCCGCGCCTTCACGTCCATTCACCAGGCGGTTGGCAAGGTCCAGATTCGCTTCCCGGATTCGCAGCTCCATCAGGACATTGCCAAGTCCGTCGCCGTACTGCAGATCCTCGGTAACCTGCCGGTGTCGGTGCAGAACGTCGCCAGTTTGATGCACCCGTCCATCACTGCAGCATCGCAGCTCGATACGGTAAAGAAAGCCGTCGAAGAGATGCTGAACGACGTGCATGTGCCGCTGGGTGAGAAGGATGGCAACCTCGTGTTCCTCAGCGAGAAGCTGCGGGATATCGAGCAGGAGCGCGGTGCCATTGCACTGCGCACCGTGGATGTGAAGCGCATTTTCAACGATGCGCTGCGCGAGTCCTTCGATCCGCTGCCTCGCGTCAGCCTCCACGGTACGATGGCCGTCGCAACGGGCCTGAAGGTCCAGGCCGGCAGCGCCATCACCAGCCTGGCCGGTGATCAGAGCACCATTCAAACCGTTGTCGAGTTGGTGCCCGCCAGCGATTACGACACCGCCAAGAACCGGATGCTGGATGATTCCCGCAGCCGGGCGGGTCGGAATGTCATCGGGCTCTTGGCTCGCGCCAATTCCGAACTCGACGATCTGGCAAACGAAATCTATCGCTGCCAGCGCATCGCCGAACTGCATCGCAACGAGCCTGACCAAGAGGTCAAGGACTACTGCACCGGCCAGCTCGACCGTGCTGCCAAGCTGGCTACCCAGCTCCAGAGCAAGATCAAGCAAACCTTGCAAGCAGGCTCGTTTGTGTTCCGTGGCCAGGCCACGGCGGTATCGGCACTGGACGCCGACCTACTGGAAGCCGCTAAAAAACTGCTCTCTGACGTGGCCGACCAGGTGTTCGACCGTTATGTCGAGGCGCCGGTGCGTGCGGGAACCGACACCGCCGAGAAATTTCTCAAGGTCGCTAACCCCGCAGCCATCAGCAGTGCGCTGGACCCGCTCGGTCTGGTGCAAACCGTGGCCGGTCGTGCCTCGTTCAAAACTGACCATAAGGCGATGATCAGCATCCGCGACTACATCGACAAGCGCGGTACCGTCGACGGCAAGCGCCTGCTCGACGATTTCAGCAACGATCCGTTTGGCTGGTCACCCGATACCACGCGCTACATCGTGGCCGCCATGCTGATGGGGGGCGAAATCAAGCTCAAGGTCTCGGGTCGTGAGGTTACAGCTGCTGGGCAACAGGCGATCGATGCGCTGAAGACCAACAACTCCTTCAAGCAGATCGGCGTCGCACTGCGCGACGAGCGCCCGTCCATCGAAACGCTTGGCCGGGCGGCGGAGCGACTCACCGAGCTGGTCGGTGACATGGTTATTCCGCTGGAGCAGGAGATCAGCAAGGCGGCAGCGAGGCACTTCCCGCGCTTCCAGCACGACTACGGCTCCTTGGCCGAAAAACTCAGCGGCCTCGGGCTGGCGGGCAGTGACCGCATTCGCACCTTGAACCAGGACATTGCCGATGTCCTGTTCACCGATGCATCCGATGCTCCGCAGCGCTTGGGTGCCGAAACCTCCGCCATTTACGACAACCTCAAGTGGGCGCTCGAAGTGAAGCGGGTGCTCGACAACGGACTCGACGCCACTCTGCGTGACTTGCAAGCCCATCGCCGCGACATCGAAGCCTTGCCGGACACCGGCGTGCCAGGGGAGCTGCGCCGCGAACTTGCCGAAGACCTGGGAACCCTGTCAGAGCGCCTGGGCAAAGAAGACTTCTACAAACACACCGCTGACTTCAACTCGCAGCTCACCCATCTGAAGGGCCGCGTGCGCGATGCGGTCATCACGCTCTCCGATCAGCAAAAGCTGCGTTTGAAGGAGGGGGTCGAGGATCTGCAGCGCATCCCCGAGTGGGAAGAACTCACCCAGGAGGAGCGCGGCAACGCCGTGAATCGGCTGGACGGGCTCGCCCTGGCCGCCACTCAGGATCTGGCCGGACTCAAGAAGCTGCTGGCCCGTGACTACGACATCAACAGTACCCTCGAAGATCTGAAGCGCTCCATCCAGCGCCAAGGGCAGGAACGCCTGCGCAAGCGCATGGAGGAAGAGCGAGCCAAGACTGGTGAGAAAGGTCCGGCGAAGCTCACCAAATCGATCGCTGTGCCGGTGAAGATGACCTCTGCGGCGGACATCGATGCGCTGATTCAACAGCTTCATGAAATCAAGGCTCAACTCGCTCTGTATGCCGAGATCGAAGTGTCTCTTGTCCTGGGTGAACAGCCTGGAACGGGTGGGAGCTGAGCATGGAGCTGACCACCGAATCTAGGCAGCACATCGAGCAGGTCGCTGGCGAGGCGCTCACCCAGCTCGACAGCATCGCTACGGCTGCAAAACGCAATCTGCACGATGGGCGAACGCTGGGCTCCGATGCCTTGGCGAGCGTCAATACGATGACGTCTAGTTCGGCCATCCAGAAACTGGATCAGATCAGTCAGGCAAACCGAGAGAGCTATCAGGTATTGGCGGCCGAGCCTGCAATCGCCCGTGTTGTCGTTGTGGATGAGGAAGGCGAAGAGCGCACCTATTACATCTGCCGAACCACGCCGGTTTCAGGATTCCAGAATCTGGCCAGTTACCGCGCCCCGGTTGGTCGTCTGGCCTCTTTGGCGATCGGGGCTGAATTCACTCTTCCCAATGGCACCGTCGTCGAAGTCTTGGAGCGAGCCCAACTCAGGCCTGCGGCTCTGGCAGACGGCTGGGATTCGCGCGATACCGTGGTGGAAGCCGAGCATTTCGGCCCACTCACCATCGAGTCGTTGCGAGCGCTACTGACTGAGGTTGCCGGAGAAGAAGTCACCGAAGACCTCCTGGGTCAACTGCTGGCCGAAGAAACCGTCAAGGCCAACATCATCGACGGCGTGCGCCGCAGCGTCATCACCAAGATGGGGCTACGCGATCAGCCCGTTCTGGATCAGTACCAGGATGAGATCTTCCGTCTTCCCCTCGACAAGCGCTTGCTGATTCTTGGCCCGCCCGGTACCGGTAAGACGACGACCCTGATCCGCCGCCTTGGCCAGAAGCTCGACACTGCCTTCCTGGAAGAAGGCGAACAACGTCTGGTTGAAATAGTGGCCACTGCCCAGGGCGTCGCGCACGCCAACAGTTGGCTGATGTTCACGCCCACCGAATTGCTCAAACAGTACCTCAAGGAGGCTTTCGCTCGTGAAGGCGTTCCCGCCTCCGATCTGCGCATCAGAACCTGGCAGGACTACCGGCGCGAGCTGGCCAGAAACGCTTTCGGCGTCCTCAGAACCGCATCGGGTGGTGGCACATTTGTCCTGAAAGACAGCCTGCCAAGCCTGAGCGCAGAGGCGCTGAATCGCCCAATTCAGTGGTTCGACGATTTCAACACATGGCAGCGCAACGCCTACGTGCAAGAGCTGCATGAAGCGGCCAACATGCTCCGCGAAGCCAAGGCGCCAGAAGTCCAGAGCTTGGGCGAGCGGCTGAGCAGCATCCTGACGCAAGCAAGCGATGGCGCGTTGGCATCCACCTTCGGATCGCTGGCAGCCGAGCTCCCTAAAGTACAGGCGCTCGTCGCCAGCCTGAAAGAAGCCTCTGACGGCAAGATCAAAGCAGCGCTCAACCTCCAGCTCAATCGCAGTCGGGTGTTCCTGGATGAGTTGGCGCGGTTCATCGACGGCCTGCAGCAGGCCCAGACCACCGACGTCGACGAACAAGACGAGCTTGATGCTGATGAGGACGAAGACACCACGGCACCGCGCACCGGTCGTGCCGCCGCTCTCAACGCCTACATGCAAGCGGTGCGCGCCCAAGCCCGGGCCGCAGCCTCCAAGCGCGCGGTCAGCAAGTCATCACGCAACGGAAAAATCATTGAGTGGCTGGCAGATCGTGGCCTGACAGAAGCCGACCGCACCGATGTGGGAGCGAGTCTCCTGGTGCAGACCAACGCCCGCCGCTTCGTGAACCCGGTCAAGCGCTATCTCGAGGGCATTCCGAAGCGCTACCGCGCGTTCCGGCGCGATCGCCAGCAAGCCGAGAACTGGTATCGCAACGAAGGCTTCGAAGCCCGCGACATCCATCCGCTCGAACTGGACATTGTGCTGCTCGCCATCCTGCGCGCCGCAGGCGACTTGATCAGCCGGCCCAACGTGCAGCGCGATATCGACAGCCCCGCTTGGTCGGCACTCCAGCCCATCCTGGGGCACTACCGCAACCAGGTCTTGGTGGATGAAGCGACCGACTTTTCGCCTATCCAGCTTGCCTGCATGGCCGCCCTGGCGCATCCACGGCTGCGCTCGTTCTTTGCCTGCGGCGACTTCAACCAGCGTCTAACCACCTGGGGTGCGCGCTCCGCCGACGAAATGAAGTGGGTCTTTGCCGACTTCGACATCAAGGAGATCACCGTCTCCTACCGGCAAAGCAAGCAACTGAACGATCTGGCTCGCGCCATGATCCATGCCGTCGGCGGCACTGAGCAGAACGTCAGCTTGCCCGCCCATGTGGATAGTGGCGGCGTCGCGCCCGCGCTCCTGGAGCACGCCACAGACACAGCAATCGTGGTCAGTTGGTTGGCAGACCGCATCCGAGAGATCGAGCGTTTCGTCGGCCAGCTGCCGTCCACTGCCATCTTTGTGAATGCCGAAGACGACGTGGCACCAGTGGCTGAGGCGCTGAACGCTGCCCTGTCCGAACACAACATCCAGGTCATTGCCTGCCGCGAGGGTCAGGCGGTGGGCCAGGAAAGCAACGTGCGCGTGTTCGACATCCAGCACATCAAGGGCCTGGAGTTCGAAGCGGTGTTCTTCGTGGGCATCGACCAACTCGCCGCACTGCATCCAGCGCTCTTCGACAAGTACCTGTACGTGGGCACCACGCGTGCGGCCACCTACCTGGGCGTGACCTGCGACGGCGCCTTGCCGCCCGCCATCGAGAGCCTGCGCGCTCACTTTGGCCAGGATTGGCAAGCGCCCGGTTCACAGCAACCAGGCACAGAACAATAGGAATCGATCGATGGCCTTCGACCAAACAACAAGAAACCGCCTACAGCGCTTCGTCAACGATGCGCGCCGGGTGCTGGAAGAGGAATTCACTCGCCAGCTGCAAAACGACTACGGCATGGACCCGAACGCGGGCACCGTGGCGGAGCTGGGCAACCTGAGGCATATCAACGACGCCCAGCGCGAAACTGCCCGCATTCTGCGCGACACCCTGGCGCACTACACCGCCAGCGGCGACATGAACGCCACCCAAGGGCTGGATCGCATCGTGCGTGAGCAGGCCTTCACCGTGCTCAACCGACTGGCGGCGCTGCGTATGGCGGAAGCGCGTGGCCTGTTGGTTGAATCAGTCGGCAACGGCTTTCAGGCCAAGGGCTTTCAGCTCTACGCACGCCTGGCCGGTACTGGCTTGGGCGAAACCGGCGATGCTTATCGCGTGTACCTTTTTAGCGTGTTCGATGAGCTTGCCCAGGACCTACCGGGCCTGTTTGACCGCTACTCGCCGCAGGGCCGCCTGTTCCCGCGAGAGGCCGCGCTGCTGCAAGTGCTGAACCTGATCAACGATGCCGACATCGCCCCGCTGTGGAGCGAGGACGAAACCATCGGCTGGATCTACCAGTACTTCAACTCCAAGGAAGAGCGCAAGGCCATGCGCGATGCCAGCCAGGCGCCGCGCAACAGCCGCGAGTTGGCGGTACGGAACCAGTTCTTCACGCCACGCTACGTGGTCGAGTTTCTGGTGGACAACACCCTCGGGCGCCTCTGGTTCAACGCCACGGGCGGGACCACCGGCCTGCGCGATCGCTGCCAATACCTGCTGGTGAAGCCGGACGAAACTCCACAAGCCGCCACCAAACTGCGCGATCCGCGCACACTTAAGCTATTGGACCCGGCCTGCGGCTCCATGCACTTCGGCCTGTATGCCTTCGATCTGTTTGCCGAGATCTATCGCGAGGCATGGGCCTGGGAGCGACAAAACGGCCCCGGCTCGCTGGATGTGTCGACTCAACCCCAGGCTGCACTAAAGCCACTGAGCCAGACCTACGAGGACGAGGCGGCATTTCTGCGCGATGTGCCGCGTCTGATCATCGAACACAACATCTACGGCGTGGACATCGACCCGCGCGCTGCCCAGATCGCCTCGTTGGCGCTGTGGCTGCGGGCACAACGCGCCTGGCACGATGCCGGCGTCAAAGCCAAAGATCGCCCGCTGATCGGGCGGGGCCATGTCGTCGCCGCCATTGCGCCGCCGGCAGAACGAGAGTTGCGCCAGCAGTTTGCCGCCAAACTCGATCAGCGTGATGCCGAGCTGTTCGAGAAGACCCTGCAACTGCTCAAGGGGCTGCCGGAGCTCGGAGTGCTGCTCCAGGTCGAGCGGGAGTTGCCGCACTTGATTCGTCAGGTTTATGTGGGCAAAGGCACCGGCCTGTTTGCTGCGCAGGAGCAAGAGAACTGGCAGCAAGCGGAGACACGCCTGCGTACGGCACTCACTGAGTTCGCTCAGGCAGCCAAGTCGACATATCAGGGACGTCTGTTTGCACAGGATGCGTTGCAGGGGCTCCGACTAATCGATTTGTGCCGTGAAGTGTTCGATGTGGTGGTAATGAATCCGCCATTTGGGCAGATTGCCACAGCGACAAAGCAGTATGTTGTTGGTAACTATCCACGTTCAAAAAATGACCTCTATTCGACATTTGTAGAAAGAGGTCTCTCATTGTTGAGGCCCTCGGGGTACTTGGGTGCTATTACCAATAAAACGGGTTTCTTCCTTCAGACATTCGAAGATTGGCGGCGTCTCATTTCCTCAGAAGTCAACCGCGTAGCGACAGCGGTAGATCTCGGTTTTGGCGTCCTAGACACAGCGATGGTGGAGACGATGATGTACACCATTACTGGTGCGCATCAAGAGGGGACGCCGCTAACGGCATTTATCAGGCTTACTCATGAGGCTGATAAATCTGGCGTGCTTGATAGCACCGTTAGGGAGGTGAGGCGGGGGGAGCTACCCAAAGGAATTGCGTGGCAGCGAGATGTTGCAGAATTTTCTGATATCCCTCACGGTCCATTTTGCTATTGGGTCAGTAAAGGCTTTCTTAACCTATTCAGAACAAAGAAGGCATTTGCTCCAGTATATGGTCATATCTATCAGGGGATCGCTACCGGGGACAACTTTCGCTTCCTGCGTTGCCGATGGGAAATTCCAGCTGAGCGAATTGGACAGGATGCTTGGGCTACGTACGCAAAAGGTGGGACCTCTACACGCTGGCTATCGGATTTCTCACTGGTAGTTCGTTGGAAGGGTAACGGGTCTGAGATCAAGGCAAATGCACAACAGTGCTACGGATCAGCATCAAGAACCGTTAAGAACGAATCAACTTTCTTTAAAGCTGGTGTTACTTATACGCAGGTTACTGTTAA
>NZ_MSCV01000006.1 GCF_002005105.1 Methylocaldum sp. 14B | reverse complement strand
CGCCCTTCCCGAAGACGCCGTTTGCGATTGGAAGGGGCCGATTAAAGGCCCGTTTGCGATTGGAAGGGTCGCGACTAAAGCGACCGTTTGCGATTGGAAAGGATTGCCGACCTACAGGGTGATACGGTCGTAGATCTGCAGTCCCTTGCCGACGGACCGGTTGGCTCAACTGCACCGTCGGCAAAGGATTGCCGACCTACGCGCTGCACTCGCGTTCCACACAATTTTATGGAATGTACTTAGAACGGCATCGCCATGGTTTAGGCAACTTGACCGGTGCGGCTCATGCCGGACCATCCTTGTCCGGCACCAATCCTCCGGGAGAGGATTGGGACGCGGAGCGCCCGCGAGGGTGAAAAACAAGGATGTTTTTCATCAATCCTGCCGGTTTGTCGTTCCTCATCGCACCCTACAGTTTGTCGGCCGTAGGATGTGGTGACCGGAGGGAACCGCCCTTCGACCGGGCTCAGGACAGGCATCATTCGGGGACGCGATCGGTGCGGTTCGTTCCTCACCGCACCCTACGGGCGTAGGATGCGGTAACCGAAGGGAACCGCGTCATTCGAGGTACTACGCGATGCTCCAGGCGGTTTTCCCCGGAATCGGCGGTCTCGGGACGATGTAGAACGGAAGCTCGGTGGATTCGAGCGTCTCTTCGGCGCGCTCGGCCTGGGAACGGGGCGTTTCCGGGGGATTGGACTCTGCTTTGGTAGTCGATTCGCTGTTCATGTTCGGCCTCTCTGCTTGGGTTTTAAGGCGGCCTGGCTTACCCGGTGTCGGTACGGACTCGGCGCGACATGGCCGAGAAACGCCTACTTCGGTAAGCGGTTGGTCTTCGCGAAATTTCTAGCAACCCTCGCGCCACCTCGACCATAAATACGTAACTAATTGATAGTTTTAGCCTTTGCCGCGAGCGAGTGCAGTCTTTCCTCAGCGGAATGCTTACAACGCTTATGCGCATCGTGAGTTTTCCGACAATAGGGATAGAGAGCCGGGAACGCTCCGAACGATCAGGACGCACCGAAAACGCCGCGCGAGCGGCACCCATGCCCACTTTTGTCGCGTTTGCGACAAAACAGTGCAAGAAAGCTTGAAGCGTCGGCCGAGCCGATCGCCTGTGTAAAAAAACGATAAGGGTCTCAGGAGCACTTCTTATCGATGGCATAAGCCTTGCTTAATCGATGAAAAATTGCACCGAAGAGGCGCTCGTGTCCAAACAATCTTCCAATAACCCGCCGCCCGAGCCGTTGGGGAAGTCCGTACTGGCCGACAATCGCATGCTGGCTCTGTTCGCGGAAACCGTGGAACAAGCGCCGGTGGCCATTTCGATCACGGACGACAAGGCCAATATTCTGTACGTGAATCAGGCGTTCACGCGTGTTACCGGGTATGCACCAGAAGAGAGCATCGGCCGAAACGAGTCCATGCTGTCCGACAAGAACACGCCGAAGGCTGTATACGACGAGCTTTGGAACCGCATCAAGTCGCAGCAGACCTGGCAAGGCTATCTGCTCAACCGTCACAAGGACGGCCGCCGCTATCTGGCCGATCTCACCATCGCCCCCATTCTGAACGACCGGCACGAGACCACCCACTACATCGGCATGCACCGAGACATCACGGAAATGTACCGGCTGGAGCAAAGGGTCAATCAGCAGAAAGTGCTCATCGAGACGGTGGTCGATTCGATTCCGGTCGCGACCGTGCTTTTGGACGAATCCGACCGTGTGGTGCTGGACAACAAGATGTACAAGACCCTGTCCAGCGATCTGGGCCTCAGCGACCCGGCCAGGACGTTCATCGATATCCTGCGGGAAGACATGGCGGAAGAATGGGAGCGGATGAAAAAGAAAAAATCCGGCTTTCATAACCGCGAAGTCCGTTTCGACCGCGGCGGGCATCACGCGCCCCGCTGGTATGCCTGCGCCGGCAGCTGGTTCTGCCAGGAAGACGACCGTGTCGAGGCGTTCTTTCACGAAAATAGCCACACTTATCTGCTGCTCACCCTGACCGACATCACCCAACAAAAAAAGCACGCCGAGGAAATCCGCATCAATGCGCTCAAGGCATTGATGGCGGAGGAAGAGAAAACCCAGCGTCTTCGCGAAACGCTGTCGGGAGCCATTCACCATATACAGGGCCCCATCAATCTGCTCAAAGCGGCCAAGACCATGCTGACGCGGCGTGGGCTCGATGACCGCAACATCGCGCTGGTCGACATTCTGGATCAGATCCGCTTGGCCGGCGAACAGTCCGTCGCCCACATGAAGCGATGCATACCGGAAAGCAACACCTCGGCCATGACGCCAGTCAATCTGAACCAGTTGCTGCACGAAACCATCGTGCTATTGACCGAACGGCTCCTCGCCAGCGGCATCGTCGTCGAGTGGAAGCCGACCCCGGTGCTGCCCGCGTTGATGGGCCAGGAGAGCCACCTCCGCACCATGTTCAAGCAGATTATCGAAAATGCCATCGAAGCAATGAACCAGAGCGGCATCGTCACCCGCGAACTGCGCATTTCCACGTGGTCCGACAAACATTTGCTGCATGTCTCCATCGAGGATACCGGCCCCGGCATTCCCGACGAACTGCGCATCAAGGTCTTCGAACCGTTTTTCTCCACCAAGAACGACGGCCATGGCGGGCATTCGGGCACCGGTTTGACCATGGCCCAGGAAGTTATCAATCAACACCTTGGACTGATCCGGATCGATCCCAGCTATCGGGACGGATGCCGAGTGCGTATCCAATTCAATATCCACAACATGATGTTCGTACCGGAGAAGGCTTCCGACCATGGATGAGCGTACTCAACTGATCGAGCGCGAACTGGACGCCCTTTACCAGGTCAGCCAAGTACTCAATCGACCTTTGGGGCTGAAGGAAAAACTGGAAGCCATTCTCGAGATATTGCAGGAGTGCGCCGACATGCGCTCCGGAATGCTGGCTCTCAGGGAACAGGAAAGCGACGCGTTCGAGGTCTGCTCGGTGCTGCGCAGCGACGGCGTCGAAACCCGAAAGCCGGTCCGCTACGAACCGGGGGAAGGACTCATCGGCACGATCCTGGATGCGGGGCGCACCATCGTGGTGGAACGCATCGCCGACGAGCCGCGTTTCCTGGGCAAGCTGGGCCTGTACGATCCGACGCTGCCGTTTATCGGATCGCCTATCCGCGTCGGCGACGACGAGGTCGTCGGCGTGTTGGCGGCACAGCCGGTGGACGCGAAATTGCTCGACGCCCGCGCACGGTTCCTGGAAATGGTCGCCAATCTGATCGCGCAAAGCGTGGGCCTTTTGCGCAGCATGGAGCAAAAGCAGCTCGATCTGGTCGCGGAGCGCGATCAGTTGAAACAGAGCCTCCGCAGGAATTACGGCTTCGACAACATCGTCGGCCGCACTCCGGCCATGCTGCGGGTTTTCGAACTGGTCCGGCAGGTCGCGAAATGGAACACCACCGTCTTGATTCGCGGCGAATCCGGCACCGGCAAGGAGGCGATCGCCAACGCCATTCACTACAACTCGGCCTGCGCCGGCGGCCCTTTCGTCAAACTCAATTGCGCCGCTCTTCCGGACAACCTGCTGGAATCGGAACTGTTCGGCCACGAGAAGGGCGCGTTCTCCGGCGCCATCAGCCAGCGCAAGGGACGTTTCGAACTGGCCAACCACGGCACGATCTTCCTGGACGAGATCGGCGAAACTTCCCCCACGTTTCAAGCCAAGCTGCTGCGCATCATTCAGGAAGGCGAGTTCGACCGCGTCGGCGGTACCCAGACGCTCAAGGTGCAGGTTCGCATCATCGCCGCCACCAACCGCAATCTCGAGGAAGAAGTCGAGGCCGGCCGTTTTCGGGAAGACCTCTACTATCGCCTCAACGTCATGCCGATTTTCATGCCGGCGCTGCGGGAACGGCTCGAGGACATTCCGGACCTTGCCGATTTCCTGCTCAAGCGAATCTCCCAGCAACAGGGCGGAAGACCGTTGATCATCAAGGAAAGCGCCATCCGGCTCCTGATGCGTCACGACTGGCCGGGCAACGTCAGAGAATTGGAAAACTGTCTGGAGCGGGCCGCCATCATGAGCCCGGACGGGATCATCGACCGCGACGTCATTGCCATGACCGGTCTGGAGGACGATGAAATCTCGGTTACCGGACCGGCTGCCAGAACGCCGGAGTTCAACCTAGAGGGGATGGACGAAAGAGAACAAGTCATCGCCGCGCTGGAGCAAACCGGCTGGGTGCAAGCCAAGGCCGCCCGCCTGCTGAACATGACTCCGCGCCAGATCGCCTATCGGGTAAGAACCCTGAACATCAAGATGAAGCGGATTTAGGATTCGCCGGCAAAAGGATTGCCGCCCTATGTTCGAAAGATGCCTGTCCTGAGCCGAGTCGCAGGGCGGCTCCCTTCGGTCACCGCATCCTACGTTTCTTATTCAGCCCATGCCGGCTCGGCAGGTTGGGAATCCCTTCCCGACGCAAAGGATTTTCCGACACGACGAATCGTCGGCAAAAGGATTGCCGAATACGGCGCATTCCGCGCGGAATACTGTTAATGCGGATGAAATGCTCTAGCTTCGCGCGTTCCGCCTGTGTTCCTCGTAACGCGAAATCAACCTGTCCATGAGAGCCTCGTTGCCTAGGCAAGCTTCCAGCTCGCTCGCGATCAAATGGTCGTAATGGCGGCGCAGCACGCTATCGGTCGGACGTGGAAAGGTGGTCGTCTCGATCATGTATTTAATATGGTTTATATGATGTCGCCTGAGCACCGAATCCTCCGGAATACTATGGCGAGGCCGCCTGGCTACCGATGCTCTCGGCGCATCCATCCGCATCGCGTTCGCCGGCGTTTTCGGCGAATCGACCCGCATTTCTCTTGCCGGTGCTTTCGGCGAGTCAGCCCGCGTTTCGTTCTCCGGCGCTTTCCGTAAATCCACCGGCATTTTGTCCACAACGATGGCGCGTTTACCTCGGCTGCGCACGAGCAAATACACGATAAGCAGAATGATTAATAAAATGGCGATCGCTGCGATGATTAATACAGGTCGAAATTCGTCGCTCGCCAAAGTTTGGAAAAGATCTTTAAGTTCAAATTGATCCACAATTACCTCCTCCCGCTCTATGAGTTGATTATGTCGTTTCCAAGGCGATACGTTTCGGCATCCGCCATCGCCGAGAAATAACGCAGTCGCCCGGCACCAATCTGTTATTGTGTTTTATACCTTTATTTACCCGGATACCATTGCGTCTAGAGCGTTTTCCGAATCAGTGTAAGGGATTCGGATATGTAGGTCGGCAATCCCTTGCCGACGTATCGGCTCGGCGAAGGGCTTTGTCGGCAAGGGATTGCCGACCTACGTTCTCCCCTCCTGGCACGAATCCCTTACACTGATTCGGAAAACGCTCTAGCCGTTCGTGTCCAGGTACCCACACTCGTACTGAAATGTCCAGGGCGGTAACAGATTAAACGCTAAGTAGAAAATGGCCCAGTCCCCTTTTCATGGGCCATCGGCCGAAGGCCATCCCTCGTCCCCAAATAAAGTTAACTTAGTGTTTGTGAGGAAAATAAAACGAAATCCTTACCTCGGCAAGTAAGGGTTTGACTAGAGCCCCGTCTGCGGTTCGGCCGATCGATCGCGATGCTCGTCCCACAGCCGCTTGAAACAGGTGTCGAGCCGGGATAATCGGGTATTGGAGGCTTCGAGACGATCGTAATCGGGGAAGCGCTGGGAATTTCCAGCGTCATACCACGCGGTCATATCCCGTTTCAGACTTTCCTTCTCCTGTACGGTGCGGGCGATGAGCTGGCGCGTCCATTCCTGGGTGGCGGCGGGCGTGAGCGGCGCTACGCGGTAGCGCAAGCCTGTTTCGAAGATCCTCACGCCGCCGCCTTCCGCCACGGTTCGGCGCAGGGATTCATGGTCGGACATTTCGACGCCGGCCAGATAATCGATGCCGAAATGGTAGAACTCCGGCAGCCACGGCGTAGTCGGCCCCATCAGCACGCTGACGGCGTTGCGGGACAGCTCGGCCAAACGCGGGAAAGTCTTGTTGGGAATCGAACTCGCCGTGATGAATACCCATTCCGCCTCGGGTAGCAGATACTCGCAGGCTGCATCGGGCAGGTCGCCCGGCACCGGCTGGCGCTCCAGTACGGTGAGGTCCAGCCCGTGCTCGGCGGCAAATCGATCCAGCCCCGGATAGCGGCCGATCACGACGACGCGCCGTCCTTTCATTTCGGACAAGAAGTGTTCGAAAACCGCTAGATTGTTCCCGCCTTCCGGGTGGGGCGCCAGCGTAACGCCGGGCGGCGGAAGTTGCAGGCGATTGATACCGGCATTAACGGCCGCCATGCCGATCGTCGCCCGATAGGGATCGAAGTCGCGAACCCACGCTACCAGTCCGGAGAGGGATTTTCCGCTCAGGGTCCCGGCCCAGGGCAGCGTCCGGGTGGGGATGCCGGGACTCATTGCCAATCCGACGGCGTCGGCCTCGCAATAGGTCCATACCAGCCCGATCAATACCTCCCGAACCGGCGATGGACTGGAGGCGTAATCCTGTAACAGATCGTAGATTTCGTAAGGATTGTTCATGGTCTGCCTGATGGGCGTTGGAGGATCTTTCGACGAGGACGCTGCACTTTACTGGCCCAGCGGCCGGGCTTCGCTTGATCAAACGGTTTGATCAGGACCATCCGCGCCTCGGCTCGACGGCAAACGGGGTTTGTCCGATTCGAGTTCCGGCCGAATGGCGCTGTCATCGATCCGGTACCCATCCTACAACGCAGCGGTAAAAATCCGAGGATGCGGTTTCGGTGGTTTGTGCTGTGCGAACCACCCTATGCACTGAGTTTCAACGGTAGCCTGTATGGGATGAGCCGCGCCTGCGAAGCCTTTTTTGATCGGGAACCGCGTATATCAAAATGGCTCTTTGCGACGAGGCATAATCAATCCCCTAGCGCAGGCAACAGCTTAGGTTCCGATTTGATGACATCATCACGCCCCCAGGCGACCACGCCCTCTACGAACCAGCGCGGGTCTTTAGGGTGTGGCAAAACGACATCGTATTCGGCGAAGAAGGTGCCATCGGCATGAAACTTCATCTCGCCGACCCGGTGTCCGTTCGGATGGTGCCAATAGGCACAAAGGGTATCCTTGCCGCTGAAAGGATCGCGGCTGGTTTCGAAGCGAGCCTCGCTGAAAACCGGTTTCATCGTGATCTGTTCCGGCAGAAACCCCAATCCGTGAATTTCCGTGATCAGCCGCGCGCAAATAGCTTCGCCCAAAAGCTGATGGGCTTTCATCATCGGCTCGGTAGTATTCATGTCAGGGCCCCAGCGATTCAACCAAGGCTCGGTTCGGCGGTTCCGCGAAGCGGAGTCCCGGGTTTCGGCTCCTTGCTAGGCTCGGAAACCGTTTTGTGAAGCAGTCGGGTGAAGTTTATGGTCGATTTCATGCCTGATCCCATCGGCTTTGGTCCGCCAGGAATCAAGCAATGGCAATGCCACTTCTAGCTTGTTGATTTCTAAAAGGCTACTCGCCTTTCACCTGTCGGAAAGGCTACAAGAAACGATTTTCAGGTCGCTAAAACAACAAATCCCAGCCGAAGGGACTGGGATTTGGTCAACGTTGATAAGAACCAAGGCATTACATCTGCTCGCATAGCGTGTTCGGCTTTTTGCTCAGATTCGGCAGGACTTTGCGACTTAAACCGAGCCCCACGGCGATCAGCAAGAGCACGATCAGCGGGAATTCAACTACGGCAGCGGCCACCGCCATCAAAACAAAAAAACTTACCGCCACGAACAGCAATACGAATGGGACGATCCCAATAAGCAACAAAATATGCATAACCACCTCCATCATTTAAATTACGGAAATAATCATAACCAAAACTTCGGGGCTGTGCTGGCTATTTTCGTACCTAAATAGGAAATAATCGCTTTTTTCTTTTAGCATAATGCCATCCTATGGAAACAATATAGATCGGCTTATGCTGCGACGGATTCGATACAGGGGCGGTCCGTTATCCACTGTCAGAATCAAACAATCTCGTCGTGTGCCGTTTTCTGCCGACATGCCGGTCCTAAGCCTTTGATTCAAGGTCAGGTCGCTGATGCGCCCGAACAATCAATGACATAGCAATTTGTCATCAAACTTGAACAGAACCTGACCAAGCTGACGAATACCCCGAAGAAATGGGCGACCGCGCTGTCCATCCCCAAGCTTATCCACAGGGTTGTCCACGGGAATTGTGGATAGTCGAGCACGAACTTAGATCTGGAACTTACGGCCGCAAACCCGAAAACCAAATGAAAAAAAGACCGCGAAACGGCGACCTAACAACCGTTCCGCGGCAAAACATGGCGAATACCAAAACGTTCTCTAAGCTGGGACGACTTTGCTTCCCGCTGAAAATGGCCGTCCCCGAATACCGAACCAACCTGCCGAACGCTAAAGCCGGCGGTTCTTACAAGCGGAGCTCCTGACCGCCGCTTGCCCGGCTTCCGTAACCCGCCGCCTCGCCCGCCCGCACCCTCGGGATGCCGCCACTCTCCGATCGGGCGAGGCGCAATAGATCACGAATCTCGCGATTGCACTTGCCGCAGGCGGTGCCGACGTTGAGGCAGTCGGTGATCTCCTTGCGCGTGCACGCCCCCGAGCGTATCGCCTCGCAGATTTGGCTTTCGGTAACCGCTTTGCAGATACAGATATACATGGAGATGCCTCAAATCATCGTCGTTCAATCGCGCGGCATCGGATTGGCCTCGAAGAGATAGTCGAGCCATAAATTGGACACTTTCTCCAGAGTCGTGTTCTGCCGCAAACGGGCGTTCAGGTGCGGGAAATCGACCTGGTCCAGATCCTGGTCCTGATTGAAACAGGTATAGACGAAGCGCTCCTTGCCGGTCTCCGGGTCCGTCTGCTTGCACATGCACTGGGCGCACACGCCTTTCATCATGCATTGCATGGGCGAGTTGATGGACCCTATGGCGACGTGGTTTTCCTTGAGATAGGGCTGCAATACTCCGAACCGAGCCGCTTTGACCGCCGCCATCATGCGGTCCGAACCGATCGCGATGATGCGGTCGGCGGCATCGAGCGGAATGGGAATCTCCCCCAAGGCTCCGCTGGCGTAGGCGACCATAGCCTCCACGATGTTGCCGACGAAGGATTTGTCCTGCGGACGGGTGGTGGAGATCGGAGTACCGCCCTTGCCCTTGTCGACGGACCACACGATCACGTCGGAAGCGTCCTCGATTTCCTTGACCTTGAAGACATCCTGGGCGCTCCGGTAGCCGGCGAAATACAGAACCCGGTTGCCGTTCTCGCGGAGCGCCTTGCCGATGGAGAACAGCACGGCATTGCCGAGGCCGCCGCCGAGCAGGAGCACGGTTTCGCCCTCGGGTATCTCGGTGGGCGCACCGGTCGGTCCCATCAGCACGACCGGGTCGCCGGGTTTCCAGGTGGCGCAGAGGCGCGAGGAGGTGCCCATTTCCAGGGCGATGACGCCGACCATGCCTTTCTCCCGGTCCACCCAGGCGCCGGTGAGAGCGATGCCTTCCGTTGCCAGCGAGGTGCCGTTCAGCCGAGGCGCGTAGAATTCGAAGTTCTGCACCCGGTAGAACTGCCCCGGCTGAAATTTGCGGGCGGCCATGGGCGCCTCGATGACGATCTCGACGATGGTGGGCGTCAGCCGCTTGACCTCCACGACCCTGGCCGTCAGCAGTTCGTCCAATTGCGCCTGAAACGCCGCGAGTTCCGCGTCCCGCTCGGATTGCGCCGCGGCATCGAGGCGGCTGAGTTCTTCCGCGAACAGCTTGACCACGTAAGGGTACCCGTCCTTGGCGCTGGCCATGGCCTTGACCACGTTGCCGGCGTATACCGGGTGATTGTCGCCGTAATAGGTGATGTACTTTCCGTCCTTTCCATAGGAGGTGAAGGGGGCCGGGACCAATTCTTTCGGCATGCCCCAGCCGTTCTTGGCTTCCATTTGCGGCGAGCCGTTCTCGCTCCACGCAGGTTCGAAGCGCTGGAAGAAATTGCCGTCGAGCTGGAACGTGCCGGGGAATTCGTTTTCGTAGATGGTGTTCGGCGAGGTGCCGGCGGCGACCAGGAGGGTACGCATGGGCACCACTGGCTGTTCGCCCGAATCGACCCAGCGTCCGTCGTCGCGCTTGACGAGCTTTTCGAAACGCACGGCCTGCAAATAACCGTACTCGTCGGTGATCGCCTCTTGCGGGTTCATGCCTTCGGCGAACACCAAACCCTCTTCCATCGCCTTGATGATTTCCTCGTGGTTCTGGCGATAGGCCGGCGAATCGTTCATGCCCTTGCGGTAGAACAGCGTCACGCCGCCCCATTGCCGGATGAGCGGCTCGAAATCGGGCGTTTCCCCGGTTGCTTCGGCGCGCCAGCGCTCGGCGCGAACGGCGCGGCCATGGTCCAGGAATTCATCCAAAATGGCCAACTCTTCACCGTCGAAACGCGAACGAACCTGGGTGTCTCCGTACCGGGCGACGAGGCGCTCGTAACGGTCGAGCGTCTTTTCCACCTGCACCGGGTAATATGCCAGGAGCTCGGTTACGGCGTCGGTCGCGGTGAGGCCGCCGCCGATCACGCCGGCCGGCAGCCGCACTTGAAGATTGGAGAGCGAAGACTGTTTCGCCGCCCCGGAGAGTTGCAATGCCATGAGAAAATCCGAAGCCTTGCGGATGCCGCGGGCGAGATTGTTCTTGAGGCCGATCATGGTCGGCTTGCCCGCCCCGCTGGCGATGGCGATATGGTCGAAGCCCAGTTCCCAGGCGTCGTCTATGGACAGCGTGCTGCCCAGGCGTACCCCGCCGTAGATGCTGAAGTTTCGGCGCCGGGCCAGGGTCAGATAAACCACCTTGAGGAAGTTCTTGTCCCAGCGCACGGTGATGCCGTATTCGGCGACGCCGCCGAAGCCCATCAGGACGCGCTCGTCGAGGTTCTCGTACAGCATGTGGAAATCGTCCACCGCCTCGGGAATCCCCGCATCCTTTCCGGTCAGCTCTTCCGGCAAAGGCTCGATCTTCAGGGCATCGATGGCCACTACCCCGAAACCTTCGTTGAGTAGATAGTGGGACAGCGTATAGCCGGCCGGTCCCAAGCCCACCACCAGGACCTTCTTCCCGTTGTAAGGCAGGGCGTAAGGCCGCTTCAGATTCAGCGGATTCCAGCGGGTCAGGAGGCTGTAGATCTCGAAGCCGTACGGCATGAACAGCACGTCCGTGAGGATATTGGTTTCAACTTGCGGGATATTGACCGGCTCGGTGACGCGCTGGAACACGCAGGCCTTCATGCATTCGTTGCAGATGCGATGGCCGGTGCCGGGGGCCATGGGGTTGTCCGCCACGATCATGGCCAGGGCGGCGATGTTGTCTCCCTGCCGCTTCAGGGCGAAGGCTTCCGAAATGCGTTCCTCCAAAGGACAGCCGATCTGCGTCACATCCAGCGGATTGTGGCGGAACTCGCCCTCTTTGGTGCGCTGCCCCTTGGAGCAGTAATCGTTGTTGCGCTCGTGACAGATGACGCAGCGATCCACTTCGTAATTCGCTTCCCGCGCCGAGGCGCGTAGGTCGGTCAAGGCGAACCCGTCGCGCCGGCGACGTTTATCCAGAGGACCCGCCAGCACCTCGAAGCCCTTGCGCGGTTCGGCATGGCATTCGACCAGATGCTCGTAATCGATGCGCTCCGGCTGTTTCAGGGAGACCCAATCCGTGACCTTCGCGCGGATGGTGGGATGGTGCAGGGCCGCGTAGCTCCAGCGTTCCACCCAATCGAGCAGCCGCTGGACGAAAGCCGGGTGCTCGGCCTCCGCTAGCGCCGCGGCGAAACGTAGGCGGGCGCCGTCGTCGGCTTTGAGACTTTGGCGCAACTCGGCTGCATCGGCGTCGGCATCACCTTGATACGATGCCGTTTCTCCCTTGGCCTGCGCCTGATAATGCTTCGCCAGCGCATCCAGCCGCATCGCGACCACAGCGAGCGCCTGCTCGGGATCGAGATCCGGCGCGCCATCCTCGAGGCTTATCCGCTTCAAGTCTTCGATCGCGGAATCGAGTTCATCGAGATCGAAGCCGGCCAGCGCTTCGGCGTCGAACTTTTGCGCGGCGCGTTTGACCACCGAATTCTTGTAGGCGAAAACGGTTTCGAACTCACGGGCCGCAGCGGCGCATTGAGTCTCGCGCTCTCCTTCCACGTTGAACAGGCGCGCGACGAAGCGCCCGAGGTAAGGCGCCGTGCTGAGCAACGCGTTCGCGACCTCGGCGGGAGGCAGCTTGCCGTCCTTATCCTCGCGGCAAGCAATGTAGGCGCGATGAACCTCCGGGTCTTCCGCCGCCAGAGTCTCATCGAAGACATCGTAAAGTTCCTTAAGACGCTCCGGGTCGTACAAGTCCCGGTAGTCGAAACCCGGAACGCCCAAGGTAAAGTCGCGTCGGGCGAATGGCTCGCCGACCGTGGCGCAGCGCTGCGTAAGATTCATGATCGAATTTACCCCTTGACTCGTACGGTATTTGGGTCCGTCTCAAGCAGAAGGCATGCCATCGATCGTTTTTCATCTAAAGCCTACCAAGAATAGGGTTTTTTGACCGATATTCGGATCGAAGCCGCTTGTTATCTTTGTTACGAAATCCGGCCGGTTTGAATGTTTTTGTAGTGAACGTGACAAACAGGCGAGCCTCCGCTCGAACCGATGCCTCGGAATCGGGAGAGCCGCCGAGCGAAAGTCCAGACAAGGCTTGGATTTCATTGGCCTCGATACCGCGTTTCGGTACCGAAGAAGAACCTGCGAATGTCGGGCAAGCCCCTTGCATCGAACCATTCCGGCCGACTTTGTTGAAAACCCGACAAATCCCTCCGCCACGCTCGGCGAAATTTTAATTTAGAACTCAAAGCCTTACGAATAACCATCGCATTGGTACGGGCCTTGCTTGGTCCTAGGTAACCCGGCAAAACCGACCGCTCGGGGCGAGCGGCCCGGCTTTTTGTTGAAAGCGAACCCGGAGAAACCAATGCCCACGAAACTACCGATTTATCTCGACTATTCGGCGACGACCCCGGTTGATCCGCGCGTGGCGGAAAAAATGATTCCCTTTCTGACCGAAGAGTTCGGCAATCCGGCCAGCCGCTCCCATAGCTTCGGCTGGACCGCCGAAAAGGCGGTGGAAGACGCCCGGGCCGAGGTAGCGAAGCTGGTCAACGCCGATCCCAAGGAAATCGTTTGGACCTCCGGCGCGACCGAGTCGGACAACCTGGCGATCAAAGGCGCGGCTTATTTTTACCAGACCAAGGGCCGCCATCTCATCACCGTCAAGACCGAACACAAGGCGGTGCTCGATACCATGCGGGAACTGGAAGCCCAGGGTTTCGAGGTAACCTACCTCGACCCCATGCCCAACGGCCTCCTCGATCTGGACGCATTCCGAGCGGCGATACGTCCCGACACCATCGTCGCCTCGGTGATGCACGTCAACAACGAGATCGGCGTGATTCAGGACATCGCCGCCATCGGCGCCATCTGCCGCGAGAAGGGCGTGATCTTCCACGTCGACGCGGCGCAATCCACCGGCAAGGTCGAAATCGACCTCTCCAAGCTGCCGGTCGACCTGATGTCGTTTTCCGCTCACAAGACCTACGGCCCCAAGGGGATCGGCGCGCTCTACGTGCGGCGCCAGCCGCGGGTGCGCCTGAAGGCGATGATGCACGGCGGCGGCCACGAGCGGGGTCTGCGTTCCGGCACCCTGGCCACCCACCAGATCGTCGGCATGGGCGAAGCGTTCCGTCTGGCCCGCGAGGATATGGCGGAGGAAACGAAGCGCATAGGCCGCCTTCGGGACAAGCTGCTCGCTGCCGTAAAGAATATCGAGGAGGTTTATATCAACGGCGACCTCGAACAGCGGATACCGCATAACCTCAACATCAGCTTCAACTACGTGGAAGGCGAATCCCTGATGATGGCGCTCAAGGATCTCGCCGTATCCAGCGGTTCCGCCTGCACCTCCGCCAGCCTCGAACCCTCCTACGTTCTCCGGGCGCTCGGACGCAGCGACGAGCTGGCGCACAGTTCCATCCGGTTCACCCTTGGCCGCTACACCACCGAGGAGGAAGTGGATTTCGCGATCTCCCTGATCAAGGAAAAAGTCGATCGACTGCGCGACCTGTCTCCGTTGTGGGAGATGTACAAGGAAGGCATCGATCTCAACTCGGTTCAATGGGCCGCCGCGCATTAAGCGGATATCGTCAATCATTCACCAATTGGAGACCACCATGGCGTACAACGAAAAAGTTATCGATCACTACGAAAATCCCCGCAACGTCGGCTCCTTCGGCAAAGAGGAAGAAGGGGTAGGCACCGGCGTGGTCGGCGCGCCCGCTTGCGGCGACGTGATGAAACTGCAAATCAAGGTCAACGACGAAGGCGTGATCGAAGACGCGAAGTTCAAAACCTACGGCTGCGGCTCGGCAATCGCCTCCAGCTCATTGGTGACCGAGTGGGTCAAGGGCAAGACCGTCGAGGAGGCGCTGGCCATCAAGAATACCGAGATCGCCGAGGCCCTGGCCCTGCCGCCGGTAAAAATCCACTGCTCGGTTCTCGCCGAGGATGCGATCAAGGCCGCCGTCAACGATTACCGGGCGAAAAGCGGCACGGACGAAGCCGGCTACGACGTCTGCAAATCCGCTGCGTAAAACGAGGAGAGCATTATGAGTGCCATGGTTGACATTCAGGACCTGACCCCTCCCCCTTCTCCCGTCATCTTCAGCAGCAACGCGGCCGCCAAGGTCAGCGAACTGATCGCCGAAGAAGGCAATCCCGACCTGAAGCTTAGGGTCTATGTCTCCGGGGGCGGCTGTTCCGGCTTTCAGTACGGTTTTTCCTTCGAGGAAGTCATCGCCGATGACGACACCACGGTCGAAACCGACGGGGTGATCCTCATGGTCGACCCCGCCAGCCTGCAATATCTGGCCGGCGCCGAGATCGATTATCAGGAAGGGCTGGAAGGATCGCGCTTCGTGATCAAGAACCCCAACGCCGCTTCGACGTGCAGCTGCGGCAGCTCGTTCTCGGTCGGCGGCTCCGGCTGCTCGTCCCAGTAAATCTTCGGCGACAAACGGGAGTTCAGATTATGGCAGTAACCTTGACCGAAAAAGCGGCGCGCCAGGTGCAGAAACACCTGGCCGCCCGCGGCACGGGTCTGGGGCTTAGGGTGGCCGTCAAAACCTCCGGGTGTTCCGGCCTCGCTTACGCCCTGGAGTTCGTCGACGAATCCGCTCCGGAAGATTGCACGTTCGAAAGTTTCGGCGTCACTTTGCTGGTCGACCCGAAAAGCCTGGCCTATCTCGACGGAACCGAGCTGGATTACGTGCGCGAAGGCCTGAACGAGGGTTTCAAGTTCAACAATCCCAACGTTAAGGCCGAGTGCGGTTGCGGCGAGAGTTTCAACGTTTGATCAAGGTGTGACCATGACCCCGGAGGCGACCCGCAATTATTTCGAGTTGTTCCAACTGCCGCCCCTGTTCCAGCTCGATCTGGACCAGCTCGATCGTCAGTATCGGGAGATGCAGGCCCGCGTGCATCCCGACAAGGCGGCGCACCTGAGCGACACGGAAAAGCGTCTGTTCCTGCAATGGGCGACGCTCGCCAACGAGGCCTACAGCACCTTGAAACGCCCCTTGGACCGGGCGCGCTATCTGCTCCGGATTCACGGCGTCGACACGCGGGAAGAAGACAATACGGCAATGCCGGCGGAGTTTCTGCTGGAACAAATCGAGTGGCGCGAGGAGCTGCATGCCGCGATGGCCCTCAAGAGCCTTACGGCACTCGATAGCCTGGCAGCGCGCCTGAGAACGGAGATGAACAGCTTGCTGGGCTCGCTCGCCACTCTGCTCGATGTGGAACGGCGTCATCCGGCGGCGGCGGACGTGGTCCGCCAGCTCGCCTTTCTCGAGAAGCTCGGTCGCGATATCGATCAAGCCCAAACCGAATTGGAGGAATGATGCTGCTGCAAATTTCCGAACCCGGCATCAAAGCCCCTAAACCGCGGCGTATTGCGGTGGGGATCGACCTCGGCACCACCCATTCTCTGGTCGCCACGGTCAACGATCAGGGCCCGCAGGTACTCGAAGACGGACAGGGCCGCGTCCTGCTGCCTTCGGTGGTGCACTACCGTGCCGATCGCGCGGTGGATGTCGGCCATGACGCCATGGCGTGGCAGAACGATGATCCCGAGAACACTTTCGTATCGGTGAAACGCTTTATGGGCCGCGGCCGCGACGATCTGCCGGAACGGCACGGCGCCCCTTATCGATTTGCCGATACGCCCGGCATGGTGCAGTTCGAAACTCAGGCAGGAACGGTGAGTCCGGTCCAGGTTTCGGCGGAAATTCTCAAAGCCCTGCGCGAGCGGGCAATCCAGGCCCTGGGCGACGAAATCGCCGGCGCGGTGATCACGGTCCCCGCCTATTTCGACGATGCCCAGCGCCAAGCGACCAAGGATGCCGCGAAACTCGCCGGCCTCGAAGTGTTCCGCCTGTTGAACGAGCCCACCGCGGCCGCCGTGGCGTATGGACTCGATCAGGCCGCCGAAGGCGTCTACGCGGTTTATGATCTCGGCGGCGGCACCTTCGATATTTCAATACTCAAACTCACCCGGGGCGTCTTCGAAGTGCTGGCGACCAACGGCGATCCGGCGCTGGGCGGGGACGATTTCGACCGGGCCGTTTATGACTGGCTGCTCAGGGAAACCGCCACCCCGGCCCCGACTGCCGGCGACGCGCGCAGGCTGCTGACCGCGGCACGTGCGGCCAAGGAACGCCTCTCCGAACAATCCACAGCGCAAATTTCCACGCCGCTGTCCAACGGCTCCGTGGTGAAGTGCAGCCTGTCGCGGGAAACCTTCGATGCGCTGACCGAAGATCTGGTAAAGCGAAGCATGGCGCCGGTCCGCAAGGCGCTCCGCGATGCCGGCCTGTCGATCGGCGACATCAAGGGCGTCGTCCTGGTGGGCGGAGCCACCCGCATGCCCTGCATCCGCAAGGCCGTGGCGGATTTCTTTCAGCAGCAGCCGCTCGTAGATCTGGACCCGGACAAGGTGGTAGCCATCGGCGCCGCCCTGCAGGCCAACGCCCTGGCGGGGAACCGCGGCGACGACGACTGGCTGTTGCTCGACGTGATTCCGCTCTCGCTGGGCATCGAGACCATGGGCGGACTGACCGAAAAGATCATTCCCAGGAACTCCACCCTGCCGCTGGCGCGCGCCCAGGAATTCACCACCTGGAAGGACGGGCAGACCGCCATGAGCATCCATGTGGTACAGGGCGAACGCGAACTGGTCAGCGAATGCCGCTCGCTGGCGCGCTTCGAGCTGCGCGGCATCCCTCCGATGGTGGCGGGCGCGGCCCGGGTCCGGGTGACATTCCAGGTGGACGCCGACGGTCTCTTGAGCGTATCGGCCGCCGAGCAGACCAGCGGGGTCGAGGCCAAGATCGAGGTCAAGCCGTCCTATGGTCTGAACGATGCCGATATCACCCGTATGATCGAGGACTCTTACAAACACGCTCAGGACGACATCGAGGCGCGGCGCCTGCGCGAACAGAAAGTCGAGGCGCTCCGCCTGCTCGAGGCGACCGAAGCGGCCTTGGCCGAAGATTCCGAACTTCTGTCCGCGGACGAGCTCGCGATCATTACCGAGGGGATGCAGGTCCTAAAACAAGCCGTCGACGGCACCGATTGGGAGGCAATCAAGAAAGCCGCCGATGCACTCAACGAGGCGAGCACCGAGTTCGCCGGACGGCGCATGGACCACAGCATCAAGAAGGCATTGGCCGGACAGAAACTCGAAGAATTGGACGCATGACTATGAACACGCGGCAATTCTCATTTTTCCTAAAAACCCGCGTTTTCGTAGGGTGGGTTAGACGCGCATCACCTCGGAGCCGATCGATGTCCATGAAGCCTCACGCGCGTCGTAACCCACCGTTCGAGGTGCGACGCCGGCATGGAGGGTTAGGGCGCGCGGGGAGGTCGGTGCGAAATGGAAACGCCGCGTCTGTGCGCGCCTAATTTACTCTACATAAAGGAAGAAGAGATGAGCACACGCACCGACAACTGCCACGTCAGAGGTAGTACATGACCATGCCGAACATCACCATCCTCCCTCATTCCGAACTCTGCCCGGAAGGTGCGGTCGTACCTGCCCGCAGAGGACAGACCATCTGCGAAGCGCTGCTCGACGCCGGCATCGAAATCGAGCACGCCTGCGAACACGCCTGCGCCTGCTCGACCTGCCACGTCATCGTGCGGGAAGGCTACTCGACGCTGGATAGCGCCGACGAGAACGAGGAAGACATGCTGGACCGCGCCTGGGGTCTTGAACCTCATTCCCGGCTGGCTTGCCAGGCTTTCGTCAACGGCGCCGATCTGACCATCGAGATTCCGCGCTACAGCCGCAATCTGGCGAAGGAAAAGAAGGCCTGACGATGGAATCCAGGAAGGTCGTCATCAACGATACCACTCTGCGCGACGGCGAACAGACCGCCGGGGTCGCCTTCAACTGGGAGGAGAAGCTCGCCATCGCTAGCGCCCTGGCCGCCGCCGGTGTTCCCGAAATGGAAGTCGGCATCCCGACGATGGGACCGGAAGAACGCGAGATCATCGCCGCCATTGCGGCGCTCGACCTGCCCTCGCGGCTGATGGTCTGGGGCCGGATGTGCGAGGCCGATCTGGAAGCGGCTACCGGCTGCGGGGCGCATCTGGTCAATTTGTCGATTCCGGTATCGGATATCCAGTTGCGCCATAAGGTCGGCCGCGATCGCGACTGGGCTATCGCGACGATAAGCCGTGTCGTGCCACGCGCGCTGGCTACCGGCATGGATGTTTGCGTGGGCGCCGAGGACGCCTCGCGCGCCGACCCCGAATTTCTGCTGCGGGTCGCGGAAACCGCCCAGCGGGCGGGTGCGAGGCGCATCCGCTTTGCCGACACCCTGGGGATACTCGACCCGATTGCCACCTTCGAACGTATCCGGCGGCTGGTCGACGCCGTGGATCTCGAAGTCGAGATGCATGCCCACAACGATTTCGGCCTCGCCACCGCCAATACCCTGGTTGCGATCCAGGCGGGCGCCAGCCATGTCAACACCACGGTCAACGGCCTCGGCGAACGCGCCGGCAATGCCGCCCTCGAAGAGACGGTCATGGCCCTGCACCAGTTGTATCAGTTGCCCACCGGCATCGATGTCAGCCGATTCGGAGCGATTTCCGAGCTCGTCGCCAAAGCGTCGGGACGTCCGGTAGCGCCCAACAAGAGCATCGTCGGCGAGGCCGTGTTTACCCACGAGGCGGGCATACACGTCGATGGCATCCTCAAGAACGTACTCAATTATCAGGGCGTAAATCCCAAGGATCTCGGGCGCGAACACCGCCTGGTGCTTGGCAAGCATTCGGGAACGCACGGCGTCATCCAGCGCTTTCGCGACCTCGGGATAGAGCTGACCGAAATCGCCGCCGCCCAGCTTCTGCGCAGAATCCGCCTGCATGCGAATCAAACCAAGCGCGCGCCGAGCACGGCCGAGCTCATGAGTTTTTATCGGGAAACGGCGGCGTCGGAACCCATCCCCGCCCTGCCCGGCCTGCCCGATGCGCTTACGATCCGAAATCAACCTTAGAAAGGCATCTCCATGAATCCGGTACTGCAACGCATAGAAGGTTTCTCCGCGGCCGAGGAGTTCTTCGATTTTTTCGGCATTCCGTATCAAGCCGACGTCGTGAACGTCAACCGCCTGCACATCCTGAAGCGCTTCAACCAATACCTTGCCAGATCGCCGATCCCGGACGACCTGGACGAAGCTTCGGCCTGGAACATCTGCAAGGAATATCTGACCCGCGCACATGATGATTTCGTGACCTCGAACGCGGCCCAGGAAAAAGTGTTCAAGGTCTTTCAGGATCAGGACGGCAAGAGCATTTCGCTGGAGAGCATGAAGGCCAGCCTTTCGACCCGGAAACGAGAGGCTAGCGACGGCAAGCCCGGCACCATCTAAAAACGAATCCGTTTGATCTTGCTACGAGGAATAAAGAATGGCTAAACCCGAAAAACACGTGTTCGTCTGCGCCCAATCGAGACCTCCCGGACATCCGCGCGGATCTTGCGCGCAATTGGGCTGCGCGGCGGTGCTCCAGACCTTCGCCCAGCAATTCGAGGCCGGCCAGCTCCACGGAAAATTCCAGCTGACCAGCACCGGCTGTCTCGGCGCGTGCGACTTGGGGCCCACCGTCATCGTTTACCCCGATGCCGTGATGTACACCAAGGTCAAGCCGGAAGACGTGGGCGAGATCGTCAGCGAGCACCTGCAAAAAGGCGAACCCGTGGAACGCCTGTTAGCACCCGCGGCGGTTTGGTCTTGAGGAATCCCGATCGTGGAGCGCGGAACAGCCATGCGTGAAGTCTTTTATGCCGGCGACGTGCCGCCCAAGGTCGGCGGCCTGCTCGAGGAAGCCATGAGCGCCTATGCCGACACGGCGCGAGCCGAAGCGCTGTTGCAGCAGGCGCGGCAAGAGGCGCCCGAAGCTCTGCCGGTGTATTTCTCGCTCTACAAATTCTATTTCTACAAGGGCCGGCTGGCGGACGCCGAGGAAGCGGCGCGCTCGGCCTTGAAAACCGCCGCGCGTCAAGGCGGCTTTCCGGAAAGCTATGCGAGCCTGACCCCGGAAACTGCGGACTGGACCCTGCACAACAGTCCCCAGCATTTCTACCTTTTTTCGCTCAAGGCGCTGGCCTTCATCCGCTTGCGCCAGGGCGATGCTCGCGGCTGCGAGGAAATACTCGGTAAATTGAGGGAACTGGACTCCGCCGACACGGTCGGCGGCTCGGTGATCGGCTCCCTCGCCGCGGGATTGTAATCCGTCATGGAAGATCCGACCCACTCAATCTCCGTGACGTATTGAATTTTCAATCCACAAAAAACAAGACGAGGTAATCACATGTCGACTCTGACCATAATGCCATCCGGAAAAACCGTCGAGGTCCAGGAAGGGATGAGCCTTTTGGAGGCGATACTGGCGGCCGGCGAAGAAATCATGCACAAGTGCGGCGGCAACGCCGAGTGCGGCAGCTGCCACATCTTCGTGCAAGCCGGCAAAAAGGGGGTATCCAGGACCGCTGCTCCGGAGCACGCGAAACTGGACACGATCGTGGGCGTGGGCTCCAAATCCCGCCTGGCGTGCCAAGCCAAGGTTCTGGGGACGGAAGACATCACCGTCGAGTTGCTGGGCTTTGCGTCCGGATTTTGAGATCCGGCCGTCATAATCGTGGCGGGTGCGACAAATTCGCACCTGCCGGCAGACCTAATTCCAAATTCCAAATCGCTTTCAATTAAGGAATTCATTTTTGTAGGGTGGGTTAGGCCGCAAGGCCGTAACCCACCGAGCAACCTCGAATCGGTGGGTTACGCTTCGCTAACCCACCCTACGATTAATGTTCACTCGAATGCCCAACGGAATAAGCCGATTGATTAACTAATGAGAGGATCAGCAATGAGCATCGAAAATACCATCCGCGAACAGATCGCGACCCATCCGGTCCTCCTCTACATGAAAGGGGTACCCGATATGCCGCAATGCGGTTTTTCCGCCAAGGCCGTTGCGGCACTTCAGTCCACCGGCGTTCCCTTCGCTTACGTCAATGTGCTCCAGGCGCCTTCGATCCGGGAGAAGCTGCCCAGCATCTCGGAGTGGCCCACCTTTCCCCAATTGTTCGTGAACGGCGAACTCGTCGGCGGCAGCGATATCGTTGCGGAAATCGCGCAGAAGGGCGAGCTCAAGCCCATGCTGGAAAAAGCCGTCGCCGGCAAAAAAGCGGACTGATCGCCATGGAGATCGCGGAAGTCCGTAGCCTGATCGAAACCGGCCTGCCCGATTGCCAACTCTCGGTTGAAGGCGAAGGCTGTAATTTCTCGATCGTGATCATCGGGGAGGCTTTCAAAGGCTTATCGCCGGTCCGGCGTCAGCAAAAAGTTCTGGCAACCGTCAAAGAACCCCTGGCAAGCGGCGCGTTGCACGCCATCAGCATGAAGGTCTATACGCCTTCCGAATGGCAGCGGGAACAGCAAGACGGAACGGGCGCCGAGCCTAACGCTCCGTCTACGGAGTAGGCCCGCGGGATGGTTTTTGATTGACCGACGAGAGATCGATCTATGCCGATTTACGACTTTCATTGCAAGCAATGTGACAAAACCTTCGAATTACTGGTCAGCCTGTCCGCCGTTCCGTCCTGTCCGGAGTGCGGGGCACAGACCTTGGAAAAACTACCTTCACTGACGGCCCCTCAAGGCAAGACGGCCGGCCTGGTGTCGAAGGCCCGAGCGCAAGCCGCGCGGGAAGGCCATTTCAGCAACTACTCCGCTTCCGAGCGTCCGCGCATCAAGTCGTAGCGATAAGTCATCGATACAGAAATTCCGAATCTCAGGATAAAACCACCATGGCTACTTATATCAAAACCACAGAAGACGGCCGCAAGGTTGAGGTCATCGGTATGGCCATCTGTCTCGAAGGCAAGAAGGAGGCCGACCGACTGATTCCGATCCACGAGCACCCGAACTGGGCAGCCATACTAAAGGCCGTGCCGGACGCCACCCATATCGCAGGCCGCTTGCCGCTGACGGCGGAAGAAGCCGCCACCGCCCAAGCCGCGCTGGACGAGGCGAAGGCCGCTTACGAATCCAGCCCGCTAGGAATCGCGGAACGCATACGCATGGCACAAAGAAACGCTATCGCAAACCGGGATTGAGATTTTGTAGGTCAGCAATTCCTTGCCGACGAATGTACTCGATGGGCACGCTATGCTTTGCCCATCCTGCGGCTATAAATCATCTGACCCGCATAGGATGCGGGCTCCAACGATGTGATAGAAGAGTCGCGGAAGATACAACGGAATCACTCCATTACGGCGGATTGTTTGGCTGGATTCTCAGTCTTGCGGCCGGTTCCTTTCGGTTGATCGGAAAAGCGCCAGACGGGAAAATGGCGGAACGCTCATGCCGGCATATCATGCGAGCACGTCGCGGCAGCGACGAACTGGCGTTGGCGGGCGGACCGACGCGGGAAACCGCCTAAACTTTGTTCCAGGGCTTAAACGAATGTATCCGGACTCCGTAAGATCGTCCGCGGTGTCTGTTTGCTTTCATGCCCCGCGCCGCTCGGCAGGGCGCTAGGCGATACAGTGGGGACAACAGGGGGAAGATGTGATGAACAACATTGGTCGAGCTGAGCTTCTAGTAGTTTCTTTGGCCCTTTCCCTAGGAATCGCTGTTGGCGGCTACTTTGTCAGCCAAACGTTGTATAACGCCAAGGTCGGCACTAACACCGCGGAGGTGAAGGGCCTAGCCGAGAGGCGGGTCGAGGCGGATCGGGCCTATTGGAAGATCCAGTACACCGTATCCGGAAGCGGAACGACCCCGGTGTCAAAACTCTATGAACAGTCGGAAGCTGATCAGTCGCGGATCGTGTCGCTGCTCCTGGAAAGCGGTTTTGAGAAGTCGGAAGTTTCGCCCGGTGTCATTGACTACGAGAAGAAAGAGTTCCGGGACGACAAGCAACAGCTTGTCGAAGAGAGGCATATGCTTGTCGGATCGATTGATGTCGAAACCGGCAAAGTTCGTTTGGTTTCGGAAGCGAGATCGAAGCTAAACAGGCTAATAGCCCAGGGCATTGATATACAGAACAACGCGCCGGCCTATCACTTCACGAAGCTAAACGAGATAAAGCCAGCCATGGTAAAGGAAGCGACTACAAACGCTCGTATTGCCGCGAACGAGTTCGCGGCCGATGCCGGAGTCAAGGTTGGCGGCATAAGGGACGCGCAGCAGGGTGGCTTCATTATTCGTGATGTCGGTGAGGAGTACGGCGACACCAAGAGCATTGAGAAAGAGGTCCGGCTCGTTACGACCATCACCTTCTATCTCACGGATTAGCTCGCGTAGGGCGCATTCGGTGGAATGGCGGTTCCGGCGGTGCGCCTGGAGGGTCGTTCTGGTGCTCCCAATCGCAAACGTCGCTTTAGAGCGTTTTCATCGCGCTCGTACGGCAAAACCAGCTTGGCGGACGTCGTTGGCGCCTTCGGCTCGGGTGAATGGATTCAAGCATTCGTAGGTCGGCAACCCTTTGCCGACGAAGACGCTCGGCGGGGACGTGGCGTCGGGAAAGGATTCCCGACCTACGCGCGAGTGCCCGTACAGTAGATATGAAAATGCTCTAAGTACATTCAGGGAATGTCTTGCGGCATAGGCAACCTGCAGGACAACCCCGCCAATCAAGCCAAACAGTCGAGATTCCGCAAGTATTTGCGGAATGTACTTAGCGACCTTCCAATCGCAAACGGCCTGGCCGGGAGCGCCGGCCAGCCCCTCCCCGGACAACCGTTTGTGA
Organism: Methylocaldum sp. 14B; assembly: GCF_002005105.1. GTDB lineage: Bacteria > Pseudomonadota > Gammaproteobacteria > Methylococcales > Methylococcaceae > Methylocaldum. The sequence continues at coordinate 180,252 of NZ_MSCV01000006.1, read as the reverse complement.
TTGGAATACGGGAGTACCCTACTCCGCTCTACGCGGGCTGTTCACGCCATCGCTCAGGCAGCCCGCTGATCCCGTCCAGCACGCCGGGGGCGCCGTCGGCGGAACGGATCTTCCTCGGGATCGTGGCGACGGGATCGCATTTCCAGTCGATTTGCCGCTACTCGGCCTTCACGACACGAACAAGCGGCTTTCGAAGCGCCTCACCGCGACCAACATGGCCTTGACCGCTGCGCGCGCCACCTCATCTCGGTACAGGCTGCTCTTGCTCGCCGACCGCATCTTGAATTCGTAGGTCGCCCAGATCGCACCGGAATCAACCTGGTCCGCGGCCTCCACCGCGGTGAGGCCCCTTATGCGTTTCCTCGTTCAGAATCGCCCAATCGAGCGAATTGCCGCCACGGTCACCGACGATTCCGGGATGGAGGATGATGCACGTGTACCGTTTCCAAATGTCGCGGGGAATGACCGACCTGGGCGAGCATCGGACATAGCACCAGGTCGGGCTGGAACTGATGAACCGCCTGGCGCATCGCCTCCGCTGTCGTCGCGGCCGCAATGCCGTAACCCACCAGGCAACCGACTGGATACCCGATCGATATCGGATGACTACTTGCGGTAAGTGCTGTATACGTAATCCGACTGCTTCTGGGGTACATGGCAAGAAAAACATTCGTTCTTCGCGTCCTTGACCACTCTTTCCTGGGTATCTCCTTTGAATCCCTCGAAACCCCATCCTCCGGTTTCCTTGAACTTCTCGGAATCCTTCTCCATTACCCCAAGAACTTTTCGGTCACCCTCCACGATGGCATTGTTCTCGCTCTTCGCCTCGAGGAGATCGAAAATCAGCACTGAACCATCGGGATAGATATCGCCCTTGGTCATGGCCTTCAGTGCCTCGTCATTGGCATAGATATGATGAATTCCGCCGAAGGAATCATAGAGAGGATGCCCTTGCTGGATCACCATTGACTTTACGCGAGTCCAGTCTCGATAAGCTTCGGGATACTTGACCTTAGCCTCCTCCGACCATGTAGTGCCCGCCAGGAACAGGTTAAGGGTGATTCCGATGGACACGATCCTGACTATACGTTTCTTCATCGCTTTACCTCCCAGTAAGTTAATGCCCGTCTAATGCAAGATCTAAGTACATTCCGTAAACTTTTACGGAATCTCGACAGATTAGTTTGATTGGCGGGTTTCTCCTGTAGTGGTGCCTATGCCGCAAGACTTCCCTGAATGTACTTAGAGCGTTTTCCGTCCCGGTGTACGGATTCGTTCCTGGAGGGGAGAGCGTAGGTCGGCAATCCCTTCCCAATCGCAAACGGTCGCTTTAGTCGCGACCCTTCCAATCGCAAACGGCATCTCTGGGAGCGCCAGAGCTGCCCTTCCGACAAAGCCCTTCGCCGAGCCGATACGTCGGCAAGGGATTGCCGACCTACATATCCGAATCCCTTACACCGACTCGGAAAACGCTCTAGCCGCAGGGGAAGCCGTCGTTCAGATAAGCTGCTGCGCGGCGGTTTCTCTTCGGCCGGTACCCACCGGGCCATCTCCGCCGTCAGCAGGCCCGCCGACAAACTCCCATTTCGTCATCGTTCGTGCTCCTGCCGGGGGTCGCGTCCTGCGGCTTTTTCAACCCGAACAGAAGACTTCTCATTCCCGTTAGCCTGACGCAAAAACGCTCTAATGCGACTGCGTTTTCCGCTGGGTCAGGTACCGGAGACACTGTCCAAGCCTATCGAAGCCGAATTTCCTGTAGCCGCCGTTCTTGCATTCGCCCGCGGCGGATGGGAAGGCGCGTTCGAAAGCGCCGATGTCGCAAAAGTCGTCACCGGGCCGCGCCCGGCTGACCCCGCGCTGATCGGTGACGACTCCGGCGGTAACGCCGTCGGTCGTACCTTCGCAGCCGAGAGGATTGCCGTTCACGTCGTGAATGAAGGCAATCCGATTCAGCGCTATGCTGTCCCTTTGAAGCGCGTGGGTCAGCGTCGGCCCGTCATTGTCCTCAAGGGGACCGAGCTTGGGATCGCCGATCAGCGGGGGATTCGAATAGCTCGGGTCGAAACACCCGCCGTCCTCGATCAGATTTTGCCCGCTGAAGGCGATGCGCGTGGTGCCGGGGGCGCTCATGCAGTCACCGCCGGTGTTATCGGCAAGAATCGAATTGATCACGGTGCTTCTGTCGATAAAGATCCGGTGCTCTCCGCTGTCGCGGTATACGCCTCCGCCAAGCTCAGCGACGTTATCGGAAACGGTGGTGTTGATGAGCGTTAATTCGGTTACCGGCTGCTCATCGCTGCTATCGCTGGGTATCACGTGAATGCCGCCTCCCGTAGTCTTGGTATTTCCGTTTCCGGACACGGTACTGTTCACGAGCGTGGCGTGTAGACCGGCGAGTTCGACGCCACCGCCGGTATTGCCGGCGAGGGTGCTGCGGGTCACGGAGAGCACCCCTCGTCTCTCATAAAATGGAAGGCCGCCAAGGGCCGAGACACCACGATCCGCATTATGAGCGACGGTGCTGTCCGTCAAATGAATGTCGGTAGCGTATCCTCCGATGCCGCGGCCGCCATTGCTTTCGATCACGCTGTTCGTAAGCCGCATCGAGGCAAAGCGCGCCGAGATGCCATCGCCGCTATTGTCGGTAATACGGCTATTCACCAGCTCAAGCTCCGGCGGACACTCGATGCCGAGGGTCGCAACCTTCAACGAAATGCCGGTTTGGCCATGTTTCAGCACAACGTCATTCAGCATGACGATCGGCGGGGGCATAAAGATGCCCTCGCCACAGAGCGCAAAAAGCGTGAGCAGGTCGAATTCCGGGGTATCCGGATCGCGCGAGCGTGCGATCGAATGACCGTGGCCGTTGATCGTGATGCGGGTTTGAACACTCTCAGCACAAGGATCGGGCTCCGGACTGCAGTAGCTCCTCACCTCGGGCAAGGCTTCCGCCAGGATGACGTCGCCGGTGAGTTCAATGATGTCGGTATCGTCCTCGGAACCCGCGGGGCAGCCGCCGGTGCTGATATTGTTATCGGCCGCGACGATGGCATCGGCCAAGGTGCAAGCCACGCCGTTGGCGTCAATCGCACCCACCGTGAGGGTGGTCGCCTCGGCGGACTCTACTGTCGAACCGAACAGCGCCGCGAAAAGCAGCAAATGTCTACGAGGAACTCTGCTGAAGCCGAAAGCAGTCATGTATTGATCCTCCTTGTTCATACGGAAATCCTGCACGCCGGATAGCCGAAATCTGTTCCTCGAAACAAAAACCGGGCACTTGTCGCATCAGAGTCAAACGGTATCTGGAACGTGACACCCTGGACTAAGAGACGTAACCGGAAGGGGCCCAAAAGGGTTTTACAAAAGTCGCCGGCGTACAGGACAGACCGGCTCGAAACCAGGCGCCGTAAACGGCCGCTACGAACTTAGACTATACATCGGAACCCAAAATGCTCCAGTCCGCAATTTTCCCCATGCTGCCGCAACTTTGTAGACCGAAATAAGCCCGCGTAGGATGCGCTGAGGCACGAAGCGCATCGTTCGAGTTAAGCGAACCACCCAAATCTGTACAAAACGCCGGATATCACAAACAGCACTGAAACCACCGTTACAGGAATGATACGGAACGCAAGAGAATTTAAATTTGAAGCGCTCAGATTCGGTATTACTCGCAGCCTAGCGTCGGCCGCCAACAGGGCTGTAATCAGCAACAAAGATAATTTTACCCATAGCAACTTAACCGCAGGATTCGCCCAATCAAAGATCTGCGAAACCTCTGGTATGAGAAAGCTTGCCAGATATAAACCGGATACTATTTGGACGATTAAGGCTGGAATCCCTATCTTTTCGTAACCGGATTCAAACCGGCGAATGTAGTTTAAATCCTTATGTTTCAACACATCAGGCAATACTGCAACCAAAAGGACTATATGACCTCCGGTCCAAACCGTTGCGCCGATAACATGAATCAATATTGCCAGTTCGTACATAATGGTCTTATTGATAGCTTAACGTGGTATTAACCGGCGCTTGACGGTGACCGACCGGAGCTGTGGCGAAGGAAGGTTGCGGCCAAGTATCCGTATTGAACACTATGTTAGGGATGGTTACGTGTAGAAAGAAATGTCGGGAGATCCATATTTGAAAAAATCTCAGACTTATGATCTTTATAAATTGAGAATGGCCTGAATATCCCATAATGGAGCACTTCCTTTGATTCTACCAGCGTGATTTTTTCAACTGAGTTATATATTTCTGATATTTCTTCAGAACTAGTTAGCAGTTTCTCTGACGTGACATTACCGATCATAAAGCCAATGCACTTTGTCCCGGATATGACAGGACCACCGCTCATGCCGCTAGGAATCGGGAAGCTGACCTCACCAACTCCAGACACGATTGGCATAGTCATGTGGCCCTTTAGTAGCCGTAGTTCTTTACCTTGTCCGTGAATATCGTGATCTGAATACCCATAAGCATTTACATCTGTTCCTATCCCAGGCTCAGAAAAGTCTATTTCGAAGAATCGGCAATCTTGAAGGTCGAACCTTAGTAAGGAAAAATCTGAGGTTTCGAATCTCGCTGCGGCAACCAACTTATATACGTTTGTTTGACCACGTTTAACCGTAATCCCATAGACCTGCTCATTTCCTTCTAGAACCTTCTTTGGAAGAACATGATTGGCGGTTACCGCATCCCCTTTTCTTGAAACAAAGAAGGCCGTCCCGAGAAATCTTAGAGAATCGCCAATTACAACATCTTTCTTGGTTTCTTCTCCAAGGAAAATTCCAAATACGTATTCCCTTAAATCTTCTATGATCAACATTTCTGTGTTGCTCTCACTTAAAGTCGACCTCAAAAATAAAACCCAATACAGAATCGGATCATATATAACACCTTGTATTGCGTCTTTATCGAAATCTAATAAAATCGGGAGTTCCCCCGGCTCTTCCGGAGAGGCAGCCCACGTAGGGCGCATTAGCGTTAGCGTAATGCGCCGAATGGAACATTCTCATTCGGCGGAATACGCGAGTACGCTATTCCGCCCTACGAACTAATAACGCCTTAACTTCACAGCTTCGAGTTGAGGTGAGAAGGGTTGGTGTTAGGCGGATCATACCGCATGCGCGACAAACGTCGTTCGTCGGAAGCGACAGGGGCGCTGAAAGAGCGAAGTACGACTGCCGAGCTCAGCCGCGTCGGGAAAGGATTCCCGACCTACTTGACGATGTTGATCCGTCGGCAATCCCTTGCCGACAGTTCTGTTCTATCGCTCAGGAAACCGCGATCCGAATGTCCACGGCGCGGCTTAGCCAACCCACGGTAACGGCTCTGAAGGCTGCTTCCTCGGCCTGATCCCAGATGACGCAGAGCAAGGCTTCGTCACGGTTGAGCAACTCATCCTTTTCGAGCTTTTCGATCGCCGCGGCGCAATCCAGCGGATCGACGCCGTTGCGCTCGAACACCTCCACGGCCGCCCGAATGCCATCGGCAATCTCTTCCGGGGACGCCAGTTTCGCGTGCTCGCCTTCTATCGTGATGGTTCGTTGGGGTATCGTTTCTTGTCTGATCGTGCTTTGCATTTGACCACCTAACTTAATTAGCCGAAATAATTCCAAATCGTTTTCAATGAAGGAATTCATTTTTGTAGGGTGGGTTAGCCGAGCGTAACCCACCGCCCCTTCGACTTGGCTCAGGACAGGTCCGAGGCCGCTCGGTGCGTTGCGGTCTGGCGGCCTAACCCATCCTACGATCAATGTCCACTCGAATGCCGAATTGAATAAAACCTCAACTATCCCGGCGCACTACTGCACCGCCGGTGCGGCCTTAGGTTCCGGCGGCGGCGGATTGGCGCAATGGGATGCGTGGTGATGGACGATGCGGATCTCGTCCCTCTCGATCGCGAACGTATTGTTGGCGACCAGCAGCGCTCCCTGAATTTCTTCGTAGCACACCACCGTGGCGACGGTGCCGTAGACAAAGGCTCTGGCGTAATGCGGAGTTACCGTGCCGGTCGCCGGATTCTGGAAAATACGCCGCCAGCTTTCGATGATGGCGGCATGTTCGGTCAGCACCGGCCAGCCGGGATGAATGCAGAGCACCGGCCACTCCCGCGCCCACAACCGCTCCATGGCGTCGAAATCGCGCTGGGAAAACGCGTGATAGAAGGCTTCGTTGGCAAACAGCACAGCCGTGGCATCCATCGAGCCTGGTATCCCCAGCCTCATTCGTTCATATCGGGAAACAGGATAACCTCATCCGGCAGCTCGTTTCCGTTTTCCTGCAAATGCAGGCCGCCGACAAGAGCGTAGCCGGCATCGCCTTCGTAAAGCACGACCGCGTTTTTCGGCATTTCCAGCAAGGCAGTTATCAGTTGTTCGACCGTCATAAATCGTCCGAAATGGCTTCCATGGCGATGAGCTGCTCGCGCAAGGCCATGTGTGCGTAAAACCCTTCCCGTCCATCATAGAGCGGGTCTCCATACAGCGCCGCTACCGCGGCGTTATCGGACAGATACACGCGGCAGGCTTTCCGTTCGTGGGCGACGGCGGCGGCGCAAGCCTCGAGTTCCGATACCGGCTCGGCCTGCCAGAGACCGGGGCTCAGAAGAAAATCGGCCCGGTACAGAACGGTGTCCCAGCCGTGGCGGTCCGCATCGTCGAAAACGGCCGGCTGCGCCGCCCGGGCGCCGGGTGAGTCGGGCGCAAGGCTTGCCGCTTCGAGACGCTGGCGCGGGCTCAGCGCGGCGAAGACCGTGGTGTCTCCGGATTCTTTCGCGGCCCGGACCTTGCGGACGAAATCGTCCCGGTCGAATGCGAACCACGCGGACGCCCGGCCTTCATGGGGAATTTCGACGATATAGATCATGGCTTTCTGAACCTTGAAAAGCGTTTTGTTCCGAGCACGCCTCGCTGCCCTTTCGCCTGAAATTAAACCAACGCACTCATGCGCAGTCGGCCAGCTCCGGAGCCGCGGTGCGTGCCACGATTCGGGCGTTGACCGTAAGCGCGAATTCGCGCCAAGCGGCGGCCAGATCCCTGCGGATGGTCTGCACGTAATCGGGCGACGGATCGTGCTCTACCGGAAAGTTGGACAGGGCGCACGAGCTGCGATTGAAGCGCAGCGCCTCGTCGATCAGCGCATCGTTGAATCCCGTGAACGGCGCAAGAATCGGAGGGGTGAGGTCCGACCGGCCGGCGACGACAGCCACCGAGCCCCCTTCGAGAGGCAGTTCATCGAGTTGCCGCAAGGCTTCCCGGTAAATGTCCTCCACCGTCTCCAACAGTGAGAGTTGAGTCAATTGATCCCGTTGCTGGGTGGAGAGATGGCGGTGCAGGCTCCGCTGGTAATGCTCGAGGGCGGCGGGCCTTTGACCGCTCACCCATTCGCGGAAGCGAGCGAGGCTGTTGGAATTGGTCGAGCTGACCGGAACTTCCGCCAACTGCCGCTGAATCCGCGCGGCGGCCTCCAGTGCACCTTCCATATAGCCGCCGCCGTAGCGGGCGGTTTCCGAAGCGCCGAACAAAAGCTTTCCGTCCCAGTACGCCCGGCTCAGGACAGGATTATCGTATTCCGGGTGCTGATCCGGCGGCACGAGGTCCAGTCGGCTACAGGTGAACGGTTCCGTCGCCCAATCCTGATAATGCTGTTCGCCCAGCTCCGCCTCCGAGCCGAAGAATTGGACCAACTGGCTCCGGATCAGCATCGGCATGCCCACTCTAAACGCCTCGCGCTGCTCCGGCGACAGCGCGACGAAGCCTCCCAGGGCGGCCTTCTCTCCGGTGGCGTCGCAGGCGTCGAAAATCTCGCCGAGTACCGCCTGCTCATGCCGGGCGAAACCGTTGCCGGACAAGCCCGCCTCGCGCCAAAAGGGGCGAGCGAAGGCCGCCATGGCCTTGGCCTCTCCGGCCATCCAGGTGGGCGTTTCCCGCATCGCCCGGCGCAGTTCGTCGTCGAGCGCGGGTTCCATCCGGACCTGCTCCTCCAGCACACGGGGCGGAATGGCGAGTACGGCCCGGCGAGCTTCGACTACCGATAAGGCATTGCCGCAGCGAAAATGGAGAGCGACGCGATCGCCCCGCTCTTCCACGGCAATAAGCGCCTGTTCCAGGCGCAGCCGGCTTTCGGGAATCCGGTCCACGAGGGCATGCACCAAAGCCGCCATGCCGCCTTCCAATCGCATGGCGCCATTATGGACCGGAGCACTGCCCAGGGATTCGAGCTTGCCGTCCGCGTTCTTGAGGCCGAGGACATCGTCCTGGTCGTGCTGGGCGAAGGAGGCGAGTCCCAGATCGGCCACTAGGCGCGAGATGCGCGGATGGATGTCCGGCCAGAACCAGGTCGGACCTAAGTCCAGCGCCATCCCGGATGTCGTCGAGGGCACCGAGAGAATGCGCCCGCCCAGGCGAGAGCGAGCCTCGAACAGGAGATAGGATCGCCCTTGGCGCTCCAGATCGGCGGCCAGCGCCAAGCCGCACAATCCGCCTCCGACTATGACCGTATCCAGCATGACATCACCTCTCTCTTCAATCCGTACATCGGCAAGATCGCCGACTTATGAGCCCTCGTAACGTAGGTCGGGAATCCTTTCCCGACGCCGAGGGCGGACCAACCGTTTCCGTCGGCAAGGGATTGCCGACCTACAAAATCTGCGACCTGCCCGGAAGTAGGTCGGGAATCCTTTCCCGACGCAGAGGGCCGACCAACCGTTTCCGTCGGCAAGGGGTTGCCGACCTACGCCGCTGCCCCGGAAGTAGGTCGGGAATCCTTTCCTGACGCCGAGGGCGGACCAACCGTTTCCGTCGGCAAGGGATTGCCGACCTACGCCGCCGCCACTGTAGCGAAAAGCGCTTTAACCCAGCAGAGCCGGCTTGATCTCGGCCAGCCAGGTATCGATGCGCTCTTCGGTCTCGTCGCTCTGGTTTTCGTGGTCGATGACCAAACCGACGAACTTATCGTCGATGATCGAATTGGATTTCTCGAACGTGTATCCGTCGGTGGACCAGAAACCGACCACCTTGGCGCCGGCTTCGACGACGAAGTTGTACAGAAGGATCAGAGCGTCGACGAACTCGTGACCATAGGCTTCCTGATCGCCCAGTCCGAACAGGGCCACGACCTTGCCGCTCAGATCCTTGCCCTCCAGCTTCGGCAGAAACTCTTCCCAGCTTTCGTCGCTACAGCCCGCGGAAAGGCCCGGCAGCTCGCCGTCGCCCAGGGTCGGGGTGCCGAGGATCAGCGCATCGTATTTGAGCAGGTCGTCGGGGCTGGCTTTCTTCACGTCGACGGGTGCATCCGCGGCATCGCCCAGTTTCTTGGCGATCGATTTCGCGACGCGCCGCGTGTTACCCGTGTCCGAGCCGAAAAATATACCGATCTTGTTGGCCATAAGGTTCCTCTATAAAAAACGCTGAAGCGCGTAACTGTTTGAGCAGAGCTCGTTGGCAAGAGATTGCCGATTTACGGCTAAACGGTGCTCACCCCCAAAGTTGCACAGGTATCTACGCAAGTTCCTACAGCCGTCATTCCGGCATGGATTGCCGGAATCCAGGACACATGGATGTGACCAGCCGTTGCCGTCCTTGGCTTCTGGCCCCCGGCACAAATTCGCGGGGAGCGAATTTGGACGTGTGGAGCACGGTCCGAAGGACAAGCCCCAAGGAAGGGGCGAGTACTCCCTGCCGGGGTGGCGCCTTGTGTAGATATCTCTGCCCTAAGGGCAAAGGCTTGTTTAGGATTCTTAATGAGCAATCGCCACCCCGCTTTCGACACCATGGGCAGCGCGGTCCTGTTCGATGGGCAGGGACGCCGCGTCCTGCGATTCGGGCTGGCGCAGCAGCGCGGCGCCGAGAACCTCGTCGATCCGGCGAACCGGAAGGATGCTGAGATCCTTTTTGACGTTTTTGGGAATCTCGGCCAGATCCTTCTCGTTTTCGTAAGGGATCACCACCGTCTTGATGCCTGCGCGATGGGCGGCCAGGAGCTTTTCCTTCAAGCCGCCGATAGGCAGTACCTCGCCGCGAAGGGTGATCTCGCCGGTCATCGCGACATCGGCCCGCACCGGAATATCGGTCAAGGCCGAGACCAGGGCGGTACACATGCCGATCCCGGCGCTGGGGCCGTCCTTGGGCGTGGCCCCTTCCGGCACGTGAATATGCATATCGCTGGCTTGATAGAAACCGGGAGAAATGCCCAGTTCGACGGCGCGGGAACGGGCCACGGTCATCGCGGCGCGGATCGACTCCTGCATGACTTCGCCCAGCCTTCCGGTATAGATCTGCTGGCCCGTGCCCGGCATGACGGCGGATTCGATGGTGAGCAATTCGCCGCCCACTTCGGTCCACGCGAGCCCGGTCACCTGGCCAACCCGGTCGGTCTCCTCGGCGCGGCCGTAACGGTAGCGCTGCACGCCCAGAAAATCTTCCAGGTTATGGTGCGTCACCACGCATTTCTTGGTTCCGGGTTTGAGCAGCAGATTCTTGACGACCTTGCGGCAAATCGTGGCGATTTCCCGTTCGAGGCTCCGCACCCCGGCTTCCCGGGTGTAATGGCGGATCATGGACTGCAAGGCAGAATCGGTGATCTGGATTTCATTTTCCCTAAGACCGTTCCGCTCGACTTGCCGGGGAACGAGATAGCGAGCGGCGATATTGATCTTCTCGTCGTCGGTATAGCCGGCGATGCGGATCACTTCCATACGGTCCAGGAGAGGGCCGGGGATGTTGAGGGTATTGGCGGTGGCGACGAACATCACCTCCGACAAATCGAAATCGACCTCGAGAAAATGATCGTTGAACGCGCGGTTCTGTTCGGGGTCCAGCACTTCGAGCAGGGCCGAGGCGGGATCGCCGCGCGAATCCATCGCCATCTTGTCGATCTCGTCGAGGAGGAACAAGGGATTGCGGGTCTTCGCCTTGGCCAGGTACTGAAGGATCCTGCCGGGCCGTGCGCCGATATAGGTGCGCCGGTGCCCGCGGATTTCGGCTTCGTCCCGCACCCCGCCCAGGGCCATGCGGACATATTTGCGGTTAGTGGTGCGGGCGATGGATTGGCCCAATGATGTCTTGCCTACGCCGGGCGGCCCGACCAGGCACAAGATCGGTCCCTTCGCGTTCCCGGCGCGCTGTTGCACCGCCAGGTACTCCAAGATGCGTTCCTTGACCTTGTCGAGGCCGTAATGCTCGGCCTCGAGCAGCGCTTCCGCCTGCTTCAGATCGAAGCGGGCCCTGCTGCGTTTTTTCCAGGGCAGGTCAATCATCCAATCGAGGTAATTCCGAACCACCGTCGATTCCGACGACATCGGAGGCATCCGCCTGAGCTTGTCCAGCTCGGATTCGGCCTTGGCGCGAGCGGCTTTGGGCATTCTCGCCTTGACGATCTTTTCCGCCAGCGCGTCGAACTCGTCGGGCGTCTCGCCCAATTCCCCCAGTTCCTTCCGGATCGCTTTCATCTGTTCGTTCAGATAATACTCGCGCTGGTTGTCTTCCACCTGCTGCTTGACTCGTCCGCGGATGCGCTTTTCCACCTCAAGGCGGTCGACCGTGCTTTCCATCGCCATGATCAGTCTTTCGAAGCGGGCGGCGATATCGACCGTTTCCAGCAGCGCCTGCTTGTCTTCGATCTTGAGAGCCATATGCGCGGCGATGGTATCGGCCAGCCGGCCTGGCTCTGAGATATCCGGAAGAGCGTTTACGATTTCCCGCGGAATCTGATGATCGAGTTTGACGTACTGATCGAGAGCGCCGGTGACGATACGCATGAGGGCGTCCATCTCCGCGATGCTTAAATTGACTTGATCGTGCAGCGGCGCGACGAGGGCCATGTCATGGCTGTCGGCCACCTGATACTCCTTAATTCGGCAGCGTTTTGCGCCTTTGATCGAAGCCTTCACGGTACCGTCCGGCAGCTTGAATAGCTGATCGACCGTACACAGGGTGCCGGTTTCGTATAAGTCCGCGAACTCCGGCTCGTCGCATTTGGGGTCCTTCTGCGTCACGGCCAGGATTTTCTGGCCGGATTGCACGGCATCGTCCAGCGCCGCGATGGATTTCTCCCGCCCGACGAACAGGGTGACGACCATCTGCGGATAGACCACCACATCGCGCAAAGGCAGCACCGGAACGCGGTTTTCCGCAGGATGAACGTTGTCGGTCGATTCAGTTTCCACGATAAAAGCCCTCCAAACTATTAATCAGGCCCGTAAATACCCTCCTGGTCTTTCGGGTCGCCGCCCAAGCCGGTACGCGCTTAGGCCTAACTCACGCGGCTTGTCGCCGCGCCGGGTTGATAAGCCAAGACTCCGCGGGGCGGCTCACGCCGACGCGCATTGCTTTTCTTCGGTTCGATAGACCAGATAGGGCGGGTTGTTGCCGCGCACCACGCTTTCGTCGACGACGGCCTTGGTCACCGACTCGTCGGACGGCAGTTCGTACATCGTGTCGAGCAGAACGTTCTCGAGTATGGTTCTGAGGCCGCGCGCGCCGGTCTTGCGCTCGATGGCGCGCTGGGCGATCAGCTTCAGGGCGTCGGAATGGATGTCGAGGTCGCAGCCTTCCATCTCGAACAGTTTTTGGTACTGCTTGACCAGAGCGTTTTTCGGCTCGGTCAGGATCTTGACCAGCGCCTCCTCGTCCAGCTCTTCGAGCGTCGCCACCACCGGCAGCCGTCCGACGAACTCGGGGATCAGGCCGTAACGGATCAAATCTTCCGCTTCGACTCCGGCTAAGATCTCGCCCACATTGCGGCGGTCCTCCTTGCTTTTCACCTCGGCGGAAAAACCGATGCCGCCTTTTTCGGAACGTGCCCGGATGGTCCTGTCGAGACCCGCGAACGCACCTCCGCAGATGAACAGAATGTTCGCCGTGTTGACTTGCAGGAATTCCTGCTGCGGATGCTTGCGCCCGCCCTGGGGCGGGATCAATGCGACGGTGCCCTCGATCAGCTTGAGCAAGGCCTGCTGCACTCCCTCGCCGGACACGTCGCGGGTAATCGAGGGATTGGCCGATTTGCGCGAGATCTTGTCGATCTCGTCGATATAGACGATGCCCGACTCGGCTTTTTGGACATCGTAATCGCATTTCTGCAAGAGCTTTTGGATGATGTTTTCCACGTCCTCGCCGACATAGCCGGCTTCCGTCAGGGTGGTGGCGTCGGCGATGGTGAAGGGCACGTTGAGGATACGCGCCAGGGTTTCCGCCAGCAGGGTTTTGCCGGAACCGGTAGGCCCTATCAGAAGGATATTGCTCTTGGCCAGTTCGACGTCGTTTTTCCCGGCGTGGGCTTTGACGCGCAGCCTTTTGTAGTGGTTGTAAACCGCGACCGCGAGAATCCGCTTGGGTCTTTCCTGGCCGATGACATAGTCGTCCAATATGGCCTTGATTTCCTTGGGTGTGGGAAGCTTGTCCCCACCATCGGAAGTACTTTCCAACTCCTCGCGAAGGATGTCGTTGCATAATTCGATGCATTCGTCGCAGACGAATACCGCCGGACCTGCAATAAGCTTTCTGACCTCATGCTGGGTTTTTCCGCAAAATGAACAGTAGAGAAGCTTTCCGCCTCTTTCCTTGCCGTTTTTTTCGTCGCTCATTGCTTTTACCCTCTTAGCTGGATGTTGATTCGGTCATGCCCGTGTCCGGCCGGCATGCCGCCTTTCGCGTCAAAGCTCGTCGCCAGGCCGATTCCGCTGGCTGAGTACGTTATCGATGAGGCCGTATCTTTTGGCGTCGTCCCCGCTCATGAAATTGTCGCGGTCGGTATCGGTCCGGATTTTTTCGATGGGCTGCCCGGTGTGCCTGGCGAGTATCCCGTTCAGGCGATCGCGGAGCGACAGGATCTCCCGCGCGTGGATATCGATATCGCTGGCCTGTCCCCGAAACCCGCCCAGAGGCTGGTGGATCATGATCCTGGAATGGGGTAGAGAAAAACGTTTCCCCGCCGCGCCGCCCGCCAGCAGCAAGGCGCCCATGCTGGCGGCCTGGCCTATGCACAGGGTGCTGACATCGGGTTTGATGAACTGCATGGTGTCGTAAATGGCGAGGCCTGCGGTGACCAACCCGCCCGGAGAATTGATGTAAAGGTGAATGTCCTTGTCGGGGTTTTCCGATTCCAGAAACAGCAATTGGGCGATGATCAGGTTGGCCATATAGTCTTCGACCTGGCCGACCAGGAAGATGACCCGCTCTTTCAGCAGCCTCGAATAGATATCGAACGCTCTTTCGCCACGCGGGGACTGCTCGACGACGATGGGCACCAAGCCGGCGGCGGCTGAAGGGGCATAGGTTTGGTTGGGCGAATGGTTCAAGGTCATGCTCTTGTCAGGTTGCCGGTCAATGGAGAGTACGCGGAATCGCCAGTCGGAAGGGCGCGATGGGCGCTTCGAAAGGCACCCCATCGTCGGCCAGCAGCTGATAGCTGCCCTGCATGCTGCCCACCGGGGTTTCGATCATTGCCGAGCTGGTGTACTGAAACGCTTCGCCGGGGCGCAAATACGGATGCTCCCCCACCACGCCCTCACCGACGACTTCGATCGTCTTGCCGTTGGCGTCGGTAATCACCCAGCGTCGGCCGAGCAGCCTCGCCGGAACGGTGCCGGTGTTTTCCATGGTCACGGTGTAGGCGAATACGTAACGCTCTCCGTCGCGATGGGTTTCTTCTCCGAGATAAACGGTTTTAACGTCGACTTTGAGTTCGCGGATTCTGCTGGTCATAACGTCTCCATTTGGTCTTGGATCGATTGTCTTTCGGTGGCTTGTAGCGTTGTTGGGCGGATTAGGCGGCGGCCGTAACCCGCCGGGCACCGCGATAAGGCGATTTCGCCTACCGTCCAACTCGCCCGTTTTTCGATTCCCTCTCCCTTTCGCGGAGAGAGGGGACTCCTGATTTTTCTAAATCCCAGATGTAGGTCGGCAATGCTTTGCCGACGAAAACGGATGTTCGACCTGCGGTGTCGGCAAAGGATTGCCGACCTACGTCTGGAACTCCGCTATTCGATGAAGCGAAGCCCAGGTCCTTGAGCATCCGCTAACCGAACTTCCCCTTGATCCTTTTCTTCGATCTTCACCACCGCGAGAAGAGCCGTCCGCCCATCCGGATGGCGCGTGGCGGAGACCACTGTTCCGACGCTTTCCGCAATGCCTTCGATATGAAGCGTGGTACCGGGCGGCGGAACCGAATCGCCGGCGACGTAGGCCAGGTATAGGCGCCGTTTGAGCTGCCCGCGGTAATGCAGCCGCGCGATGACTTCCTGTCCCGGATAACAGCCTTTGGTGAAACACAGGCCGCCCAGGGCCTCCATGTTCAGCATCTGCGGGATGAACTCGCCGGCCGTTTCCGGCACCAGCAGCGGTATGCCGGCCAAAATGTCCAGCAGAGACCAGGCGTCCCGCCCTACGGGCGAAACACTGGACAGAAGGTTTTGCCACGTTTCGGCAACCGCCGCCGCGCTGCCGACAAGAACCCAGCGGGGGTGTGGTTGTCCGGTGATCGCCATTAGGGTGCAAGCCCCGTAGCTGCGGGTATCCCCGGCCTGTTCGGGCGGCGGCGCGCCGAACAAGGCGGCGAGCCGGGATTCCATGCTCGGACCGGATAAACCGACGCGGACCAGGTCGCTGCCGGCATCAGTGAGAGTCGCCTTGACCCTGAGAAGGTATAGTTTCAATCCGGTTAAAACCGACTTCACGAGACCTTTCGGCAGAAGAAGGTGAAAGGCGCCGTCGTGCACGAACAGCCAGAACGTCGCCTGCGCCCTTCCCTTGGCGTCGCACCAGGCGGTGAACAGTCCCTTTTCCGCCGACACCAGGCGCACGTCGCCGGTGAATAGACTCGCCAGAAATTTCTGGGCGTCGTCGCCCTTGACTTCGATCAGTCCGTAATGGGACAGGTCCGCCATCACATCGGCGCTCAGCGCTTGCCGGCGCTCGGCTTCGACATGCCCGAAGTCGATGACTCCGGAATTGTCGAACCGCGCTCCGCTTTGTTCCAAAACCGCCTGCCATAACTCGGGGGGCGATTCCGCCGCGGTGCAAGCGCCCGCGGGAGGCGCCTTGCCGAGTCCCGGTACGGTCATCGCTTCGCCGGTTGCCATGCGCTTTCCTCCTCGGGTCCGAAACAATTGGAATATTCGACGCACTCCGCGCAGCTGGGGGAGCGGCAGACGAAGGCCCCATCGCGTTCGCAGAGCTGTTTGTAGAAAAACTTCTTCCAGCGCATGCCGCCGGTATTTCGAGCGAACAGCGCGGGAAAACGGCGTGCCAGAAGGTCGGATAGGGCCTTTCGGTCGGGCAAGCCCATGTCCTGCCAGAGATGGTCGTCCCCCATGCAGCAGGCGGCGATCGCGTAAGCCAGCCAGCGGCTCTCCCGGCTGTCGTCGCCGCGGTGTTCCAAAAGCAGCGCCACGAGATCTTCGAATTCGTCCGTCTCTATCCGGCGGGTTTTGGTGCCCGCAAGCGATGCTTTCAACGCCGGCGTGAGATAAATGCTCGCGGCGCCCGGAAAATACCGGTCGAGCAGCCCCTCGAACTCATCCGCATCGAGCCCGAAGGCCGCCCGCCCCGTCAGCCTGGACGAACTCCGCGCCATCTCGATCGCCGAAACGAAGGTGCGGGTCACGGAGTCCTGCGGGTCGCGGGCGTAGCCCATCAGCGGATCGTAATGGACCGCCGAGGGAACGGGCGCCGAAGCGTTCGGGATGGGCTGGCGCATGGGGGCTGGCATCAGGCTGCCGCCGCTTCGTGGGTATAGCACTGCTTGGGGCATATCTTGGCGCAAGCCTCACACCCCACGCAGTTCGCGACGTTGGCGATCGACATCACTTTCTTGTCGTATTCGTCGTCCTCGTCCTCGTCCTGGCTGAGCGTGACTATTTCGCCGTCCTCGTTGACTCCGACCATCTCCAGGACTTCGCGTCCGCAGACCTTATAGCAGCGTCCGCAGCCGATACATTTCTCCTGGTCGATGATCTCGACAAATTTGGGGGTCCATACCTTGCCCCCGGGTAGGGTGACCGTAAATTCGCTCATCGTAGACTCCTAACCAGCGCTGGTTTTGCGGAATTCGTCCAGTTCACGATAGGCCTGATAGGTTTTCTCCGCGACTTCCAGGATTCGCTCCCAGCCGGTGGGCAAATCCTCGGCCAAGTCGTGGAGATCCATTTTCAGCGCGGTCGCCTGGGCGTTCAGTTTTTTCAGTTTGGCTTTCGTATCTTCTGCGTCTGTCATGGGTGCCTCGTTGGTTTGCCGGTTCGGGCGGGGTTCCGTCGATGACTGTGCCCCGCCTTCTCGCGGTTTCCGGCGGGTTACGGCCGGATCCGGCCTGACCCACCCTACGTTGTTCTCAACTGTAGCGGGCCACTTCGGAATATTTGTTGATCATGTCCACTCCTGCGGCCACGAGTTTCTCGCCTTCCTCCGCGAGTTTTTCCATGGACGGAAATCCGAACCGGTGAACGTCGCGCAACTGCTTGTTCACCACGATCAGCCGGCCGGCGATCAGTACCATGCGGCCGAAGCCTTCGTGCGACATCTTCATCATGGGCGTCACCATGACCCCGCTGGCCCGCTCGATGGAAAGGCCGACGGCGTTATAGAACAGTTCCAGACGCCACAAAATCTCGGGGTCGGGATCGCCGACGATGGGAATCGCCTGCCGCTTCTCCTTGGTGAGGATGTAAGGTTCGAGCAGCATTTCGTCGCTCTTGCCGTCCCAGGTGCCGTAGGAATCCTGCGCGCGCCATTGCTTGACCAATTCCTTGATGAACGCCGACTCCATGGGCGATGCCGCGCCTTCGGTTTTTACTGCCAATGCTTCAGCCATGTTCCACCTCTTCTTCTTCAAAATCGAATTCACGGTCCTGCCCCTTGCCTTCCTTCGCCAGCACCTTGCGGAGCCAGGGCGGCGGAGTGCCTTTGAGGACCTGCTGGAGTTTGTCCAAGAGATCGGTGATAGGCTCGGGCTGCGGAACCTTCATGGGATGTATGCCCTGGGCCACCACCCGCGCCGCGCCGGAACCGCCGATGGCGGCGACGTAAAGAATTGCGCAGTCCTTGATGGCTTCGAGCTTCGGAGCCAGCTTGTCTTCGTTGCCGTCTTCCTGCAGGTCGCCCTCGAATTGCACGGCTTCGAGGAAGCGATAGCCCTCCGCCGACAATTCATAGATGGCGATGTTCTTGGCCCATCCGAAATGGGCGTCGACCCGTTGTAGGTCTTGGGTAGAGAATGCGACCTTCATGCTTCCTCCGCGATAAAAGGATTCGTTTGATTGAGCTTCCGGCTTAATGAGCCGCAACCGCCGCCGTGCCAGCACGTTCGTTCTCCTCGGATCGATACCAGGTTTCAGGCGTGGGCTCATGGCCGTTGGCGATGAACATATTGGCAATCTCGAAAATGAGGTTGCGGGTCCCGCGATAACCGACGATGGTCTGATGCGCGGCGCCTAGTCGATCGAACATGGGGATGCCGATGCGGTAGAACGGAATCTTCAGTCTTTCCGCCGCTTGCCTCCCGTGAGAGTGAGTCATCAGAAGATCGCAGCCGGCAGCGCGAGCTTCCAGGTCTTCCAAGTCGCCGATCAGGACTTCCTCTGTGGAGATTCGCTCCAGCAGCGGAGAGGCCGTGGTCGTCACCGCCGCGGCGGTTTCGGCGCCGAGTTCCCTGGCCCATTCGCTCAGGGTCCAGAGCAAGTCGGGCTCGGCGCCTATGGCGATTTTCTTGCCGCCGAAATGGAAATGGCCGTCGAGCATGGCGTCGACCAGCTGGCCGCGCTGGCGGCGGATCTTGGTCGGAACCAGCCGTCCGCTGATTCGGGCACACAGGCTGATTAGCGCATCGTTCGGCTCGAGCCCCGTGAGCCGATCGAACAGGGTGTAGGGAACCCCGGTCTTGGCTTCCAGGGCGACCGCGGCCTCGCGCATCTGTTCGCCGACCGCGATGGTATGCGCGGATCGTCCGAGGCTAGCGATTTCTTCCAGGGAAATGCCGCCCAGGGTGGTCGGCGTGAAATCGTCAGGGATGTGGCCGTCCAGGGAGCCCGAGAGGTCCGGCAGGACCAGGACCTCAAGGCCGAAGGCTTCGAGCACGTCGCGGAGTTCGTCGATGTCTCCGGGCGTAAGATGGGCGCCCGGCAAAAGATTCACCCGGTTGGGAAGGCGCGCGGCGCCGACCGGAACCGGTTCGACCAGTTGCTCGACCAGCTTGGTCACGGTCTTGGCCCAGCCGTCCTGAAACGCGTCCTTGAAATCGGGCGTCGACACATAAACAAGAGCGATGTGGTCCAGCTCGGGATGCTTCTCCCGGATCAGCTTGATATAGGCGTCCACGTCGTCGCCCTTGGTCTCGGTCACGCCGGTGGACGAAATGCCGATAATGGAAGGCTTTTGCCGGTTGGCGATCGTGATGACCGCCTGCTCCACGTTTTCGAGTCCGCCGAGCACGGTCGCCACTTCGCTCATGGCGGTAGTTTGCAACGGAATCGCTTCCTTGAAATGCCGCACGAACAGGACCAGTCCGAACGAGGTGCAGCCCTGCGAGCCGTGGAAAAGCGGCATGCAGTTCTTGATCCCCATGAAAGCGAGCGCGCTGCCGATCGGCTGGCTCATCTTCAAGGGGTTGACCGAGCAGGATTTCTTGGGCGTTATCACGGTGGCCATGGCGTTACCTCATGCGGCCTGCTGAGCTTGCGACGCCGCTTTCCCTGCGTCCGGGTGCCAGTGGTCCATCGTTTCGAGAATCTTTTCCAGCTTGCCTTTGCAACTGCCGCAGCCCGTTCCCGCCTGGGTCTTTTCCGACACCGCGTCCGCCGAGCTCAATCCATGCTCGACGATGGCGTCCTCGATAGCGCCGCGAGCGACCGATTTGCAATTGCAAACCGGAGTGGAGCGGCGTTTTTCGCGAGCCAGTTCAGGATTCGCGGCCAAGACAGCCGCCTCGGCGGCGATGGCGGAATCGGCCACCTCTTCCCACGTCGCTTCTTCCCAGGGCGCGCGCTTCCGCACCTGTTCCCAGACCGGGTTGTACAGCGCCTTGTCGATTTCCTTGACCAGTTCGACCATGCCGACGTAACCCATATAGGCGTGATGGCGTTCCTGGTTGATGTCCAGCCACGGCATCTTGGCCTTGAGGGCGACGAACTGCGAACGGCCCCCGGACAGCATGATGTCGGCCTTGGCATCCTTGAGCATCTTGTACATTTCGCGCGGCGTCATGTCGTCGATCATGTGGGCGTCTTCGCCCATGATCTCCTTGATCCGCTCCTTGTCTTCCTTGGTCGACTTCTTGACGCTGGTCCCGACGATCTCCATGCCGGCTTCCTGAAGCGCGGCCACCACCGACCAGGATTTCACGCCGCCGGTGATGAGCAGCACCTTTTTGCCGGTCAGGCGCTTCTTGTACGGCTCGATGGCGGCCCACGCCCGCGCTTCCTCCCGGGCGATCAGGGCTTCGGTGCGTTCCATGAGTTCGGCGGGCGCGCCGCGCTCGATCAGCAGGCGCGAGATTTCCCGAAGCGCCTCGCTGGTATCCTCGATGCCGTAGAAGGAGCCTTCGAAGAACGGAATTTCGTAGCGTTCCTCCATCTTGCGGGCGATGTTGATCATGGATTTCGAGCACACCATCATGGCCGCCCTGGCGCGGTGGGAGCTGGCCACGTCCTTGTATTTGGCGTCGCCGGAGATGCAGCACAGGATGCGGATGCCGAGCTCGTCCAGCAGCGGCTTGACCTGCCACAGCTCGCCGGAAAGGTTGTATTCGCCGATGATGTTGATGTCGTAAGGCGTGGTGTATTCGGGCTCCTCGGTGCCGATGACGTGGTCGAGGATGGCCTCGCCCGCCAGTTTGTTGCCGAGGTTCTTGGGACCCACGAAGCCGGGCGAATTGACCGGTACGACCGGCTTCCCGAATTTTTTCGAGGCCGCTTTGCACACGGCTTCGATATCGTCGCCGATCATGGCCGGCACGCAGGTCTGGTAGACGAAGACCGCCGGCGGGTCGTATTTGTCGATGATTTCCTTGATCGATTTGAACAGCCGTTTCTCGCCGCCGAAAACCACGTCGGTTTCGTTGATGTCCGTGGTGAAGCCGGTGCGCCAGAGATTGGAGCCGGAGGATTTGGAGCCGCGGTTGTCCCAGGAGTTGCCCTCGCAGGCGATGGGCCCGTGAACCAGGTGAGCCACGTCGGTGATGGGCTGCAACGCGATCTTGGCGCCGTCGAAAGCGCAACCGCCGGCCGCTCCGCCAGGCTGCAACTGCTTCGTGCAGCCTTTCTTGCGCTCCTTTTCCGACTTGCCCTGGTTTTTTCCGCAACCGGGCTCGTTGAAAACGTCTTGAATCTTGTTGGATAAGCTGCTCATGGGTTACTCCGCTCTCCAGGGCGCTGCGACAGTAGGGGCACCTCGAAAAACCGTCGCGAGCGCCCCGAGTGCAAGGCGCCCGGAGCACAGGAACCGGAGTGTACATGGAGTACATGAGGATTCCGAGCACCGCGCAACGCAGCACATGGGGGCGCGCAGTAGGTTTTTCGAGGTGCCCTAGAGTAGGTCGGGAATCTCTTCCCGACGCCTTCGTCGGCAAAGGATTGCCGACCTACGACCATATCGTTCAAGCTGCTCATAACCCCTCCGGCTTAGGCTATCGGCCCTTTAGAATCGCACTACGATGTCCTCGTCACGGACGATGTACTGGCAGGCCAGCCGCCAGGGCGGCGGTTCGTCCGTCAGTTCCGCCTGCTCGATCTGCTCTCGGGTGATTTTTCCGGCCAGCCGGAGCACGGTCTTTTCCTTTTCGGTCAAGTGCATGCCCATGGGCAGCTTGTCGGAAAGAACCGTAACTTCCACGGCGCAGGAACCGCATTCCCCGTTTTCGCACTCGAAATGGATGGGAATCTTGTTCTTCTGCGCCACCGCGAGCAGCGTATGGCAGTCGCCGGCGGTGGCATACACCGTGACGTCCTTGCGCATCGCGGGCGAACTGAAAGTCACATTAGCCATTAATAATCCTCTGCTTGGTTAAAAAGTGCCGTAGGGCGGGTTAGCCGGTAATCCGGCGTAACCCGCCGATTCCGCGATAGGCGGGTTACGCTCCGCTAACCCGCCCTACGACTCTGGATGTGTCCGACCTGATAGCTTCCAACCCTACCGAATGATGTCGTAGCTGTAGTCGGTTTTGGCCGGCACGATGGTGTTCTTGTCCATCTCGTCGAAGATCTTGTCCAGAATCCAGACGAGAACGTTCATCGCGCCTTGGTAGCCCCATACCGGATAGCGGTGATGGTGATGCCGATCGAATACCGGGAAGCCGATGCGGATCAGCGGGGTTCCGGTGTCGCGCTCCAGGTACTTGCCATAGGTGTTGCCGATCAGGAAGTCGACCGGCTCGGTGAACAGCAGCGAGCGCATGTGCCACAGATCCTTGCCGGCGTACACGTGGCAGTTCTTGCCGAAGGGCGAGGAATCGAACAGCTCCTGCACCTTCTTTTCCCAGGCTTTACCGCCGTTGGTGGCCAGCACGTGGGTCGGTTCGGCCCCCAGTTCGAGCAAGAAGGCGGCCAACCCCAGGCAGAGGTCGGGGTCGCCGTAGATGGCGAACTTCTGACCGTGAATGTGCGCGGTCGAATCGGCGATCGCATCCACCAGGCGTCCGCGTTCCTTCTCCAGGGCTTCCGGAATCGGCTTGCCGGTGATGCGCGAGATCTCCATCAGGAATGCGTCGGTCGCCTTTACGCCGATGGGATGATTGAACGCGACCGTTTCCTGGCCGTGCTCCGCGATGAACGGCAGGGTCTTTTCCGTGCTGAATTCCTGCATGGAGATGGTTGCCTTGGCGTGCAGAGCGTTAGCGGTTTCTTCCAGAGTGGTGCCGCCGTCGTACATGCGGAAGGTGCCGTCGGTGGGCGTATCCCAAACGTCGCTGTTATCCGCGAGAATGGTGTATTCGACGCCCATCAGATCGAAGATGCGTTTGACTTCACGCAGATTGCCGACCGTGTAGCCGTCGAAACCGCCGATGAAGTTGATCTTCTCGTTGGGCACGCGCGTCAAGGGAGCCGTGGTACCCGCCTTGCCGTCCCAGAAGTGCCACAAAATACCCTTGAGCACGTTGTCGTAGCCGGTGATATGGCTGCCGACGAAGGCCGGGGTATGGGCGAAAGGCACATCGAATTCCGCCGGCAGGCTGCCCTTTTCCTTGGCGGTCTTTATGAAGGCGTTGAGGTCGTCGCCGATCACTTCAGCCATGCAGGTGGTCGATACC
The DNA here is from genome assembly GCF_002005105.1 of Methylocaldum sp. 14B. GTDB lineage: Bacteria > Pseudomonadota > Gammaproteobacteria > Methylococcales > Methylococcaceae > Methylocaldum. The sequence continues at coordinate 157,017 of NZ_MSCV01000006.1, read as the reverse complement.
GAGATCATCTTCGGCTGGTACATGTTGTACGTGTTGGCCAAGCCGTCGACCATGTTGCTCAAGCCCCCGAATACTGCGGCATCTTCGGTCATGGACGAAGACACGCACGACGACGGTTCCTTGAAATGGCGGCTGAAGTGGCTGCGGTAGTAGGCGACGCAACCTTGCGAACCGTGCACGAAGGGAATGGTCCCCTCGAATCCCACGGCGGCGAACACCGCACCCAACGGTTGGCAGGCCTTGGCCGGATTGACCGTCAGGGCTTCGCGGGCAAAGTTCTTCTCCCGGTATTCCCAGGTCTTGGCCCATTCCCTCACCTCCTCGACTTTATCGTCCGATTCGGCGAATTCGAATTCTTTCTTTTTGTTCTCGAACAATTCCACATATTCCGGTTGGCGGAACAGGTTGAAGTGATCGAGCACCTTCTCTGCATTCTGGCTCATGATGTAACTCCAAAGTAGCGGTTGTAGGGTGCGACGTGCGCACCGGGTCGGTCTGGATGGTGCGCGCGGCGCACCCTACTCTCCCTCACCGGACTAGGCGTGGGCCCCGTTCCGTTTCCAGGGTGTCTTGGCCAAACTCCAGACCGGATTGTTGATGGCCATGTCCATGTCGCGGGCGAAGATGGCGAAGCCGTCATAGCCGTGGTAAGGACCCGAATAATCCCAGGAGTGCATCTGACGGAACGGCACGCCCATCTTCTGGAAGACGTACTTTTCCTTGATACCCGAACCGACCAGGTCGGGCTGGATCGCTTCGACGAACTTCTCGAACTCAAAGCCAGTCACGTCGTCGTAGATCAGGGTGCCGTCCTTGACGTAGTGAGTGGTACGCTGGTAGTCGTCGTTGTGGCCGAACTCGTAGCCGGTACCGACGATTTCCATGCCGAGATCCTCGTAAGCGCCGATCACGTGACGCGGGCGCAGGCCGCCGACGAACAGCATGACTTTCTTGCCTTCCAGACGCGGACGGTATTTGGCGATCACCGCATCCATCAGCGGACGGTACTTCGCGATGACGCGCTCGGCACCTTCCTTGATCTTGTCGTCGAAGTGGCTGGCGATATTGCGCAACGACTCCTCGATCTTGGTCGGGCCGAAGAAGTTGTATTCCACCCACGGAATCCCGTACTTCTCTTCCATGTGACGCGAGATGTAGTTCATCGAGCGGTAGCAGTGGAGCACGTTCAGCTTGGCCTTCGGAGTGTTCTCCAATTCGGCCAAAGAACCGTCGCCGGACCATTGGGCGATCACGCGGAGACCCATTTCCTCGAGCAGGATGCGGGACGCCCAGGCATCACCGCCGATGTTGTAGTCGCCGATGATGGATACGTCGTAAGGCGTGGTCTTGAACTCGGGATGCTTGTCGCCCGACTTGTCGAATACCCAGTCGCGGATCGAGTCGTTTGCGATGTGGTGGCCCAAGGACTGCGAAACGCCGCGGAAACCTTCGCAGCGCACCGGCACTATGGTCTTGCCGTCGTATTCCTTGGATTTTTTCTTGGAGACCGCTTCGATGTCGTCGCCGATGAGACCGATCGGGCACTCCGACTGCACGGTGATGCCGTGGTTCAGCGGGAACAGATCCTGGATCTCGTCGATGATTTTCTCCAGCTTCTTGTCGCCGCCGAAGACGATGTCCTTCTCCTGGAAGTCGGAGGTGAACTGCATCGTGACGAAGGTGTCGATGCCGGTGGTGCCGATGTAGTAATTGCGGCGCGATGCCCAGGAGTACTGGCCGCAACCGACCGGACCGTGGCTGATGTGGATCATGTCCTTGATGGGACCCCAGACCACACCCTTGGAGCCGGCGTAAGCGCAGCCGCGGATGGTCATGACCCCGGGGATCGACTTGACATTGGATTTCACCCCGCAGTCGGGCTTGCCTTCCTCAAATGTGCCGAGGTGCTTGGCACGCCTTTTCGCGGTCTTCTCCGGGTAGACCGACAGGACCTCGCTAATGAGTTCCTTGTTTCTCTGTTTGGTTTGCTCAACTGTGAGGCTCATGTTGCTCTCCAGATTCAGTTGTTGGATGGATGACGCTTGAAGGAGAGGAGCGGGCCGGGCGGATCGTTTGCCGTGAGGTCCCGCTCCCCAACCAACTTCTTACGCCGCGATTTCCGCCGCGGTCTTGCCGACCTGCGACTCGTCGATCTGCTTCATGATGCCGTGGGCCATCAAGAGATCCTCGAGCTCGTCCATGGTGATCGGGGTCGGGATGATGCCGTTGCCGGAATTGTTGTGGATCTTCTGAGCCAACTGACGGTACTCGTTGGCCTGCTTCGAATCCGGAGCATATTCCATGACGGTCATGCGGCGGAGTTCCGCGTGCTGCACGATGTTGTCGCGCGGCACGAAGTGGATCAGCTTGGTGCCGAGCTTACCGGCCAAAGCTTCTGCCAATTCCAGCTCCTTATCGGTCTGACGTTCGTTGCAGACCAAGCCGCCCAAACGTACGCCGCCCGAGTTGGCGTATTTCAGAATGCCCTTGGAAATGTTGTTGGCCGCGTACATGGCCATCATTTCGCCGGACATGACGATGTAGATTTCCTGCGCCTTGTTTTCGCGGATGGGCATCGCGAAACCGCCGCACACGACGTCGCCGAGTACGTCATAGGAGACGTAGTCGATGTCCTCGTAGGCGCCTTCTTCCTCCAGGAAGTTGATGGAGGTGATAACGCCGCGACCTGCGCAGCCGACACCCGGCTCCGGACCACCCGATTCAACGCAACGGATGTCGCGATAGCCGACCTTCATTACGTCCTCGAGCTCGAGGTCTTCTACGCTGCCGGCAGCAGCGGCCAGGCTGAGGATGGTATCCTGCGCCTTTGCGTGAAGGATCAGACGGGTGGAGTCGGCTTTCGGATCGCAGCCGACGATAAGGATGCGCTGACCCATTTCGGCCAGAGCCGCCAGGGTGTTTTGGGAAGTGGTGGATTTGCCGATGCCGCCTTTCCCGTAAAAAGCGATTTGTCTCAAATCTGACATGATCAATCTCCAGTCAATAAACACGTTGATCGATAAAACCTCTGTGGCCAGCAAATCCGCCGAAAGAAAAAATGTCTGGCTCAAACACGGCGAGCTTTTCTTTTTTTTCTTCTGCCGCTCACCGTTTCTTTCGGTGAATGGACGAGTACTGGTCGACAGCTATCGAGCAACGACTGTGCCACACGCAAAATACGACACTTAAGCCCTTGTTTCTTCAGCTGAAAGTTTCCCATTCCTCGCCGTTTTTGTAGCTTTTCGAGCAGCGATCAGGTGTTACTAACCGGACAAAACCATACGGTTTGTAAGGAACGATACAAACGATCCGGACTGCTCCGAATCCAATGTCGATCGCCCGATAAACGGAAAATCAGGCACTTCGGCCGCCGTCATCTCCCGCCGAGCTAATGGAACGAAGATTGCTAAAGATTAGGCGTCACTCGTGAGCGTGCGCGGGTCGTCTCCTATGCCTTATGGCAGTCCGAGAATATTTCCCGCCGCTTGCGCGATCGCTTCAATACACTCGAGGAGTAGCCCATGCAGATCGGTGTAGACACAGAAAGGGCCGTGGACAACAGACGGGTGTTCGTCGTCGACAGCGACGAAATCACCAGCGCCGCCCTACAGTTCATGCTTCACGACGAAATCGAAACGCACGAGTTGTCCAGCCTGGACGCCGCCTATGCCAAGGCGAAGGACTGGAAACCGGACGTGCTGCTTTTAGGGATAGGCATCGTGCAGGAAAAAGGCATCGAAGTCCTGGCGGATATCCGGTCGAAGATTGCCGACCTCAAGATCATCCTGGTCGCGGACTCCGCAACCGATCCCCTGGCCAAGGAATGTCTCAAGAACGGCGTGAATTCCATCCTGCCGAAACCCCTGACCATCGAAAAGACCCGGCAAAAGGTCGATGCGCAGTTGGGACGGAAGGTGAAACTGAGCATACCGGTTCAAGTGGTGTGAAACGGTCGCCCACGCTTCCACTCGCCACGGCGGTCACGCTTCCGGCGTCGGTCGACAATCCTCACTACCGCCAGATCGGGGGTGAGCAAGCCGTACGCCGCTTGGTCGAGCGTTTCTACCAGTTGATGGACGAGCTGCCCGAAGCGCGGGCCATTCGGGCGATGCATCCTCCGGATCTCGCTCCGGCCAAGGAGAAGCTGTTCCTGTTTCTGTCCGGCTGGCTCGGCGGCCCGCCGCTGTATGCCGAGCGCCATGGACCGCCACGGCTTCGGCAGAAGCATCTGCCCTTCCCCATCGACACCGCCGCGCGGGATGCCTGGATGGCTTGCATGAACCGGGCGCTGGAGGAGCAAGTTTCCGACGCCGATCTGCGAGCCCAACTCGCCGCTTCTTTTTTCAAAACCGCAGATTTTCTTCGCAACCAACCCTGAAGGAGTGTTATGACCACTATCACCGAAACACCTCTCGCCAGCCTGGACGCCGAAAAGCGTCTCATCTCTCCGGTTTTCAAGGGAGAGACCAAACCGGGATATTTCGGTTTCCGGGGCGAGATCGCCTTGAAGTTCGCGCAACAATTCAGCGATGAGGCGCGGCCCCCTGAGATCCGCTTCGATCAGGTCATGATCGTCGCCAAGGCCGGCGAGCCGACCATCCCGTTTCTGGCGGGCGTGGCGCTGTCCCTGGAGCACCTCAAGCTGTTGTGCGAGGTCATGGGGGACAAGCTGTCGCCCACCGGAAAATATTTCTTCTTCGCCGGCAACCTGGATATCTCGAGCCGCTATCAGATCGCTTACGGCGGGACCACCTTCTGGGTGCTGCCGCTGGAGGAAGCGACCGTGTACAACGAACTCCGCGACTTGTTCAACATCGATCGCGGCGATCTGAAAAAGCTCGACACCGCCGGCAAGCTGCAGATCATCGCCGACGCCGCCGCCGAGTTCACCGAGAAGTTTCCGGAAATCACCTTCGAGGAAGGCCTGAAGATCATGGGTCCGATAAAGATCCCCGAGAATCGGCCCGTTTAGACGGAATGGGATTCGCCCTTGCATGGCGCAAGACATCGCCCGCATCGGTCACAGCACCAATCTGGTAGGCGTCCCGACCGGGCTCTTGGCCAGCACGGCATTCAACGAGCACCCGCTGCCGCTGCATATCAGCGGCGTGCGGGAAGCGAATTACGGATTGTTCGATCGGCTCAGGGAAGCCGAGGACGCTCAAACGGCGGCGGAGATCTTTCAGGAATACATGTACGTCCTGTTCGGCCTCAACGGCGAACCGCCGGCCGGGCAGGACGGTACCGGTCCGCGCCGCTTCCGTTCCAGCTATCTGAAGCTCTTGAGCGGCTGGGGGTTCGATTCCAACAATCCCCAGGGCGCGGTTCTCAAGGGCTGGGTGGAAAGCCGCTTCGGCCTGTTTCCGACCTTCCACAAGGAGCCCTTGACGCGCTTCACCTCTCCGGCCTGGATCGCCTATATCGAGGAAAAGATGTCGAGCCGTTTCCACAACAACAGCATCAATCTCCAGCTCGACCTGATGTATGAATTCTGCCAATGGGCCATCGCCCGTTTCGGCTTGTGGGGTCGACGCCATGTCACCCTGTACCGGGGCGAGAATCACTTCGACGAACAGCGTCAGATCGGTCCCCGCGAGGGCCGCTGGCTCAATGTGCGGCTCAACAACCTGGTGTCGTTCACGGCAAACCGGGAGACCGCCTGCGAGTTCGGCGACTTCATCCTGGAGGTACAGGTGCCCGTGGTGAAAATCTTCTTCTTCAATAACCTTTTGCCGCGCCATCCGCTCAAAGGCGAATGGGAATACCTGGTCATCGGCGGCGAGTATCGGGTCAAGGCCTCCTACTACTGATGGACACGCAACTACTCCATGACCGCGCCCTCGGTGCCTATTTGGGACTCGCCGTCGGCGACGCTCTGGGCGCCACCGTGGAGTTCATGACGCCGCGGGAAATCCGGCATCAATACGGCGTCCACGACAAGATCGTCGGCGGCGGCTGGCTCAAACTCAAAGCCGGACAGGTGACCGACGATACCGAAATGTCCCTGGCACTGGGCGGGGCGATCATCGAAAGCGGCGGCTGGGACCTCAAGGCCGTGGCGGAAGCCTTCGCCGCGTGGCTCAAGCGAAAACCGCCGGACGTGGGCAACACTTGCCGCCGCGGCATTCGCCGCTATCTGCTGGACGGAAGCCTTTCCGGACCTCCGAACCCCGGCGACGCCGGCAACGGCGCCTGCATGCGCAACCTGCCGGTGGCCCTCGCCACCTTGGGCGATGCGGACGCCTTCTCCCTGTGGACGCTGGAGCAGTGCCATTTCACCCACCACCATCCGCTTTCGGACGCGGCCACGCTGACTCTGGGCCGCATGGTGCAGCGCCTGGTTTGCGGCGGCTCGCCGGAAGAATGCCGTCCGCTCGTCGCGGCGCTGGTCGAGACCCATCCGGAATTCTGCTTCGATCCCTATCCCGGACGCGCCAGCGGCTACATCGTCGACACCGTACAAACCGTGCTGCATTTTTTCCTCGGCACGGACTCCTTCGCCGGCTGCGTCGTGGGCGTCGTCAATCAAGGCGATGACGCCGACACCACGGGCGCGCTCGCCGGCATGCTGGCGGGTGCGGCTTACGGAGTCTCCGCCATCCCCGCGCGCTGGCTGAAAAGCCTGGACACCGAGGTGGTACGGCACATCGAGCGGCAGACCGCCGCCTTGCTCGGAATCGCGGACGAACACGCGCAATCGCCGGGCTGGGTTCCGCCAACCGGCACTTGACTTCGAGAGGACGGAAATCATGGGCAATTTTTCGATCGCGTTCGAAGGCTATTGGAGAGAAAAGAAAAAGAGAGGGATACCCGCTAAATCCGGGGTCTATTGCGTTTACACCTGCATCTACAGCGGCAAGAAGCAGACCTGCTCGCCGCAGAAGCTCATCTATATCGGCGCCTCGGAAAACGTTCGCGACTGCCTTGAGGATCACGTCAAACAGGCCGATTGGGAATCCCACATCGACACCGGCGAAGAACTCTGCTTCAACTTCGCCCCGATGGATGCCGAAACGCTCGAACGCTGCGCGGCGGCGCTGATCTTCAAGCACAAACCGCCGGAAAACAGCGAATACGTCCGCGACTTTCCGTTCGATACCACCAGTCTCACCCTGTCCGGTACCGCCGGATTTCTGTCCAAATCATTTACCGTGTGAGGATTTTCAACATGTTTACGAAAGCCTGCGACTTGAACGAACTCCGGGAGGGAAAATACGAAGTGGTGGCGGTCAACCGCACCCTGATGCTGGTGGTTTGGCCACAAGGCGACCAGCCCCGTGCGTTTCAGGGGCTGTGTCCGCATTTCAAGGAGCCGCTGGCCGATGCCCGATTCGATGGCAAAACCCTGACCTGCGCGCACCACGATTGGGCATTCGAAGGCGCTACCGGGGCCTGTGTCAAGGGCAAGCCCTGCACGCTCGCCGAATATCCCCTGAAGATCGAGGGCGAGGAGGTGCTGATCGATACCGACGGGATTACGCCCGTGTTCGTCGGCTAGCCGGAGCAGAGGCGAAGGATGTGCTGAACGCAGTGAAGCGCATCGTTCGCGAGTGATGCCTGTCCTGAGCCTAGTCCAAGGGCGCTTCGTACCTCAGCGCATCCTATGAATTCTCCTACAAAGCGGATCGAATCCATGGCAACCATTCTTTTTTACGAAAAACCCGGCTGCGCCAACAACGCCCGGCAAAAGCACCTGTTATTGGAAGCCGGACACGAGCTCATCGTTCGCAATCTTCTCGAAACCCGCTGGACCGCCGAAGATCTGCGCGCGTTCTTCGGAGAACGCCCGGTATCCGAATGGTTCAACCGGGCGGCGCCCAGAGTGAAATCCGGAGAGGTGGTGCCGGAAGCGCTCGGTGAACAGGAAGCGCTGGCTCTCATGCTCGAAGATCCCCTGCTGATAAGACGGCCTTTGATGCAAGTGGGCGAGCGCCGGGAAGCGGGTTTCGACACGCAGCGCGTCCACGACTGGATCGGTCTGGCTCCGAGCACGGGCGAAACCGCGAACCTCGAACAGTGCCGGCGCGCCGAACACTGTCCGACGCCGGCCGTGAAGCATTCAGTCTGATGAATTCTGATAAGGCCTGCGTCGGGAAAGGATTCCCGACCTACCAACCCACCACCGAGGAACGCCGGGTAGGTCGGCAATCCTTTGCCGACGCCATGAAGCTACCGGGGGCGCAACCATGAATACCGTATCGGACGCTCTGGCGCGGGTACTGGCCTATCACGAGCGGACCAAGCATCGGCTGGAGCGTTATGCCGCGGGGCCGGAAACGCTCGATTGGGACAGCCAGCCCGACCCGTTCCGCCGTTTCGAGGGCGCCCCCGCGATCCGACTGCCCTTGGCCGCGGATCGGCTGGCGACGCCCTTCGGCGCTTTGTCGCTGCCCGAAACCGTGACGCCGCAAGCGCTTTCGCTCGAAACCGTCGGTATTTTGCTGGAATTGTCCCTGGGACTCTCGGCCTGGAAAGAGTACGGCCCGGATCGCTGGGCCCTGCGCTGCAATCCGTCTAGCGGCAATCTGCATCCTACCGAGGGCTATGTCGTCTGCCTATCGGTTCCCGAGGTTCCCGACGGCGTGTACCACTATGTCAGCCGCGATCATGTACTGGAGCAGCGCTGCCGGTTTGCCGAGCCCTCCACGGCCCCGCGACTGTTCGTCGCCTTGAGTTCGATCCACTGGAGGGAAGCCTGGAAATACGGCGAACGGGCCTTCCGCTATTGCCAACTGGATACCGGCCATGCCATCGGCGCATTGCGCTACGCCGCAGCAACCCTGGGCTGGCGCCTTAGGTGGGTGAGCGGTATCGGCTTTGCCGAATTGGCCGCCGGTCTCGGGCTCGATCGGAACGAGGACTTTTCCGGAGCCGAGCGGGAGGAAGCGGAGCTTCTGCTCGAAGTGATCGCCGATCCCGAGGACGCGAATTCCGGGAAGTTCGATCCCTCGGAACTGGTTCCGCCCGGAAGCGCGTGGAGCGGTCAAGCCAACGTGCTCGATCCCCATCCCATGTACCGCTGGCCGATAATCGAAGAGGTCGCGGAAGCAACCCGAGCGCTCGCCACTCCGCCCGAACCCGGCGTGATCGAAACCTACCCGCCGAGGCGGACCGATTGCCCGGAGCCGGCTGCCGCGCTCATCCGGCAAAGGCGCAGCGCGCAACATTTCGACCGGCGAGAAGTACTGAGCACTGCGGGCTTTTACCATCTGCTGGATGCCCTGCTGCCCCGCCGGATTACGCCCTGGGACGTGTGGAACCTCACCCCGCGCGTGCACCCGGTGTTCTTCGTGCATCGCGTCGAGGGGTTGGAGCCGGGACTCTATGCCCTTCCGCGCCGGACCGCGATCGAACCCGAACTGAGAGCCGCCTTCCGTAGCGATTTCTCCTGGACCAAGCCGGCGGGTTGCCCGGAACATCTGCCCTTGTTCAGGATCGCGGAGGCCGACTGCGGCAAGCTGTCCAGAGCCCTCCATTGCCACCAGGCGATCGGCTCTGACTGCGCTTTCGCCTTGGGGATGCTGACGGAATTCGAGCCGATCGTCGCCGCGCAGCCGTGGCGCTATCGGGAATTATTCTGGGAGGCGGGGCTATTGGGCCAGGTGCTCTATCTGGAGGCGGAAGCCGTCGGCATCCGCGGGACCGGCATCGGCTGCTATTTCGACGATGTCTTTCACGACCTCCTCGGACTTTCCGGCCGGGCCTTTCAGTCCCTGTACCACTTCACGGTGGGTTTCCCGCTGACCGACACGCGGATACTCACCCTGCCGCCCTATGCGGGGCGCGATCCGGACTGATCCGCGCATCACAGTACGACTTTTTACGAATCCCGAGAACAGTTCATTGAGCATTACGGTGGATAGATACATGAGCAAGATCACTGATGGTACGACTGCGGAAGGAGAATCAAGCGATGCCTGACACACAGGAACCTGTAATCGTCGTGGCGGAAGGCGAACAGTATGCGCTCTTGTCCAGCGGAAACGGCGCCACCTACATACTCCGCTCAAAGGAAGACCGGGCATCGACTTACATCGAGGGGGACGATGTCGCGGCGTTTCTCACGGAATTCGACACAGTGAAGGCGCAGTACCCGAACTACGACACCGATCGGCTGCTGGCCCAGCTTTGGGACCAAGGCGGCTATAGCTGGATGGCGACTCCGGACGAGGAATGAACGAACCGGGCAAGTACTTTGAATATCGAGGAGACGTTATGACCGCGGAAACCGCGTGGCGACGGCTGAACGTCGCCGAAACCCAAGCTTTGCTGGAACAGCCGGAGCTGTTGATTTTCGATGTGCGAGACGCGGATTCGTTCGCGGCGGGACGCATAGGAGCCGCTCGGCATCTGTCGGGTGCCAATCTGGAGCAGGTGCTCATGCGGACGCCCAAATCGCAGCCGGTGCTGATCTACTGCTATCACGGCAATGCCAGCCAGACCTATGCGCAAATGTTCCGGGACTTCGGCTTCAAGACGATCTACGATCTGATCGACGGCTACGAGGCCTGGCGCGCCACCGTGCCCGCGCCGGGTTCCGCGGACTTGAGCCCTGCCCTTCGCGACTGGCTGAGCGAGCACGGGTTTCCGCCCGACGACATCGAGGCAACCCGCGACAACCGGATGACGCCCCTGATGCACGCCTGCCGGCTCGGCGACGAAGCCATCGTGGAGGCGCTGCTCGAAGCCGGCGCCTCGCTGGAACCCCTCAACAGCGACGGCAACAATGCACTGTGGCTGGCCTGTTACGGGGAAAACCTCGGCGTCATAGGTCGCTTGATCGAGCGGGGAATCGCCGTAGACCATCAAAACGAGAACGGTGCGACTTGTCTTATGTACGCCGCATCCACCGGCAAAACAGCGGTCGTCGCTCGCTTGCTGGCGGCCGGCGCCGATACCGGCATCAAGACCCTGGACGATTTCACCGCCCTGGACATGGCCGCCAATCTGGATTGCTTGAACTTGCTGCGCGCAGCGGCACGGTAGCGATCCGTGCCGCTGCGCGCAGATTTGTCGACCGGCCTAGGCTTCCATGGCGTGGTGTTGAACCCCGCTATGCACCTTCACTCCGGTCTTGGGCTCCGCCCAGGCGAATCCCGCGTCCGGGTCCATCGGCGCCAGCCCATGCTCCTGCATGAGCTGGTCAGCCAGATCCGCGAGCTTACTTTCCAGGCTTTGAGCCGGATCATTATTGGGGTCTTCGAACCGGTCCAGAGAAATCTCCGGGCCTTCTTCACCGTCGATCATGTGGATGAGGAAAAGCTCTTCGATGCCGGGGCGTCCGTGTACCGTGGCCCTGAAGGTTTCTCCCCGATACGAGAATTCACGCACCATGTTACCTCCTGATCTTGGATTATTTTTGGTTAATAAAAATAAGAACTTATCTAAGTGCGCGCGAGGCACTTCGGGGCCAAATTCTACCACAAAAAGTATGGTTATTTTGCAACCCGATACGGTCTCTTTGCTGAACGAACAATCGCCGGTTTGTCGATACACGGCGTCAAAGAAGCCGCCAGCCTATCCGTTATTCGAAGAGGTTTAAAACCATGAAATACGCTTTTGCCCCTCCTCAGATCGTTACGCTTCCAGCCATGTCGTGCAATCCGTTTCCGGTGCGGCGCATCTTCTGCGTCGGGCGCAATTATCCGGAGCATGCGCGGGAAATGGGCGCCGACCCGGAGTGCGAGCCGCCGTTCTTCTTCATGAAACCAACCGATGCCATCCTGCCCAACAACTCGGTCCTGCCCTATCCTCCCGGAACCGAGAATCTGCAACCGGAAGTGGAACTGGTCGTCGCCATGCAGCTCGGAGGCAGGCAAATCCCCATCGAGATTGCCAATGATTACATCTTCGGCTACGCGGTCGGCCTGGACATGACACTGAGGGATGTGCAAAAGACCGCGCGCGAAAAGGGACTGCCCTGGGATATGGCCAAGGGATTCGATCACTCGGCGCCCTGTTCGGCGATCACTCCGGAGTTCTATACGGGCGTGATCGCCCAGGGCAAGATCGAGCTCAAGGTCAACGGGGAGGTCCGTCAGAGCGCCGACGTTTCGGACATGATCTGGAAGATACCCGAGACCATCAGCTATCTGTCCACCCTGGTGGAAATCTGTCCCGGCGACCTGATCTTTACCGGCACGCCGGCCGGGACCGCTCCCGTGGTCAAGGGCGATGTCATCGAAGCGACGGTTGCGGGGCTCGAACCCTTAATCATCACCATAGGATCATGAAACTCTATATGACGCCCGGTTCGTGCTCGACCGGCATACACATTTTGTTGGAAGAATTGGACCTGCCTTTCGAGGCGTATCTGGTCAATCTCCTGGCGGGCGATCAGAACCGGCCCGATTATCTGGCCCTGAATCCGAAAGGCACGATTCCCACCCTGGTACGCGATGACGGCTCGGCGCTGACCGAGTTTCAGGCTATCGCCTGGTGGCTGGCCCGCGCCTACCCCAAGGCGAAACTGCTGCCGGACGATCCGGACGGCGAAGCGCGGGTGATCGAGGCCATGGCCTATGCCGTGGGCACGATCCACATGCAGGGTTTCGCGCGCATATTTACCACCGATCAATTCACGTCCAACGAAGCCGACCAAGACGCGGTCAAACGGCGTGGCATAGAGATCGTCGCCAAGGGTTACGCGGTGCTGGATACGCTGCTGAGCGGGCGGGAATACGTGGCGGGGCGGTTTTCCATCGCCGATGCGGCGCTGTTCTACGTGGAATTCTGGGGCGACAAGCTCAAGCTCGAACTGCCGGAAAACTGCCGGACGCATTATCGGCGCATGCTGGCCCGACCGGCCGTGCAGAGGGTATTGCGGGAAGAAGGCTATCGTGTTTGAGCGTCTATTAGCTCGTGTTCCATCTTTTCATTTCCAAGGAAACCAACACACCATGACCGATGCGATCGAAGGTCGTTGCCGCTATTTCCTCACCTACACCGGCGTGAAACTGCCGCTCAAGCTGATGACCGAACTGGAACCCGCCCAACTGGAAAACCGCAACACCTATTTCCGGGGATATTTCGACGATGAGGGCCGGCTGGTCGGCCTGCAAAAGCTGGTCTACGGGGAAGTGGAAATGGAACACCGCTATGCCTACCACGCCAACGGCGCCCTCAAGTCGGTCGAAATCGTCGACGCCGACGGCGAATTGAACGGGATGGCGTTCGACGAGAACGGCGAACCGATCTAAAGCCGCTGACTACGAGCGGCACCCTAAAGTAGGTCGGCAATCCCTTGCCGACGCAGAACTCGTCGGGAACGGATTCCCGATCTACTGGCCCGGAACGCGCATGTCCATGGTAGGGTGAGTTAGGTACGCCCTCACACAAGGTGCGGTTGGGCCAACGGGTTCGTCGGCAAGGGATTGCCGACCTACGAATGCTTGAGTCGATCTACCCTGGCCGAAGGCGCCAGCGACTTCCGCCAAGCCTGTTTTGCCGTACGAGCGGGATGAAAACGCTCTAACTTTGGCGCGCACGGTAACCCACCAACACAAGGCTACCGAACATCGGTGGGTTACGGCGCACTCGAAGTACGGTGATCGACCATCAGCGCATACCGGAGTGCGCCTAACCCACCCCACTAAATCCCGGTTATCGTTTGTATATTCAAGAGAGCGGAGCTGTGGTATTCGGCACATCCCGAGGACCTACCGGTCACGCCGGATGCCATCCACAGCCAATACCACGATCTCGACCAGTTTGTGATCCTTATTGCCGAGGCTGACCGAAGAAGGCCATCCATTGAAAAACGACCACGTTGCTATGGGCGCCATGGTGTAGTCGTAAGCAATCAGTGACCCACTCTTGCGCGCTTCCCTCAACTTCCCTTCAATGATCATCTGTCGCCAAGCCCAAAGGTCGGCACCGGAATCCAGAGCTTTCATGCACACCACGCTATTCATTTTCAATCGACCGGGAATCTTTTGCACAATATCCTCCCGGCCTTTCTGACTTACAACTTTATGCTCCGTCACCTCGGTCTCCGAACCGAGTGTGCAATTGCTGAAGTAAACGTGGAACTCACCGGCCTGCAATTCAAAGACCATTCCGGAAGCCGGATCGCTGGAACTATCGATATTCGCAGAGTAGCTGGAACTCCCCGGCGAACTATTGACCGGCAGTCCGCCAGCCGCCGCGGTTGAAGTGATCGAGACAAGTCCGAGAGCCAGAGTCAAACCAGCAATGTGTTTCATGACCGTAATCTCCTTTCGAGTGGAAGTGAAATAACGCAGGGGAATAATTCCTATCGCGTGACTTCTCTGTCTCAAAAGCGATGCCAGGTCGTGAGAGAAACGGGAACAACGCTCCAAGGCTTTGTTTTAGCATCAAATTATTGAACAAGGAGGAAAAGCGGCGGGTTCTCGGCTCGACCCAGCCGAGGCCGTTTTTTACGTCAATTCGTATCTAATACGATATGTCGTAAATTTGGTCATGACCTACTTCCATGCGAATACGAAAACGGCACATATCCAACAAAAAACGACCAAACCCGATTGGCAGGGCGGATCGCGTGCTGCAATCCTTTCTGCGGGGTTAGCTCACCTCGTCTATCCAGGCCATCTGCACGGCTTCGAGCACTTTCTCGTTGCATTTCTCGGCGCTGTCGTCGAAGCCGTCCAGGCGCATGATCCAGTCGAGCAGATCGGTGAACCGCACATACTTGGGATCGACGTCGGGATGGCTCTCGGCCAGCGCGATGGCGATGTCGAAGGTATCGCTCCATTTCATGGGCTTGCTCCTCAAGAGAAGGTTGGTGATGAAGTCTGGACTGGAAAACCCGTGTTATTCCAAATTGCTTTCAATAAGGAATTAATTTTTGTAGGGTGGGTTAGGCCGCGAGGCCGTAACCCACCGAGCGGCCTCGAATCGGTGGGTTACGCTTCGCTAACCCACCCTACGTAATATTCACTCGAATGCCGAATGGAATTACGCGTCGGCCCAGCGTTCGCTGCGCAATGCTTCGGCAATGGCCCGAGCTCGCTTTTCGAACGCCTGCGCCGAAACTTCCGGGTCGGTTTCGGTCGGCTCGGAGGCGGGCGCCATCTGTCCGGCGAAAGCCTTAAAAGCTAGCCGAAGCAGCTCGGCCTTGGGATACTCCGCACCGGCCCGCCCCGGATAGGCTCGATAGTCGCAGGCGCATACCGCCAACAACTGCTCGAAACGCTCGGGGTAATGGACCGCTTCCGCCCGTTCCAGCATGGCGGCGATCGCCGCGGCCCGCATGTCTACCGCACGGTGGACTCGATCGCATTCGCGCAGCACCAAGAGCGCCAGGTCGCGGCATTCGGCGGGAACCTTGAAGCGTTCGCAAACCGCTTCGACCAGGGGTTCGCCGCGTGCTTCGTGACGGTAGTGGGCGGGCCAGAATTCGCGCGGCGACGCCGCTTTCCCCACCTTGTGCAGCAGCGCCGCCCAGCGCGTGGCGAGCGGGGCGTCTATCCGCGCGGTTTCGTCGATCAGAAGCAGCTGGTGTTCGCCCACGTCGACTTCCGGCGGATCGTCCGCGCTCTGCGGAATTCCGAACAGCGCGTTCAGTTCCGGCAGCAATCGAGCCAGAGCGCCGCAACCGCGCAGGACTTCCAGCATCCGCGACGGACGCCCGCCCATCAGGCCTTGGGACAATTCCGGCCAGGCCGCCTCGGGATTCACCGCGTCGAGAGCGCCGTCCGCCACCAGGGCGACGAGCCTGACCATGGATTCGGGTGGCACCACGAAATCCGGGATGTGCGCGGCGCACGCCGCCAGCCGCAGGATGTCCAGCGGATCCTCGCCTAGAGCGGGTGGGATGGCATAGGTAATCATGACGAGCAGCTGACTTCGATGTTCCGCAGTTCTTCCGGAGGCGGGGCGGCATAGGCGTCCATCTCCGGCTGCTCGTCGTAAGGCCGGGCGAGCAGACGAACGAGCTTGGCGACTTCGGTATCGTCCCCGGCTTCGGCCCTTTCGATGGCGGCCTGGGCCAGATGGTTGCGCAGCACGTACTTGGGGTTGACGCGGTTCATGTCCCAGGCACGGGCCTCGTCGTCGGTGTTTCCTTCGGCGCGCAATCGTGCCCGGTAATCGGCGATCCAGGCGTCGTAGGCTTCCAGGTCCACGATCTCCTCGCGGGCCCCGACCGCCGGCTCGTCGCTGTCGGTACGCACCTTGGAAAGATGACGGAAGCTCCGCGTGAAATCGCTCTTGCCGCGCTGAAGGATGGCCAGGAATCGGTTGACCAGATCGACATCGCCGTCACGCACCTCGTAAAGGCCCAGCTTGTCGGCCCAGCGGCGCATGATCGCCTGGGTATACACCGGGGCGTAGCGCTCGAAAATGCCGGTCGCGATTTCCAGGGCCTCCTCCTCGCTGTCCGAGAGCAGCGGCAAGGTCGCCCGCAGCAGCCTCGAGCAATTCCACTGGCCGATTTCGGGCTGTGCGTAATAGGCGTAGCGGCCCTCGAAATCGGAATGGTTGCAGATATGGTATTGCCGGAACGCGTCCATGAAGCCGAAGGGACCGTAATCCAGGGTCAAGCCCAGAACCGAGAAATTGTCGGTGTTCATGACGCCGTGGCAGAACCCGAAGGTCTGCCACTGCGTCATCAGCCGGGCGGTGCGCTCGACCACCTCGCCGAGCCAGGCGGCATGACGGTCGGAACGGTCTTTCAGATGCGGGAAATGCTCGTCGATCACATGGTCGGCCAAAGGCGCAAGGTGCTGGCGCTGTCCGTTGTGATAGAAAAACTCGAACTGTCCGAAGCGGACGAAACTGGGGGACACCCGGCAGACCACGGCCGCGGTTTCCACCGTTTCGCGGTACACCGGCTCCGGCGACGCCACCAGGCTCAGGCAGCGGGTGGTCGGTACGCCGAGGGCGTGCATCGCCTCCGAACAGAGATATTCCCGTATCGAGGAACGCAGCACCGCGCGCCCGTCGAGCCCGCGCGAATACGGCGTCGGCCCGGAACCCTTGAGTTGAAGCTCCATCCTCGCCCCGGCGGGCGTCCGAACTTCGGCGATCAGGAGGGCACGCCCGTCCCCGAGCTGAGGAACCCATGCCCCGAACTGATGCCCGGCGTAGACCGATGCCGAAGGCTCGTATTTCGGCCACGGCCGGTTGCCCGCGAGAATCTCCAAGAGTTTCGGAGAATCGGCTTCGCTGACGTCGAGCCCCAGTTCCAGGGCCAGAGACCCGTTGAAATGGACCATCCTCGGCTCCGGCAAGAGTGCTGCCGACACCGGGACATGATAGGGCTCGCCCAATTCCTTGTAGCGCGGAGCCAAGGGGAGCTCCCGATGAGAATGGCGCGGAGAAAACCCGTGCATCATTTCGGATCGCAACGGCGCACGGTCCGCCTGACCCCGCCTCGTTGAAGCTTTCCGACGTGCGGGCATGGCGCCGGTGTGGGCGTTACGAGTCTCAGTCATCGCCGGCGCTCCCGGAAAAGACTTGAGGGTCGATGCTCCATTCTTCGACCACACGCCCGGATTCGGCGCCTTCCGGATCGAAGCTGCGTTCCTCGAAGTAAACCCGGCCGTCCCGAGCCATGACCAAGGCGGTGCTGGAGCGGGTTCCGGATTCCACCCCCACAACGAAACAGGCGGACAGGCGTTCTTCTTCCGCGCGGCCGATGCCGGTATCGGGCAGCCCTTCGTTTGTGGTTTCGCGATCCGCCAGCATGGCGAAACCCGCTTTCGCGAAGTCGGCCGGCGCGACCGGCTTGGCGGTGCAGATCGGATCGTCGGCGCCCCGAACGCCGGCCTTGGACAGATCCGAATAGGCGCCCAGCAGCATCGCGAAGCCGCCGTGCGTTCTCAGATAAGAACCCAGCAGCGTGTCCAGGCGCACGCACTTGGGCCAGGGTTCGTCCAGCAACCCGTCGGACAAGGTGTGAATGCCGGGAGTCAGCGCCAACGGCAAGCGGGCGCGGGTGGCGGCGTAGTACATGTGACGCGGCGACCCGATCAGCAGATTGAAGGGCGAATGTCCGCCCCGGCTGCGAGCGAAGCGGCGGGCGTGGACGACCGGCTCCTCGCCGGAAGAGAGATAGTCCAGCGGCAGCTGGCCGCGCGACGGCGCGTCCGGGTCCGAAGGCGCGCCGTCGCGAAACGGCGTGACCAGCGCGAAGCGTCCGTCGCGGGCCACGCCGAACCAGGTTCCGCCCCGCGCCAGGTCGCGACCGCCGAGACAGGAGGGCTCCTCCGACCACCATGCCGCCTGTGCGGTCGCGCGTGCATGCCTTTCGTCCCGGTTGGCAATCAGAATCAAGGGAAAATCGGGGTGGGCACCCCAGGCAAGTGCCACCGTGCTCATAGGAAAACCCGATCCTTAGTCGAATACCCCATCCCGTACGCCGAGGCGCCGAAAAGCTCGAAAGCTGGACAGGTGCATTGACCCGGATACGTCGAGATCGCAATATGCGCACTTTCACACATGACAAAATCACCCATGTCGGAAGAAACGATGCCGGATGAATCCGGTCCTCTGGCCTTCTTCAAGGCGCAGCACCAAGCCTTTACCGAAACCCTCGCCGCCCGGCGCGGTCGCGAAGACCTGATCGACGGACTCTTGGAACAGGCCTTCAGCAGTTTCGAAGGCAATGTCGAAATTCAGTCCGAGGGACTGCCCCCCTTGGCCTGCCACAAGGGATGCTCCACCTGCTGCACGCTCCGCGTCACGGCGACGGCGCCCGAAATTCTGCTGATCGCGCGTTACGTTCGTTGGGCCTCCGACGCGCTGAAACGCGCCGAAGTCGATCTCGAGCAGCGCCTAGCCGATGCCGATCGCGTAACCCGAGGCTTGAGCGAAGAGCAACGGGTGGCTCTCAGGCGCCGGTGTCCCTTCATTGCCAACGGCGTCTGCGTCATTTACCCGGTACGGCCACTCGCCTGCCGAGGCCATGCCTCCTACGACAAGCGCGCTTGTGTCGAGGCCGCGGCCGGACGCGCCGGCGACATCCCCTTCTCCGCCCCGCACATGACCGTCCGCAGCCTGGTTCAGCACGCGATGCAATCGGCGCTTCGGGATGCCGGCTACGCGTTCGGCGCCTACGAGCTCAACCAGGCGGTCTCCATGGCCTTGGCCGACGGCAAGCTCCAGGAACGCTGGACGGCGGGCGACGACGTCTTCGCCGACGCTTTGGCGACCGAAATCAGCCTCGACGAAATGGCGAGCACCTTCGAGGCCATCAAGGCTCATCCGTAGGGCGGAATAGCGAAGCGTATTCCGCCGAATGGCTTCCGTGTACCGCTCTGCGGGAAACGCTATGCAGCCAGACCCAAGTCCATCCCCCGGAAAATCGAGCAGCGCTTGAAAACTTCCAGGGACGGCGGCACCCGCTTCTGCTGACAGTATTTCGCCACCAGCTTGGCCAGTCCCTTGATGTCACGCCCGGTGGCTGCCGGAAACAGATCCGCCAGCTCGTCGATCAGCGGCGGGGCGACCTCCAACGCGAACTGTTCGGTCATCACTTTCCAGATCTTGATCCGATTTTCCCGATCCGGCGGGTAGAACTTGATCAGCGCGATACAGCGCGACACGATGGCCTCGTCGATGTCGTCCACCCGGTTGGTGGTGAGAAACAACAGGCCGTTGAAATATTCGAGCACCCTCAGAAACACTCCGACCACGGCATTCATGGTGATGTTGTCGTCGCGCCGCTTGATGTAGACGTCCGCCTCGTCGATAAGCATCACCGCACCCCAGCGCTGGGCACGGGTCAGAACGTCCTTGAGCGCCGTTTCCATGGCAGCGACATTCAGCCCCAGCTGACCGGAATGCACCCGGTACAGCGGCCGCTGGATGATTTCGGAATAGACCTCCGCGGTCAAAGTCTTGCCGACGCCGGGAGGACCGGCGCACAGCACGGTCGTGCCTCCGGACTTGCCGGCGACGATATCGTCCATCAGGACATCCATCTCGGCGGTCAGGATGTCGATGAGATCGGTCTGTTCCTCCGGCAGAATCAGCTTTTGCTTCAGGGCCGGCTGATACTCGTAGGGTGTGATGTCGTCCACGTGCACCCAGAGATAATGGTGCAGGTCAAGGTGGAACATGAGGATGTAGAAATGCACCGGCAACTGGGTGAACAGTCCCTTGGGCATGGCGTCCTGAGACTCCCGGACCTCGTCCTCGGCCTCATAGTGATTGCTCTTGGCCGCCTTGCGCAGATAAGGCCCCAGAATATCCCCGGGCGCATCCAGGGTCAGCGCGCGCGAGCTCAGGATGCCCTCATCGTTGACCAGGCGCGCGCTGCCGCCGCCGGACGAGAGCACCACAACGTCCTTACGGGACCAATCGGTATCCCGGTGCGAAGCCGTCGGGTCCTCCGCGTAGAAACCGGTGCCTTTTCCGGAAAACTGAGCGCCGTAACGGGCACGCCAATCGAAGTAACGCTCCGCGGTCTCGTCGTAATTGCGGATGAGTTCGGGCGTTTCCTTGAGGAACCCCTTGGCGGCGAAAATCTCGGCCACCGTCTTGCCGGCGATGTCGCTCGGCATGATTCGGATGGTTTGGGTGGCGATTGCCCCTTTGGCATTGGCTTTCAGCTCGATGAAGACTTTCCCGATCTCGTCGTTCGAGGTCGGGGTGTAGTCGAGCCGCGTGATGACGTAAGGCAGGGGTCGGCCGGCCACGCTCGCGGTGAACAGCCAGCCGCGGATGGCATCCGCCGCCAAGTAGCGGGCAATCGCAGGCAGCACCATCTCGAGGTCTTCGGCTTCGAAGCGCACTCCGTCGTCGTTCATGGCCTGCTGCAAGGTGGCGAGTTGCGCGGCCTTGGCCTGCATCTCCGGCCCCGCCTGCCGGTAAAGATTCCCTAAAAACGCGAGCGCAGGGCTCGACAGTTGCCTGAACGGCACCTCGACGCGATTGCCGAAACGCAATTGTTCCTTCAAGTGCGCCAAATCCGGGAACTCTTCGACCATCGCTTCGATGTAAGGCCGCTCGATCTGAAGCTTCATTCTCTGCTTATCCCCAAAAAGCCGTTTATGAACCTCGTGCTAAGCCGCCTGCTCCGTTGGCGTCAAGGCAGTGATGCTCAGGGCATGGATGTCGCCCGGCATCATTTCGCTCACCGCCGAATAAACCAGTCGATGGCGCTCCAGCGTCGAACGGCCCTCGAAACGGCGGGAACACACGGTCACGAAAAAGTGGCCGCCACCCTCATGGGCATGGCCGGCGTGGGACCGGCTGTCGTCGACGATTTCCAGGTGAACCGGCTCGAAGGCCTGTTCCAAAAGCGCCCGAAGACGGGCGCCGCGATTCGTAGTCATGAGCCGTTGCCTCCGCGATTCATCTCAAAGGTATAAACGATCTCTCCCGAGCCATGCGGTTCGTAGGTCGGCAATCCCTTGCCGACAAAGCGGTTGATCCGCGCCTTGCGTCGGAAAAGGATTTCCGACCTACGGAACCGCCGACGCCTCCCTAACCTCCGTACGCCGCTGCCTACGAGATTCGGATTAGGCCACGGCCCTGCGGGACTCCGCCGGCGTTCCGGTGAGCCCGGCGACGAACTCGGCCAAGGGCATGTCGATCCGTTCGATGCCCTGTTCCGCGAGGAACCGCGCCTCGTTGCGGGTGAGATCGCCTTCCAGCACCGCGAAATGCCGGTCGCTGGAACGCTTCATGATCTGCCGCGCATAATTGCGCTCCAGCTGGTTGCGGAAACGGCAGCCCAGGAACAGGAAGCTGCGGCCCGTCCTAATTTCCTTTACCCGGTCCGGAATCGGCGTCTGGATATCGATTTCGGTGAGAACTTCCACGTAGTCGGAATCCGAGATGATGAAGTTGGACGCAGGCGCGATGGAACCCAGCGGCTTGTAGAGCAGGGTCGCCCATCCCGCGGCTTCCCCCGGCTCCGCCTTTGTGTCGTCGGCATGGAAATAGTGAACCCAGTCTCCCAGGTGCTCCGCGCGGCTCACGCCCTGCACTTGCCCGAAATCGCGGCGCGAAGCCAGGGCCGCCGCCATGCTGGCGTCGTACCAGACGTCGACGATCAAGGGCAGCGGGTTCGGGAGATTCGCCAGGAAACCGTGCAGAACGGTCGGTTCCGGCGGGCTCCGAAAGGCTTCCTGCAAAAGTCCGACCAGCGTCTTCCGATGCTTGAAATTCTCGATGTATTGACTGGCGGCGGTAAGATTCTTCCGGATCTTGTGGGGCACGGTGACCTTGGCCGTAATCAGTTCCACCAAGGCCTCCGGCGAACTCGGAATCGCGCCGCCGGGCGCCAGACTCAGAATCTCCGGGCCGAGATACGGAATGACCCGTCCCGCCGCCAAATCTTCTGCCAATTGACTCGGAAACGGCGTGCTCATGATGTCATCCCCGCGGCGCAAGAGGCCTTCAAGGCGTCCACCTCGGTGCGCAGCAGGCGGAACAGCCCGCGTCCGCCGGACAAGGCCTGGTAACTGTTCTGGGTGTTGTTGCACAGGTATTTGTACCAGTCGTGCGGCTCCACCCCTGACGGACGCTCGCCGATTTCGGCCACGGTGCCGTCCGGAAAGAAACGCAGGTGAATGACGCATTCCGTCCGCTGCTCGGCATTGAGCGTCGCGCCGGACGCGACGACGGCCGATTGGGGTTCAGAAGGAGTAGCGACAGCTTCTTTGGTATCCATAACAATGATCCTCTGGTTAATGGTTTATAAGTTCGATTATTACTTTGTTATGAACGCCCAGGGCGGCCTGACAAGCCAGCCTGGACAGCGATTCGGCTCCGCAAAGCTGCGTGAGCCGATCGCGTTCTGCCTGGCGCACCTTGGATAAGCCGCGCCAGCCCTGCCGCACGAGCACATGGCACTCGCCGCAGCGGGCCCGTCCACCGCAACGGTGGGCGACAGCCTCGCCCGCCGCCGCGATGGCCTCGAGCAAATTGGCGCCTCTCGCCACCTGCACCGTCTTGCCCGAAGGCAGTACGGTCACCCAGGCTTTTGCATTCCGCCTCTTTTCGGTCCGCAAAAAGCCCGACATGGTTTCGGAGCGGCGTCAGAGGTAAATGGCCGATCCCGCCCCGATATTGATCGAGGCGTCCTTGGCGGTCTTGACGATGAAGCCCACCTGGTCCTCCGTGATATGGTTGTGGAAAGGCAGCGCAACGGCGCGGTCCGCCAGCTTCTCGGTGACGAAGAAATCGCCCTTGCGATAGCCCAGGTTTCCGTAAAAACGCTGCTGATGCAGTGGCCGGCAATAGGCCACGGCCTCGATCTGCTCGGTTGCCAAATCGTGAATGATGGCGTCCCGGCTGGAACGGGAAAAACGGGTGCCGAGATGGACCAGGTAGAGAAACCAGTGCGCCTCGTCCACGTCCGGAGCGAGATACGGCGGCTTGATGCCCTCGAAGGATTGCATGTGGGCGTTGTAATAGGCTTCGATCTCTTTCCGGCGCTCCAGGATTCCCGGAAGACGCTTGAGCTGCACCAGCCCGAGAGCGGCGCCGAGTTCGCTGAGTTCCGCCCGATACGGCGGCGTTTCGCCCAGTACCACCGAATGCCGTTCGTCGAGGCGGCGGCCTCGGAAGCTCCGCAGCCGAGCGGCCAAATCGCCGTCGTCGGTCACCACCATGCCGCCCTCGCCGCAGGTCAGCGGCGACGGCTGGGACAAATCGAACACCGAACAGTCCCCGAAGCTGCCCACCAGCTTCCCCTGGTAACGCGAACCGATCGCCTCGCTGGAATCTTCGATGAGCAGCAGGCCGTGTTTCGTGGCCAATTCACGGAACGCCGGCCACATCGCCGGATGGCCGTTGGTATTGCCGGCGACTATGGCGCGGGTTTTCGACGTGATTCCCGCCGCGGCCTTTTCGGGAACCAGCGTCCCCGACCAATAATCGATGTCGGCAAAGATCGGCGTCGCCCCGGCCAGCGCGATGCCGTGAACGGTTTCGCGGAAACCGAACGCGGACGCGATGACTTCGTCCCCCGGACCTATGCCGTAGGCCTTGAGCGCCAGCATCAGGCCGATGGTGGCGCTGCTCACCGCCACGGCGTGTTTGCGCCCGAGATATTGGGCGAAAGCCTCTTCGAAAGCTTCGACCGTGGGCCCCGCGCTCAGCCGCGGCGATTTCAGGACCTCTTCCACGGCTTCGAGTTCGGACAGGCTGATGTCGGGGTCCGAGAGCAAGATGGTAGGTGAGTTTTTCATGGTCGATAACTACCGTTTCTGGGCGACGATCAGACCGGTTGCCGCGGCCGGATCGCCGGTAATGCGTACGCAGTGTTCCGAGGTGTCTATCAGGTAAACGCAGAACTCGGGAGTTTCGAATGTCGGAGTTTCGGAACTCATGTCGCTGGCGTCGCAACGTGTCAGCGACAGCCCCGGAAAATTCTTGCGCACGCTCGCACAGCGTTCGGCGGCGGGCGCCTCGCCTTCCAGAAGCATCCGGATTTCCCCGAGCGCCTCGTTACTGAGCGCCATGGTCAGTCCCCGCTCACCCGACGCGCGTCGACCGTGATCGGCAGCGCGGTATCGGCGGCCATGGCCGGCAGCGACAGCTCCCAGCCGTTCGCCAGCGTCACCATTCCGCCCCACAGTTCCGGCTTTTCCTGGGAAACGATGGGTTCCTCCAGGTCTTTTTTCGGAACGTAAACGGACAGCTCGCCGGCGGAATTTCTTCTGATCATGACCTTCATGCGGTACTCCAGTTGGTTTCAAAAAATCAATGTTTTGTCGTTTCGGGGCATCTGCGACGTCCTCCAGCTAGTAGGATGTGCTGAACGAAGTGAACCGCATCGTTCGCGATTGATGCCTGTCCTGAGCTCAGTCGAAGGGCCTGTCCTGAGCCTAGTCGAAGGGCGCTTCGTACCTCAGCGCATCCTACGTCTTGCCCTTTCTCACGCTGTGAGGGGAGACAAAGGCCGGTGCTCTTAGGAGTCATGCGGCCTCCGCCTCGAACATTCGGACGATTTCCGGAAGCACCGCTATGATCCGGTCGATTTCCTCTGCCGTGGTATAGCGGCTCAAGGAGAAGCGGATCGTGGCCAGCGAGGCTTCCGGGGCCAAGCCCATGGCGGTCAACACGTGCGAGGGTTCGGTTCCGGAGGCGGTGCAGGCCGCTCCGGCCGAGGCGCAGATTCCAGCCCGGTCGAGCTTGTCGAGAACCGGCTCGGCCTCGATCGTTCCCAGGCACAGGCTGGTGGTGTTCGCCACCCGCTCGGCGCCGCCGCCGTTAACGAAGGCACCGGGAATACGCGCCAGCAGTTCCGCCTCGAGACGATCGCGCAAAGCCCCGATCCGGGACCCGGAGTTTGCCGGAGCGGCTGCGGCCAATTCGGCCGCCACCCCGAGGGCGACGATCCCCGGCACGTTCTCGGTGCTGCCGCGGCGCCCGCGCTCCTGGTGTCCGAACAAAAGCGGCGGAAGCTTTCGGCCCTTGCGCACGAACAGCACGCCAATGCCTTTGGGTGCATGAATCTTGTGGCCCGAAAAGGACAGGAAATCCACCGGAACTCGGGCTAAATCGATGGGCGTCTTGCCGACCGCCTGAACCGCGTCGGTATGAAACAGCGCGCCCCTGGCCTGGGCTATCGCCACGGCTTCCTCGACGGGGAACAGGACGCCGGTCTCGTTATTGGCCCACATCAGCGAAACCAGGGCCGTATCCTCGGTCAGGGCGCGTTCGAGTTCTCCGAGATCGAGCCGCCCCTGTCCGTCCACCGGCAAATAGGTCACCCGCACGCCCTGGGATTCGAGATGGCGCAATAGGGCCAGCGTTGACGGATGTTCCACCCGGCTGGTGACGATGTGGCGCCGCCCCGGCGACAGGGCGAGCGCTCCCAGAACAGCCTGGTGATTGGCCTCGGTGCCGCCGCTGGTAAAGACGATTTCCGGCGGCGTGGCGCCCAGGAGCGCCGCCACTTTGGCGCGGCCGGCGATGCTCTCGACCTTGGCCGCTTCGCCGGCCCGGTGCTTGCTGGACGGATTGCCGTAACTCTCCCTGAGACAGCGGGCCATCGCGTCGGCGCACTCCGGCGCTACCGCCGTGGTGGCGTTGTTGTCCAGATAAATGATTGGGTCGCTCATTGCCAGAACTGCCTATCCGGGTCTTCGTTCAAAAGTTCGAGAATCTGAGACAAGGCGTGGTATTCGCCGTGCTCGATCCATAGGCCCGCCTTGTGATCCTTGCGGTACAGCCTCCAGCACCGCGAACTATCCTGAAATTCCAGCCGGGCGATATCGATCACCCCGCCATCGGGATCGATGTTCCGCGAGCAGCACGGGCTGACGATTTCATATCCGGCCTCGATCGGACGGACCACCGGAGTCACGTAGCGGTAGCGCTTGCGCTTCCCGAGCGCGCGGTCGATACGCTTCCGATCCACCTCGTTGGGATGAGGACACACGGACATCAAATTGGATACCGCAAGATTGCCGTTCATCGGATCAAGACCTCCGCACAACTCTTTCCGTCCATGTTCCGTCCGTTCGCTCTCGCTCGTTCCCAAGCTCCCGCTCGGGAACGCGGCCTCGAGAAGCTCCCGCTTCGCGACACAGGAAGCCGGAGCTTCCTAAAGATCCGGTTCCCAACCAGAAGTCGGGAACCAGCGCAATGCGTATGCCTTCTACAGAATCCCGGCCACCTGCCCTCTGGCTTGGTCGGATCGAAGCTCCTCTTCTAAGCAGCCCACGACGCAGCCGTTCGGAAACTCGACCAGGTACACGGGAATTTTCGCTTCCTCGTGGAATCCCACCTGCACGATCTCGCCTTCGCTGCCCGCTGCCACCAGCAAGGCCCCCGGCTCGCGATCAGGATAAGTGCCGTCGTTGAAGAGATCCGTTTCCGCCCAGACCTTCTGTCCCCATTGATAAATCGGTGTGCGTGGCTCGATCATGCCGTCTCCCCTCCTTCGGGAACCGGAACGGTTTTCGGGGGCGGCGGATTGTCCAGGGATTCGATTTCGCGGCCCTTCATGCCCACCGCGTAACCCCGTTCCGGAAAATCCACGGCGTAGATGTAAAACTGTTGAAGGAAGGTGTTGATGCTCTTGATGTATCCCACCTCACCTTTCTTGACCAGGACCTCGCCGATATCGCGGCCGTTAAACGTGCCGTCGTTCCGGACCACCTTTTTCGACTTCACCTTTTCGCCGAACTTGAAGCGCGGCGGATCGTTCAATTCGTTGACATCGCTGTCGCGTACAATAGTGGTAGCCATATCGCTCCTCGATGAGTGATTGTGGTTTAACAAGCTTCCGGTAGAACATCGGCATCGTGCCGCCCGGCGAGGCGCTGCTCGACCAAGTCCCGCACCGTGGCGTCGGAATCGCCGCGCATCGGCGCGAGCTCGGCGAGATCCAGCCGGCTGGCGACCTCGTAGCGCACGCGCCAGTCGGGGTCGTCCCGATAATGTTTCAGTTGACCGGCATCCATGCGTCTAATCGCTTCCAGCCGCACGTCCAGTTCCGGGTCTTTCGCCATCGTGTGCAGCCATTCGGCGCCTGCGCGCCGCGCCACGACCTTGCGCACTTCCCGATCCGGATCGTGCAGCATCCGAACCAGCATGCTCGGCGGAAGACGCCGGGCTACGATCTGCCTGACGTAGTAGTCGGGATCGTCGATCATCGAGGCGAGATCACTAAGCTCCAGGCGTTCCGCCACCCGGATGCGCACCTCCCGATGCGGGTCCCGGCCGAGCGCCTTCAGATGCCGGGAGCGAAGCGGCAGGCGCTGCGCTACGCTCTGCCGCACGGTTTCGTCCGGGTCCGCGATCAGGCGCGGCAACTGAAACACCTCCACGTATTTCGCCGCCACGGCCCGCGTCTCGAAATACGGGTGCTCCAGATACTCCTTGGCGAGATGCGGATTCCACCGGAAGAACCGGTCGATACGGCGGGCGTAACGGTCATGCACGCAAGCGTGGCCCAATCGGCACCGCCCATTCGCCGATTCCGCAAGGCGCTCGCATCCGGAGCAGTCCAGCAGATTGCCGTGCCAGTCGCGGGCTTCGTCGATTTCAGTCGTCGTCCCCATTGGCTTGCCTCTCAAGGACATCCAGCAGCACCTTGCCGCCGAGCTTGTCGCCCGGGTCGAGTTCGACCAGTTTCTCGACGGCGGCCCGCCCTTCCTCAATCTGTCCCAATCGCAGATTCAGATAACCGTAACCCTTAAGGGTAAACAGGAAGAATCGGGGCAGAATCGCGTCAAAGCTGCCGAAATCGGCGTCCGTCGCTTTCGCTGCACGCCAGTCTTCCGGCAAGCCGTTGTCGAGAGCGGCTTTCTTCAG
Organism: Methylocaldum sp. 14B; assembly: GCF_002005105.1. GTDB lineage: Bacteria > Pseudomonadota > Gammaproteobacteria > Methylococcales > Methylococcaceae > Methylocaldum. The sequence continues at coordinate 128,811 of NZ_MSCV01000006.1, read as the reverse complement.
ACAGTCGCGGGCAACGTCCAGGGCCTCCTGCAACCGGTTCTTGTAAAAATAGAACCGGTACAGGCCGATATACACGGCGGCGTGGCCAGGTGCCGCCTGCCAGGCGGCTTGCAGGTGCGCAAGCGCTTCCTCGTCCCGGTGGTAGCTAAGCCCGGCCTGGCGCAGATGCCGCTCGGCCTCTTCGGGCAATCCCGAGCCCAGGCAGGCTGCCGCGGCGGCATCTATACCAAGTCCGAAGTCCGAAGCATCCGGCATGAGCGATGGCGCCTCTGAGGATTGTGCTTGCGCGAAACTGTTCTGCATGTCGGCGCAACCGTCCGTCAATGACTGCTCTTGACCTGGATGGAGGACACCGACACCGTCGCTGCGCCCGCCGAACTACTGCTGCTGCAAGTGCCGCAACCCGTCGAATTGGGGTTGTGGAACACGAATCCGCTGGACGTCGGCGTCTCGGAAAAGTCGATGGTGACGCCCTCCAGCAGCAAACGGCTTTCCGCCGGCAGGAACAGTTTGAGGCCGTTAACTACGACCACGGCGTCGCCCGCCTTGGGCTCGGCTTCCACGCTGAATTCCGATGCCAGGCCGGAGCAGCCGCCGGGGCTCACCGACAGGCGAAACCCAGCGTCTTCACCGACGCCGCCGAAGCGCACCATGCGCCGGATGAACTTTTCCGCAGTCGGGGTAATAGTCAGATCCATGGTATCCACCTAGGCCGCTTGGTAACGGGGATAGTTGTCGTCGATGATGCAAGTGTCGTCGATGGGGCAGACGGCGACGCATTGCGCTTCGTCGTGATGCCCGATGCACTCGGTGCACTTGGCGGGGTCGATGACGAAAAGACCGTCCTTCGTCTCGGAAATCGCCTGGTTCGGGCATTCGGGCTCGCAAGCGGAACAACCGGTGCAGTTGTCTTTCACGATCTTGTAGGCCATGTGTTTACTCCTCTGTCAGTGGTGGGGCCGCCTTCCGGGACTAGCCGTCCCGAAAGGCGGGTGAATACCGGAAAACGGTAGCTCTAAGCCGCTTCCGCGGAGGTCAGCGCACCCTGGCGGATTTGCGCGTCGCCGCGTTCCACGTGCTCGACTTCGCCGCTTTTCACCTTGTCCAAATAATCCTTGAAGTAGGCGATCGCGGATTGCTCGATGAACTCGCCCGCGAATTGATCGACGGGATCGATGCCGGCCGCCTTCAGATCGTTCTTCGGACAGCCGCCGATCTTGGCCACGAATACCGCGTGGCAGTCGTTGATGGCGCGGATGATGGTCGCGAGAGAATCTTCCTCGCCATAGCCGCCCTGGCAGTAAAGATCGACGCGGCGGTGGCCGACGAATTTGGCGCCCGCGGTCGAGAGCTCGTAGACCTGGAACTCCTTGGCGTGTCCGAAATGCTCGTTGACCTTGCCGCCCCCCTTGGTGGCCACGGCGATGAGCATCTTGATGTCGGAATGCTCGCCCGCCAGGGATTCCATCTCGGCTTTCTTGGCCGCGACCACCGCGTCACGCTCCTTCTCCACCGCCGCCTGATAGGCCTTGCGGGATTCGAGGTCATAACTGACTTCCATTTCCATGATCTTGTCGGTGGTGAACTCGGCGCTGCGGTCCTCGCCCAGCAGCCCCACCGCGTCGGCTCGGCACTGGCGGCAGTGGCGCATCATGTTCATCTCGCCCTCGCAGCTGTCCTGCAGCGCCTTGAGCTCCTGGGCCGTGGGGCCGCGCTGACCGGTCAGGCCGAACACCGTGCCGTGCTCGGGCGCCGAGATGAGCGGCATGATGTTGTGCAGGAACGCGCCGCGCGATTTGACGGCTTTGTTGACTTCGACCAGGTGCTGGTCATTGATGCCCGGGATCATCACCGAATTGATCTTGGACAGGATGCCGCGCTCGGTCAGCATCTCGAGCCCTTGCAATTGCCGATCGGTCAGGATCTTGGCCGCTTCGACGCCGTGATAGCGCTTTTTCTTGTAGTAGATCCAGGGATAGATCTTGGCCCCGACTTCCGGGTCGATCATGTTGATGGTGATGGTGACGTGATCGATGTTGTACTTGGAAAGCTGCTCCACGTGGTCGGGCAGCGCCAGGCCGTTGGTGGACACGCACAGCTTGATGTCCGGCGCCGTTTTGGCTATCAGTTCGAAGGTTTTGAAGGTCTTTTCCGGATTGGCGAGAGGATCGCCGGGACCGGCGATGCCGAGCACGGTCATCTGGGGAATGGTGGACGCCACCGCCAGAACCTTCTTCGCGGCCTGTTCCGGAGTGAGTTTCTCGCTCACCACGCCCGGACGGCTTTCATTGGCGCAATCGTATTTTCGATTGCAGTAATTGCATTGGATATTGCAGGCCGGAGCCACCGCCACGTGCATGCGCGCGTAATGGTGGTGGGCCTCCTCGCTGTAACAGGGATGGTTTTTGACCTTCTCCCAGATTTCGGGCGGCAGGTCGTTTTCGCCCGCACCGGAACCGCAACTGGCTTTCCCGGATCCTCCCGAGGTCCCGCAGCCTTTATGCTCGGCGACCTTTTGCATGATTTCGTCTACGTCCGCTCCGGCGTGCGTGTCGACGCCCTCGGCACCCGATTGATGCTGCACTGTCTGCATGGCTTGCTCCTGTCTGTCTATTCGCGCTGTTCCGTCTCAGTGCGGGCATAGCGGCACTTCCTCATCGTGCGGCTTGACCGTCAGAGCCGAAACATCCGTTGAACCTAGTACCGATGGTTTACAGTGCAATCCGCGTACCATCCATATACGCCTTTATATTCAAGTGGATAGATTCATGCCAGCCGGTATGGGAATGTCCGGACAAATACAAAGCAGCCAACATTCATGGGAATTTGTTTAAAAGCGGACAAAAAAAAGGCGGTCAACGACCGCCCGAGTTCGCCTTTCGCATGCGATAGCGTTTACATCATCGACTGCTCGTAATTCTGGATGCCGATCTTGGCGATCAGACCCAATTGCGTTTCCAGCCAGTCGACATGTTCTTCCTCGCTTTCGAGAATGTGTTCGAGGAGTTCACGGCTCACGTAATCGTTGACCTGCTCGCAATAGGCGATGGCCTCGCGCAACAGCGGAATGGCGTCCATTTCCAGGGCCAAGTCGCATTCCAGCATTTCCACGGTATGCTCGCCGACCTTGAGCTTGCCCAAATCCTGGAGGTTCGGCAGGCCTTCGAGGAATAGCACGCGTTCGATCACCTGATCGGCATGCTTCATCTCGTCGATGGATTCGTGGTACTCCTTCTCGTTGAGTTTATGCAGCCCCCAGTTCTTGAACATCCGCGCGTGCAGGAAATACTGGTTGATCGCGGTCAATTCGTTGGTGAGGACTTTGTTGAGATATTCGATAACCTTGCTGTCGCCTTTCACGGGGAAAGTTCTCCGTTTGTATTGTTATTGAAAAAGTAGCCCAAGCGCGGCGCGCTCAATCGTCATCGTCGTCATCGCTTGCGGTGCGGCGACGCTTGACGGTTTTCGGATCGGCCGTGATGGGACGGTAAATTTCGATGCGGTCTCCATCGTTGATCGGACTGTCCAGCTTCACCAGCTTGCCGAATATACCGACCTTTTGCCTGGTCAGATCGATTTCCGGGAAGCACTCCAAGATGCCCGAGCGGCGGATCGCTTCTTCCACCACGCTGTTGTCCGGGACCTCCAGCCGCATCCATACCTGGCGATCCGCTTCCGCGTAACATACACCGACGTGCATATCTCTTCACCCAATTAGACGTTTTCGGCCAAAGGCTGTTCGATCGCCGCGTTTCGCAGCGGCCTGCGCGCCAAACGCTTATCCAGCAATCTTTTTCCGGCAAGAATAAAACCCAGCATCAGGAAACCGCCCGGCGGCAAGGCCATCAGCAGGAATCCGCGATACTCCGGGATCAGCGTGGTTTCCAGCCAGGCGAACCCCTGCCCCAACAGCAGGGAAGCATTGGCGAACAGCGTTCCCGAGCCGCTAACTTCCCGAGCCGCGCCCAGGACGACCAGAGCCAGCGTAAACCCAAGCCCCATCATGAGCCCGTCGAACAGGGCGTAAACCGGCGGCTTGCGCGAAGCATACGCTTCCGCCCGGCCGAGAATGGCGCAGTTGGTCACGATCAGCGGAATAAAGAGCCCCAGCACTTTGTGCAATTCATGCAGCCAGGCGTTCATCAGCATGTCCACCAGGGTGACGACCATGGCGATCAGAGCCACGAAGACGGGAATTCGGATTTCCGACGGTATGAGCAGCCGGCCGTAAGAAATCAACAGATTGCATACCATCAGAACGGCGGTCGTGGCGAGCCCCATGCCGAGCCCGTTGGTGGTCGTGCCGGTGACCGCCAGGAGCGGGCACAAAGCGATGCTCTGGCTGAAGACGATGTTGTTGCTCCACAAACCTTCTTTGGCGATTCTGCTCAAGGATTCGGACATGACGGCTTTCCTCCGCTACTCGGTTGCCGTTAAAAGCTCCTGGCGGTGGCGCTCGAAGAATTTGAGCCCGCCTTCGACGCCCTTGACCACCGCCCGCGGCGTAATGGTGGCGCCGGCGAATTGGTCGAAGTCGCCGCCGTCCTTTTTGACCCGCCAGCCTTGCGGGGACGTATTGCTCAGGGATCGGCCGTTAAACCCCAGAATCCAGCCGGACTTGGAGGTTTCGACCTTATCGCCCAAGCCCGGCGTCTCGGCATGCGAGATAACCCGAACGCCCAGGATTTTTCCGTCGCGGTCCACGCCCACCATCAGGGTAAGGTCGCCGGCATAGCCGCCGGTAGCCAGCATCTTGAACGCCACGGCGCTGACTTCGCCGCCTTTTTTGGCGACGAAAACCTCGGTTCGATCAAGGCCGGTCCCTTCTCCCGCAGACGGAATCACCCGCAGGCTTGCAAGCACGTCGTTATCGTAAAGCGCTTCCGGCAGCACCTGTCCCAGCGTCGCCCGGAGATCTTCGGCCTGGCGCTCCGCGATCGCCTCTTTGGTGACCAGATCGCCTATCCCTAAGAGCAGACTGGCAGCCAGGGCGCAAACGGCCAGCAAATAGGTCTGATAGTCCAAACGCTGCCGAAGCGCATCCAGATCATCGAAGTTTCGGCGCAGTCTTTGCCATCGCAGGAGTGCAAATTGCAGAAGCGTCTCTTTATTCAAGGCGATCATTCTTTACCCTCCGGCAATTTCAAGGGCTTGCCCTTGTAATCGCGCCCGTAGATGCGGGGCCGGACGTAATAGTCGATCACCGGGGTCAACGCGTTCATCAACAGCACGGCGAAGCCCACGCCCTCGGGAAACCCGCCCCAAGTACGGATGACGAAGATCAAGAGCCCGCAGCCGGCACCGAAAATCAGCTGCCCTTTTGGGCTGCCGGGCGAGGTGACGTAATCGGTTGCGATAAAGAACGCGGCCAGCATCACGCCGCCGGCTCCGAGGTGCCACAGCGGGCCGAGATAACGATCGCCGTCGATGAGGTGGAAGACGGTTGCGAGAGCGGCGACGGTGGCCAGCAAGGAAACCGGGATGTGCCAGGTGATGATCCGCTTCCGGAGCAGCCATACGCCGCCGACCGCCACCAGCAGGGCCGAGGTTTCGCCAAGGCTGCCGGGAATCCAGCCCAGCCATGCTCCAGCCAGGCCGAACTGTCCGTTCGCAAACGCCTCGACTAGCGTTTTGCCTTGAGACAATTCGGTCTTGGCATGGCCTATGACGGTCGCACTGGCGAAACCATCGATGCCGGCACCGCCAAAGGTGATTCCCAATGCCTGGAGCAGGCCGGGGGCCTGCCCGGAGAATAGAGGCGCCGGCTGGGCCCAGGTCGTCATTTCCAGGGGAAACGACACCAGCAGGGCGACACGCGCGAGCATCGCCGGATTGAACAGATTTTGGCCGATGCCGCCGTAGATCTGCTTGCCGACGATGATGGCGAGACCCGCTCCGGTCACGCCTATCCACCAGGGCGCCCAGGGCGGAAGGCTCAAAGCCAGCAACCACCCGGTCAACAGTGCGGAACCGTCCAACAAAAAAAGCGAAGCCGGTTTGCCTGCCAACTTCAGGCAAACGGCTTCGAACAGCACCGCTGACAAGACAGTCGTCAAAAATAGATAAAGGGCCGGCCAGCCGAATAGAAACAGGCCGAAAGCGGTAGCCGGCACCAGCGCCAATACCACCTGCGCCATGATGGCTTGCACCGGATGGTCGGCGCCGGTTAACGGCGCGACGGGCAGGTAAACCTTGCTCATGACGCATCCTCCTTGGCGGAAGCCTGCGCCTTGCGCGCAGCAGCCGCTTGTTTGGCCCTTTCCAGCCGCCGCCGCTTCTCCTCGGCCAGGCGATTGGTCTGTTCGGTTTTCTGCTGCGCCTGTTGGCGCGCCATCAATTCCCCGCTCGCATATTTGAAGTAGTGCACCAGGGGAATTCGCGACGGACAGACATAGGAACATGAACTACAGCTGATGCAGTCCCTAAGCCCGAAACTCACTGCGGCGTCCAGCTGGCCGGCGCGGATGCGGGTCATCATTTCCAGCGGCAGCAATCCGACCGGACAAGCCGAGACGCAGCGCCCGCAGCGGATGCAGGGCCTGGCGTCCGCAGCCTGGATTTCTTCGGGCGTCAGCGCCAGGATGCCGCTGGTGCGCTTGACCAAGGGCACTTGAACGTGAGGCAGATGATCGCCCATCATCGGCCCGCCCATCACATAGCGGGCCGTCCGTTCGGGCTTGTGCCCGCAGAAGGCGAGCAGCTCGGACAACAGCGTGCCGAGCGGCGCCTCCACGTTGCGCGGCGCCTCCACCGCTTCTCCACTCACCGTAACCACCCGGCTGATCAGCGGCCGTCCGTAACGAACGGCCCGTTGCACCGCATAAGCGGTCGCGACGTTGTGCAGCAGCACGCCCACGTCGGTGGGACGCCCCCCCGCGGGCACTTCCTTGCCGGTCAGATGGGTGACGAGATTCTTTTCCCAGCCCATGGGATACAGGGACGGCACCTGAACGACCTCGATGCGGCCGTGTTTTTTCGCCGCATCGAGCATGGCGGCATACGCTTCCGGCTTGTTGTCCTCGATCGCGATCAGGGCGGTCGGGCATTGCAACCCGTGCAGCATGATCCGGACGCCCTCGACGATCTCCGCGGCGCGCTCCCGCATCAGCCGATCGTCGCAGGTCAGATACGGTTCGCACTCGCCGCCGTTGATGATGAGCGTGTTGATCCGGGTCCGCCATCCGAGGTTCAGCTTCATCGCCGACGGGAAGGCGGCTCCTCCCAGGCCGACGATGCCGGCCTGGTCGACGCGGGCGCAGAGTTCCTCGGGTGTCAGACTGAACGGATCGGCTTCGCCAGCCCCCTCGATCCAGCGATCCTCCCCGTCCGGTTCGAGAACGATGGTCGGGGTCGGGAGTCCCGAAGGATGCGGCGCCGGATATTCTTCGATGCCGGCCACGGTTCCGGAAGTCGAGGCATGCACCGAGGCCGAGACCGCACCCCGGCTCGCCGCGAGCAATTGCCCTTTCAGCACCTTGTCGCCCGCCCGGACCACCGGTTCCGCAGGTTGCCCCAAGTGTTGCTGCAGCGGCAGGTAAAGCCGTTCCGGCAAAGGAAAATCGGTGACTATGGGTTTATCGGCGGTCGATTCCTTGCGCGGTTCCGGATGGACACCGCCCCGGATTTTGCTGCGTCGGCGCCATAGCGCATTGATGTCCAGTACGACCATTTTCAGGCTCCCGCGGCAGCGAGATCGGGTTTGGCCCAGCGCCAGTTACGCAAGGTGGTTTTGATGGGCTGCATCCCGAGACATTCGGTCGGGCAGACCTCCACGCACTTTCCGCAGGCGATGCAGGCATCGGCGACCACGGCATGAATCTGCTTGGGCGCTCCCACGATGGCGTCCGTAGGGCACACCTTGAAGCAGCGGGTGCAGCCGATGCAGGTCGCTTCGCTGACTCTCGCCACCATGGGAACCTGGTCTTCCACGCCGGCCAGATCGATGTCCAGCGAGAGCTTGCTCGCCAATTGTTCGGCCAAGGCTTTTCCGCCGGGCGGGCACAGGGTGGCGGATGCCTTGCCGGCCACCAGGGCTTCCGCCGCCGGCCGGCAGCCGGGATAGCCGCATTGGCCGCATTGCGAGCCCGGCATCATCTTTTCGATCTCGTCGACCAGCGGGTTGTCTTCGACCTTGAAGTAGCGAGCGGCGGCGCCCAGCATGAAGCCCAGAGCAAGTCCTAAAGCGGTAAGACTGAGTACGGCGAATAGGATGTACATAAGCTGGCCTAATGTGTGTTGAGTCCTGCGAATCCCATGAATGCCAGGGACAGAATCCCGGCGGAGATGAAAGCGATCGGCACGCCGGCGAAAGCTTCCGGAACGCTCATGAGGGCCAGGCGCTCCCGAATGCCGGCGAAGATGACCATGACCAGGGTGAATCCCAGGGCGGAACCGAATCCGAATAGGGCGCTGTGCAGGAAATCGTATTCCTGCTGGATGTTCAGAAGGGCCACTCCCAGCACGGCGCAGTTGGTCGTGATGAGCGGCAGAAAAATGCCGAGGACTTGATAAAGCACCGGGCTGGTCTTGCGAACGACCATTTCGGTGAACTGAACCACGGCGGCGATCACCAGGATGAACGACAGAATCCTGAGGAAGCCGATGTCGAGGGGGGCCAGCAGGTAGTGCTCCAGGAGCCAACTGGCCACGGCGGTCAGCGTGAGCACGAAGGTGGTCGCCAAACCCATGCCGAGCGCCGAATCCAGCTTCTTCGACACGCCCATGAAGGGACACAGCCCCAGGAACTTGACCAGCACCACGTTGTTGACCAACGCGGTGCCCAGCAAAAGCATCAAGTAATCGCGCATCGTGTTCTCGCCTCCGCCGATTGCCGTATTGTCAGTCCGTATTCTCCATTCGCGCCGGCGTGCTCGCGGCGCTTTTGCTGGCCTCATGACCAGAAGCGACGAGCTCTTCCTTTCCGATCGCGCCGCAGGCATAACACTTGAACGCGACGCTGAATCCCTGCTTGCTGCAGGCATGTTCCTTGGCTTGCCGGCAGCCCACGGCTCCGCAGGCCGTGCAGCGGTAGAGCTGGCCCCTGCAGGCACTGGCATACCCGCCGATCCTTTCACCGTCGCAGATCGACATGTCGTTCTTTAATTTTTCGTAATTCGCCATAACAGTCTTCCCAAGTTACTACCAATAAAAAACCCCAAGATTCGTGAGAACGCTCTCCGCATCAGGACGGGGAGCACCCCGAAAGATCGACCTGAACCATCCCGTCTTCGACCCGCAGCGGATACTCTTCCAGCGCACAGCGCGGCGGAATCAGGCCTTGGCCGGTACGCGCGTCGAACACCCAGTTATGGAAGGTGCAAGTGATGGTCCGTCCGTTGAACCCGCCGTATTTCAAACGGGCGTTGTGATGCGGGCAGGTGCCTTGAAAGGCCTTGAGCTCCCCGCCATCCGGCCAGACCAGCAATATTTCGCGGCCTTCCACGGTAAAGGGCACCATGTCGCCTTCGCCGAGGTTTCTGTGCTTGCATAGGCTGGTGTAACTCACCGTCACCACCTACCAGGGGACCGAGGCGTCTACCAGCTTGGCCTTGATTCCGGCCGCTTCCATGTCCGCCAGGGTTTTGTAAAAGGTGCCTTCATGGATGAGCGTGCCTTTCTGGGACAGCACCGCGACATAACGCGCCACGGTATCGACCTCGCAGCGGTAACCGCCGCCTGGCTCCTCGGTCCGGCGGGCATTGCCGGCCCAATCCACGAAAAAACCCGATGCAACCGTCATGCTCTCTTCTCTCCTCTTCTTCAAGTAGCCAAGGCCATCCGCAGCACCCGTGCGAAATGCACGCTCTCGCGTTGTGCGCCGTCGCGAATCTGATGACGGCAACTGGTACCGTTGGCGATCAATAAGGTGTCGGTATCGGCTTCCCGCACTTTCGGCAACAGCGCGAGCTCGGCCATCCGCATGGACATTTCGTAGTGCTCGGCCTCCAGCCCGAAGGCGCCGGCCATGCCGCAGCAGCTCGACTCGATGAACTCGACCTGGAGTTCAGGCACCAGACCCAAGACTTTCCGCATCGCTTTCAATGCGCCAAAGGCCTTTTGGTGGCAATGTCCGTGTACCATCGCCCGCGCGCCGGGCACGGATTTGAGCGCCAGCTTGAGGCGCTTGGCGTCGTGTTCGCGGGCCAAAAACTCTTCCAGGAGGACTGCCGCCTTGGCGATCTTGTCGACCTTCTCCCCCAACCCGAGGCTGTAATACTCGTCGCGCAGCATGAGGAGACAGGACGGCTCCAGTCCGACAACCGGGAGCCCGCGCTCCACATAAGGCCACAGCGTTTCGACCATGCGCCGGGCTTCCGCCCGTGTTTGCGCGATCAAGCCGTGAGAAAGAAAAGTGCGCCCGCAGCATAGAGGCCGTTCTCCGGCCGGCGGCCTCGCGATGTGTATCCGATAGCCTCCCGCCAGCAGTACTTCCAGCGCGGCCTCCGCGGTTTCGGTATCGAAATGGTTGGAGAAGGTATCCACTAGCAGGACGATTTCGCGGCCGTCCGGAGCACCGATGCCTTCTCTCGGTGCAGAAGCAAGAAAACTCCGGGCTGCGCCACGCGGCAGCGAACGCTTGGCGGCGATACCAAACACGCGTTCGACCCATCGCGCCAAAAAGGGGAAGCGTTCACGGAAAGAAATCAGCGGATTCAGCGCCGCGAGCCGGTGGGCGAAACGAGGCAGATGGGCGAAGAGACGCTCGCGTAACGGCGCTCCGCCGAGCGCTGCCCAGCGCTGAGCGAGCGTTTCGACGCGAAGCAGCGCCATGTCCACGCCGTTCGGGCACTCGCGCTTGCAGCCTTTGCAGCCCACGCATAAATCCATTGCCTCGGCGAGTTCCGGACCGACAAAAGGCTTAACGCCGTACTCGCCGTTCAAGGCAGCCTTGAGCGTGGCAGCCCGGTGCTGAGTCGAGTGTGCGACATCCTGAGTGGCGCGAAAGCTCGGGCACATCACGCCCTTTTCGGTGCGCTGGCACTGTCGGTTGCCGATACAGACGGCCGCCGCCTTGCCGAAGGCGCCGCCCGCGGCAGGTACCGCCGCGTAGGCGTCGCCAGCACCGTAGCTGTCATAGGCCGACCAGTCGAGTTGGGTATCCATCGCGCTCAATGAGAATAAAAAGCCGTCGCCAAGCATCAAGCAATAACGATGCCCATTCTCAATATAGACGCACAATACTGTTTTATAAGGATGTTTTTGAAATCGCCAGCGCCTGATTCGATTTTTCGCTATGTCAGGTTCGTGACAAAACCCTGTCTCCGTATTCCTCTTGTCGCGACCCCGAGGCGCATTTCCGACAAAACGGGGTTCATCGAGGTTCGGAAGTCCCCGCCGCTATTTACAAATCGCGAGCTCGCTATTTCCTTTACTAAATAGCGTAAGAATGTAGAATCGGGCGCGTTCGGGGCTTGCATCGCACTCGACAGGCTGCCGAATCTGCACAACTTTCCTGTTCGATGGGGGTTCGCCATGACCATTCAGTGGAACGCCGATCTGCCGGACGACTATCACCGGCAAGCCATAGCACCCGTGAGTTTCGAGCGCCACGTGGATACCTTCGCTCATGCCTGCAAGGAGCTAGGATTCGATGATGCCGGAGAACGATGCTTCTATCGGCATGAATTCACGCTGACCGAGGACCGCTTCGACGCGGAGGAATTTCCCGTCGAGGTCGGCGTTTACTGGGAAAGGGTCATCGCCTGGCGGCTCGTCAGCGGACTATGGCTTAAGCTGAAAATCTGGGCCGATCGCCTCGACCGATGCCCCCGCCGCTTCGTTACGCAAGCGCCGGAGCTCGTCGAGGAAGCGGAGATCGAGCGTTAGCGCCTTTTCACTTCAAACAGGTTTCGATTCCTGGGTCATCGCGAACGATGCGGTTCATGCCTCACCGCATCCTACGGACTCAAGGCGGGCGGCCAACTGGGAAAGGCTCTAAAGCTTCTTGATCTCGATGTTGTATTTCTGAAGAGCGTAGTGCATCTGCCGCGTCGTCATCCCGAGCAGCCGCGCGGCCTTGGCCTGCACCCACCCGCACTCCTCCATCGCCCAGATCAGCCTTTCGCGCGTCGATTTGAATTCCGGCACTCCTCTTCCCGCTTGCGAATCGTGATCGGGTTCGGCTGCGGCGGGAGCTTCCGCGGAAACGGCCGGAACCGGGCTCGACAGTTGCGAGATCGGCCTCAGCGCCAGCGAAAAACACATGTTTTTCTGGCATGGCAGATTGATGTCGCGAATCGTTTTGCCGCGGGACATGGCCGCAGTCCGCTCCACGCAGTTTTCCAGCTCGCGGACGTTGCCGGGCCAATAGCATTCCGCCAGGATCTGTTTCGCCTCCGGCGACAGCATGAGCTGGCGCTGATTGGCGTGGTTGAAGCGTTCCAGGAAATGATCGGCCAATGGAAAGATGTCTTCGCGCCGTTCGCGCAGCGCCGGCAGGAGAATGGATATCACATTGATCCGAAAATAAAGGTCGGCCCGGAATTCGCCCTTGAGCACCGCATCCTCGAGATTGCGGTTGGTGGCCACGATCAGCCGTACGTCGACCTGTATCGGTTTATTGCCGCCCACCCGTTCGAATTCCCGTTCCTGCAGCACGCGCAGAAGCTTGACCTGGAAATTGGGAGATACGTCGCCGATTTCGTCGAGAAACAGCGTTCCGCCGTGGGCCAGCTCGAAGCGGCCTTTTCGCTCCTGCGTCGCGCCGGTGAAAGATCCTTTCTCGTGGCCGAACAACTCGGATTCCAGCAGGGTCTCGGACAAGGCGGCGCAATTGACCCGCACGAAAGGCCCGTCTTTGCGCGCGCTCAGATGGTGAATCGCGTGCGCGATCATCTCCTTGCCGGTCCCGGTTTCGCCGCGCAGCAGCACCGTGGAATGAACCGAGGCCGCCCGTTCCACATCGGCGAACACCTCTTGCATGCGCTGGCTCTGGCCGATGACGTTGACCAGCCCTCGAACGGGCTGGGCCGCCTTTTGCAAGCGGTGCTGCTCTATGATCCGCTGTTCGCGTTCCGCAGCCACGAGCTGGTGGAGCCTGATCGCCTGGCCGACCAGATTGGCCACCATCTTGAGCAAACGGACGTCGTGCTCCAGATGCCCATGGTAGGTCGTCATGTCGCGGTCGGCGCTGAGGACGCCTATCGTGTCCCCCATGGCCTTGATCGGAATGCCTATGAACGCGATCCTTTGCCCGCTCGAAAGATCGCGCGAGCCCGTCCTGTTCAGAAACTGCGGCTCTTCGGCGATATTGCGAACGACGATGGGAACGCCTGTTTTGATGATCTTGCCGACGATTCCTTCGCCCTTCCGGAATTGTCCTCGCTCGATTTCATCGCGAGACAAACCCGCCGCCCCAATAACATGCACGTCGGCGTTGTCCTGCACCAAGCTGATCATGCAGCGCAGCATGTGCATGTGCGATGAAAGAACGTTGAGCGCCTCCCGGAGGGTTTTATGGAGATCCAGGGAGGAGCTGAGAATCTTGCTGATCTCGTAAATCGTGATCAGCTCCAAATTCCTTTGCTTTTCCAATGGGTTAGCTGCTTCTCTTGCTGACATAGCCGGCCTCGTACGGTGGGGTTAGCCCGCAATTCCCTGATATGCTCGAATGCAGCTCTGATGAGCCTCCGCTGGCAACTTCAGAACTCGATTAATGGGATGAAGCAGGTTTTATGCCCGGTTTCGGCTTTGGAAATGGACCTCGGCCGCTCGGTTACGATCCGGAACGGCTGCCTTGGTCATAGGTAGCCCCGAAGGGCAATGCCGGTCGCTATCGGACCGGCGGGACTGGTTCGATCAAGCTACGGAAAATGCGGCATGGGACACGTCGATAAACGGTTCAACATTGACGGAGATTTGCTGTATTCGAGGTCGGAGTTCGTCCCATCCTCATCACGTCGGGCGAGCCAGGCTCAGAGCCGCCCACCTCTTATATTGCCGACGTTTCGCAATGCGTATAAACGGTCATTTTCAGGGGGAGTCATCGCGGCAACCAGATTTTCCAGCGACTCGATGCGAGCCTTCATGTCGGCCATGGTCTGATTCACGACATCCGGGATGTGGTGATGATCGAGATCGATCCGCTGCGGATTCATGGTAACGCCTTCCTTGGGCTGCACGATCCTCCCTGGAATGCCGACCACGGTCCGGTTTGCCGGCACGTCCTTGACGACGACCGAATTGGCGCCTACGCGCACATTGTCGCCAAGGGTAATCGGCCCGAGAATCTTGGCGCCGGCGCCGACCAGAACGCCGTCGCCTAGAGTCGGGTGGCGCTTGCCTTTGTTCCAGCTCGTACCTCCCAGCGTGACGCCATGGTAAAGCGTGACGTCATCGCCGATTTCCGCCGTTTCGCCTATGACCACCCCGGCTCCGTGATCGATGAAAAAGCGGCGGCCGATGGTCGCTCCGGGATGAATGTCGATATTGGTCCAAAGCCGCGTCAAGAACGCCAGCAAGCGCGCCCCGTAAAAAAATCCGCGTTGCCACAGACGATGGGCCACGCGGTGTATGAGAACGGCATGCAGGCCGGGGTAAGTCGTCAACACTTCGAAGCGAGTACGGGCGGCGGGATCGCGGCCGAAAACGCAGGCCACGTCTTCTCGCCATTCCGCGAATAGATTCTGCGCCCGGGAACCGGAGGGCGGTCTTGGCGACGGGGCCGACGCGGGCCGAGCGTCCGAATCCGAGAGAGATTCAACTTTGCGGTCCAGAATCTCATAGCTCGCTTGATGTCTCATGGTCCCGCTACCTCTATCTCGCTCGTGCGCCGTTGACGGCTTGAAAAGTACTCGTGGAGAAATACCGACTGCCGGTGGCCTCGGTTTGATGAATTCGCATTCGGGTACAGCCATTCGGCAATGATTTGGTTCTTCGGAAGCATGCCTCATGCCATGACAAATCCAGACCAAAATGCCTTTAAATCAACGCTTGGCGGACTTATGCCGATCGATGCCGATAGTGGCAAACACGACAATCCGTAATTAATTGTGAGACTTCTTACAAATTCGGGTGGCGAATCCGTTCTCGTCGTCCAAACGATTCTTGGAGATTCGAGACGATCGCGGATGGGGCATAAGCTTGCCCCTTATAGTGCAGTCGTTGAGTTTTTCGTGAGGATTTGCGGTTCGCGCTGAACCACTATGGACGGCGCGGCACCATATTAGCGCATAGCCGGCGGATACGTTTTCCGTGGCCGAATCATACCTTCGAAAATTGCGCTATGGTTCAAACACTTATCGGATGGTCAATATCTGGCACAACCGTTGCTTAAAGATTATCGGCATATCTTATCCTCCCACTTCAACGAGTGTTGAGTTAACCCGGCTTCGGCCGGGTTTTTTATTGAGAATAAAAAAAGCCCCGTTTGTCGGGGCGGTTCGTCCGTGAACCTGGTTGGCGGCGCCATTCTGTCGCACCGTTACCCGCGCGGGAATGCGTATTAATGCGTATTCCGGGATATTACGGTTTGCCGTCCGGAGAATTTGGTCTACGCTGAATATGTCGCATCAATTCTTGTGATTGTCTTCGGCGACAACCCGGCTCGCACCCCGTAGCCGGGTTTTTTATGGGTCCATCGGCGGACGGGAACTCGTTTGTTTTAACCTTGATTCCAAAAACCGCCGTCCTTGCTCTTCGCCATCCTGGACGAGACGGGCGATATGTTCGGGGCAGCGATCGAGTTTGCTTTCGTAATTCAAGCTTTTCGCCAATTCGACCGACATCTCTATTCTCGGGATATGGTAGGGCGCGTCCGGATCGTCGGGGAACGATCGAGGAATCTTTATTGGTTCCTTGATATCGAATTCGGCCAAAAATTCGTCCTTGAACGCTCCTGCGACGATGAAATCGTTGATCCGCTCGATTTGGCGCAGACTGTGAAACAAGGATATGTTGCCCGTCAGTTCGTTATGGCGATCAAGAATGTCGTCCGGCGCGACCGGGATTTCATCGGCCGTGGTTGGATTGATCTTAATCACCCAGATTTCATTGGGGATGTTTCGAGCGCCGACGAACCGGGGATCGATCAAAGTAGAAATCGGCGGATTGTCGGAAAACAGCCCGTCCCAATAGGCCATTTCGCCAATCGACACCGCCGGGAAGATGCTGGGAACGCACGCCGAAGCGAGGAGATAGTCGATTTTGATCGGCTCGAGGTATGAACTGAACTTATGCAGTCGGCCGGTGAGCACATTGCAAGCGCCTATGATCAGAATCGGCGGCTCCGTTTGCTGACCCAGAGCGGCCAGTTTGTCTGCATCGATATGGGTTTCCAACAGCGTCCGAAGATCCGTGAATTCGTTCCGAATACCGAGAGTCGCAACCGAAAAGGAACTGCGCGCCACCGGAGACGAGGGGCTCACGTTGTACTGGGGCATCAGTCCCTTTCCCGTCAGATAAAGCGAGTGGATAACGGAATCATTGAAAAGGCGTTCCTGATACGTCTGGGCGGTATTGTCGTTCCAGAAATCCAAAACCCGCTTGCAAAAGGGTTTTTCGCCGTGTTTCAAGGCGTACCAAAGCATGAAACCGCAGATGGCACCGCCCGAGGTTCCGCTAATGCTGACGATGTTGAAATGATCTTGAACATTGTTTTCCGCAAGGGCTTTGAAGACGCCGGCCGTAAACGCGGTTTGGCTTCCGCCTCCCTGGCAGGCGATGGCAACTTTGGGTTTCATCGAGAAAAATCCTCCGAAAATGCGTTAAGCAGATGATGAGCAGGATTGTGATTTCGTCCTGATCCCCGGTTTACCAACGGCCGGCCGAGTGGTTTCGCCTTTCTACCTAACCGGATAGGTCGCCAACTGGCCCAGCCCAACCAAAACCATCACCCCGGCGATGCTCAACAATGCGACGCGGACCCGAAACTTACTGAAATGCGCGGCGATGCCCGTGAAGAACAGGGCGGCGGAAAAGATCACCGTTGTGAGTACATAGTCGTCGCCCTGCTGGTTGGCTGCCTGGGCCTGATCGGAAGCTGTCCCCGCTTCCTGTTCCAATTGAGCAGCCCGGTCGGAAAGTTCCTGGCGGTACTCCGGCAGGACGAAGGGCGAGCTGGGTGCGGCAGCATTTTCCAGCGGCCGGCTGGCCACCCAGGCTTCGAAGGCCGGCCTGAATTCGGGTCGAAAGCGTTGTTCGAAAAATCTCGCCCGTTCTTCGTCGCCGTCCTTATAGGCATTGAGCCACTCGATGAAAAGCTCCAGGTCGACGGATCGGTAAAGATAGGCGAACGTGGACATGCGGGTCGCTTGGACCCACCGTATGGAGGAAGTGTTGTAGTTGGTCGATTGAACGCCGCTCCAGCGTTTGGACTGGTAACCGGCCCACGACGAAGCCAGAGCCGCAACCGACAGCAGGATCGCGCTGGCGATGTCCAGCCAATATTCGTATGACATAGAAGCTTGATGCTGCGCCGTCCCCTCATCAGAGGACGCGGCCGTCTTGCCGGATTCGGTGCTGTCGTCCTTTGCCATCGTTCCTCCCTGTTGTTGGCCTCACGGCCCCTTACTTCTCCATACTCAGGCCGCCGTTATTCGGAGCGTTTCCTCGATCGGCAGTCTCGGCAAAGACCGAATGATCGCCCTCGAAATCCCCAGGATGGATTTCGCTGCCCACTCCGGCGAGAGAATGCGCTCGGGGCGTTACACGATCAATACAGGAAATTACAGGGGGGAAGCACCGCTAACTCTCCTTCTTGGTTATGTTTATCGGGCGGAAAACCCGGTTTGGCCGGGTTTTTATCGGATGATTGATCAAAAGATCATGTCTTGTGACAAGCGACATCTAGCAAGATGCTTTGCACACAACTTTGCATCATTTGGCGCGAAGTTCTCTTTTTTATAAAAAAATCAACATAATACGTTTGCATATTGACTTGCACAAAAGTGTTCACCAATGTCGGACATCACTGTCGAAACCCATCGGGCAGGACCATTCACGTTTCGCGTCGGGGCCAAACCAGAAGCATTAAAAAGCTGTTGAATAGTAAAGAAATCAACCCACGACAGTACCAGGTACTGGAATATTTGGCGTCCCGTCCGAGCGGAATTAAGCTTTATGAACGCAATCTTTGGTATCGCTCTATTTACCGCAATGTTTCTGCAGCTACGGAAAGCCGCGATTGGAAAAACCTGCTGCCGCAGGGGTTGGTGGAAAAAACCGAGCATGGAGTTGTTTCTCTGAAGCGCATGTAGGCCACGACCAAGCGGTCTGATTCCATTCGGCATTCGAGTGAACATTAATCGTAGGGTGGGTTAGCGCAGCGTAACCCACCGATTCGAGGTCGCTCGGTGGGTTACGGCCTTGCGGCCTAACCCACCCTACAAAAATTAATGCCTTATTGAAAGCGATTTGGGATCACCTCCTTGCCGGCGGCACATAACCGCGGCTCGCCCTTTTTGTGCCGGCTGGAACACCCGCAAAGGGACCGGATGGGATCAAGAAAGGACAATACGCATCTTTCAAGTCGCTTGGCACATGGCCGCCTCGCTCATTGGACCACATTCTTTTCAAACCTCGCTGCTCTAACCAAGTGCTAGGTTTGAAGACAGGTCCTTAGACAGGATCGAGACGTGGCACAGACCTTTACCCTTTGATAGACCCGTTGCATCAAGAATATCCTCGTCTTACATGCTTATTTCTTGATCACACTCCGAGCCATGAAGCAGCTCTCGCTCGTTCATTTCTGCTTCAACCCATTGAATTTCCTGCACAAGGCTTGTCAGAAGACCGTCCTCGGTCTGGGGTCTTAGCTCTTCGGGCAGAACATGCCAGGTGTAGGTTTCAATTTCCAGGTGCGGTTTTGAGTCCGACGTGTTCCTGAGAAAGTCGAACACCTTACCGATCTGATCACGGGTCGTTCCTAATGCTCCATTTCCGAACCCGCTGATTTGTAACGGGACATGGAAGTGAATACGCCAAGGTGCATGCGCCGCCCAAGCGGAGTCATTCAATACGATGGGAAGATCCCTTGCACCTATTACTCGTCCATCGCCAAGTTGCGAACGTACTTGATGAAGGTACCGCGGCTCGGCAAAACCTTGTAAAACTTGCCGAACTTCCGGGTCCGACGGGTCGATGACCTCCAATGCGCTGGAAAGCTGAATTTTTCCGATTTCAATGCCCGCGTTTCGAAGTCGAGCCAATGACGCGGCAACATCTTCGAACATGACGGCTTGGTGGCAGACATCGAGGCATACGCCCAAGTACTCGCGAATCAGTTCGGGTTTCAGGCGTGCGCGCTGTGCCGCTTCCGGGAGATCGCGCTGAAAAAAAACAATGGCTTCATCGGTGGACTCCAGTGCGGCATCGGGCTCCATTTCCAGACACACGCGGATACGTTTGCCGCTGACTTCGTGCAGCCGTTCCAGTGCTGCTGCAAGTCTGCACAAAGTATCTGCCGCTTTTCGGGTTTGCTCGATCGTCCACCCATACCGGTATCCAAGGGGAACCGTCGATATGGTGCCCTCGCTTTGCCATTCCGGTAAGCATGCCGCGAGCAATTGGGCGAGATCGAGGGTGTAATCGTAACGTGCCGGTTCCGTCCAAGCGGGCAGGTAGACCCGTTCCTTGAGCGAGATCGAGTGAAATCCGCCGTATGGAAACCCGTTCAAGGTAAAGAGTTCGAGCCTGCATCGATTGAGAAGATCGATAAATTCGAGGCCCTGCCGGGATATTTCCCGCAACTCTGCCGCAACGCTTTGGCTGAGCCAGAGCCCGGTTCCCATGGATGCAATCCGGCGACGCTCGCGCACGCCGTTGACCGAATAGCTGATTACGCGGCGAACCTCGTCGAAGGTTTCTCCCGGGTGAACGTTGGCGCAATAAGTGAGCTCATGGCGATGCCATTTGGGTCGAGATGCGTCACTCACTGCACGACCGGTAGTTGTCCGCGCAGCACCGAATTGTTCTCCCAGAGTCGGGTCTGGTCGATTTTGACAGGTCCCACTTCTTCCAGGGAAATGCGGCCACTCTGCGCATAAAAGTTGATTGGGTTGACGTACAGCACGTATTCGATCTGATCCTCGTTGAACCCGGCCTGACGCATGGCTTCGCCCGTCTTCGGCACTTTGAGCGGATCGCTCCGCCCCCAGTCAGCGGCGCTGTTGACGACCATCTTTTCCAATCCGTATTTCTGCAGCAGGGCCACCATGCGCTCCTCGCTCATCTTGGTGTGCGGATATACCGAGTGCCCGCGCCAGCAGCCGGTCTCCAAAACCAAAGGCAGCGTCTCCTCGTTCAGATGATCGATCAACACCATTTCTTCATCCATGTTCATCTCCCGAATGAGGGCAATGGTTCGCTCGGTGCCGCGCTTTTTATCCCGATGGGGGGTGTGCACCAACACCGGCAGGTTCAAGTCCTTGGCGATTTGCAACTGCTCGGCGAAGAATCGCTCTTCCCCGTCGGTCATGTCGTCGTAGCCGATCTCGCCTACGCCGACGACACCGTCCTTCTCGCAATAAAGCGGTATGAGTTTCATGACCTCTTCGGCTAGAGCCGTATTGTTGGCTTCCTTCGGGTTCAGTCCGATAGTGCAATAATGCCGAATGCCGAACTGACTGGCCCGGAACCGCTCCCAACCGACGAGCGAGTCGAAGTAATCTATAAAAGTGCCCGGCTGGGTACGCGGTTGCCCCTGCCAGAAAGCGGGTTCCACTAAGGCCACGATGCCGGCGGCGGCCATGTTCTCGTAGTCGTCGGTGGTACGGGAAAGCATATGGATGTGAGGGTCGAAATAGCGCATGAAAGACTCCTGGACTTCAACTGATATCAACCACCTGCGGCGGCGCCTAGAATTTCCCGCACGTGCTCGTCCGTTTCGAGGGTAAACCGCTGATCGAGCGCGGCGCGCAGCTCCGGAAACCGCTTTAACGACTGCACCATGGCCTTCGCCGAGTAGTACCGATGCAGTGGGTTCGGGTCGTCAAGATAACGACGTACAAACTCGACACCCTTCACTGAGGCATAGGGTAAAAGGGCCATCCAGATTTCCGGAGGCACGTCGCGATCGGCCGCCAACAGTTCGTCGACGTAGTCCTCGCACATGCGCGAGAGTTCGGAACTCACGCGTTGTCCGAGACCGTAGATCAAATCGGCGTTAAGGCGTACGAAGAGAGCCTTGAGCACCATCTGATTGAATTCCCGATCGGAATAATAGGCCGCGGGATAAGGATTCAGCAGTGCGATCGACGAAACCAGTACAAGGCTGTTGGCGCGTCCGGCTTCCAGCGCCAGGGGCTTCAAGCGATCGGCGGAAGGAAACAGAGCCAGCCCTCTGACGATCGCGGCACGCTCGGATTCATCCCCTTGGCGAAAAAGGCTCGTCGCCAGCGTCTCCGCCTGCTCCGGCTCCCGCTGCAAACATAGAAGAATCATGGCAATACGGCCTGCGTCGCCGCTTTCCCAGTGATCTATCGCGACCGGCCCGACTGAGCTAATCAAAGGCGAATATCCGGCGCCAAGCGGTTGGCGGCCAAGCTGCCGGCGGGCCTGGGTTGAACACCGGCCTAGATCGGTTGCCGGCGCTTTGCTGTTCTCGAGTTTAGTCAGCGCTTCCCGCAGCCAGTCATTCTGCTGGTCGGAGCAAACGTCGCCAATCGCGCTGACCAGGCTGTTCAACATCTCAGTCATTGATGAATCCGGTAAAAAGCCTGCCACGGGAGCGATCGATTCTTGTTTATGTAACCCTGATATGCCGGGCGAGCAGGCGGCTTGGCAAAACGAAGAATAACACCAGTACTCCACCCCACCAAGGTCCGCCGCAGAAAGCCAGCAAGGCGTCGAACGGAATGATGCCCAGCACCAGGCTCTTGACGGAACGCTGCACGCTCTCCGGTGTCGGCTCGCGGTAGGTCGCTACCAGTTCCCGCAGAACGCTCCATAGAGCGAGCACCAAAAGGACCAAAGGCCAAGCGTGCGGCAGCGTTCCCGACATAACCAGACCGACAAGAAGCAGAGCGGCGCCGATGACTCCTACGATGCACTGCACGATAGGCCTTCGGGAGAATCCGGACGTCTCTATGGAACTGAGCCGAGTCAGGCTGATCACGTAAATCAGGATCACCAAGGGCACGGACAGCAGCGCGCCGTCGAGATCGACGATGGACAACCCGAGTACCCAGTTCAAATAGCGGCAGCCGCCCATCGCCAGGGCGCCGACGGCACTCCCTTTGGCCAAGCCGTCGTAGATAAAGATGAGCGCGGCCACCGCGAGCGCCCAATACAACTGAGTCTCGCCGACCATCCCCGCGGAGACGACGCCTAACGCCAGGAGCAGCCCCCCCAGCAACCATGCCGTCGAAATCGGGACTCGACCGGAGGGGAGCGGTCGGAACGGACGATCGCGGCGATCTTCCTCGTAGTCGAAACAATCGTTGAAGACCATTCCGCCCGAATAAAGAAATGCCGAGGCCAGCATGAGAAGCAGCAAGCTTCCCCAGCGTATCTGCCCACCCGTTGCAATCAGATGGGCTGCCAGGCTGTTCGAAACGGCGGTAAAGGCGTTGGGAATGCGCACCAATTGCAAATAAGGCAGCCAGATTCTCTCGGCGATCACGGGTTTTCTCCCAACAGCGCAGTGAGATAAGCGAGCGCCCGGCTTCCCGCTTCCACGGGTTTATCGGGGTAGCTGTAGAGTTCGACGGTAATAAATCCCCCGTAGCCGATACCCCGCAAGGCGTGCAAGTAACGCTGGAAAGGCAGTTCGCCGTCGCCGGGAACTCGATGGAAATGTTTTCGGTCTTTGATGTCCTCGACGTGCACGTTCCAGATGCGTCCCTCCAGAGCGGAAACGGTTTCCTCGACAGGCTCGCCGTCAAGGAATGAGTGGCCGATATCGAGGTTGACGCCGAGCACGGGCGAACCCACGGCGCGGATCAGGTCCAGCGCTTCGGAGGCCCGCTCGACCAGCAAGCCCGGTTCGTACTCGATGCCGATTCGAACGCCGTAATCGGCAGCCACGCCACAGATTCTGACTAGGCTTTCGACGAAATAGGCTATCGACCGCTCCGGTTCGCAGGCAGACGTCGGCCGGCCGGAGGTCACGCTCACACATTGTGCGCCGACCTCTCTGGCTAGCCGGACGGCTTCGATGGTGTAGTTTTCGCGCCACCGCCGCAGCTTTTCGTCCGGGTTGGTGAGGGCCGGTTCGAACACATTTTCCGGCGGCGAAGGCGAATAGTATCCATTGGCCGTATTCGCATTCAGATTGCTTACCCCCAGTCCCGTCTCGTTCAAGATCGCCTTGACCTCATTCAAGGCGCTCAGGTCGACCTGCCCCGGAAACCAGTGCGGACGGTCGCAAAGTATCTCGGCGCCGGCGAATCCCAGCGCGGCAATTTGCCGTAGCGATTCCGGCAGATCGAAGCGGGTGAAGGCGTTTGTGCTATACGCGAGCTGCATTGCCGTCGTCCCCTAATCAAAACTTCCAGTCGGCCGCCAGAACGAAATTCCGGCCGGGTTCATTCAGACCCGATCCGTGAATGCGGTAGTCTTCGTCGGTCACGTTTTCCAGGGCCAGGCTCAGCTTGAGGTCGCGGTAGACTTGCCAGCCGCCGCGCAGCGTCAAAACCGTGTAGCCCGGCGTTCCTCCCGGAGGAATGCGCTGATTGTCGGCACGATCGGAAGAACTCAGCCGGTCCTGTTCCTCGGCGACCGTCACCACGCCTTCCGCCCATAACTTGCCGTCCGGATGATCCCATCGGAGCCCTACGTTGCCCATGGTCGGCATCAGCCGATCGATGTATTCCTCGGTCGGAGAGGAACTCGCCGACGGATATCCGTCGATACGCCCGTGCATCCAGGTGAATGCGCCGAACGCGGTGAACTGGGACAGAAACCGATAGCTCCCGGCGATTTCGACGCCGTGGATATATCCGTCTCCGGCATTGCTCTTGGTCACCTCTCGGCTTCCGTTCACGGTTCTGCCCGTGGGTTTTCGAACGATCATGTCTTCGACGTCGGTGTAAAAATAAGCAATCTGGCTCGAAAAGTTTTCGTGCTGGGTCTTGATGCCGAACTCGTAGGCGATGAAGTCTTCCGGCCTCAAATTTGGCGCCGGAGTCTCCAACTCCCCCGATCGGGCGATGTCGAAGCGGGTCAGGTCGGAAAGGTTCGGCGCGCGGAATCCTTGGGAGATGCCGCCGAACACGTGCCAATGTTCCGCATCGTCGACGTGGTAGGTGGCTCGGACAGTCCCGAGCACGTTGTCCCAGCTTCTTTCAAGCCGTGTCTGCCGGCCGGTCAGGGGGTGCTTGACGCGATCGGCGCCCGCTTCGATGTGGTTGTAACGGCCGCCTATGACCAAATCGAGCGAATCGATCAGCCTGATATCGTCCTGAACGAAGACCCCCAGCGTGTCGTAGCGCGCATCGTCGGCGACCGGGCCCTGAATTTCCTTCGATGTCAACCGCCCGGCGGCATTGTAGTTATTCTGATAGGAACGCACCTCGTCATGGTAGTACTCGACGCCGTAAGTCCAAAACCCCACCGGGCTAAAACTGTCGAGCTGGGCGAAAAAGCCGGTGGTGCCCACGTCGAATCCGTTTCGCTCGCTGCGAAGATTGTTCCGGACCCGCAACTGGTCCTCGCTCTGGAGATGATAGGAAACGCTGACCCGAGCGCCGTCCACGAAAGAATCGAAATTCCTGCCATGGTACTGGAGATAGGTCAGCTCCCGATACTGATCCAAGGAGAGTTCCCGGTCGGTTCCGACTTGAGTGCCGGCGAAACTCTTGCCGAACGCGGTTCTGTGCGTACGCCATGCATTGTCCGGATCGACCCTCTGATGAGCCAGCACGAACTTGTGGTCTGGATTGAGGAAATACTCCAGCTTCAAATCGGCATCCTGCTCGTCGTAGCCGGTCATCGGCTGCTTGCCGGTAGGCTCGCCTGCCTCCAAATCTCCATAGCTCTTGATCGACGCGCCGGCCAGGAAGCCGATGCGCTGATCCCAACTGCCGCTGATTTCCGCCCGGCCGGTGTGGGAGTCCTCGGTATCGGCGAAACGATAATAGACTCGCCGGTCCCACAGAAAACCGTCGCCGTACTCATCGCGGCCGCGGGTCAAAGCATTGACGGTGCCGCCGACGGCATCACTGCCGTAAAGCACGGAACTCGGCCCCTTGATGACTTCCAAGCTCCGGACGGTGAGCGGATCGACAGTGTTCCAGTATTGGTTGGGACCGTCGCGGAAGACCGAATTATTGAGCCGGATGCCGTCGATCAGGAACAGGGTCCGGAAACCCGTGAAGCCGCGCAGAAATGGCGAACCCTGGCCGTGGCCGGTCTTTTGCACCATAACCCCCGGCATCCCGCTAAGTGCTTCGGGCACCGTCCGTGACATGCGGCGGTTCTGAATATCCCCGTCGGTGACGCGCTCGGTGCTGTAAGGCAGATCGAAAGCGGGCTTATCGGTCCGGGTACCGGTGATCATGATCGGGGCAAATTCGAAGAACTCGGTTCCGGGCGATAGTGAGTCCCGCTTTGCCGTATCGGCACCGGCCGGAGATCCATTGATCAGGCTGATCGTCAGCAATGTGAAGGTAAAGGGATGCTTAGTCATTTTTTGTTGTCTTCTTGCACAAAAACCCCCGAAAACCGCCGACCCTTTCGCAAACCAGCAGCAACAGATAGCTCGCGCCCGCCAACCCCGCCAAAAGGGGGCGCAAGCGCATGGAAGCCGGCGATTCAGGACCGATTTCGCCGGTTGCCGGCCAAGGGCGAATCAATCCTTCCCGAGACCATCTATCCCCCGGCGCCTCGCCGTTTCCGGAAGAACCGGCCTCTTCCTCCGATTCATGCACGGCCGCCGTTTGCAAGCTCCGGTCCCCGGCTTTGAATACCGCGCGATAGACACCCGGCAGGCTGACCGGCAGATCGCCCCGATAGCGGCCGGGAGCGATGCGATTCAGGGAAATCCGGTACGTGCCGCCCGAAGGCGTGGTGACGACGGACTCAACCGCCGGGTACTCGGCCCACTCGCTCTTATCGGAAGCCAAAGCTTCGAGTTCCAGCTCCAGACGGCCCGGACGGTCATGGATTTGGGCATGCAGCAAGGGACTGAGGGTGGCGGCACTGATCCAATCGATGAGACCGCCGAAAAAACGCCCCCAGTCGGACCACGCCAGCCAAGCCGGGGCCCACGCGTTCAAGCCACCCGGAAAAACCGCGACCTTACCGCTGCCGGCCTGCCTGACCGCCAGCAGCGGATCGCCATTCGGCGATTCCAGAAAGACCGTCGCTTCGGGTTGGGGGCTGGTGACCATATACCCGGACAAGACCGGCCAGGACACGACATCGGTAAAGAAAGGCAGCGTTTTTCGCGATTGGGGAGCGACTTTTCCCAATTCCGCCGCATCGCGGTGTTTTTCCACTTCGCGCCGCATGAGCCGGGGAAGTTCGGCCAATTGCCGAACGTGCATGACCTTGCCGCGCCCCATACGGGCGAGCCGCTCGAGCGCGGGCATGGCGGCTTGGTTGCCCACTGCCAGAGCGATCACTTCGATATCGGCGTCCGCGAATTTTTTCTCGATGCCGCCGAAATCGCTCTCCAGGAAGCGGCCGTCGCTGACCAGCACCAGGATGCGCCTTTCGGTCCCGTCGTGTGACAAACGCTCGACCGCCGATTCGAGGGCCGGCAGCAACCGGGTGCCGCCGGAAGGCGTGAAGGCCAAAGTCCGTTCCAGCATTTTCGCCGGCTCCTCGTAAACGCCGAGAGGCAGGACCTCGTGAACGCCGGCGTCGAATACGGTGAGACCTACGCGGTCCCTCTCCCATAAACCCCGGACCGTTTCCAGCACGGCTCGACGGGCCATGCCCAAGCGGCTGACTCCGCCGCGGTCCTGGTCCATGCTGCCCGACTTGTCGAGCAGGAATAAAACCGATGCCGCCTGCTGGGTGTCCCGGCCTTCGGCCGTCACCGGCAAGATTTTCTCCAGGGCCGAATGGCGGTAAGCGCCTGCGCCGAAGCTGTTCGCACCGCCCAGCACCAGGAGCCCAAGCCCCGACCGACGCACGCCGTCGATCAAGGCCGACCAGGCATCCGGAACCATGTCGCCGATGGCCACGTCGTCCAAAACCACTGCGCCCCAGCTTTGCATGTCGAGCTCACGCCGGGGAAACTCCACCGGCGGGATGATCCGCACGGCCCGCCCTATTCGCTGTAAGCCGAGCGCGGCGGGCGGCGGGCGGTTTGCCGAGCTGACGTAAAGGATGGGCCGCGGGTCGACTGCATTGATCAGTGCGATACGCGCGTTATTGCTGAAATCCCGGTCCGTACCGGATTCAAGTGAGAATTCGAGCCTGCATATGCCCGGCGGGCAGGGGTCGATCGGAATCTGGGCGACGTTTTCGCCCCGTCGCCCGAAATCGATTTCGATGCTTTCGCGATCCTGCCCGTTCACCCGCAAGGCCAGCCGCCCCGTCGTCGAGGGAGAGCCGGATACGCGAACGATGACAGGAATCTTCTGCCCGGCATGAACGTAAGTCGGGTATTGGACGTCCAGAATCGCGCCATCTCCAGGGTCGGCTTCACCGGATGGAATAAAGCCGTAGACCGGAACACTCGATGCGGCGGCTATTTTCAGGGCATGTTCCGCTTGGCCACGGGTTTCACGCATGTCGCTGACCACCAGCAGGGCGGATGACCGATCGGGGCGAACCCGCCGGAGCGCGGCTCGCAAAGCCGTCTCGAGGTCGGTAGCGCTACGGTCCAAGGGCAGCCGCCGGGGATAACTCGGTGACGACAGTAATTTTTCCCGCCCTTTCTGTCCGTCTATGGATGCGGAGTAATCGTCGACCGCTGCGGCGGCGAAACGGATGATATGGAGTTCCGCGCCCGGAGCTTCGGCGAGCTGTTGCGCCAACACCGGCCATGTCGTATCGAGTCCGTTCCCCATGCTCGCGGAGTCGTCCAGGAGAATGAAAAACTCTTCGATGGCGGTATTCCGGGATATCGTCGGATTGAACAGAGCCAGCAGCAAAAGGCCCAAAACGCCCAAGCGGGCGTACAGAGCGCGGGATGACGGGATATCACCGGTCATGGGCGTTCAAACCGGCTTGGCGAATTTTTCCGCCCGCCCGATGCATCGCCGCATATCCAGCACCAGCAGCCCAATCGCTCCGATGATCAGATAAGGACTCAGATCGACACCGGCTCCGCCTGAAATCCGATCCGGCCCAGCCATCGGTTCGGGCATCGGTAAGGGGGCTATCCGCGATTCGCCGCTCGAGCGCCGGGCCGCATGCACCCGGTCGAGACGCGCCTCCGGCAAGAGCCGTTCGATCAATCCGGCGATCAGCACGGGATATTCGGGCTGTTCCGCGAACGCCTGAAATTCCATGTCGAGGCGAACATCAATCTCACTGGGATTTTCGTTAGAGGCGATCAGCCACTCCGATCCCGCAGCGAGGAGCGCCTTGCCGGAATCCGGGCCAAACGCACCGGCGGGAAAAGCGCGTAGCCATCGGTGGTCGAGAAACACGTGTTTCAGTTCTCGCGCCCCGGATGTCCACAGGACCGGTTTGCCGAGGGTGTGGGAACGCCCCGTTCGTTGAAAACGAAGCCGCGCCCGGCTCGCGCCGGCTTCGCCGTTTCCGCAGACGACGGCGAGATCGACATCGTTTCCGTCGCCCGATGGAAACGTCAGGGCGGGATGCACGCTCAAGGCCGCCGATAAGTGACGCCCGCAAGCGCCGAAAAGTCGTGCACGAACTCTTTGCGGATAAGCCAGGGCCAATTCGTCGTCGTAAGCGAGCGCATCGGCCGGTTTGCTGCGCGCGATGAGCGGACTGTCGATCTGTTCCGGCACATCGAACGCGAGCGTTTTAGTGCCTCCGCCCGGTACGGTCGCGGACCAGCTTTGGAGCAAGCGTTCGCCTTCATAGAGTTCGATTGTCCGCCGGGCTTCCGCATCGCCCGTGTTCGCCAATTCCAGAATGCCGTTCAATCCGCTCTCGCTCTTGAGCGACGGCCGCAGAGCCAGAGCGGTGAAAGCCAGGTTGTCGCGCGCGGCGCCCACTTGCACGACACGACTCAATCGGGCGGCATCCGCCCACCGATTCACATCGGGGTCGGCCCCGTCGGTGACCAGCCAATGAACGGCGTCGGGACTCATTTCCATCGCCAGAGGCATCTGGACACCGGGTCCGGGATCTTGAAACCAACTGTCGACTTCCCCTTCCCAGTGATTCGTGGATAAGGAATCAAAACGGACGGAACGGCCGGGATACGTCAACGAATGAATGACCGCCCGGAAGGGAGACAAGTCTTCCAGGGCTTCGCGCAAAACCTGCAAGGCCATCTCGTGGCGCTTCGCTTCACCCTCGTCGACCAGCATGCTCACGGAATCGTCCAGCCAGATTTCGATAGAGCGCGAATCGGTCCAGCGGGCTCCGGCCTCGGCGAGAATCAGCAGGGCAAGGATCAGAGCACGTCGGCGCCACGCCGGATCGGCGGAACTCCAGCGGCTTCCCGTTGTTTCTTCGGATGCCGCAAATCGCCACAGAAAAACGGCGGACACCGCAAGTTCTCCGCGTCTGGCCCTTAGTTTGTGCAAGGCCCAAACCAGCGGCAGAACGACGAGGCCCCAGAGCCATCCGGGCGAGGACCACTCAATCATTCGAGGCCTCGAGTTTTCCGATGTGATCGATCAGCCATCGGTCCCAGGTCCGCGAGGTCTCGCACGAACTGAACGGTATGCCGCGTCGGCGGCAATACGCGTCCGACGATTCTCTAAACCGGTTTAAGCTAGTTTGGGCGGCGGCTCGGCCGGATTCCGAAGCATCGACGGGCAGACTGACGCCGTTTTCGACGTCCCGGATAAGCGTCGGCCCGGTCCGATGCAGCGTGCATTCCTCGGCCGAGAGCGTCTGCACGACCTGCACTTCGTGGCCGCGCCGCAGCAGAAGGTCCAAGGCGGGCCGCATGCCGTCCTCCGTCAGCAAGTCGCTGATCACCAACACGGAAGCATCGGCGCGCAGGGCGGGGATACAGGCGGCCAGATTCGAACCGCCTCCCTCCTCTCGAGGGCGGCAGCGGCGCACGGCGTCCAGCAGCCGGGTGTATTGTTCCCGTCCGCTTCCGGACGCGCACAGCGTATCGATTCCGCCGCTGAAGACGATCAGGCCGACCCGGTTGCCCGCGTGGAGCAGTACATAGGCGAAAGCTGCCGTCAGATGCGAGGCCAGCGCCCACTTGCCGCTTTCCGGCAAACGCATGGACGCGCTGCGATCCAGGCAGATGAACCAACGCGTCGAGCATTCGCTTCCGAATTGTTTCACCTGGGGATGCCAGGCGCGCGCCGAAGCGCGCCAATCGAGGGCTCGCAGATCGTCGCCCGCCCGATAGTCGCGATAGCCCAGAAAATCGTTGCCGGATGCGGTGGGGCTTCGCCGCGGACGACGTCCGGGCAGAGCCGCCGCCCGGCCGCGGAACAGATGTCCGGCTACGGATGCAAGTCTGCGGAGGGTCGGCTCATCGATAAAGCATTCATCTAGATCGAACGTCGCCATGAGCCGATCACTCTCTCCAGTGCAGAGTCGATCGCGATACCGTCCATTTCGCTTTCGATGTTGAGGAGTACGCGGTGCCGCAAAGCCGGCAGCGCCACGCTCGCGATATCGTCCGCAGCCATGTGCCCGCGCCCGCTTTGCAAAGCCCGGACGCGCGCGGCCCGCAAGAGAGCCTGCAAGCCCCGCGGACTCGCGCCGTAACGAAAATGACGGCGCGCCTCTTCGCTGCCCGCACCGTGCTCGGGATGAGTGGCGAGTACCAAGGAAACCGCCGCCCGCTTCATCTCGTCGGCGATCACGACTTCGCGGCACAAGGCCATCATCTCGCTGATCCGCTGAAGCGAGATCACGGCGTTCATGTTTTCGGTGGGTTCTTCGTCCAGGGAGATGTCGATCAGTCTGAGCATCGCGTCCACCGCCGGGTACCCCACGGACAACTTGAACAGAAACCGATCGGTTTGCGCCTCGGGAAGCGGAAAGGTCCCTTCGATCTCGATCGGGTTTTGGGTGGCGATGAGCCAGAACGGATCGGGTAGACGATGGCTTCTGCCGGCGGCGGTCACTTGCCGCTCCTGCATGGCTTCCAGCAGCGCCGCCTGCGTCTTCGGAGTCGCACGATTGATCTCGTCGACCAGTACCATGGGCGCGAAAATCGGCCCCGGCCGGAACTCCAGACGGTGTTCGCGATCGTCCTCGGCTCTCAGCAGGACTTCGCTCCCGGTGATATCGGCGGGCATCAGATCGGGCGTGCATTGCACCCGCGACATGGGAACCCCGATACAGCAGGCCAACCCCTTGGCCAGATGGGTCTTGCCGAGGCCGGGATAGCCTTCGAGCAGAATGTGTCCGCCCGCCAGCATCGCGCTGACCATATCCCGGATCAGTGCTTCCTGGCCCACGATGACCCGGGCCAGGGATTCGCACAGCCGATTCATATCATCCCGGAAATGCTTGATTGCCGTTCCGATATCCGGGTCCGCACGACGGGAAGTCGATAGCGCCATGGTGTCAATCCGAGTGTTTCGTCAAAAATTGAAAGTAGCGGTCCGAATAGCGGCGCATGGCCGGAGACAAGGGAACGAATGCTCGCGATTCTCCGTGTCTGGACGCCCCGGACGGCGGTGCGAGCTCCCCCGATGCCGGCCGCGTTACCGAACTGTGCTTCAGCGCCCGGCGCCGGTTCGAAGCGTGTTCGCCTTTGCCCCGTTCGAGGTCGGTCCAACGAAGCGTGAGTTCCGCTTGCTCCGTGCTACGGCCGTAGGTTCTCGAAAAATCCGAGCCCTCGCCCGCCGCAGAGGTTTTTTGAGCGGCCCGATCATCGGGCGATACGTGATCCGATGTCGTCGACTGCCCGCCGGATCGATCCGGCGACGGCATGGACCTTATGGACTGTCGTCCCCCGGTTTCCTGTCCCGAGTTTTTCGCACTCGCGGCGTTCCGAATCGGCGTTTCGCTCGTATGGGATTTCGGCGGCTGCGCTAGTCGAGGATTTCGCTCCGTTTCCTCACGAAGACTGCTCGCCGCAACGAATTGCGAAACCTTGGAGTGGGTATCGGGATTTTCGGAAAACGAAATCGGCTTTTCCGGCGTGAATTGTCCGACTTGTTCAAGGGGCGTCTTCCCATCGGCCGCAACCGGAAATGTTCGGTCCGCGCCCACGGAAAACAGCACGAAAAAGCCGCCCAGCCCCAGTCCGAGCGGTATCCAGGCATTGGACCAGGCCTCGAGGCGGGGCAGTCGCTCGGGATATTGTTTCCAGGAGGCGGCGGACAATTCAGCTTGCTCGAGCACATAAAACCTCATGCGGCTCCGGTCGACGGAATCCTGGAGCACCAGATCGAGGCTCGTAATGAACAGGTTCTTGCCGTCGAATGTTTCATCCAGTCGTTTTGCGGCTTTCCGATAATCGGAACGGGAAAAGCACATGAAAAACACGGGAGGAATCAGTACGGGCAGTAATGAAATCGCAAACGTCGCAGAAAGCGGCAGCGGACGTAGCCCGAGATGAACGGCCCCTGCCAGAGCCATAAGCACAGCGGAACACCATGACCCGATTCGGAACAGCTTCCACGCGCCGCACCACCGAAGCCGCGCGGCTGTTGTCTTAAGCAGCGCGGAAAGGTTCGGGCAATCGACTAGTGCATTTTCCGATTCGGCGTAGCGGAACCCAAATGTAGGTCGGCAATCCTTTGCCGACAAAACCCCTTGCCGATCTTGTGCGTCGGCAATGGATTGCCGACCTACGATCTTCCGACCCGTACCGCTAAACCGGGGTGAAAAACGCGCTAATGGGTGATCCAGCCGAGCCATACCTTGTCGAACCGCCAGACGAAATAGACGAGCACCAGACTCAAGACGCCGTGCCACGGCCAAGGAGAGCTGTGACTGATCCTCCCGAGCCCACGATTAATGGCCAGAAGCACCGACGAGAATGTGAGAGCCGCCGCCAATCCTCTCGCCAACATCCATGCATCCGCGGCACCGCCTGCCCAAACGAGGGTAAGCAAGGGAAGCGGCACGAGCCAGAACGCCAGCATTCCTTGGGCGTGTTCAATCGGATCATTCTCGACCGGCATCGTTGCCATCAGCGCCGCCGCGCAAGCTTGAACCAGCCACAACGCTTCGACGGCAGTTCTCAACGTCTCATCCGTTTTCGCCGACGCTGCCGTCGAATCCGACATTAATTGTCCGGCCGTCCAGATCAGTACGGGTCCGCAGCACAACAGCGCCATCAACAAACCGAAGCGAACCGAATTCATAAGCGGGCCTTGATAAGCAGCCATTCCGCATCGCCCGGCACTTCGTTCCCGCGCCACAGGCGCGATGCATAGGGAATAAGCAGCGCCGCCATCCGATCCCGATTTAGGTAGGGGCGCAGCTTGTAGGCTTCGGGACTGTCAGGAGCGACCGGAGCTTGGTTCTCGGCAGACCAGCGCTCGCCGGGACGCAATGACGGCAGAGCGAACAGCTTGCCGTCCCAGGCTAGCAGTCCAGCCGGCTGAGTCGTTCCGCCGGGATTCGCGACGGCGACGGCATCCTGGTCGAGATCGAGCGTCAATGGCGGATGGAATCGGCGGATGGTTCCCCGAAACAGCAGCTCGTCGTACGAAAACAATTCGGTCTTTAGCGCCAGCCCGTGAGTTTCGGGCCGGTCGATGTCCAATTGAATGTCCGGGTAGGTCTCTGCCTTCGGTAGCCAGAATTTGATCGGCGCCGGCAGCCTGCCTTGCCAGCGGCCGGTGCCCGACACGGTCAGGAGCGCGACGAAGCGAGCGTTGTCGTCTCCCACGCTGGTTTCGGTCCAGCCGGTCAGCCGCATCTCCGGCGGCTTGCCGGTCAGCAAAGCCGCGGCCAAGGCGCTGAAAGCCAAGGGCAATAAAAACAGGGGCCAGGGACGCGGCGATGTGAGGCCGGCCACGCTCAAGGCGGTGAAATAACAAAACAATAGAACGGCCGCCGTGCGCAAGGCCATGGGAGGCTGCGCCGCGGACAAATCCCGGAGATCTTGAATGCCGGGCAGAGACGGCTGCGCGCGGTCGAGCAGTTCACCGGCAAGCTCCGCCCCCTGGCCGGGATGTTCGGCGCGGATAGCGAACGCACCTCCGCATCCCGCCTCGGCTTCGAGGTTTTCCCAGGTTTCCTCCGCTCCCAGAAATACGAGACGCCCGCAATCCCGGAGATAGTCCGACAGAGCCTCGAACTGCTCCGGATCGAGCTCGGCGAATTCCCGGTCGCCCAGGAGAATCATGTCGACGACCTGGTAGGATTGAGCCATTCTGGGCAAGTCGGACGCGTGCGCGCTTATGACCGCGGCGGTTCCGGCCAGGGATTCCAATAGGCTATTTGTCTCGACGCCTTCGGCCGCGACCGCCACCGCCCTGCCGCTGATCGGGTACGAGGCCGCGATCTCCGCTTCGAAAGTCCGACGGTTCGGCAGGAAACCGCTTATCCGAATCGGTTGTTCCGCGGACGGCGTGACGGGTATCGAGATAAACCGGGGAGTGCCGGGGTCTACCGCTAATGCCGCGTCGATCGGGGCCGTATCTCCGGAGACGAGCCGAACGGCGGCCCTGCCTCCCTCGGCGGAAATCAGGGTGAGCCCGATCTCGGTCCGGACGCCGCTCCGAAAATACCCGCCCCAAGCGATTTTCGCTGTCAGTTGTTCCGGCTCGTCCGCTCCCGCGTCGAGGCTCAACGCCAAGAAGACGGGAAGCAACTTCAGAAGCGGACGGCCGATCATCGCGTCAAACTCAGCGCACTGCCAAATTGAGCGCAATGATGCTCCATGCCGTGACCAGATTCTTGTCGCCCTCCCACCATTTCGTGGTCGAGTTGACCCAGGAACCGTCTGGATTCTGAAGGCTGACGAGCTTGCGCATCAAATCTTCCCGCCAATTGTGCTTGCTTCCTTTCCCGTCGGTAATTTCCGCTTCCCCGTAGGCGTACATGCTCTTCGCAAAAGCGTTGTAATAGTAATAAAGACCCTGCTTATTAGGCGCTCCGGGATTTTCGTCGACGCTGTAATGGTTACGAATCCAGTCGTAAGCCGCCTGAACGCGCGGATCTTGCTTGTCCGCGCCGGCAAACAGCAGGCTGAGCAGACCCGCGTGGGTCATGCCGCCATAGGAGGCGGTGGCTTCGTGCGGGCTGTATCCGGGCATATAGGTAAAGCCGCCGTCGTTGGCTGCCCAAGTCTGGTCGTTGCTTTCGCTGCGGTTTTGACAGCGGTTGATGAACACCAGGGCTTTTTCCCAGGCCGGGTCCTTGGGATCCAAGGCCGTGGCTTTCAGCGACTCGAGCGCCAGGTAGGCGTTGGAGAGGTCGGGGCGTTCATCGCCGCCATAGCCTATGCCGCCATAATATTTATGGTCCTTCGAATAGCCCTCCCCCTCGTCGATCAGATGTTTTTTCAGGAAACTCTGGCCGCCTTTGATGGCCTCTTGATACTTCGGATTTCCGGTGGCCTGAAGCGCCGTAATGGCGACTGCTGTGTTGTAGCTCAGATTCTGCATTTCACCGCTGATCGCCCCGTCCTCTCGAACACGGGATAGAACGTATTGGACAGGCTTGGTAATGAAGGCGCCGTCGTCCTCGGTGTATTTCCGGGGGCTTTCCAAAAATGCCCGCAGCGCCAGGGCGGTTATGCCGACGTTCTTGGACCAGGAACCATCTTCCGCCTGATTCTCGCGCAGATAATGAAGTCCTCGATCGATGGCACGCTTGGCCTCTTCCGCGAGCTTTTCATCCTGCTGCATCACGGTCTTTTCGATGGTTTTCCGTGACGTCGATTTATTCGTTTCCTTGGCGGCAGCGGAAACCGTCGTCGCCGACATCATCAACGCGACCAATATAGGCAGATATTTCATGGTTTGGCTCTTTATTCGGATTAACGGACGATTACGTATCATGTTGGAATTTTCCAAACGG
This sequence comes from Methylocaldum sp. 14B, assembly GCF_002005105.1. Taxonomy (GTDB): domain Bacteria; phylum Pseudomonadota; class Gammaproteobacteria; order Methylococcales; family Methylococcaceae; genus Methylocaldum. The sequence continues at coordinate 92,871 of NZ_MSCV01000006.1, read as the reverse complement.
TTCGTTCGGACTGCTTTTCCGGAATCGGCGGTCTATCCGTACCGCAGCCAGACACAGGAATCCGTAAACGAAAATCAGTAGGCCCGCCGAAGGGTATTCGTATCGGTGCATGGCGTAGGCCGTGTGCTTGTAGAACCAGGGGCTCCGCAAGTAATCGTAGTCAAGCGCCACGGCAAAGCAGGTCGGCGGGCTCATGGCCAATGCCAGATCCATCAACGGGCTGTGCTCGCCCGACCATTCCAGCCATGGGCTCAGCCATATTGGCGATGAGGCGCAGAGTATCGTCAGAGCCGCGACGAGAACGCCGGCGCGAGCTTGTGAAAAACGTCGGCCGATCACGTGTCTCAAGAGAAGAATGGTGGCTTGGATCAGTCCGATGGCCAGGCCGAGCCGAATGACCAGCGGCAGGGCCAGGGTGACCGAAACCACGAGCCAAAACGCAAAGACGCTAATGGCGGCTCCGGAACTCCAGACGAAAATGGCCAGGAGCGGGCTAGAACAAACCGACGATTTGACAGGGTAGAGAATATAGCCGACCGCCGTGCCGACTATCGCATACAGAAATAGCGCATGCATGGAAGAACCCGATTCGCCGCCACGCCAAAAATCGAGCGTCATCAGCAGCGAGATCCCGATTCCCAGCAGATACGGCGGGATCATGGCCACCAGTGGATTTCCGCGCCACATAGCCGGCTATCATCCTTCGTGCTGTTAGCCGTGAATTCCCTAAGTCGCTGCCCTTAATCCGGCGAGGTGCTTACCGCCTGACTGGGCTGCAATTTTGGACCGATGGCGCTCGACGTACTCGAGCAACAGCCCGAACTGGGCGGATAACGACTGCTCGGCCACGCCGATCGGATTCTTGAAGAAACTGGCGAGGTGTGGCGTCGGTCCGGACTCTCCTTGACAGCCGGCGAAATGGATCAGACGGATCAGATCCAGTACCAAGGGAGCGGCCAGTATGGAATCGCAGCCTTGCCAGGTGAACTGCATCGTCATGGGCACATCCATGAATCCCTGAAAGTGGATCAAGTCCCACGCCGTTTTCCAATCGCCCAAGGAAGGCACGAAATTGATGGAAACTCCCGCTTGAACCGGATAACCGAGTATTCTCTCCAGAACGGCTTCCTTATTGCCGATTTTCGCTTTGCTGTTGTCGGGATCGTTCAGTGTCCGCCCGTCGTTATTGCCGAGTAGGTTATAGCCCTCCCAGCTCATGACGCGAAGGTTGCGGCAGGCGAACATCGGCGCCAGCGCCGTTTTCACCAGCGTTTCGCCGGTTTTGCCGTCGTTGCCGCAGTACGATACGCCTTTCGCCTCGGCGAGCTGCTGCAGGGCCGCCACGTTCGCACCCAGATTGGGGGTGAAGTTGACGTAAGCGCAGCCTTCGGAAAAGCCCGCGTAGACCCAGGCCATGCCCGGCGAAATCAAATCCTTTCTGTCCTCGCTCAGGAGTTTTTCGAAAGCGGTCAAATCCAGGTGATATTCAGATAGCGGCGGATTCGGCTCGGCCGATGTCAGATTGACCAGCACCACACGATCGAAACCGAATTTGTCGATGAAGCCGCGCAGATAGCCCCGCATCCGTTCAATCAGCGCATCGAGCGGCGGCAGACGGTCTGACGGACTCAATACGTTCCATTGCAGGGAGGAATCGATGACGACGTTACCGTTGATGCGTTGCAGATCGGCCTGAACCGCATCCAGAATTTCCCGCGAAAAGGTCCGCGACTCGCGGTAAATGCGGTCGGCGGACTCCGGCACGGAGCCCTCGGCAATGTCGTGCCCGCCGAATTCGAGATTCTCCAAGGCAACCAAATTCAGATCGGCAAAAGGCGTCAGGTCTGTGACGAGTCCGGCGCCGGAGACTAATCCCCGCCGTATCGCCGAACACCCCACGAACAGCGTGTTTGCGATGTCCCCCAAGGCACCGATTATGAAAACTCCAGTTTTCGAGACCATTTTTATGAAACCTTATTATCGTTTTGATCGAGGCACGATCCTTTTCAGGCGCGGACGACCGCTGCGGAAGCGAATAGGCCGCTCGATGCGTACCAGGCAAAAAGTCAGAGTTCTGACCAACAGAACTCACTGACCGTAGATCCAGCAGCCCCAGGTGTTTACCGGCTTTGAAACTCCGGCGAGCGTGCGGCTTGGATGTACGGACGCCGGACCTGCGCAGGTGTCTCTGTCGGAATTTGGACTCCGAGCCAGAACGCGCACGGCTCACCCGTTCCAGAAAGTAGCCGACCCAGGAGAGAGATTGAGTCGGCTTTCGTGAGAAGAGAGTTTTCGATTGATTTTAGAGCAAACTATAGACCAAGTTTTAAAGCTCACCGATTCAAGACTGAATCTGCCGTAAATTCCGACACTTAGATCACCTGGTTTTCTTGGGCACGCTGACGACGGGTCGTTGGCGTGTCGGTTTTTTGTACAGACGCCTTTTTCGGTCTTTACTCAAAACCGCTTGTAAAGCCGGTACAGCTGCGGAATTCGAATCCGAGAAGGAAACAAGTACCGCTGTACAATTTTGCATCAGGAGGGGAAATATTTTTTTCTCAAGGTCGTGCGGTGCAGGCCCAAAAGTTCAGAAGCGGCTACCTGATTTCCTTTCGTGATTTGCAGAGCCTCGTCGATAATCGCGCGTTCGACCGCTTCGATCACTGTATAAAAAACCCCCAAAGTCGAATCTTTGGGTCCATCGACGTTAATGGCGTCGCGCAGCGCGCGCCGGGCGGCATCCAGTAAATCGTCCAAATCCGTGGAATCCAGGGAATGGCCGTCCGTGCGAGCCTTCGGTTTTATACCGAGTTCGTGCAGGCTTAACGAATTGCCCCGGCAGAGCAACACCGCACGCTTGATCGTATGTTCCAGCTCCCTGACATTTCCCGGCCAGTCGTGGGCTTGAATGGCTTTCACGGCGTCGGCCTCTATACCCGTGATTTGCCGGCCGAGTTCGTTGTTTGCCTGTCCAAGAAAATGCCGAGCCAGTAACGCGATATCTTCGCGGCGCGTTCGTAACGGCGGGATTTCGACCGTAATCAGTTTGAGCCGAAAATAGAGATCTTCGCGAAACCGCCCCGCGGCCGTTTCGACATCCAGATTCCGGTTGGTGGCGGCGATAAGTCTGGCTTTAAATGGAATCGACGCGACGCTGCCGACACGCTCGAAGTTTCGCTCCTGTAAAACCCTTAATAGCTTGCCCTGCAATTGAAGGGGAAGTTCTCCGATTTCGTCGAGAAACAGCGTACCGTCGCCGGCCGCTTCGAATCGACCGATGCGTCTCGCCTCCGCTCCGGTAAACGCGCCGCGTTCATGGCCGAACAATTCGCTTTCCACGATGTTCTCGGGCAAGGCGGCGCAATTGACCGCGACAAAGGGATGCTCGCGCCTAGGGCTATTGAAATGAATGCCGCGCGCGACCAATTCCTTGCCCACGCCGCTTTCTCCGGTTACCAGAATCGTGAGATCGTTGGCGGTCAGCAGGGACATCAGCTTGAAGATTTCCTGCATCGCTTTGCTCTGACCGATCATGACACCTTTGCCATTCGTATCCAGGCTAGCCTCAGCCGGGATTCCGGCGGCAGATTCGGCACGGCTCGACAGGGCACGCTGCAGCAACGTTCGAATCTGCGACAGTTCCAGAGGTTTTCCGAGATAATCGAACGCGCCGAGCCGCATCGCCTCCATTGCGCTTTGCATGGTTCCGTAAGCCGTCATGACGATGACCGGCAGTTGCGGATCGCGTGCGCGGATTTGAGCGAGGGCATCCAGACCGCTCAAATCCGGCATGTTGACATCGAGAAAAACGGCCGCCGGTTTCTCCCTCTCGACCAGCTCCAACGCTTCCCGTCCCCCGGAAGCGATGAGCGGCTCATAACCGTCCCGCTTCAGCAGCTGACTGAATGCCAGGCAGATGGCGCGTTCGTCGTCGGCGATCAGAATCTTGGTCATCTGATCGACTCAATCGGCAACAAAACGGCGAAACGCGCACCGCCCAAATCGCTTCGCGATATCTCTATAGTGCCCCCATGGAGCTCGACGAGCTCTTTGGAAATGGGCAACCCTAGCCCGAAGCCACCTTTTTTGTCGGTATGCAGCGGCGTGAAAATCAAGTCCATCCGCGACGGATCGATCCCCGAACCCGAATCCTCGACCGTTAACGAGACATGATCGCTTCCCGTCCGGCACGTTCCGATTCGGATCAGCCCGCCCGTCGTCATTGCTTCGGCGGCATTGACGAGCAGATTCAGCAACACCTGCTTGATGCGGTCGGCATCCAAGCGAACCTGCGGCAGCGAAGAGTCGAGCCGGCATTCGAGAGCAATGGCCCGGTGTTGCAGTTGCGGACCGAACAGGCGCCTTACGTCGCCGACCAGATCGTTCAGGTCGACCTCGACCGGATCGAGACTCCGGGGCCGCCCGAAGTCCAGGGCACCGGAGACCACCAATTCCAGACGACGGATCTCGTCGAGCGTTTGTCGTATCGGTTCCGCCTGAGCCTCATCGACATTCTCCTGCATCAGTTGCAGTTGCAATTTGATTGCCGTGAGCGGGTTTCTCACCTCGTGGGCGATACGGGCGGACATTTCGCCCAGGGCTTCCAGCCTGGTTCTTCGCGACAGGGCCTGTTCGAAAGATTGGAGTTTTTCCGCCATGGTGTTCAAAGCGCCCATCAATTCACCGATCTCATCGGATCGACGAGACTCGACGCGCACATCCCTGTCGCCTCCGGCGAGTCTTTCGGCCATGCGAGCGAGATCGCGCAGCGGATTGATGATGCCCGCCGCAATCCGCTGACCTGCCCACGCGATCAGCATGCCCCCCAGCAGCGTGGCTGCGCCGATCCAAACCGCCGCATTGCGGGTAGCCGACTGAACGTCGGCAAGCGATGACAGGACGGCCACCGCCCGATAGCGGGAGTCGCGCCCTGCCGGAACTAGCCTGAGAACCACACTGTAAAGACCGCTTGGCAATTGCATCGGCATCGGGCGTATACAGCCACTTTCCTGAGGACACTGCGCGAAGATTTTCGATATTTGGCGATGTGCTTCATCCCGGCCATTACCCCAGGTCGACATCGCGATATAGCCATCCCTTTGTATCAGCACGATTTCGGTCTCGAGCAATTGCCGAACCTTGAATACCAAATCGTCGGTCAGCGGAAGATTGCCCTTGGCCAAGACGGTCGCGACATTCGTAAGCTGTTCGTTGACACGCTCCTCCAGCGCTATGGAAAACATACGCGTCGTGAGCCACCAAGCGATAGCGGCTGTCACCAGCAAAACCACCGAAAAGGGAACCATCAGTTTCAGATAAATGCTGGGCGTCCAGTTCCGGAGCGCGTGCCGGCTCAAAAGGCTTGCTCTTGCCATGACCAATCGACTTTTGACGAATCGGAATGCTAGTGAAGCGGCAAGTCTACATCAACCTTTCGTGAAGGCCCGGATCACTGTCAGTTTTTTTTACAGCAGTTGGCTCGATCGTGAACACTTTTTCAAAGAAAGCAGCCACCCACTTGATTTTTAAGTCACCTTTCATCGTGGCTCGACTCTTGCTCGGAACCTCCTTGTTTCCGGAATCGCTTGGAGAGAGGGGATTCCCGGACATGGGCGCAGGGAAGCCTATCGAGACGAGTTTGAGAAGAGAGAGAGAAAACCAATGAAAAACTTACGATTGAAACCCGTGATACTGGGCACGGCGCTGAGCCTGGCCGGAACGGGCGCGCAAGCGGTCACGCCTTTCGAGCAGGATGTGGCCGTGGCGATCGACCGCGGCTTGGAATATTTAGCCAACGTGGGCGCCTACAACAACCCCAGCAGTGCCGGGGATGCAGCCGGTCTGACGGCGCTCGCATTGCTCGAGAAACGCGCTACCGGAAACCCTGCCGATCCGCCACAGGGCTATTCCGGCGCCAATGCAACCGACAAGGCCCGCATGCGCACAGTCGTCGCCTATATGCTGGATCGCGTCAACGAGACTTCGCTTTACCTGTATCGCGACGGCAGCTTCCTCATGGCACTGAGCGAATATCTGCGCTCCGGCGGACCGGACAAGGGCGACCCCAGCGCTCCGGAAATCCCCGATACCGCAGATTACGTGGATCTGATCACCGCCATCAACACGCTTTCCGACCGGATCGTCGCCGGACAGACTAAAGACAACACCCCTCCGGAAGATCCCCCGAGCACTTCGAACAACTACGGTTATTGGGGTTATACAGGTCCGGGTGCGGACTCCTCGACCACCCAGTTCGGCGTAGCCGGTCTCGCGGCGGCCAAGGCCGTGTACACGGATCCGGCCTTCGGCGATCCGGGCAATCGGCTTCCCACGCTTAATGCCGCCTTGGAGCGCTCGAAGCTGGCTTACGCCGCCAATGGGTCTGCGGCGGGTTCGAACAACTCCGCTTGCGACTCGATCGATGCTATAGAGCGAGGACACGGCTACCAAAGAACCGGTTATGCCCCCAGCCTGCAGCAAACCGCCTCGGGCACTTGGGTACAGCTCCTGGGCGGGGCCAACGTCAACGATCCATCCGTTCAGGCTTATCTCCGCTGGCTGCACAACCACTATCGCTGGCAGGACCTGGACAGCATGGGCAATAGCTGGCCCGGCAACTCTTACTGGTATTACCTCTGGAGTTCTTTCAAGGGCATGGAGTTCATGCGCCAATCGGGCATAGCGCCGGCGCCGGGCAACCTGGGTCCGGACGATCTCGGCACCAAGGCGCCCGATGCGGCCTGTACCGTACGCCAGGTACACCAGGATCCGGATGCACTGCCCCGCGTGGCGAGCTTCGGTGCCGGCGGCGTAGGTTATTACGGCGCGGACCCGACGCAGACCCAGAACCAATATTTCGACTACGCCTACGAAATCCTCGAACACCAGTGTTGGGACGGCTCTGCGCCCATCAACGGCAACGACGGTAATTTCATTTGCAACAGCGCTCCAGGTTCTTGGAATAACTACTCCAAACAAGCGTACGCGCTCCTGGTGTTGCAGCGGGCCACCGGCGGCGCCTTTATCGACAGCGACGGCGATGGCGTGCCTGATAACACGGACAATTGCCGCGCGGTTGCCAATCCGGATCAGAAAGACAGCGACGGCGACGGCGTGGGCGACGCCTGCGACAACTGCCCGAACGCTGCCAATGCCGATCAGACGGATTCGGACGGCAACGGCAAAGGCGATGTCTGCGATTTCCTGCGCTGTGACGTGGAGCCGGACGGCGATGTCGACCGCGATGACATTAATGCCATTTCCGCGGCGCGGAACCAGCCTGCCTCAGGTCCGAACGACCCGCGCGATGCTGACGGCAACGGCTGGATTACCGTGCTGGATGCGCGTAAATGCGCCACTCAGATGACTGTTCAGTAAAGCCAAGAAATACCCGACGCACCTTGCGGGGTGCGTCGGACATAACTCGAATTGAGACTTAAGACGATGGGGAAAGTGATATGAATAAATTACTCAAGATATTGGGACTTGCCGTCCCGCTCAGTCTGCTGGCCGCCCAGCCGGCCTCGGCAATTTCTCTGGTGTTTAATCCAGTTTCCCAGGACGTGGCGCTCGGTGACCCGGCTAAGGTCGATGTCATAGTCACCGACCTTAGCGGTGAGTTCGTCGGCGCCTACGATTTCAACGTGCATTGGGACGCAACCATTCTGTCTCTTGCCGATGTCACGTTCGATATCTTTTTGGATGATCAAGACCCTTTGAATGATCCCGATTCCGTTCAGAATTTTATTCCTGGTTCTGGTCAGGTGAATGTATGGGGGTTCGCGTTTTCGTCACTTGATAACCAGGACGGCAACACCGCATTCCGGTTGTTCACATTGACCTTCGATACCCTTGCAAACGGCCTCAGCCCACTGTCGTTCACGGATAACATCGCTTCGACCGGCGAGTTTTTGGGAGATGAAAACGGCGATCCGTTTGTTCCCCCGGTATCGGCTGGAAGAGGCAGTGTTTGCGTGGGGGGCAATTGCCAGCAGTCACAGCCTATCCCTGTCCCCGAACCGCCGGTCGTGATGCTGATGGGAGCGGGATTGTTGGGGTTCGCATTTAACCAAAGGCATCGTAGGGCCGGCGTTCGATCAAAATAACGGTTTAGCGAACAACGGGTGGGTGGTTTTTGATTCCCATCCGTTGTTTTCGGAGATGGAAGTTCCAGGCTGGATCGATTAAGCGCATGAATATTCGTAGGACAACCCTGTTTTCGTTACCGGCATTTCTATTGGCTATCGTCAGGGTGGATATCGCAATCGCCGCATCTTCGTCGGAACCGCCCTTCCGTCTTTCAGGTGTGGTGACGGTCGGCGACGAAGCTCGGGTTGCCATGATCGAATTCCCGGACGGCCGACAACAGACGGTGCGACGGGATACCTCGATTCCGGACGTGGGCAAAGTCGAAAAGATTTCTCGCGACCGCCTTTGGCTGAAAACGGAAACCGGCGAGATCGAGATCCAGTTGACCGCGGATGGTTTGCCGTCCGAGCAGGGGCATCGGAATTTGTTGTCGCCCGAGTCATCCAATGCCGATGCGGCAGCCCCGACAGCCAGCGAGGCCGAAACACAGCCGAAACACCGAACGGTGGAAGTAAGCGAGGAGATGGCCTACCAAATCGAACAACTGGCCAAAACCCCCGCCGCGACGGTAGACGAACTTTATTTCGCCCTCAAACCGATGCTGGGATTGCCGTCCGCAGCAGAGCTGAAGCTCAACGGCCTCAGTTTCGAACCGATGGACTCGGTCTCGCAAATCAAGCAGCAGCTGGACCAGGGACAGATGATGCGTGCAGTCGTCCAAGGCGCAGAGGGTGTCGAAATGATTTACCTTCAACCCGGTCCTACCCAGCAGCCGTAACCCGGTAGCAGGGCCGATCCGTTTTCGAGGTTTCAGTTTCCCGTTTGCATGACTTTGCTCTTCTGCTTTTTCCGGAGGCGCCATCCCAGCCAGGCAACGACGGGTAATGTCATGGGAACGATGATTCCTGGTCCGACTATCGCATCGGGTAATAGTGCGGCGCCATTTCCTGCCAGTACCACCGAGTACAATAAGTTGCCCGCAGCCGCCGTCAGCAGAAATCGAGAAAAATCCAGACCTTCGGCACCGGCTGTAAAAGCCACGGCCTCCGCCAGCACCGGGACCGGCCGGCTCGCGAACACCGCTAAGAGCGTCGGCACTTCCGGGAGCCGCGTGCCGAGCCGGGCCAGCAGCAGCCGCCCGGCGGCATAACCGATAAGATGGCCGATAGTCAGTCCCGCCCATGTCCATAATGTTCCGGAGATGAAACCGAGACGCGCGCCGAGCAGGGTTCCGATGACGCTGGACGGTATGGGCAGGAGGGTATCGCCGGCCAACAGCGCACCGCCGAGGAAGCCGAACCGAAGCGCGTTGTCATCCGTGGCCGACAGCCATCGTTCCCCGGGCAGTTCGCCAATGACGAGAAAAGGAATGATCGGTATCGCCAGTGCCGCGGAAACCACGAGAATAAGCTGTCTGTTGATTTTCATGGGTTAAACGTATCGGGAACGCGATTCGGCATACTACACTAAGTGCCGATCCCGGTAGACCTTAAAACACGCTTCGACAAGCTCAGGGCGAACGGCCTGCCGGGATAGGCTTTAAGCCCAAAGAAAAACTCAGGAGACCAATGCCATGCAGCCTCCCGCCCTCCCAGAAACCGCCAAACGCAAACTGGATCTGATTTTCGAAGGCATTCGCTACACCGACGCTTTGGGACGGGCGACGGAGCACTCGTTTCCGGGTTTCTACCCGTATCGTTTCAAACCCGGCGAACACGATCCGACCGGCAGGGGCAAGGCGATGGTTCCCTACTCGCTTGCCACGTCCGACGGCGTTTTCGCCAGGATCAAGGGAAACGGGGACTCGGCTTGGTCCGTAACCGGCTCTTTCGAATCCGGCTACCGCTTGGCTCACGATCGCGGTACGCACCCGGAAACGTCGGTCGAGTTCATGAATCTTCCCAAGTGGATGCACGGAAAAACCAGCGACGGCTTTCCCATGGCCCAGGCCGGCATCACCTTGCACCACGACATGGCGGTCATCAACGTGGCGCCTGCTTGTCAGTATTTTCTCGCCGATAAACAGGACGGGCAGTCCATGCGCTGCCTGTTTTGCGGTTACGGCGCTCCCGACGCGCGTACCGAGCAATTGGGGCAGGTGATGGATCGCACATCCTTGTCGCCCCTGACTTACACGCGCCTAAAGGAGACGCTTGATGCCGCCTTGCGGGAAAGCGAAATCCGCCACATCTATCTGGTCGGAGGCTCCATGACCGATTGGCGGGAAGAAGGCGAACGCTTCATCGAATTGGCCCGCGAGGTACAAACGGTCAATCGGCATCGGATTCCGGTCACCTGCGGTTCCGGTGCGTTGCCCGAGGAATGTCTACGCCGGTTACATGATGAGAATCTGGTGGATGCCGTTTGTTTTAATCTGGAAGTCTGGTCCGAGCGATTGTTTAGCCAGGTTTGTCCCGGCAAGCACCGGTTCGTGGGTTATCAGCGTTGGATCGGGACCCTCGAAAGTGCAGTGTCTTTTTGGGGTAAGGGACGTGTCTACACGGCCATGGTGGCGGGAATCGAACTGGAGCCGGAGTACGGATTAACCGAGAAAGAAGCGATCGAGCTTGCGCTCGAGGGCGCCGAGACGCTTGGTGCGAAGGGCATCATTCCGATTTACTCACTTTATTGGCCCATCGCGGGGCGGGATCATCCCAAACACCTGGAGAAACTGCGCAGCTACTTTGAGCGCGTTAACCTAGGCTATTTCGACATCCGCCGGAAATACGAATTGAACATTTGGGATGGATTCATGTGCCATCGCTGCGGTTACATGCAGATGGAATGCGACATCGACCATGCCCTTTGCGCCTAAGACATCACAAGGAAACGATCACATGCTCGATCCGACACCGATCATGCAACTCACCACCGCCTACTGGAATGCCATGACATTTCTGACGGCCAATCGTATCGGCGTGTTCGAAGCTCTCGCCAAGACATCCATGAGCGTCAGCGAGGCAGCCGATGCCCTGAATACCCACCCTCGGCCTACCCGTCTGCTGCTGAACTCTTGCGTTGCCTTAGGGTTACTTGAAGAATCCGAAGGGGTTTACACGAATAGCGCTCTGGCCAGTGTCTTTCTGGTGCCGGGCAGTCCGGCGTTCATGGGAAATGCCGTGCGTTACAGCGATGACCTTTACGCCACATGGGGCAAGCTGGAACAAGCGCTCCGGGAAAATCGCCCCCCTCTCGCCCAGGAAACCTATCTCGGCGACGATCCCGCGAAAACGCGCCATTTCGTCTATGGAATGCACAACCGCGCCTTGGGCATCGGCAATGCTTTGGCCGGCCTGGTCGACCTGAGCGGACGCAAACAACTGCTGGATATCGGCGGCGGACCGGGTACATATTCCGCTTTGTTCGTCCGAAGATATCCGGAACTCCGGGCGAAAGTGCTCGACCTGCCCCATGTGGTGGAACTGGCCGATGAAATCATAGGAAGTCTGGGCGCCAAGGATCGGGTGTCTACACTCGCAGGCGATTACCACACCACGAAATTCCCGACCGGTAACGATGTGGTATTGATCTCGGGGGTCCTGCATCGAGAGAGCGAAATGGGATGCCGGGAACTCATCGGCCGTGCCAAGGACACCCTGGAACCCGGCGGGCTGCTGATTTTGAGCGATGTCTTCACTGACCACGGCGGAACCGGCCCTCTTTTTGCGACCCTTTTCGGCCTCAACATGATGCTGACGGCGCCGGAGGGCGGCGTACATGCCGATACGGACGTGGCGGCGTGGATGGCCGAAGCCGGATTTACGCACATTGAAACCCTTCCCTTTCCTTCCCCGATGCCGCATCGGGTGGTCACCGGCATGGTCGGCTAGGAGATCGGCCGATGCGACAAATCAACTTTGTTATTTATAGCGCTTTGATCGGTGTTCTGGTGTCGTCCGCCACCTTTGCGGAAGCCCCGCTGGAATACGGCTCTCAACCCATGCCGCCGCAGCCTGAAATCCGCGACCTGGGCGGCCAGCGATACCAAGTCGGCAGCATCGAAGTCAACAAGGCCGAACGGAACTTCGCCGTTCCAGGCACAGTGATTCGCTCCGAGCCGCCGCTGGAATTTCTGGCGGTTACCAAGGGAGGGTATAAATCCTACGAAAGCCTTCTCGAACTGGATGCCAACGCGGTCGAATTCAATTTGGCCTGCATTCTCATCGGCTTGGATGCAAAAAAAGCCAAGCCCGCCAGCTTTCATTTCGATAAAGAACCGGTCGCAGGCGACAAGCTCGAATTGTGGATTACCTGGGAATCCTCCGGCAAAACCGTTCGACGCCGGGCCGAGGAGCTATTGACGGCAGCGGAAGGCCAAGCGACTCACGAGTGGGTTTATACCGGATCGACATTTACGCCCGATGGTCGCTACCTGGCTCATATGGACGGCACGTTAATCGGATTCGTGCACGATCCGGCCAGCGTCATCGAGCATAGAGTTGGCATCGGCCTCGGCGCTTTCGGAACCATTGAGGCGAGAAAGGACCTATTACCCCCTGTCGGAACTCGTATTCGGTTGTTCGTCCAAAAAAGCAATTGACGAATGCCCGCCGTCATCACATCTATCGCCGGGAATTTTCACTATAACCAAATATCGCTAAAGCATTTTCATATCTACTGTACGGGCATTCGCGAGTAGGTCGGGAATCCTTTCCCGACGCCACGTCCCGGCCAAGCGTCTTCGTCGGAAGGGTCGCGACTAAAGCGACCGTTTGCGATTGGGAAAGGGTTGCCGACCTACGAATGCTTGAATCCATTCACCCGAGCCGAAGGCGCCAACGACGTCCGCCAAGCTGGTTTTGCCGTACGAGCGCGATGAAAACGCTCTAAGCACATTCAGGGAAGTCTTGCGGCATACGCACCACTGCAGGAGAAACCTGCCAATCGAACTAATTTGTCGAGATTCCGCAAAAGTTTATGGAATGTACTTAGATTTGAGGCCTGGATTTCTAGTTCGATCCTGTCAACGCAAATCATAGCCAGATAAGTGCTGCAACTTTGGACTTACCCCAGAAGTCCGGTCGCCCTGAGCTTGTGGAACGGGTCCGCGGACCTACCGGGATAGGCTATAACAAGCCGCGGCCATCTCGACGGCGTGCGTCACCAAGGCTAAGGCGATGTGCCGATGCCACGCGACCCACACATGCCCTGCCTTCTATTCATCCAGCCCACAGTCTGGCTTGGCCGCTTCGAAATGCGATATTCGATGGACCGAGGCCTTTCCGCGACGTAAACCAGGGCGTCCAGCATGCCGTCCCTCGGCGCGAAGGTCACGTAGTATGCCCGGTCGCTCGGGTCGTCGAGACTCCGGCGCAGCAAAAGCGAATGGCCCTGCGCGCGTTTCTCGGCCGTTCGTTCAGCCGTCACTTCGTTCGATACTGCGGATCAAAGACCGGAACAAAGCCCTGACCGACTGGCTGCGTACCCAGCGTCGCGATATTGCAGAGTATCGGAGAATTCAACCGGACCTTGCGCGGCTGGCCAACTATTTCCACGACCGTAACTGCACCAGGACGATCTCCAACGTGAAGCTGCGTGTGGATGAGCGGGTGCAATTTTATCTGCTGCATCATCACAAGCCAGGAGCGAGCACATGGATACATCGCTTCTCGGGACCTGTGATCTATGTACGCAATGGACTTTTTAGACTGCCGACAAAGGCGCTTTGGCGATCGGCACATGCCTTGTTGCGAAGACCATTGGAAAGCCGCGTACGGAAAAGCGTAGGCATGGTCCGATGAGATGAGACGGGACAGGCCAACTTGACGTTGTCGCAGTTTGTGACGCAATGCCAGACAAAAGGGGTGGCAACAGACAGACCGGCGCTAAACTAATGGCAACCCGTCCCCTACTTTACCCAGCTTCATTAGGACAACTGGCGAAAGCTCATTTCCTACCCTTGTCGATCTTGGCTAGTGACTGCTGCGACACCAGTTTTAGCTGCCGCGCCTGCTGGAGTTTGATAATGCTGTCCAGGCTCGTATTACCGGAGTTTGTCTGCTCCAGGCGATCCTGCTCCTCGATAACGAACCGCAACGCACCCGCAGCCTCGTCGCCCCCAAACTCCCCCAAGGCTGCTGCGGCGAGTATCCGGGTCTCCATCGGAGACTCCTTCACGAACTCGATTAATGCAGGTATTACGGAGGTATCGCCGATCTTTCCCAGAGCCTGGATGATGGCGTTTCGCAAAGGAATATGCTCTTCCTTCTTAAGATGCGCCTCCAGTTTGACCGCGGCATCATGGGCTTTGAGCTCTCCTAGAGCCCACACGGCGCGCATGCGTACGGAAGTCGCGGGGTCGTCTAGCGCCACGATGAGCGCATCGACAGCCTGAGGCCGCCTAAGTTGTCCTAACGCTGCGGCAGCCTCGCCGCGCACCGATTCCTCCGGATCTTTGAGGGCATTTAGCAATGGCGGAACGGCCGAGTCGCCGCCGAGTTCCGCCAGCACTCGGGTTGCCAGTTCCCTAGCGCTCGGATCAGCGCTACGGATAACTTGCGCTAACAGTGGTATGGCTGCCTCGTCATGCAGTTCCATCAGCCTGCCGGCAGCCTCTCCCCTCGCTTCGCCATCGGCGGAGGCCAGGATGTGAACTAGTCGTTCGATCTCACTCATATTCCCAATCTCCGGAGCCTGGTTACTAACCACACGATAACCCGCGGTTATGGCGGCAACGCTCTTGATATCTTCCTGCAAGATTCCGGAATCGCCAACTCGAAAGGCACCCTGCTCAAAACATCTAGCGACGATCTCCATCATGTCCGAAAGGCTTGCGTATCTTCTGACTGGTATGCGGTCCTCGTTCGTAATGAAGTAAACGGGGGACACCTCGATCGGCCGATCGGAACCTTCTACGACGTAAAAATCTCCGTGACTGACAAACACCGGGAACCACCGCGAACTCCAAAGTTTGTCTGGTTCTATCTTGGCTAGTGTGGCGATTCGAGCCGCGGTTTCGATTTGCAGCTTGTAGATTGCCATAGCCTCGGAGAGAGTTAACATTGTGCCGCCGGGAAAAAGTTCAGCCACCTTCGCCCCTTCGGCCACTCCATCTCGCCAGGCATAGAAACGGTCGAGTTCTCGCGGCAGTTGCCACGGGAAATCCGCTAACACGGCCTGTCGGTCCCTATCTGACAACCCGGGTCTGAGTAGACCAGGCAACGGATATCCACTCCGCTCCATCGCGGCAAGGATCCGGCCAAGGGCATTGTTTAAACAGTCGTCCACGGCAGAATGAATAAAACACTCAGTGTCAATCGGTTGGCCGGTCATTAGATCGGCGTTTTCCGAATTGGGTAACCGCAGGCCGGCGGAATATGCCCCCAGGTAAAGGGCGACCGCCACGATTACCTCAAGCAAACATCCAGATCTGATAAATCTTTTCATCCCTTAGCATAAACCCACCTGGCACACCCGAAGCGGTTACTTACATTGCCACGAGGTTGTCGGTGTTCCGGGCACGACTCCGAAAACGCCGTTCAACGGATCGTTGGCGACCACGTTACAAGCAAAGTAGAACGCCGACAGCATACCTCCCTGATACATCTGCTCCACCGCTGGAACCAACATCAGCGACGGGCCATTTGCCTGTCCACCCCGGTCAGTGGATGCGAATGGATACTCATCGCACCACAATAAAGTCTGGCTTGCAACGTTTCCGGAACAGCGCGGATCGCTCCGCAGCCAAGCTCTGGAATGTGGCGGCGAAATCCGCCGCAAAGGCGATGCGGGCGCGCCGGTCGCTATCGCCGATGCGATATGAGCGGTCGTAAACGGGGTATCCATGCCCGAGTAGAAGATATTGAATTTGCTCACATCGCACGCCCCGCCCGAGCCGATTGCCGTCGAGAAGGACAGCGCGGCATTCAAAGCGCAGGCGGCAACCGCGGCACCGGCAACGGCCAGCGTCACCTTCGCGAGAAGGAGCGCCGCGCTCGCGATCGCTGCGGTATTGATGCTAATGCTTATGCTGATGCTCGGCATCGCCATCGCTACACCCGCAAAATGTCCCGAGGGATCCACCAAGTTAACCGGATCTCCGTTTGCATACACGTATTTGTGTAGCGATTTCGGATCATAGATGTTGCCCTGGAAGCTATCCATCGACGTGAAGCGCCCGACACCCGGATCGTAATAGCGGGCTCTAAGGTAATAGAAAGCCGTCTCTGGATCGAACTCTTCACCGGTAAACAGATACCGGTTATCGGTAATTCCGGAGGAATTCAGCAGATTACCGAATGCGTCGTAAGCATAGCGGTCGGTGATCCCGGCGCCAAAATCCGTCAGCAAGCGCGTGCTGCCCAAGCCATCGTAATGGTAGAAACGAATCTCGGTGCCGCGTTGCTGGCTGATAAGATCGTCGCCATGAATATAGACCACGATGAGCCCGTTGGCAGAGTCACGCTCTTCCAGTACCTCGGGTAACTCCCGGTTCTTATCCACGAGATAGGATGATGTCACTCCGTTACGCACAGTACCGATTCGCACCCCGTCGTCATCGTAGATATATTCGGTGACGTTTCCTGGCTCGGTCGCCTTGACCATGCGATTCTCGTAGTCAAACTCGAATTGAGACGCCGACCCGCCGTTCGACCTTTCAATGAGATTCCCGTTGGCGTCATAGCTATACGTTACCACTCCCTCGCTGATCATCCGGTCATTGTCATCGTATACGTAATTAATGACCTCGCCATCGGTCGTCTTGGATAACCGGTTCCCGACACCGTCGTAAGTATAGGAAACCACTTTTCTCACGATGCCGGATTCGGTGATCTGCTCTTGGGTCAACCGGTACAGTTTGTCGTACGAATAATCGGTCCTGACTCCACCTTCCTCAGTTGCGGCTGTGCGATTGCCGACGGCATCCAGGATATATTCGAACCCTGCCAAAACGCTGCCGTCGCTTGTCACATGGGAAAGGCTCGTAAGTCGGTTCAATGCATCGTAGCCGTAATTTGCTTTGCTGCCGTTTGGATATTCGATCCGCGTCCGATTACCCACATTGTCGTATGAATACCGCGTAACTCGGCCTTGAGTGTCAGTAACGGCTATCAGACGATTGATTGCGTCGAACTCATGGTTAATGGTACCCGACGGCAGCGTTACCGATGTTCGGTTACCTTTCGCATCATACTGGTACTCCAGTATCGTTCCATCGGCGTTCACCACTTTCACGGGCATATCCCGCAGATCGTATTCGAAGGTAGTAACGCCATGATCATCAACGATGGTCGTCACTTTACCGGTTGGAGTATAGGAATACGTTATCTGGCTTCCGTTCGGAAGAGTTTTCAAAATAAGTTGATTATTCGAATCATACGAATAGGAAATAGTCTGTCCTTTGAAGTCGGTATGCGTGGAAATATTACCGTTTGCGTCGTACGTGAAAGTTTCCGTCATGCCCAACGGCAACGTCCGACTCAGAATTCGCCCTAGACCATCGTAAGTCCATGTAGTCTGATGACCGTTAGCATCGATCTGGGCTGTCCGATTTCCCACTTCATCATATGCGTACTGAGTTACACCGCCGAGCGCATCCGTAACTCTTATCAATCTTCCCTGTGCATCGTACGCGAATTGCGTGATATTCCCGGCCTGGTCGCTCTCCGAAATTTTCCTGCCAAGCGTGTCATAAGCGAACACCTTGAAGGTTCCGTCTGGGAACACGGTTTTGGTTTTCCGATCGTTCAGGTCATATTCAAAGCGCGTTATGTTGCCGGTGGCATCAGTCATGGAGACCTGATTGCCTTTGGCATCGTAGGCATAGCGCGTTACGTGACCTAACGCATTGGTGACGCTGATCTTGCGGCCAACGGCATCATAGTCATACCGGGTAGTATGCCCATTTTGATCCGTGATCGAACCCACCTTGTCAATTGCGTTATAGCTCCTGGTTTCTGAAGTGCCGTCGGGGAACTGGGTACGGACCAGCCTGTTGTTGCCATCATACTCATAGCTTGTGATCCGACCGGCCCTGTCAGTCGAACCTATGCGATTGTTTTCCGCATCATAGGTATACGCTTCAAAGGTTCCATCAGCATAAGTGGTTTGAATGAGATTACCGATGTCGTCATAGTATCGGGTTAGCCGATTGCCATTCTTATCGGTAAAGGTCTCCTCTTTGCCCAAACTGTTATATGTGAACCTTACCGAGTTACCCAGTGCATCGATCTGCTCAATCGGCTTATTGCGTTTGTCGTAGAGCATGCTTGTAGTAACGACAACCACATTCCCATTTGTGTCAGTCCTGGATGAGGACTCGGAGGTCTTATTGCCATTAACGTCATATTGATAGGTCGTGATGTTCCCGGCAGCATCGATATACTTAGTTCTATTCCCGGAAGCATCATATTCATATTTAAAGAGATTACCCTCGGCGTCCTGCGTAGAAGTTCGATTCCCACGCGCATCATAGGTATGGGAGGTTGTATTTCCCGCTGGGTCCACGGTACTGATCAAATTTCCTTTGGCGTCATAGTTGTTAACCGTTTTGCGCCCGAGCGGATCGGTTATCGTCAATAACTGGTTCCGGGTATTGTAGGTATAGGTAGTGACGTTACCGCCAGCATCGGTCTCGGAAGTCCGGTTGTTATTCTGGTCATAGGTAAACGTCTTTCGATTGCCTAAAGGGTCGGTGATTGACAGCTCGTTTCCGCGATCGTCATAAGTATGCGTTGTCGTATTACCTAAAGGATCAGTTTCGGAGGTCAAATTGCCCTTATCGTCATAAGTGCTAACCGTAACATTGCCATTACGGTCTCGACGAATTTCCCGCTGACCGGCCACATCATGAATTAGCTCAACTCTGTTTCCTTTAGTATCTATCGTTGCAATTAGCCGACCTTCGGCGTCATATTCGTTACGCGCAGGCACATTACCGCGCGGATCACGAATCTCCAATAAGCCATGGCTGAAGTTGTACTTGAATCTCGTGCTGTTACCTTCAGGATCGGTATGGGTAATCAAGTCTCCCTGGACATCATAAGCATATTGAATTACGTTCCCATTAGGATCGGTAATTTTGGTAATACGCCCTTGGCTATCGCGGGTAAAGGTGATGCCTTTGCCACTGGAATGCATGATACCCGTCGTTCCGATGGTCAACGAATTGCCGTTAGCATCGCTGACTTTTTGCACACCTGAATCCTTGTTAATGATGAATACACGACCTTCGGGCGTGCTGTATTCGAAGGTAGTTGGATTATAGACAGTGAAAAAGTCGCCATCGTCCAACAAAGTTACTGCCCCGGGCTGCGAGCCGGAGACGAAAATGCCGCCGCTTAGAGGTCTTAGCTTGCCGAGGGTCCCGGGCCGCGCCTTGTAGACCGGGGTGACGAAATCCAGCGGGAACAACAGCTGACTGCTTGGCTCGGTCGATAGGTCGAATTGCTCTACCTTGCCGTCCGGCAGAGTAATACTGACGACATGGCTTTGGTTGGGCACCAGGGTGTAGGTTGGGAAAAAGCCGCCGCTCTTGTTCACCTGCCAACCCGAGCCCTGCTCTCGATTGACGCGCAGTCTCAAAGTCTGCAGATCCAGCCGCCAACCGAAGCCGAAATCGCCGCTCGTCTTGTCCCGGCTGTCGTAAACCCGGGTGATGGTGATCGGAATGCCGGCAACCGGGATGTTCAGATCCTGGAAAGCCAGGCTGAAATTGCCCACTTTCTGGTCACGGCCCACCTGAACCTGCACACTGACCTGAGCCGTGTTGCCGCCTTTGTCATAGGTGGTCAGGCGCAGGGTATAGAGATCATTGAGCAGCAGCGTGGGATCGAAGGTGCCGAGCGTGCCGTTAACCACCGGCGTCGTACCGGTCGCGAGCACAGTGAAATGGGTCTCGCCGGCAGGAGCATAATCGAGTACGTACTTCAGGAAGTTGGCGTCGCTCGCCGTGCCCTTGACTTCCGTCGGTTCGGTCACGGTGCTGTCTGCCGCGGGAGCGGTGAGGACCGCAGTCGGCAGAGTGGTATCCGAGACCGTCGCACTGACGGTTAGGAGGGTAGTGCCAGCGATCGCGCCCTGGCTGGCACGGATCGTCGTGCTACCTTCGGTCAGGGCCGTGACCACCCCATCGGCCGTGATGGTGGCCACTGACGGATTACTGCTGTCCCAAGTCACTTGCCCCGTCATGTCTTGACCGGTGCCGTCGCTGTTGGTGCCGATGGCACTGAACGGCTGGGTCTGCCCCACCAGGATCGTGGGGCTCGGTGGAGTTACCGTGAGCTGGCTCAGAACCACCGGCGCAGCCCCGGTAGAGACAATCAGGTCGACCGGCGTACCGGCAGCCACGCTGGTTCCACCGACCGGTGTCTGGCTGACAACGCTGCCGGCCAGGATCGTATCGCTACTCTGCTGGGTGACGATACCGACGCTCAGTCCGACGCTGGTAATGGCGGCCGTGGCCGCTGCCTGGGTTTGGCCGACGACATTCGGCACAGTGACTAGGGCGGGACCGGAGGAAACGACTAGGTTGACCGCCGAACCCTTGGCGACGGACGCCCCGGCCAGCGGATTCTGGCTGATCACCTGCCCGGCCGGGACCGTGTCGCTGGACGCGGGGGTGACCGCGCCGAGCGTCAACTGGGCGGCGCTGATCGCCGCCGCGGCCGCCGCCTGGGTCTGACCGACCAGGTTCGGCACACTGACCAGCGCCGGGCCCGTGGACACCACGAGGGTGACCGCACTGGCCTTCTCCACCTCGGTGCCGGCCACCGGAGCCTGGCTGATCACGGTTCCGGCGGGCACGGTGTCGCTGGCTTGTGCGGTGATCGCGCCCACCGTCAGTTGCGCGGTGATAAGGGTGGCCTCGGCCGCCGCCTGGGTCTCACCGACCACATTCGGTACCGTGACCATGACCGGCTTGGCCTCGATCGTGACCGTGTCGGCCTCGCTGTTGAGCTGGCCGTCGTTCACGATGAGTTGCAGCACATAGGCGCCGGTCCGATCCGCGACGAAGGTGGGGGTCGCGCTGGCAGGATCCGACAGCGTGGCCGTGCTGTCCTGGGGCTTGGCCGTGAACGACCACTGGTAGGTCAAGGGGTGGTGGTCGGCATCGCCGGAGGCGCCGCCGTCCAGCTGCACGGCATCGCCTGCTTTAACCTCCTGGTCGGGTCCGGCATTCGCTACCGGCCGGCTGTTTTCGGTGCTGATGATGACGTTCGCGGGATCACTCGCCAGGTGACCATCGTTGACGATCAGCTGGGCGATATACGAACCGGGGAGATCGACCAGGAACTGCGGCTGTTGCGCGCCAGGGTCGGACAATGTGGCGGCGCTGCCGAACGGAATGCTCGTCAATGACCATAGGTAGGTCAGAGGGTCGTTCTCGGCATCGGAGGAGAGACTTCCGTCCAGCGTAACAGTAGTCTGCAGAGGTACCGTCTGAGGAGTGCCGGCATTCGCCACGGGCTTGGTGTTCTCGGTCGTCAGGATCACCGAGGCCGGCGCGCTGTTGGCTTTGCCGTCATTGACGATCAGCTGGGCGACATAATCACCGGGCAGATCGGCGGTGAATTTGGGTTTGACCAGGCTCGGATCGGAGAGAGAGGCAGTGCTATTGGCCGGTTTTCCGATCAGCGACCACAAGAAGCTGAGGGTGTCGCCGTCAATGTCCATGGAGGCACTGCCGTCCAGCACCACTTCCGCCTGGAGCGCGATCTTGCGGTCCGACCCGGCATGGGCCACCGGCGGCGTGTTTTCGGTGCTGATGATGAGCGGCGTCGGAGTGCTGTCCTCGGTGCCGTCGTTGACGATGAGTTCGACCGTGTACTGGCCGGCCTTGTCGATCGGCAGGGTCGGTGTCACGGTGGCTGAATCCGACAGAATCGCCGTGCTGCCCGCCGGCTGGCTCGTGAGGGTCCATCGGAAGGTCAGGGGGTCGCCGTCGACATCCGATGATGCGCTGCCGTCGAGCTGCGCGGTTTGTCCCACGCGAACCGCTTGGTTCAGACGGGCCACCGCCACGGGCGGAGTATTGAGCGTGCTGATCGTGACCTGGGCCGGCAGGCTGGATGCCTTGCCATCATCGACCACGAGCTGGAGGGTGTAGTCGCCGGGCCGGTCGATCACAAACGTCGGCTTGATGGCGGCGGCATCGCTGAGCTGCGCCGTACTACCCGGGGGGACCGCCACGAAGGACCAGGCATAGGTGAGATCATCGCCGTCCGGATCGGACGAGCCGCTGCCGTCCAAGGTGACGGTGCCGCCCACGGCCATGGTTTGGCCGGCCCCCGCGTTTGCTGCCGGGGCTCGATTGGCCTGGACCGTCCACACCAAATCGTTCGGATTAAACGGGACGGTGCGGTTTTGGCGAATGGTGAACGTGTCCTGACTGAACAGCGTCGCGCCGCCCGTTACTTCGCCGAAAAACACCGCGCCATCGACGATCATCGTGCTGGCGGCCTGGCTCACCACGGTGGCGGCGACGTCGGGGAAGGTCTCCGTACCGCTGTTGGTGATCTCCGCGCGGTAGGTAAAGTCGATCAGCGTGCTGGACACGCGCTTGGACCCGATCAGCTGGTAGGTCCCGGTGACCGCTAACTCGGTGACTGCCGCGGATGATGGAGAGTCGGAAGGCGTTGCAGCAACAGCGGGGGCCGGCAGACCGAGAAAGATTTGAGTGAAGATTAAAAGCCGCGCGAAAAAGCGGAATAGCGCGGTCTCGTTGAAATGCTCGAGAAATCCTTTGTAGGTATCGGTCTGCATGGACATCGCCATAATCCTTATCTCCCCTCAGATTTAGTAGGCAGCAGGTGTAGACGAGCCGCTTTTGTCACTGCCAACAATCCGGCAGCGGAAAAATGGCTACGGCTTGGAAAGCTCGCGTTGGCTGCGCCGGGTCCGAAACCAGGTCAATCCGAACAGTCCTACGAGCAGCAACGCGGGAACCGCGGGTTCTGGGATCGCTTCACCGAACGGTCTGGTGCGCCCGGCTTCGAGGATGTCGAAGTTGGCATCGTAAATCGCAAAGCTTTGCCCACCCGGGGCTCCGGTCCCGGGCCAGACAAAGTTGACGCTGAAATAAGTATCGGGAAGATTCGGTAGAACCGGCGAAACGGCGACGATCTCGGCATAAAAACGGCCGTCGTCCGGCAGGACCGGGTCGGGCTGAAGGAGGACGACCGTCCAGTCGCCATTGGGCGCCAGCGGATCGCTCAAGTCGCCCGCCTGGTAGCCCTCGCTCAGATTGAAGAACACATCGAACCCCACGGCCGATCCGGGCAAGCCGCTAACGTCATAGCGGTATTGCCAGAGATCCTGACCGACCACGCTGTCGGCGAGATCGATCGCCTGATAGCGAATCACCGTCGCACTTGCATTCGAACCAGAACAGATAAGGAGCAAGCCAAGACTGGCTTTTAGAAGACTTTTCATCCGGATCCTTCCCCAATCAAAGCGGACAAAATGGGCTTGTTCGTAGACGCCCTATGGTTGGCGCTCGAAACCCGTCGACGTCACTCCGAGCGAGCGGCCTACCGGGATAAGCGCTTATTACCGTCGAACATCAGAAGCGTACGGACGACTCAAATGACTTGCCGACCATAACTGCCTCATGTACAAGGCAAGGCCTGTGCCATAAATGCAACAGATATGATAATAAATTGATTTTATGGAGCTTTTTGTGTGATGCAGGGAACTTTAGCAACTCAGGTCCCTTATCGGCCGGCGAGACCGTAAAAGATTTCGACACTCGCGGTGAGGTTTTTTAACGAGTGTTCTCAGACTGATACACCTAAGCACATGTTTGTATTGAAGATTGAGCACGCCGCACCGAACTCTGGTATGTAAAAATTTTTGACATTGCAACTCCGGTTTAAGCCACCTCGATAGCCGAGAGTGCCGGAACTTCCGTTGCCACCCCGCCCCGTACATCACCGCTCGTGGTTATCGCCTGATTCAATAGGGCCCGGCCCCCGGCTTGCCTAAGGGCGAAGATCGCGCCCCCGACGATCATGTGCGAACGACTGAGATAACCGGAAGAATGAACGCCGAAGTTTCAAATGAAGAAATGATGGTGAGCTATGCCGGAGGCGAACCCATGACCATGGACCGGTAGACCCTAAATCCAGTGAATGGCTTCTACGGAAGCCGCTGTCAATTAAGGCTATTCAATATCAGTTGTTTAATTCCGGTTATCGGCAACTGATCAACCGCAAAGTCGCGCCGGGAAGAGATCAAAACGGGATTCAAGTCAGCCGATTGGTGGCACCGGCCATGAGTGCCCTTAACCAGGTCCGGTTTGAGTGGAATCACATCCATCAACATTCGGAAGCCTAGTTGCTTTTGGAGCAGCCGAAACCCAATTTTGAGCTTTGGCCACCGGATGTCCGGATCGACGAAAAGCTCCACCGGATCGTAGCCCGGCTTGCGATGGATATCGACCGTACGGGCAAAGTCAGGACTCTTCGCATCGTCCTGCCAATAGTAATAGCTGAACCAATGCCCGGGTTCGGCGATGGCGATCAATTCCCCGGAGCGCGGATGATCCAGGCCCATTTCGGCTTTTCCCTGCTCCGCCAGTACTCGCTCGATACCCGGTACCGTGCCAAGCAAGCGTTCCACGGCAGGACTGTCCGAAGCGTTCCGCACGTAGACATGGGCTATCTGATGATCGGCCACGGCGAAGGCGCGCGACGCGCCGAAGTCCAGCAACTCGTAGCCGAGGGTCTCGCGCACGGAGATGTAGCCCTGTTCGCGCAAAACTTTATTGATATGGACACAGCCCGTGGCCGGCTCGATGCCGTACTCGGAGACCACCATAACATCGGCTCCCTGAGCCCTAACGTGGTCGATCAAGTCTCCCGCGACGGCATCGATGGCGCGGACGTCTTCCCATATTCGCGGATCGGCCGGCCCGAGGCGCTGAAGGTTGTAATCCAGGTGCGGCAGATACACCAGTTGCAGTTTGCAGGGATGATGGTCGAACGTCCATTTGGCGGCATTTGCGATCCAGCTCGACGATCGTAAGTCCGCCGCCGGGCCCCAAAAGTTAAACATCGGGAAAGGACCCAATTCGGCTTCGATCCTCCGGTGCAGATCTGCGGGATTCGAGTAAAGCGCCGGAATTTTCCGCCCATCCGCGGGATAAATGGGGCGTGGGGTAACAGAGTACTCCACGTCAGCGTACATGTTGTACCACCAGAAGAGTTGAGCGCAGCTGAAATCGCGGATGGACATTTTCGCTGCATCCCAAACCTTCTCGCCATGGACGAGATGATTGGACTGACGCCAGAACCATACTTCGGCAAGATCGCGAAAATACCAGCCGTTGGCGACTATTCCGTGCTCCCGGGGAAGGGAACCGGTCAGCATCGATGCTTGGGCGGTACACGTCACGCCCGGAAAAACCGGCTCCAAATTAGCGACAAATCCATCCGTAATCAGCCGGTTCAAATGTGGCGTGTGCTCGCCCAAGAGCGAAGGATTAAGCCCAACGATATCGATCACAACCAGTCGTTTCATGGTTTAGCATCAATCATTAATAACGAGAAATTTGGAGCTTAAGCTCAAGAACTTAACTTCACAACGGATGAATAAGGACCAGTCGGAGCAATGGCGATATGGGTACGGAGTCCCGAAAATCAATTGAGAACAAACACCCAGGCCGAACAGGTTGTATCCGTGCGATCTTTCAGATGTATGCGGGTGGACATCGCTATACCACCCTGGTCAAGACCCTGAGCGGCGATCCAACCGATGCTGCGTCGGCGGCGCTATCTCGGGTGAATCCCGTTTGGCGAGTACCGAAACACCCGTCAGGGCGGATCGGCGAAGAAGCGGATGCCCCAGGCGGACCATCTCGAAATCCGTCGGCCCGAAGCTCGCCATCGTATCTCAAGACCTCCGGGATGAAGTCCAGGCCGGCTCGAAGCGGCGCCCCAAAATTATCTCAAAGCGACCGGAGGCGAGCGCTTCTATCGCCCCGATCCCCGAAGGAATCGAAGTATCTTCTCTCGAGCCTGGCCTGCAGCAGTCTTTGCGGGAGCAACATCGTGGCCTTGGGCGGCAAGCGGAATCACTACTACTATGACTGTTCGTACCACCACAGCCGCGGCGCCAGCGTCTGCGTGAACGATCACAAAGTCCGGGTGGAGACGCTCGATCAGGAGATCCTGTCCGGTCCCGGGTGACGATTCTCACGTCCGAGGCGATCGATTATGTGATTGAAAAGGCCCTGAGCCTCATCAAGCAAGCCCTGACGACTGAGCCGCCCGACTATCTGGGCGAGATCCAAAAGCTCAAAAAGGAACTGGCCAACTTCATGGCGCTGATTGCCTCGGGCCAGACGTCCACCAGCATCCTCGCAGAAACCCCCAAACGCGAACCCCGGATCCAAAGCCTTGACGAGGACATGAGGCGTTTGAGCGAAACGCCGGCCGCATGGGATCCGCGCCAGCTTCGCCAGCAACTTCATGACGAGATTGGATGCTTCAAGATCCAGATGCAGGGCGATGTGGCCGCGGCACGAAAGGCGCTCCGGAAACTGCTCAAGGAACCGATTCGGCGTATTCCGGTGGAACGGGACGGCAAGAAAGTCTTGCTGGCGGAACGACAAACGACCGTTGGGACCTTGCTGCCCCAAGGTTATATAAACGTGGCGTCCCCAAGGGGATTCGAACCCCTGTTACCGCCGTGAAAGGGCGGTGTCCTAGGCCTCTAGACGATGGGGACAAGGAACTTGATTGGTCAATCCGCGAGTGGTGGAGCCAGCGAGGATCGAACTCGCGACCTCAACAATGCCATTGTTGCGCTCTCCCAGCTGAGCTATGGCCCCACGCGATCGAGAACGCGAATATTAAAGAAAGACTTCGCGTTTGTCTAGGCTTTTTTATTGATATAGGCGATGGCTCGGCCGACCCTGGAGAGCGTCGTATCTTTTCCCAACAACTCCAGGGTGAGGTCGATGGGAGGCGATACCGTCGTTCCCGATACGGCGACCCGAAGCGGCTGAGCGACGCTGCCCATCTTCACTCCAAGCGTTTCCGCCGTCTCCACGACCACCTGGTGAATCGCCTCTCGGCTCCAGTTACCCAGCGCCCAGAGTTTTGTTTCCAGCGCTTGCAGCGCCCCGAGATTATCGGCGGTCAGGTTCTTGCTGGCGGCCTTCTCGTCGTACGCTTCGAACTCTTTGTAAAAGAAGACGCTCGCCTTCGCCATATCGACCAGGGTCTTGCACCGCTCGCGCTGCGCTTCGACCACCCTGACGGGATCGGGCCCCCGAGTGGGATCGATGTCCAGTTGTCCCAGATGCCAGCGCAGATGATGCGCGACATGCAAGGGATCGCTGTGCATGATGTAGTGATGATTCAGCCACAACAGTTTTTCCGGATTGAACGCCGAGGCCGAATGATTGATGTCGTTAACATCGAACAGCTCGATCATTTCGTCCACCGAAAAGATCTCCTGATCGCCATGGGACCAGCCGAGGCGCACCAGATAATTGATGAGCGCCTCGGGCAAATAGCCGTCGTCGCGGTATTGCATGACGCTGACCGCTCCATGGCGTTTCGATAGCTTGGCTCCATCTGGCCCTAAGATCATCGGCACGTGAGCGTATTTCGGCAGCGGCGCGCCCAAAGCCTTCAGAATGTTGATCTGGCGCGGCGTGTTGTTGAGATGGTCGTCGCCGCGGATGACATGGGTGATCTGCATGTCGAGGTCGTCGACCACCACCGTGAAGTTGTAGGTGGGGGTACCGTCCGAGCGGAGAATGATGAGATCGTCCAATTCACTGTTCTTCACAATGACTTGGCCACGCACGAGATCTTCGATGACGACTTCGCCGTCGTCCGGATTGCGAAACCGCATCACCGGCTGAACGCCTTCGCGGGGCTCGGTACGATGGCGGCAACGGCCGTCGTAGCGGGGCTTTTCCTTGCGTGCCAGTTGTTCGGCACGGAGGTTATCCAACTCTTCCCTAGTGCAGTAGCAATGATAGGCCTTGCCTTCGTTCAGCAATTGCTGGGCAATGGCTTTATAACGCTCGAACCGATGGGTTTGATAAAACGGTCCTTCGTCGTATTCCAGCCCGAGCCAGGTCATACCCTCCAGAATCGCATTGACCGCGTCGACCGTGGAACGCTCCAAGTCCGTATCCTCGATGCGCAGGATAAAGGTGCCGCCGTGCTTGCGTGCGTAAAGCCAGGAGAAAAGCGCCGTGCGCGCGCCGCCAACGTGCAAGTAACCCGTAGGGCTGGGAGCAAATCGGGTGCGTATGGTCATTCGAATAATCCTGAAAAAAGACTAAGTACATTCAGGGAAGTCTTGCGGCATAGGCAACCTGCAGGACAACCCCACCAATCTGTCGAGATTCCGCAAATATTTACGGAATGTACTTAGAGTTGCCGACTTTTGCCGTCGGCCCTCAGTGACTAGAGGGTGGAGGAACGCTAATAATACCAAAATCCGGTGTATTCCTTTATCGCGAAGATCGAGGGATGTTACCGAGGGACCGGAACCAGGCTATCCTTATTGTTTTTCCCGGATTCAGTGTCATCGGCGATCCAACGAACGCATTCCATTCGTAATGACTCTCGAGACGGCAGATACTCTTCAAAACCCATTATTGCAGCTTTGCTACCAGGAAATGCGGGCGAAGAAACTGGTGCTGCCCACGCTCCCCGACATTTCCCTCAAGATACGCAAGGCCATCAACGACGACCGGGCGAATAATTCGAAGATCGCGCGGGTCGTTCAAATCGATCCGGCCATTACCGCACGGCTGATTCATATCGCCAACAGTCCGCTTTATCACGGCCGCAAGAAAATAGAGAGCTGCCCCGAGGCTCTGACGCGACTCGGGCTCAAGGCGGCGCAGCACTTGATCACCACGTTTTCCTTGAAAGCGGTGTTTATCGCCAAGTCGTCCCAGATCCGGAAACGGATGCATGAACTGTGGGCGCACAGCAGCTACGTCGCCGCCATCTGTGCCGTGCTCGCCCATAAGACCAGGGGGTTCGATCCCGATCGGGCGATGCTGGCTGCGCTGGTTCACGATATCGGCACCGTTCCCGTGCTCACCTTCGCCGATCGGCATCCGGAATTGATCGCCGATCCCCGCCATCTCGACCAGGCGATACAAACCTTGCGCGCCCCCGTAGGCGCGATGATCTTACGGAAGTGGAATTTTCCTCCGGATTTCGAAGATGTGACGGTCCACGCCGAAAATTGGTTTCGCGATCACCCCGGCGCTCCGGATTATACGGATCTGGTCATTCTGTCCCAGCTCCACAGCTTCGTCGGCACGCTGCAGATCCACAAATACCCCCGCATGGATGAAATTCCGGCTTATCGCAAACTCATGGAGGGACAAGCGGCGACGGATTTGAGCAAAGACGTGCTCGGTCTTGCCAAGGAAGAAATTTTGCAGATTCAGCAAATGCTTACACGTTGACACAAATGGAAATCCGGCTGCCTGTCCTCGTCCCGACGACTCCCCTGCTTCAAGCCGGGGCGCAGCCGCTAAAGCTCGGGGACATTCTTCGAGCGGTCGTTGAGACACAACTCAAGGACAACAGCTTCCTTCTCCGACTCGACGCCGGCGGCCGCACTCTTACGGCAAACAGCAGCGCGAACCTCCAGCCGGGGCAGATACTCGAACTCGAGGTGGTCAAGCTCGGCACCACGCCCGAGCTTCGCATCGTGCCGCGCGATTCCGGCGCCGATGTGCCGGAATCGACGGTTCAGCAGGCTTTACGCCTGTTCTTGCCGAAACAGGAACCGCTCGCCGATGTGATCCAGGAACTCCACCGCCTAGTCGCGCAGGCCAGACAAACGTCCCCGTTGCCCGTCCCGATCACACAAGCTTTAGAAAATCTGTTGGCCTCGATCCCGAAAAAATCCGAGTTGGCGACACCCGAGGGCTTGGAAAAAGGTTTATTGAACTCGGGGATATTTCTTGAAGCGAAGCTCGCCGACAATGCCGATTCGTCGGCCGAATTCGCCGATTCGGATTTCAAAGCGCAACTGCTCCGAGTTCTCGATAGGCTGAAGGTGCTTCGGACCAGTGCGGACGCTATCCCCGATACGCCCCGCACTACGGCGGACGGAGGAGAGATTCAAACCCGACCGTTCAGCGCCGATGCCGAAGAGCAAGCGGAACTAACCGAGTTTCGTTTCGAAGACGCCGGCACATCCGAAGATATCGCGCTCGCGGATGAGCGAATCGCGCGAACTGCGGAGCGCGGCGAAAAGGATTCACCGAAACTGCCTGGAGACTCGCAGCTCGCGACGCCGCGCACCCCGGAGCACGAATTATCCACCGCACGCCGCAAGACTCTTCCGTCACCGGACGAACAGAACGAACTCGTGCAGGGGAATGAACGCGGAGCCGAACGTATCGCGCAAAAAGTCGAAGCCGCAATCGCCAGGGTGGTCATGGATCAGCTTGCGTCACTGCCCAGGAACGATGCCGCGCCATCTGTTTGGCAATTGGAAATCCCTTTTACCGATGGACAGCATAAGGACGCGGCAAAACTGCTGATAACCAAGGATGCGAAGCCCGGCAGCGCGGAGAGTCCCGACTCTTGGTCGCTTACGCTGGAATTGCACCCGCCGGGGCTCGGGACGTTCTGTGCGCGCGTCGTCTTGAAGGGCGACCGGATCGACACCTATTTGTGGAGCGACACGGCAACGACATCCGACCTCATCCGCGAGCAGTGCGAACGTCTTAGAGCGCGACTGCATGGCGCAGGGCTAGCCGTAGGTCAACTGACGGCGCTGGATCGACCGCCCGATTCGCCGCGCTCCGAAAATCCCTCCCCGCCGATCCTGGATATCCGCGCATGACCCGGCTGGTCAATCCTCCCGATATCGCCGTCGCCCTGCATTACGACGGAGAGAGCACCCCGCGCGTGACCGCAAAGGGCAAAGGTGCGGTCGCGGAGCAGATCATAGAGCGGGCGCGGCAACACAATATTCCGCTGCACGCGGACGAGGGTTTGGCGAACGTGTTGGCCAAGGTCCCGCTGGGCAATGAAATTCCGCGGGAACTCTATCTTGCGGTGGCCGAAGTGATCGCTTTCGCCTATTCGCTCAGCGGCAAAATGCCGGGCAAATAGCGGAAGCCGAACCATTCGATCTTTAGGATTTATAGCGCGTGGGATCTGAAATACCGGCTTCGGCAAAACCGATTTTTCGGAATCGACACGAGTCGCACGAACCGCAGGCTCGCCCTTCATCGTCGGCCGAATAACATGACACCGTTAAAGCATAATCGATGCCCAAATCTGTCCCGATGCGGATGATTTCGGCCTTTTTGAGCGTGATCAACGGCGCATGTACCTTGAAATGCTTCCCCTCGACACCGGCCTTGGTCGCCAAGTTCGCCAGGCGCTCGAAAGCCTCGATATACTGCGGCCGGCAATCAGGGTAGCCGGAATAGTCGACGGCATTCACGCCTATGAAAATGTCCGCGCTGCCCAAGACTTCCGCCCAGCCGAGGGCGAATGCGAGAAAGACGGTATTCCGCGCAGGTACGTAAGTGACCGGAATGCCTTCCTGCGGAGTCTCCGGCACGGCGATGCGGGTGTCGGTGAGCGCCGAGCCGCCGAACTCGCCGAGACCTATTCGGATAATCTTGTGCTCGATCGCGCCGCAGCTCTGCGCCACGCGCCGGGCGGCATGGAGCTCCGCGCCATGGCGCTGTCCGTAATCGAAACTGAGGGCGTAACACTCGTATCCTTGCGACTTCGCGATAACCAGAGTCGTCGCCGAATCGAGTCCGCCGGAGAGCAAAACAACCGCTTTTTTCATCATCGTCATCACCGTCCGGGTGTGTCGCCCCAGAGGATCTTGTGTAGCTGTACTTGGAAACGAACCGGCAAACGGTCGCGCAAAATCTTGTCGGCGAGTTCCGCTGGATCTTGCGCGCCCATGGCCGGCGAGAAGAGCACTTCGCAACGATCCGACAAGCCGTATTCATCCATCTTGGCCTTTGCCCATTGATAATCGGCCTCGTTCATGATGACGAACTTGAGCTGATCCTTCCGATCGAGATAGTTCAGGTTGCGATAGAGATTCCTCGACTCTTCGCAGGACGAAGGCGTCTTGAGGTCCAGAACCTTGACGACTTTCGGGTTGACGTCCGACACGTCCAGAGCCCCGCTGGTTTCCAGCGAAACCTCATAGCCTTTCTCGACCAGCGCATCCAGCAAGACGAGACACCCGCGCTGCGCCAACGGCTCGCCCCCTGTGACGGTCACATAACCCGGATGGTAGGTCCCAACTTCAGCCACGATTTCGTTGATGGACATCTTTTGGCCGCCGGTAAAGGCGTAAGCCGTGTCGCAATACACGCAACGCAGCGGACATCCCGTCAAACGGACGAAGACCGTCGGCAATCCAACGGTGCGGGACTCCCCTTGCAGGGAGTAGAAGATTTCGGTTACTCGAAGTTGATTCACT
Organism: Methylocaldum sp. 14B; assembly: GCF_002005105.1. GTDB lineage: Bacteria > Pseudomonadota > Gammaproteobacteria > Methylococcales > Methylococcaceae > Methylocaldum. Next base: position 60,381 of record NZ_MSCV01000006.1, on the reverse strand, counting down.
AATCAGGCGCTGCCAAAAATCAGCGCTTTGCTTCTTGCCGTAGCTTATCCAGCCGTTTCTCCGCCATCTTTGCGGCGCTGGAATCGGGATAACGCTTGACGACCTCGGTCAGCAGTTCCTTCGCGTTCGCCTTCTGGCCGATTTCGTACTCGATGAAACCGATTTTCAACAGAGCGTCCGGCACTTTGCTGCTCTGTGGAAAGTCCTTGATCAGTTTCCGGAAAATGTCGCGCGAAGTATTGAAATCGCGGCTGACATAATACGCTTCCGCAAGCCAGTAGTGCGCATTGTCCGCGTATTCGCCGGTCGGATAGGCCGCGATGAAGTTTTTGAATTCCTTGACCGCTTCCGGATATTTTCCTTCTTTCAATGTATTGAAAGCCTTTTGATAGGCCGCCTGGCGATTTCCCGGATCGCCAGGCGAAACGGGCGCTTGTGGCGCCGGTGCCTGAGACGCGGTCGCTTCCGTCGGGGCCGCGCCATCGGGCGAAGCGGACTGATCGAGGGGCGCCTGCGGCGCAGCGGAACCGCCGGCGGACAACTGCTGCATACGCTGGTCCAAGTCCGTATACATAGCCTGTTGCTGGTTTTTCAGCTCTTCGAGCTGATGGGCAAGCTCCTCGTTTTCCCCGCGGAGCTTGAGGACTTCAGCCTGCAACTGCTCCATCCGATTGAACATTTCGATCAAGGTGTTTCCCGAGAGACGCCTCTCCAACTGAGAGACGCGCTCCTCGAGGGTAGCCACCCCGTAGCCGGTTTGATTTTGATCGTACCTTCGATCGTATATCTGGTCGTACTGCTGGGCACTCGAAATCGTCGCATGCAGCGATCCCAAAAACAGCAATGTGAAAACCGGCTTTTTTAGATGCATACGGTTAACGTCCCGAATAGGAAATTTCCACCCGACGATTCTGCTGCCAAACCGATTCGTCGTGACCCGATACGGCAGGTTTTTCCTCGCCGAAGCTGACCACTTGGACCTGGCCATCATTAGCGCCCTGGAACTGCATCATCTTGGCTACGGCCTTGGCCCGCTGCTCGCCCAACGCGATGTTGTACTCGGGAGAGCCCCGCTCGTCCGCATGTCCTTCCAGAATGATGTTGCGCTCCGGATGGGAAGCCAGATAATTCGCATGAGCACTGACGACCTGCTGATACTCCGGCAGCACTTCGTAGCTATCGTACATAAAGTAGATGACTCGCTTGGACAACGGACTGGACGGATCATCCAGCATCGGATCGCCGGTCCCGCCCGCACCCGGACCGTAACCGGCGCCGCCCGGACCGTATGCGCCGCCATCCGTGCCTTCGCCGTACTTGCTGATCTGCGGGCCGCCGGGCCCGCCCTCCATGCCCGCTTCGGCGCCGGCCTCCTCTTGCACGCCGCCTTTCGAGCTACAACCGTTAAGGACAAGAGACATCATAGCGACAACCAATGCAGTCTTGACAAGTTTCATCTGTTTTCCCCACTAGCAAGATAAAAATCGACCTACTGTTTTTTCTAAGCTTCCGCCCTTCTCACGAAACCCGCCAACGCCGCCTTACGGGGACCACGCCGGCTCGCGCACTTGTCCGCTGTCGATACGAAGGCTCTGCTGAACCCTGCCGTCTATCGAAACGGCTGCCAACTGCCCTACTCCGCCGCTCTTCGAGGCGTAAAGAATCATGCTCCCGTTAGGCGCAAAACCCGGCGATTCGTCCAGACGCCCCTTGGTTAGCACGCGCAATGTACGGGTCTGCAAATCCATCACGGCGATCCGGTAATCGCCGCCATTGCCGTGGACCATCGCAATGCTGCGTCCGTCGGGCGAGAACACTCCGCGCGCATTGTATTCTCCCTCGTAGGTCAAGCGCTGCGCCGGCCCCCCGGAGGAAGACACGAGATAGAGCTGCGGTTTCCCGCCTCGATCCGACGTGAATACGATGCTCCCGCCATCCCGCGACCAGTTCGGCTCGGTATCGATGCCGATATGATCCGTAATTCGGCGCAAAGAGCGGGACGCCAAATTCATCACGTAAACATCAGGGTTGCCATCCTTGGAGAGGGTCATAGCCAATTGAGAGCCATCCGGAGACCAGGCCGGCGCCCCGTTGATGCCGGGCGCGTCGGACACCTTCTGACGTTCGCCCGTCGCAAGGGTCTGGATGAAGATGGCCGAGGTCTTGTTCTCGAACGACACGTAAGCGATCCGCTTGCCGTCCGGCGACCAGGCCGGGGACATGATCGGTTCGACCGAGCTGATGATGGTTTGCGGGTTATACCCGTCGGTATCGGCGATTTGGAGACGGTACTGCCGATCGCGAGGGCCGCTGCCGGTCACGGTTACGTACGCCACGCGAGTAGCGAACGCGCCGGGCTCGCCGGTCAACTGCTGATAAATGACGTCGGCGATACGGTGCGCGGTGCGGCGCGTCTCCGGCGCATTGAACGGGATTCTGGCGCTGGTCAGCAGCGTACCTTTTATCGAGTCGTACAGGAAAAACTCGGCCTCGTACTGGCTGCCGGCACCGGGCTGTACCCGCCCTATGACCAGATGATCCTGCCCCAACACTTGCCAGGTGCGGAATCGAACCTGCTCCGGCGACGTCGGCGTTTCCAGCATTTCGCTTTCCGGCAAAGGTTTGAAGCGTCCGCTACGTGCGAGATCAGCCGCGATGATGCTGCCGATGTTGTCGCCCGGCAAAATCTGCTGACCGAAAGGCACCACGGCGATCGGCATGGCGCCTTCGACGCCCTGAGTAATTTCCACGTTTAGCTCGGAGCGCGCCCAACCACTGAAGAGCGTGAGAAAGACGCTCAAAAAGAAAACGCTGCGAAATCGTCTATTCATCAAACACCTGGACAAGAATTATTCGGGCTTGAATGTGAACTTAAATGCTCGAAGTTGTTCCGCCACCTTCGGGTCAGAAGGCCATGGCAAAGGCGATGCTTTGCGCACGGCAGCCTCGGCGGATCGGTCGAACGTGGAGTCGCCGCTACTGCTGACCACTTGGACATCAGCCACCTCACCGCCCGGCAGCAAGCGGACTTGAATTATACAGGACAGCCCGCTCTTGGCGGACGGCGGACGAAGCCATGAGCGCGTAACTTTCGGCTTGATGTACGTATTCGCCCAGTCGCTCGCCGCTTTCTTGGCTTGCTGTTCCATCGCGGCTCGGTGTTCTTCCTCGAGCTGCTCGCGCAATGCCAATTCGCGCTCCGCCTGTAGCCGGCGGGCCTCTTCCTCGGCCTTCCGTTTCGCCTCGGCTTCGGCCTTCCGGCGCGCTTCTTCTTCGGCTTTCCGCTTTGCCTCCAGCTCGGCTTTTCGCTTCGCTTCCGCTTCGGCTTTCTGTTTGGCTTCGAGCTCCGCTTTCCGTTTTGCTTCGGCCTCCGCTTTCTGTCTAGCTTCCAATTCGGCAGCTTTCCGTTTCGCCTCGGCTTCCGCCTTTTGTTTGGCCTCCAATTCGGCCTTCCGCTTCGCTTCCGCTTCGGCCTTGAGTTTGGCTTCCAGTTCAGCTTTGCGTTGCGCTTCAGCCTTTTGCTTGGCATCCAACTCGGCTTTCCGTTTTGCCTCGGCTTCCGCCTTTTGTCTGGCTTCCAGCTCGGCTTTTCGCTTCGCGTCGGCTTCGACTTTCCGTTTGGCTTCCAACTCGGTCTTCCGTTTCGCTTCCGCTTCGGCTTTCTGTTTGGCTTCGAGCTCCGCTTTCCGTTTCGCCTCGGCTTCCGCCTTCTGCTTGGCTTCCAACTCCGCCTTCTGTTTTGCCTCGGCCTCCGCTTGACGCTTGGCCTCAGCCTCGGCTTTTTGTTTAGCTTCGACTTCGGCCTTTCGCCTCGCCTCCTCTTCAGCCCGGCGTCTGGCTTCGAGCTCGGCCTGACGGCGATCTTCCTCCTGGCGTTTCTTCGCTTCCGCCTCCGCTTTGCGCAACGCCTGTTCTTCCGCCTTGCGCTTGGCTTCCAGCTCAGCTTGCCTGGATTCGTCGGCCTTACGCTTCTGGTCGGCGAGGCGCTTGGCCTCCTCCAGGCGTTTTCTTTCCTCCGCCTCGGCTTTGCGCTGAGCTTCCAGTTCGGCTTGCCGCTTGGCATCTTCGTCCTGTTTGCGCTTCAATTCTTGGGCTTCGGCCTGCTCCCGGCGTTCGGCCTCTTCTTGGACGCGCCGCTCCTCTTCCAGCTTTTCCTGACGGGCCTGCTCCTCGCGCCGCCTGGCTTGCCGTCCCCGCTCGATCTGGAATTCGTCGACCGCTGTCGCCTGAATGATTTCCGGCTGGGGCGGCTGCGCGACCGGCGTGACGGAATCGAACTGAACCGCAAAAAGAAGGATCAGAACAGCGTGTAGCGCCACCGATAGCCCGAACGGACCACGGTAGCGTTTGGAATGGGAACGACTCATTCGTCCTCGGCCGGGCCCGTCATCAATCCGACGCTCGGTACGCCCGCGTTTTTGAGCGAGGCCATGACCATCACGACTTTGCCGTAATCCACGGTCTTGTCGCCCCGAATCAAGACCGAGAGCCCCGGTTTTTTCTGGAGAGCATCCATGACTCTGGCGGTAAGCGCGTCGGAATCGACCTCGACGTCCTCCTGATTGCCGGCATCCACGAACAAGCGGCCTTCGGCATTGATCGATACGATGATGGGCAGATCCTGCTGCGGATCGACGGTTCTGGCCTCGGCTTGGGGAAGATCCACGTCCACCCCGGTTTGAAGCAGCGGCGCCGTCACCATAAAAATGATCAAGAGCACCAAAGAGACGTCGATATAAGGAACGACATTGATTTCGGCCATGGGCCTGCGGCGACGGCCGCGCCCGCTTCCCCCGGATGATACGTTCATTTTGCGTGCGCCTGACGATGCAATAAGCTCAGGAATTCTTCGGTGAACGCTTCGTACCGATTGGCCAGCCGCCCGATATCGGTCGAATAGCGGTTATAGGCCATGACCGCCGGAATCGCGGCGAACAAGCCCATGGCAGTCGCCACCAGCGCTTCGGAAATGCCGGGCGCCACCATGGCCAGGGTCGCCTGCTTGACGCTGCCGAGCGACCGGAACGAGTTCATGATGCCCCACACGGTACCGAACAGTCCGACGTAGGGACTCGTGGAACCGACCGTGGCGAGAAACGGCAAGCGCTCGTCCAGGCTCTCCAATTCGCGGTTCAGGGCCACGCGCATCACCCTCTGCGTTCCCTCCATCACCGCATCGGGACCGATGTTCGGCTGTTGCCGCAGCCGCGCGAATTCCTTGAATCCGGCCATGAAGATATTTTCGAGCCCTTCCGTCCCCAGATCCTCTCGGGTCAATTGGCGGTAGAGATCGGCAAGATCTATCCCCGACCAGAAGCGTTCTTCGAACTCCTCCGAAGTCTCCTCGGCGCGCCTGATCTCCTTGTATTTCGAAAAAATGAAGGTCCATGAAATAACCGATGCCAAAACCAGAATGAGCATAACGATCTGGACCACCGGGCTCGCTTCGGTGATTAACTTGAATATGGAGAGTTCAGAGGTCATTTTTTAACCGTTGCAATAAAAAATCAGGAATGGCCGTGGGCCGGAAGGTTTCGGCGACGAGACAGACGACGCGCACCCGCGCCTCGCACACGAGTTCGTTATCTTGCCGTACCGCCAGTTGTTTGAACGTCAAGCTCGCCGACTTCAACTGCTCCACTTCGGCAGACACCCAGAGCATCTCGTTGAACCGTGCCGCTTTCACGTAGTCGATCTGCATCGAGCGAACGGCGAACAAGATCCCATGTCGGGTCCGAAGGTCATCCTGCTCGAAACCCAACGAACGCAAAAACTCGGTCCTTGCCCGCTCGAAAAATCTGAGATAGCTGGCGTGATAAACCACGCCGCCGGCATCGGTGTCTTCGTAATATACGCGGACGGGCCAGCGAAACCCGCTTTGTTCGGAAATATCCCCCAACTAAAAGAGCTCCTCGTTCACATTGAGCGCCTTCGGCGGCTCCAGACCGAAATGAAGGTAAGCCGTGCGCGTCGCAACCCTCCCCCTCGGCGTGCGCATGATGAAGCCTTGCTGAATCAAGTAAGGCTCCAGAACGTCCTCTATGGTGCCGCGCTCTTCGCTGATCGCGGCGGCTATGTTGTCTAGCCCTACCGGACCGCCCTCGAATTTCTCGATCATGGTGCGGAGCAGCTTGCGATCGAGCTGGTCGAAGCCGTTATGGTCGACGTTCAGCATTTCCAGCGCCTTGCCGGCCACCTCGACGGTGACTCTTCCGTCCGCCATGACTTCGGCGAAATCGCGAACTCGCCGCAACAGCCGGTTGGCGATGCGCGGCGTTCCGCGCGACCGGCGCGCGATTTCGCGGGCACCTTCGGGGCTCATTTCAACGCCGAGGATTTTCGCCGAGCGGGTGACGATCCGGGTCAATTCCTCCGGCGTGTAGAACTCCAGGCGGTGGACGATCCCGAATCGGTCACGCAAGGGCGAAGTCAAAAGTCCGGCCCGGGTAGTCGCACCCACCAGGGTAAACGGCGGGATATCCAGCTTGATCGAACGCGCAGCCGGACCTTCGCCGATCATGATGTCGATCTGGTAATCCTCCATCGCCGGGTAGAGAACCTCCTCCACCATCGGGCTCAAGCGATGGATCTCGTCGATGAAAAGAACGTCGCGCGGCTCCAGATTGGTCAGCAAAGCCGCCAAATCCCCCGCCTTTTCCAGAACCGGCCCCGAGGTCTGGCGTAGGCTGACGCCCATCTCGTTGGCGATGATGTTGGCCAGGGTTGTTTTGCCGAGTCCCGGCGGACCGAAAATCAGAACATGATCCAAAGCTTCGCGTCGCGCCAGGGCCGCTTGAATGAAGATCGCCATCTGCTCGCGCATGGCCGCCTGGCCGATGTAGTCGTCCAGACGGCGCGGACGTATGGCGCGGTCGACTGCGTCTTCGTCCGGGGAGCCGGCGGGATTGATGAGACGGTGGGTAGGCATAGTTATAAATACGGTCTATTTTGAGCGGCAATTACTCCGCCCACAGTTCCCCCAACGCCCATTCGACGGCTTCGAAAGGCGGAACGGAAACCCGGCTGTCGCCGGCATGGGTCTGTACCAGCAACCAGCGCCCCTGCTGGTTTTCGTAAGCCTCGAGAACCCGCGTGTCAGGGTCGACCAGCCAGGCATGAGCTACGCCCAGGGAGCCGTAGAGCGGCAGCTTTTCGGCGCGGTCGTCGCGGGCCGTAGACGGCGACAGCACTTCGCAAACCCAGTCCGGTACGCATTCGAACCAGGCGGCATCGGGCAAGCGGGGCATTCGCTCCCGTCGCCATCCGGCCAGGTCCGGCACCAGGACGTGCCCACCGAGATGAAGCTCCGGCTCGTCCAAAATCCACCAGCCTCCGGGGCCGCCATCACCCAAATCGAAAGGACCGCCGATCCGAACCCCGAGATTCGATGACGCCCGCGCATGACGCGGCGCCGGACGGGGATGGGTGATCAGGCGCCCGTAAACGATTTCTCCCACCAAATTGGGCGGAAGGGCGAGAATGTCTTCGTAGGTCGCGGGTTTAATCGCTGGATTCGCCATGGCTGCTCGGATTCTATCGTATCAAAGTTCAGCCGGTTTTTACTTCGCCGCGGACTGCAAGGCTGAACGAATGATCTCCTCGCTGCTCTTGCCGTCGACCGGAACCTTCCGCACCAGGCTGTTGGCATCCTGCGGCTTGAATCCTAAAGCGATCAATGCGCTGACCGCATCGTCCACCGGACTCGCCGCCGGTGCCGGCAGGGTTCCCGCGCCGGGCAGATGAACCGTGGGCAGCTCGGGCAGACGGTCCCGCATTTCGATGATCAAGCGTTCCGCGGTTTTCTTGCCGACCCCCGGCAAGCGCACCAGACGGGCGGCGTCCTGCGCTTCCACGCAACGGTGGAACTCTTCGGCGCTCAAACCCGACAGAATCGCCAGGGCGAGCTTCGCACCGACGCCGCTGACACGGATCAGGCTGCGGAACAGGGCGCGCTCCGCCTCGGATACGAATCCGAACAGGCTGTGGGCGTCCTCGCGGATCGCCAGATGGGTGTACAGCGTCACCTCTTCGCCGATCTCCGGCAGCTTGTAGAAGGTCGACATCGGCGCGTCGATCTCGTACCCGACGCCGCGCACGTCCAACAAAAGAGAAGGCGGCTTTTTGGCGACCACCAAACCGCGCAAAAATCCGATCATCGCATCACAACTCCGGCCAGCCGCAGACGCCGCAAGGTCTGCCGGTGGTGGATATGGCACAAGGCCACGCCCAAAGCATCACTGGCGTCCAATTGCAGCGGCGAAGAAAATTTGAGCAGGAAACGCACCATGTGCTGGACTTGCAGCTTGTCCGCACTGCCTTTTCCGACCAGGGCCTGCTTCACCTGCCGCGCGGCATATTCATGAACCGGCAATCCCGCCGCAAGGCCCCCGCAGATGGCGGCTCCCCTGGCCTGCCCGAGCTTCAGAGCCGAATCGGCATTCTTGTGCATGAACACTTGCTCGATGGCCAGTTCGTCGGGCCGGAATTCGAGCGCGATTTTATAGACCCCGTCATAGATTTGCTTGAGGCGTTCGGGAAAATGATCCGTTTCCGTGCGAATACACCCACAGGCAATCAAGACGGGTCCTTTATCGCTATCGCGAACGACGCCGTAGCCGGTACGGCGTGACCCCGGGTCCAGTCCCAAAACGACCGTCACATCGCCTCTTTATCCGATCTGGGCGAGGATGTCCTCGCTGATATCAGCATTGGAATAAACATTTTGTACGTCGTCCAAATCTTCCAGACGCTCCAGAAGGCGGATCATCTTCTCCGCGTCGTCCTTGTCCAAGGCCACGCTGGTGCTGGCTCGCATAGTCACCTCGGCGCTCTCTGGCGCGAGCCCGGCTTGCGCGAGCGTATCGCGCACCGTCTCGAACTGATCCGGAGCGACCAGCACATCGATCGAACCGTCGCCGTTGCTGATCACATCGTCCGCGCCGGCTTCGAGCGCGGCCTCCATCACCCGGTCCTCTTCGACGCTCGCCGGATAACTGATGATGCCGGTCTTCGAAAACAAATAGGCCACGGAGCCGTCGGTGCCCAAGTTGCCGCCCGCCTTGGTGAAGGCATGGCGCACTTCCGAAACCGTGCGATTGCGGTTGTCGGTCAGGCAATCCACCATTACCGCAATGCCGCCGGGGCCGTAGCCCTCGTAGCGCACTTCCTCGTAATTGTCGCCTTCGCCAGCACCGGTACCTTTCTTGATGGCCCGTTCGATGGTGTCCTTGGACATATTGGCGGTGAGGGCCTTGTCCATCGCCGCCCTAAGGCGCGGGTTATTCGCGGGATCGCCGCCTCCGTTCCGGGCCGACACGGTGATCTCCCGAATCAGCTTGGTGAACAGCTTGCCGCGCTTGGCGTCTTGAGCGCCCTTGCGATGTTGGATGTTGGCCCACTTGCTATGACCTGCCATTGATTAACTTACCTCCGCTTCAGCTAAAACCGTGCCGAAAAACCGGAGAATTCTACCACCATTGCTATAGAAGCGAGCGGGCCCGGTCCGTCAAAAATACCGCAAGCGGTTGGCATTGCTCACCACCGTCACCGAGGACATCGCCATGGCTGCGCCGGCGATCATGGGATTGAGCAGGATTCCGAAAACCGGATAGAGAAAACCGGCGGCGATCGGAATAGCAAGCGTGTTGTAGATAAAGGCTCCGAACAGATTCTGCTTGATGTTGCGCACCGTGGCCCGCGACAGCTCCATGGCCTCGGCTACTTTCAGGAGCGAACCGCCCATGATCACCACGTCGCCGCTTTCTATGGCGACATCGGTGCCGGTGCCGATCGCCAGCCCCACGTTGGACTGGGCCAAGGCCGGTGCATCGTTGATGCCATCGCCTACCATGCCTACGATCTCCCCGGCCTCCTGCAAGGCTTTCACGACAGCAGCCTTATCCTGGGGAAGCACCTGCGCGCGTACCTCGTCGATGCCGGCCTCGGCGGCAATCGCCTTGGCCGTGACCTCGTTGTCGCCGGTTACCATGAGCACCCGTACGCCCATGGATCTCAATCGCGCAACGGCTTGCTTGGAATCCGCCTTGATCGGATCGGCCACCGAAAGCAGCCCGACCACGGTTCTGTCGACCGCCAACAGGACGGGGGTTTGCCCCTCGCTAGCCAACTCGGTCAAGCGTTCGGCGAAACGTCCGCAATCGATTCCCTGTTCGGCCATCAAGGTCAAATTACCCAACAGTACGGCACGGTTTTCGATGAGACCCGAAACGCCATGACCCGCAACCGCCGCGAATCCCGTAACCGGCAGGAGAGTGCCGTTCTTCTCGGCGGCCGCCGCCAGAATCGCCGCGGCCAGGGGATGCTCGGACCCGGTTTCGAGACTCGCCGCCCATTGGAGTACCTGTTCCTCGGTCCAATCCTGAGAGGTCTCGATTCGAACCAGACGCGGTTTGCCCTCGGTCACCGTTCCGGTTTTGTCCAGCACGATGCAGGTCAGTTTCCCCGCCGATTGAAGCGCGTCGCCGTTGCGGATGAGGATGCCCTTCTGCGCCGCCTTTCCGACCGCCACCATGATGGATATCGGCGTAGCCAGCCCCAAGGCGCAGGGACAGGCGATTACCAGCACCGTCATGGCCGTGACGAAGGCGTAGCCGAGCGCCGGGGCCGGCCCGGCCGTCCACCAAACCAGGAAGGTCAGCAGCGAAACCGCCACGACTGCCGGAACGAACACGGAAGCAACACGGTCCACGAGGCGGGCGATTTCCGGCTTGCTCGCCTGCGCCTTTCGAACGCTGGCGATGATTTGCGCCAATACGGTGTCGCGCCCGATCCGGGTTGCCTTGAACAGCAGCGTTCCAGACTGATTGAGCGTGCCGGCGACGACTTCGTCTCCCACGGTTTTCTCGACCGGCATGGGTTCGCCGGTGAGCATGGATTCGTCCAGGCTGGAATGACCCTCGATGACGACGCCGTCCACCGGGATTTTTTCGCCCGGCCTCACCCGCAAGGTTTCATCCAGACCAACCTCCGCGATGGGAATATCGATCTCTTGACCATCCCTCAACACGCGTGCCGTTCGCGGCTGAAGACCGATCAACTGACGGATTGCGGACGACGTTTTGCCGCGGGCGCGCATTTCCAGGGCGCTTCCCAGGTTGATGAACGCCAGAATGATGGTCGCCGCTTCGAAGTAGGCGTGCCGCGCCAGCATCGGCAGGCTGTCGGAAAAGAAAATGGCCATGGTCGAGTAGAACCAGGCGGCGCCGGTGCCGAGCGCGATCAGGGTATCCATATTGGCCTGGCGATGCTGCAAACTCTTGATCGCCCCCCTGAAGAAATGGCCGCCTGAGAAATACAGAACCCACAACGTGACCATGGAAACGATCAGCCACACGCCGCGGGCGGTCGGCTCCCCCAGCATAGGAAACCATCCGAAGTGCTCTACCAGCATCAAAGGCGCGCCGACCGCGCCGGCGACGGCGGCCTTGTTGAGCAGCGTATGGTAACGGGCGGTTTCCAGCGCCTCCTGTTCGGCCGGATCTTCCAATCCCTCCATTACCGCCGCATCGTAACCCGCATCCTGCACGGCCTTGCGCAAGACGTCCGGGTCCACGTTCCCTCGCACCAGAGCGGAATGATCGGCAAAATTGACATCGGCGGAAAACACATTGGGCAGCGAGCGCAGCGCGGTCTCGACGGCCTCGACACACCCGGCGCAGCGCATGCCGGAGACGGAAAGGCGGATAGTTTTCGATTCGGGATGGAGAGTCGATGCCATAGTGTTCTCTATGAAAAAAAGCTCTTGTGCGGAATTAATACCCTTTCGCCGCCATTATTTTTATCGGCTGTCCAGCGGAGTTGCTGTCCGCATAACGTATTGGGCCGTGCCTAATACCCCGCTACCGTATACCAAACCGAGCGCCCCCGCTACTACGGATGTTTTACGGTACAATAATCGGTTTTTCCGGAACCGATATTCTGACCGTGACATCATCACTTTTATCCGTTTTGGTGCCCGAATGGGCGGAGCAATCAGCGGTTTTGATCGCTTGGCCTTATTCTCAAGGCGATTTCGAGCCGTGGCTAAATGCGGTCGAAAAAACATACGACCTGATCGCACTCGAAATCGCTAGCCGTGAAACTGTGATTATTATTTGCCGGGATGATGCCCATCAAAGGCATATCCATCAACGGTTGGCGGCATGCGCCGCGAATCTCGACCGGGTTCGGTTCGCTCAGATGTCTTACGACGACGTGTGGGTGCGGGATACGGCGCCGCTCACGCTAGCAACCGAACAAGGCGTAAGGCTTATCGACTTTCGCTTCAACGGATGGGGCGGAAAATATCCGCACGAGGCTGATGCCCGATTGGCTCAGCACCTCCACGCGTCTGGATTGCTTGGCGACATCCCGATGGATAGAGTCGACTTTACATTAGAAGGCGGAAGTGTGGAATCGGACGGTGAAGGCACGATCATGACAACCAGCCGCTGCCTGCTCAATCCCAACCGCAATCCGGAACTGACGCGCGAACAAATCGACAATCGGCTGAAAACCAGCCTCGGCGCCAACCGTATTCTTTGGCTCGACCATGGCCATGCCGAGGGCGACGATACCGATGCCCATATCGATACCCTGGCCCGCTTTTGTTCGGCAGATACGATCGCCTACACCGCCTGCAACGATCCCGGCGATCCGCTATACGACGAATTCAAAGCGATGGAAAATCAACTGCGAACCTTCGTCACGTTTTCGGGTCAATCTTATCGCTTGATACCTTTAAATATTCCGCAACCGATTTTCAGCGAAGAAGGCGATCGATTGCCGGCGACTTACGCCAATTTTCTAATCATCAATGGAGCCGTTCTAGTCCCTGTATATGACGATCCGGCGGACTCCGAAGCTGTGGCGCGTTTGGCCGATGCCTTTCCGGATCGCGAAATCGTGGGCATACCTTGTATACTGCTCATCCGACAATACGGCAGCCTGCACTGCATGACCATGCAGTTTCCGAGAATAGTTCGAGTAACCTGATATGACACAATCGATCAAAATAGGTTTGGTACAACAAGCCTGCGGCTCTGCGGACAAGGATGTCAATCTGAAGATATCGATTCAGGGTGTGAAAGATGGCGCGGCCCAGGGTGCGAAACTGGTATTGCTGCCGGAACTCCATCTCGGCCCTTATTTCTGCCAGACGGAAGATTGCAGCCGTTTCGATCTGGCCGAACCCATACCGGGACCGACCACCGAAATCTTGGGCGTACTTGCTAAAGAGCTTGGAATAGTCATCGTAGCTTCGCTATTCGAACGGCGCGCTCCGGGGCTATATCACAACACGGCTGTCGTACTGGAAAAAAACGGCAGTTTAGCGGGTAAATACCGAAAAATGCATATACCCGATGATCCGGGATATTATGAAAAATTTTATTTCACGCCCGGTGATATAGGTTTCAAACCGATAACCACCTCATTGGGAAAACTCGGAGTCTTGGTATGCTGGGACCAATGGTATCCGGAAGCCGCGCGGCTAATGGCCCTTGCGGGTGCCGATCTGCTGCTGTACCCCACGGCCATCGGCTGGAATCCGGACGACGACGCCGACGAACAGCAAAGGCAATTGCAAGCCTGGATAACCATTCAACGGGCACACGCCGTTGCCAATGGCCTACCGGTCATCTCCTGCAATCGCATCGGGCACGAGCCTGATCCAAGCGGTCAAACCAGAGGCATCATGTTCTGGGGAAATAGTTTTGTCGCCGGCCCCCAAGGGGAAATTCTTTGTCAGGCCAACGAGAAAGAAGAGCGGGTTATGGTGGTTGAAATAAACCGCCGCCGATCGGAGGACGTCCGTCGAATCTGGCCGTACCTGCGTGACCGGCGGATCGAAGAGTATGGCGGATTGACTAAACGTTATCTGGATTAGCAAAATCGCCGCGAAACCAGGTACAAGAATTCATCGGCAGCCAAGTTTCAGGAGCCAAAATCCTTTCGATCCTGTTCACTCGATAGCAGAATTGCAGTGGAACCCGGCGGTCCGGCCGGGGACCTTATCTTGCTCTCGATCAGGACTTCACTTCAAAGTCCTCCAGCTTATGGCCTTGCTCGATGAGCGTTTGCAGCCATTTCGGTTTCATACCACGGCCGGTCCATTTTTGAGACAGATTATTGGGGTTTTGGTATTTAACCGGAACTTTACTGCCCTTTCTCCCGGAGACCTTTGTGCCTTCAGTGATGTCCACATTAACACCGATCGAAGCAGCCAATTCCTTTATCTTGCTTATGACTTCCTTGCGCTTAGTTTCCTTCTTTTCTTTCAACGCTTTCTGAGCGTTTTCGATCATGTTTGCCAGTTCGGCTTCGGAAAGGTCTGCTAAATTGCCCTTCATAAACTACCTCTATTATAAAATTGACGTAACAAGATATAGGTTAACCTTGTGAAGACGTAATTAGTATATTAAAAAAATATAAAAAATAAATCGCTCATATTTTAGACAATTAGATAGAAGCAATGAGCGCTGATTCCGCAGTGCCCGTGTTAAAACGGAAGATTGGCGTTATTTCGATTGAATTCCAAGAACCAGGCTGTATCGATGCCGGTCCTACCTGTCAACAATTTGACCGTATATATATAGGTAGACATCCGAATACCGCTAACCCGGTCGCACGAGAGCCTAGAGCGGATTTTTCTGCGACACTACCCCTTTAGTTATTCGTTCGACATTCATCACTTCAGAGCCATGAATCAAGCTGCAAAACAGTTCGGAGCCATTTCACCGTTCACGCCGACCGTTCCGGGCTACAACGCCCCGTCCATGGTCTGGCAAAACCTAAATGGCTGCGGCGATTCTCTGGCCTTGGCTCAGGCGGTAAAGCAAGATAAACGGCTCTATCTGATCGTGACCGAAGATACGCAAACCGCTCTGAGGCTCGAACACGAAATCGAGTTTTTTCTGGACGGAAGCGCGCCGGTACTCCACTTTCCCGATTGGGAAACCCTGCCTTACGACGTTTTCTCTCCCCTGCCCGAAATCGTCTCGGAACGGCTGAAAACGCTCGCCCAATTGGCGCGCATCGAACACGGAATACTGATTACTCCGGTCGCCACCTTGATGCAGCGGTTGGCGCCGCGCTCGCATGTATTGGCCAACACCTTTGCGCTAAAAGTAGGCAGCCGGCTTAATCTAGAAGAGACCCGGCAAAGACTGGAAAGCGTCGGATACGAGTGCGTGTCGCAAGTTCTGCAACACGGGGAATTTGCGGTACGGGGATCGATCATCGATCTTTTCCCTATGGGCAGTACCGTCCCGTATCGTATCGAGCTTTTCGACGATGAAGTGGAATCGATCAGGACTTTCGATACCGAGACTCAACGTTCCCTGGAGAAAGTCAGAGAAATCAGCTTATTTCCCGCTCGCGAGTTTCCTTTCGACGAGGAAGCGATCAAACGGTTTAGACGGGCATTCCGAACGCATTTTTCCGAGGCGTCCATCAACAATCCTTTGTATCAGGACGTCAGCAAAGGCATCGCGTCGGGCGGCATCGAGTACTATCTGCCGCTGTTCGTGGACCAAACCGAAACCTTGTTCGACTATCTGCCGAAAACGGCCGCGGTCGTTCTACACCGTGCCATCGACGATGCCGCCGAGGTTTTCTTTCGAGAGGTCGAAAAGCGGCACGATCACCGGTCGGGGCATATCGACCGCCCTCCACTCCCGCCGGAATCGCTGTTTCTGACGCCCAGCATTCTGGCCGAACGGCTTGCCGTCCATCCCAGAATCTGGATTGCGTCCTCTCCCGCGCGTCCTACCGAAAAATTCGATTCGGTCGACTACGATTGCCGGCCGCTTCCCCCTGTCGCGATAGACCCGAAATTGAAGCAGCCGGCTGTCGCATTGTCCTCTTTCCTAAGCGAGAAGGCTGGCAGGATTTTGTTCGTCGCGGAAACCGCGGGTCATCGGGAAGCACTGCTGGATACTCTGGCGAAATACGCCATAAAGCCGCAAGTCGTCGAAAACTGGCAAGGATTTCTCGCCGCCGAGAAAAGCCCCTGCCTGGTCGTCGCGCCGATGGACCACGGCCTCTGGCTTACCGATCCGCCGTTGGCCATCATTACCGAAACTCAGCTTTCCGGAGAAAGGGCTCAACAACGGAGACGGCGCCGGACCGCAGCCGATCGCAACCTCGAACAGATCTTCCGTAACCTGGAGGAACTGGATATCGGCTCACCGGTCGTGCATCAGGATCACGGCGTCGGCCGCTATCTCGGCCTGACCAAGCTGACAGTAGGCGGGATCGAAACCGAGTTCCTCGCACTGGAGTATGCAAACAACGACAAGCTGTACGTCCCGGTTTCCTCTTTGCACCTGATCAGCCGGTACAGCGGCGCCAGCCCTGACACCGCCCCCCTGCACAAACTGGGCGGGGAACAGTGGCAAAAGGCCAGGCGCAAGGCACTCGAGAGGGTAAGGGATATCGCGGCGGAACTGCTGAATATTTACGCCAAGCGAGCGGCCAAGGAGGGACACGCCTATAAAACGGTGACCGAGGAATATGCCGCTTTCGCCGCCGGCTTTCCCTTCGAGGAAACGCCCGATCAGGAGAACGCCATCCTCGACGTCGTCAAGGACATGGCCGCGCCCCTCCCCATGGATAGAGTCATCTGCGGCGATGTCGGCTTCGGCAAGACCGAAGTAGCCATGCGAGCGGCTTTCATCGCGGCGCAAAACGGCAGACAGGTGGCGGTTCTGGTGCCCACGACCCTATTGGCACAGCAGCATTTTCAGAATTTCCGGGACCGCTTTGCCGACTGGCCGATTCGGGTCGAGGTGGTTTCACGCTTCGTCGGCAAAAAACAGCAGGAGCAGCTCCTCGAAGACTTGGAGAAGGGCACGATAGATATCCTCATCGGCACCCACAAGATTCTGCAAAAGGATGTCCGCTTCAAGAACCTGGGACTGGTGATCGTCGACGAGGAGCACCGGTTCGGCGTCGCCCAGAAAGAGCATTTCAAGAAACTCCGCAGCGAACTGGATTTTCTCACCCTGACCGCGACGCCGATTCCGCGCACGCTCAATATGGCGATGTCCGGGCTCCGGGATATTTCCATCATCGCCACTCCGCCGCCCAACCGGCACGCCATCAAGACCTTCGTCAGCGAATGGGACGATGCCCTGATTCAGGAAGCAATACTCCGAGAAATCAAACGCGGCGGGCAGGTTTATTTCCTGCACAACAAGATCGAAACCATGGAAAAAGCGGCGCGGGACTTGGAGAAGCTGGTGCCGGTCGCCCGTGTCCGCACCGCTCATGGGCAGATGGCGGAGCGGGAACTGGAGCGGATCATGCTGGATTTTTACCATCAGCGTTTCAACGTACTGCTTTGCACCACCATCATCGAAAGCGGTATCGACGTTCCGACGGCAAACACCATCATCATCCACCGCGCCGATTTGCTGGGACTCGCCCAGCTGCACCAGATTCGAGGGCGGGTCGGCCGCTCGCATCATCGCGCTTACGCTTATCTGGTGGTACCGCCGAAATCCTTGATGACCGCCGACGCGGTCAAGCGGCTCGAGGCGATCGAGGCCACGGGCGAACTCGGAGCAGGGTTCATGCTATCTTCCCATGACCTCGAAATCCGCGGCGCCGGCGAGTTGTTGGGCGATGAACAAAGCGGCCAGATTCAAGAAATCGGTCTCAGCCTGTATACCGAGTTGCTGGAACGGGCTGTGGCGGCACTCAAATCGGGCAAATCGCTGGATCTCGACATGCTTCCCCACGAGGCCGGCCCCGAGATCGACCTCCAGTGTCCAGCCCTCATTCCCGACACTTATCTGCCGGACGTTCACACCCGTCTCGTGCTCTACAAGCGCATCGCCAATGCCAAGAACGAAGAGGATTTGCGCAAGCTGCAGGTGGAAATGATCGACCGGTTCGGACTCCTGCCTCCGCAGACCAAGAACTTGTTCGCGATCACCGAACTCAAACTGAGAGCGGAAGCCCTCGGGGTCCACAAGATCGAAGCGGGCTCCGGAAACGGCCGGCTATTATTCAATCCGAATCCGGCCGTCGATCCGGCCCAGGTGATTCGTCTGATCCAAGCCCAACCGCAAACCTACAAACTGGACGGCCCGGATAAACTGAAATTTTTTGCCCGCTTCGATACTCCCGAGAGTAAGGTCGTTTTCATCGGCCAATTGCTGGAGCAACTTGCCGCTTAGTTCGACTGACCGCTTTCGCCTGGACGGCGGCTCTTGGCGGAAAGAACGGTTACCGACCCTCATGGCCGTACTTTTATTTAATGCGGAGTTTTTTGTGCGGTATTTCTTGTTTTCGTTCTTGATTTTGCTGATCGGCTTATCGACCGCTTACTACTGGGCCGGACTGGCCGGTCTCTTCCTGGCGGGCATTTTGAGCGTGATGGAGGTCAGCCTTTCGTTCGACAATGCCGTGGTCAACGCCTCGGTACTGAAAAAAATGACCCCGCGCTGGCAGAGGCGTTTTCTCACCTGGGGCATGGTTATCGCCGTATTCGGGGCCCGTTTTCTCCTGCCCATCCTGATCGTCGCCGTCATCACCGGGCACAGCCTACAGGATGTGGTGATCATGGCTTTCCGAGAAAGCGACGAGTACGCCCGTCACATCACGTCCGCGCACATACAGATTTCCGCGTTCGGCGGCATGTACCTGCTGCTCGTGTTTTTCAGCTTTCTGTTCGAATCGGAAAGAACGCTGCACTGGCTGGGCTGGGTCGAACGCCGCTTGTCGCGCCTGGGCAAACTGGAATCGATCGAGGTCATCACCGCGCTCACGGCTCTTTTGACCGCTCAACACTATCTGCCGCACGAAGAGCGCCTGGACGCCCTGATCGCCGGATTGGCCGGCGTCATCCTATTCGTCCTGGTAAAAAGTCTGTCCGCCCTTTTCGAAACCCCGAAAGCCGCCGAACACACGGCACACAAAGCCGGCTTCATGTCCTTTCTTTATCTGGAAATACTCGATCTGTCTTTCTCTTTCGACGGCGTCATCGGCGCTTTCGCATTATCCAAGGACGTCGTGATCATCATGCTGGGCCTGACCATAGGCGCGATGTTCGTGCGCAGCCTCACGGTTTTCCTGGTTCACAAGCGCACCCTGGACGAATACCTGTTCCTCGAACACGGCGCCCACTACGCCATAGGCGCGCTGGCCCTCCTGATGCTGGCCAGCATGGTCGTCGAAGTGTCCGAAGTGATAACCGGACTGACCGGGATGGGGTTCATTCTGCTGTCGCTGCTGTCGTCTGTTCGTCACAAACGGAGACACCTACGCCGGAAGACCGCTTGAGACAAACGTTATATAGCCTTGAAGCCGGACTCTTAATCGACGATAATACGTTCTCTTCAGCCCCGCCATAGGACATGGCCGGGTCTTCGAGTTCAATGGCGAGTCGCGTCGGTCCCCTCGCAACGATACGCTGTAAACCCCGTCAGGCCCGGAAGGGAGCAGCGGTAGCAGCGGATTCGTGTGCCGAGGTGCGGCTGGCGCGGCTTGCCGCCCTAATTCATTCATCCCGGTCGATAGCGTGCACAAACCCAGAATGCCGTATCAGGCCCTAGCCCGGAAATGGCGACCCCGCACTTTTAGCGAAATCGTAGGCCAGGAGCATGTGGTCCGAGCGTTGACCCACGCGCTCGAATTCGACCGTATGCACCATGCCTATCTCTTCACCGGCACCCGCGGCGTCGGCAAAACCACCATCGCTCGAATCCTGGCCAAGGCGCTCAATTGCGAGGATCGAAAAACTTACGACCCGTGCGGCGAGTGCGTGATCTGCCGCGAAGTGGACGAAGGCCGCTTCGTCGATTTGATCGAAGTGGATGCCGCTTCGCGCACCAAAGTCGAAGATACCCGCGACCTGCTCGAAAACGTGCAGTACGCCCCCAACCAGGGGCGGTACAAGGTCTACTTGATCGACGAAGTGCACATGCTTTCGGGGCATAGCTTCAATGCCCTGCTCAAGACGCTTGAAGAACCGCCGCCCCACATCAAATTCCTGCTGGCCACGACCGATCCGCAGAAAATTCCGGTCACGGTGCTGTCGCGATGCCTGCAATTCAATTTGAAGCGGCTGACGCCGGATCAGATTCGCGCCCAGATGGAAGAAATCCTAAGGCGCGAGAGCATCGAATACGAGGCCGCCGCCGTGAAGCTGCTAGCCCGTGCCGCGGAAGGCTCCATGCGCGACGGGCTGAGTCTTCTCGATCAGGCAATCGTCCACGGCGGCGGCCGGCTCAGGGAAGCCGAAGTCAGCCTGATGCTGGGCACCGTGGCGAGGCATCCGGTCTTCGAGCTTCTTTCGGCACTGGCCGAAGGCGATGCCGCAACCTTGCTCCGGCACATCGAGCAGATGGCGGAGCACACGCCGAATTTCGCCGACGTGCTGCAACAAATCCTGATCATCCTGCACCATGCATCGCTCGCCCAATGGATTCCCGAGGCGATCAAGCGGGAGGACGACGCCGACCTGATTTTGAATCTCGCACAACGGATCGGCGCAGAGGATTTGCAGCTGTTTTATCAGATCGGCTTGATCGGACAGCGGGACTTGCCGCTCGCCCCCGATCCGCGCTCGGGTTTCGAAATGGTGATGCTGCGCATGCTGGCCTTTCGTCCGGCGACGAAATCTGCGGACCTGCGGAGTGCCGTCGACGCGGCTCCCCCACGGAAAACCGATCCGCCGAAAATTGCTCGTCCGCTCGACGCCAGCCCCGTCTCCATGCCGACTCAGGTCGAAGCCGAGCCTGCTCCCGAACCGATTAAGACCGAGATCGGAACAGCTCCTGCGCCGCCCGCGTCTCGAATCGGATCGAGCCATGACTGGCACGGACTGATCCAGGCGATGGGCGTCGCCGGACTGACTCGCGAACTGGCGAACAATTGCGTATTGCAAGACCTGGACGAAAAATCCTGTATCCTGGTGCTCGATCCACAACATGCTCACCTCCGCGTCAGCCGGGTGGAGGCCAACCTGGAAAAGGCTCTGAGGGATTATTTCCGAAGTCCTTTGAAACTGACGATCAAAATCGAGGCGCCCGGACGGGAAACGCCTGCTTCGCTGATTCAACGCGAAAAAGAGGAACGCCAGCGGACCGCGGAAATCGAAATAGAGCAAGACGAGAACATCAGGGCACTGAAAGAGCGTTTCGACGCCCGTATCATCCCAGGTTCCACCAAACCCATTGACTGACGGAGAATCCCATGAAAAACCCGCTCGCCAATCTCATGCAGCAGGCGCAGAAGATGCAGGAAAACCTGCAGAAGGCCCAGGAGGAATTAGCCGCTTTGGAAGTTCAAGGCGAATCGGGCGGCGGACTGGTCAAGGTCGTCATGAACGGCAAAAAGGAAGTGAAAAAGGTCAGCATCGACGAAAGTCTGGTAAGAGACGATCGCGACATGTTGGAAGACTTGGTCGCCGCCGCCGTAAATGACGCGGTAAACCGGGTCAATCGCCTCAAACAGGAAAAAATGTCGGCTTTAACCGGCGGTATCGAGCTGCCCGCCGGATTCAAACTTCCGTTTTGAACGAGTCCTGCCCTAACATTCGACCGCTCTATCGCCAATGCCAAAGACCGGGGCCTTGTCCCAATTGATGCAAGCCCTGCGCTGCCTGCCGGGCGTGGGTCCGAAATCGGCCCAGCGGATGACGTTCTATCTTCTTCAGCGCGACCGGCAAGGCGCGCGGAGTCTCGCCGAATCCCTGCTTTCCGCTCTCGAAAAAATCGGACATTGCGCGCTATGCCGCACCTTGACCGAAGGCGAACTGTGTAATATCTGCGCCAGTCCCAATCGCGACAGAACGCAGTTGTGCATCGTAGAAACGCCTGCCGAGGTTTATGCAATCAGTCAGGCAACCGGATTCAAGGGTCTCTTTTTCGTGCTCAACGGAAGGCTTTCTCCGCTGGATGGCATCGGCCCGGAGGAGTTGCGCCTCGATTTGTTGGAACAGCGGTTGAGGTCGGGCGAAGTCGCGGAAATCATCCTAGCCACCAATACCACGGTGGAAGGAGAAGCCACAGCTCACTACATCAGCGAGATGGCGAGGAAGAACGGAGTTCGGACGACCCGCATAGCCTACGGCGTACCCTTCGGCGGCGAACTGGAATACGTCGACGGCGCCACCTTGGCACATGCGTTCGACGGCCGCAAAGACTTTTGAACCTCGAGACGGCAGTTGACCGCTTTGATGGTGTAGAAAAGCCCTAGGGATTCCGACTGTCCAGCCTTACTATTCCCGTTTCTAGGTTAGACCCAGCGGAGGAAACGATGACGGATTGTCTGTTTTGCAAGATGGTCGCCGGCGACATCAAGCCTGCGGTGGTATACGAGAACGATCACGTGCTGGCGTTTCGGGATATTCGGCCGCGTGCGCCGGTTCATGTGCTGATCATACCGAAGCGGCACATCCCGACTCTCGACGATCTGCCCGAGGCCGACTCGGTATTGGCTTCCGAGCTACTGCAAGCGGCCAGGAAAGTCGCCCGATCCGAAGGCATCGCGGAATCGGGCTACCGCACGGTCATCAATTGCCGAGGGGATTCCGGCCAAGAGGTCTACCACCTCCACCTCCACGTTCTCGGCGGACGCCCGATGAGCTGGCCGCCGGGTTAATGCCGACGCCGACGGGCTACTCAGATCCGGATTAAAGATCCGGCGTTTTTCCGCCGGATCTTTAATCCGCCACTACGGATTTTCCGGAAACCCCGGCCGGGTACTTATTCCTCCTCGTCTTCCGAGTGGAAATCGATACCCAGAATCGACCAATTCTTGAAATCCGTCGGGTCGTTCTCGACCAAACGGATTTTGCAAGCAAACTTCCTCTCCATCTGTCCCTTCTCGGGATCGACCACCCTGATGCCTGAACGAATGATGTAGGTTCGATTGCCCAAGGCCCACGCATCGTACTTGGCGTCGAGAAAGTCGGCATTTTCAGGCAACATACCCTCTTCTTTCATCGAATTTTTGCAGTGCATCAGCGCGAAGTCGGTACGTTCATTTTTGACGTTACCCAACTGTTCTTCTTCCGTTTCTTGCTCAAAGAACACATCCGATTCGACCACTTTCATCACGAAAGGAAGCACTGCTTTGTCCAAAAGGACATAAAGCAGGATGATGAAGAGGAATAAGAAAAGAAGTGAATACTTGCTACGCAATAAATCTTTCATGGCTGACGCTTTGTTATAGTCTTAGGTAAATTGACAATTGAATAATTTTGGCACGTTCATAAAAGGAGGACAGATTTTGCGGCAGCAGAAAAAAAATGTATATATTGATCGCTTAACCAAACGGCTTTTCGAAGCTCCCTCGGCTGGGCGAAGCAACAGACCGCAAAACAGCAGCTAAGACCCCTCAGATTGCTATTAGTGCCCGCATTGACGTTACGAATTATTTTTCTATGGATTTTTTCGCGACGTGACCAGTCTTCCAGATTTGACAGCCAAGCTTACCAAACAGGATAAGAAACTGGTGGTGGCCATCTCGTCCAGAGCGCTATTCGACTTGGACGAATCCCACGCTATTTTCGAACAGGACGGCAAAGAAGCCTTCTGCCGGTACCAGGTCGAGCACGAAGACAGCGTCTTGGCGCCGGGCGTGGCTTTTTCGCTGGTCAAGAAACTCCTGGCGCTGAACCGGGTATTGGCCGCCCCGATGGTCGAGGTCATCCTGCTGTCGCGCAATAGCGCGGATACCGGACTTAGGGTTTTCAACTCGATTCGGCATCATGAGCTCGATATCTGTCGCGCGGCATTCACCAGCGGCCAATCGCCTTTCAATTACATCGCGGCTTTCGGCGCGCACCTGTTTCTCTCCGCGAACGCGGAGGACGTGGCCAAGGCCTTGGATGCCGGATACGCGGCGGCGACCATCATGTCGGCCAGCAAGTCCGCGAACGAATCCGAGCAACTGAGGATCGCTTTCGACGGCGATGCCGTGCTGTTTTCCGACGAATCGGAGCGTATCTATCGCTCCGACGGGCTGCAAGCGTTTACTGAAAATGAAATTACCGAGGCGCGAAATCCGCTCTCCGGCGGCCCGTTCAAAGCCTTTCTGGCCGCGCTCCACCAAATTCAGACCCTGTTCGGCCCGGACCAGTCGCCGATCCGGACCGCTCTCGTAACGGCCCGCGCGGCTCCCGCCCACGAACGGGTGGTCCGTACCTTGCGCGCCTGGAACATCCGCATCGACGAAGCGCTGTTTCTGGGCGGGATGGATAAAGGCCCGTTTCTGCGGGCGTTCGGCGCGGACATTTTTTTCGACGACCAAAAAGGCCATTGCGAATCCGCCTGCCTCCACGTCGCCACCGGCCACGTACCGCACGGCATCGCCAATCGTTAGCGTCCTACGCTTTTAAAACCGGCGTCAGCGGACTTCCGGACCACGTCACACAAAATGGTCGAGAAAGATAATGCCTTCTTTCCCTCCGGAGCGCGTCGTGAACCCAACATGTAAGTTGGGTTGGGAAACGAAAACGGGCATTTTCGCGGAAATGGCGGGATCCTTCGTCATCCGAGCCTACTAGTCCACCTCAAATGCCTATGGCGCTTCCGCTCGGCGTCGATTTGCTCCTCGACCTCGCCTTTTGAAAAACCGAGCATGGTCAGAACTTCCGCCGCAATCAGCAGGCTGGCCTCGAACATCTCGGGCACCACGTGATTGGCGCCGGCCATGATCAAGCCGGTGTAATCGCTGTGGTGCTGGGTCCTGACGATGATGGGCAGCGCATAGCCCGACGAGCGTATTTTCGAAACCGCTCGCTGGGCTTCCTTAAGCGATTTGAAGGTTAGGATCGCCAGGCGCGCGCGGGCGATGTGGCAACGCTCGAGCAGTTCGATCCGGTCGCAACTCCCGTAAATCACCAACTCGCCGTCCTTACGCCCTTTTTTGACCTGCTCGCTGTCGATATCCATCGCGATGAACGAAATCTGGTTGGTCCGCAAAAATCTCCCGATCATTTGCCCGACCCTACCATAACCGGCAAGGATCACGTGATCGCTCAAATCCGGCGGGATATGCTCGCTTTCTCTGTCGCGCGCCGAGAACCGCTGCCCTGCCATTCCGGCCAGAGCTTCGCTGATTTCGAAGTTGTAGCGGATCAGCACGGGACTCAAAACCATAGTGGCCCAGGCAATCAAAAGCACCCGTGAACTGGTGTCCGTGGCGAGTATGCCCACTTCGGTGGCCAAGGCGATCAGGGCGAAACCGAACTCGCTCACCTGAGCCAACAGCAGCCCGGCCTTGCAGGCGGTGGGGAAGGATTCGCCGACGATCAGAGCCGATGCGACTGTGATGGCCCATTTGCCCAGTACCACCAAGGCGGTACCGATCAGGAGCATGGACCACTCGCCGCTCAACAGCCCGATGTCGAGCTTCATGCCGAGACTCGCGAAAAACAGTCCCATCAAGATATCGCGGAACGGCCGTATGCTCATCTCGACCTGATGGCGGAATTCGCTCTCGCCCAGCATGACCCCGATGATGAAGGCGCCGAGCGCCATCGATAGGCCAAAGGCACTCATCAACCAACCGGAGAGCAATACGATTACCAGAGTCGTCAGCACGAAGATTTCTTCGGATTGAATCTTGGTGATCTCATAGAAAACGTGCGGCAACACCCATCGCGCCACGCCGAGAAGAAAACCTCCCAAGAGCAGACTCGATCCGAGAGTCCACGCGATTTGCCGGTAAACCGGTTGATCGGGGGTAACGGCGAGCGCCGGAATGAGTATCAAAAGAATTACAGCGGCGAGATCCTGAAGAATCGAAACGCTTATGGACAGCTGGGCGTGGTGCCGATTGATGAGTCTCAGCTCATTTAATTCCCGCACGATGATCGCGGTCGACGACACCGTCAGCGCACCGGCGATCACCAGAGAGGCGGCGGACGAATAACCGCCGAACCAGATCAGGACGCCGGACATTACGGCGATCGTAAGGGTCAGTTGCAATACCCCCAAGCCGAACACCGACCGGCGCAGAGCGAGCAGCCTGGGCAGAGAGAATTCGAGCCCCAGATCGAATAGCAGGAAGGTGACGCCCAGATCGGAGAAGAGACGGATATTCGCGTCGTCTTTCACCAGGCCCAGCGCATAAGGCCCAATCACGGCGCCGGCGAATAGATAAGCCAGAATGTCCGGAATGCGGAAACGCCGAAAAACGACGACACTGACCAGCGAACTGGTCAGAATGACCAGCAGTTCAAGAAAAAATGCCGGTTGTTTCCAGTCGATCATGACTACCCCGGCTTAGGCGTGGCAGCTACTTTATAGATAAAGCCGGCGGCGAATAAATATCCGACAGGCGCTTATCCCGTTCGTTCAGCTAATCGAACAAGTAAATTTGATCCGGCGATACCGTCAAGCGAACGGCCTCATCCTTGGAGAAGAGATGCAATCCGGGCAGTCTTGCCGTCCAGACCGGCGCATCCGACAGTTGATCGCTGGCGCGTCCGGGACGAAAGTGAAGCAAAGTCTCGTGGCCCAGGTATTCCGCGTTGACGACTACGGCCGGAAAGCCGTTTCCGCCCTCTTCCGACAAACGCACGGCTTCCGGGCGAAAACCCGCGGTTACCGGCAAGCCGCGGTCGCGAAGGCTTGCCGCGCACTTGTCGGGCAACACCAGGAGGGCTTGTCCGTTGACCAAGAGTTGCAAGCGTCCGTCTAAGTCCTTTCGCAATTCCGCGGTAAACAAATTCATCGGCGGGTTGCCGATAAATCCCGCGACGAAGGCATTCGCCGGATGCTCATACAGTTCCTTGGGATTGGCCACCTGCTGAATGCGGCCTTGATCCAGCACGGCGATACGCTGCCCCAAGGTCATGGCCTCCACCTGGTCGTGAGTGACATAGATCATGGTTGCGCCCGTGCGCCGCTGCAGATCGCCGATTTCCGCCCGAACCTGAGTGCGCAGCTTCGCATCGAGATTCGATAGCGGTTCGTCGAGCAAGAACACCGTCGGCTCCCGCACCAGCGCCCGCCCCATGGCGACACGCTGACGCTGGCCGCCGGAAAGCTGCTTGGGCAAGCGGTCCATGACATCCCCCAATCCGAGCATGTCCGCGGCCCAGCCTACCCGCCGTCTGATTTCCTCCTTGGAGAGCTTCCGCATCTTCAAGGGAAATTCGAGATTGCCGCGCACAGTCATGGTCGGGTACAAGGCATAATCCTGGAACACCATGGCGATATTCCGCTGCTGCGGACTGAGCTCGTTCGCCACGCGGTCGCCGATTCTTATGATTCCCCCGGTGACCTCCTCGAGTCCCGCGAGCAGTCTCAGCAGGGTGGATTTGCCGCAACCCGAGGGACCGACGAAAACCATCAGCTCGCCGTCCTCGATGCGGAGACTCAGGTCGGAAATGGCCCGATGGCCATTCGGATAGGTTTTATCGACGTGCTCGAATTCGACGCTGGTCATCCTCGACAGGCCTAAAGTGGATGATGGACGTTTCGGCGCGCTGCGCCGCGATCGAAGGTGCGGATAAGCTTCGCTGTCGATGCCACGGTCAAGGCGCCTGATCGACGAACTTCTCGAAGCCGATCAGGGGCAAGGCCCGTTGTACGATCGGATCGGCCGCGAAGCGCTTCTGCACCGCATGGTCGGCGAGATGGTCCGCCAGAGCCACGAGAATCATCGCCTGATTCAGGCACAGATAGTTGTACGCCACTTCGCCCGTCACCGGATTCACCGCGTCGTAGAATCCGAAATCGCCGTAAATGGGATAAAGTTCGATCAGTTTCCGCAAATTGACCGCCGCTTCGGAGGGTTCGGTGAGCAGGGCCAGGGCCGCCGCATGAGGCGTCACCACGCCCTCGCCGTAGCCCGCCGCACCGAGAAACTTTACGCCATACTCCGAATAGCGGTCCGCGCCCGGCGTAGAACTGGGCGACATGCCCCAGACCGGATAACCGAGCGACTCCAGCGCGTATGCCCGCTGTATGTCGGTATGCACTTTGCCGTTGTAGCCGAGGCTGCCCGGTGCGTGCTGCGCTTCATCCAGCACCAGCGCCGGCATCAGCGCCTCGAACAAACTGCCTCCCCACGAAGGCACATAGCGGTAATCCCGCCATTGGTAATAGCCGCCGATCCAGCAAAAACCGTTCACGCTCTTCTCCGTGCGCTCCAGAGGCGTAAGCGACTGCCAATCGAATTCCGCCGGCAGGGTGCGCGCCATCCTGAACCAGTGTTCCTCGGGAACATCGCCCTTGCCGATGGCAATCAAGCTTCCGATGCGGGATTCGGCGTAAAACACCCCGTAATGGAAGGTCGACCGCAAGGCCATGTTCACATAATACCCGTGGGACATGAGCTTATGGTCGGGATCGTAAAAAAAACGGT
Organism: Methylocaldum sp. 14B; assembly: GCF_002005105.1. GTDB lineage: Bacteria > Pseudomonadota > Gammaproteobacteria > Methylococcales > Methylococcaceae > Methylocaldum. The sequence goes on along the minus strand of NZ_MSCV01000006.1, from coordinate 32,049 downwards.
AGTTGCCGTTTTCGATCAGCCGCGTGCAACGGGCAGCGAACTCCGGAAACGTCTGCCGCGCAACGACGAGACCCGCCGTCAGCCAGGACGAATCCACGAACGAGACGAAATTGCTGGTACGCTCCAGTGTCGTGGTGTTGTAGTAATTGAAATAAAAGCCCCGATAGGTTTCCAGAACTTCCAAGGTCGCGAGCGTCGCCGCGAGCCGTTCCAGCGCCTGCTCGCGGGTAATGAATCCGAGCTCGTGAGCGGCAACCACCGCTAGAAAATGAAAACCGATATTGGTGACGCTAGTGTAATCGCCGATTTTCGAAACCGAGAGATCGACGGAGCCGTTGCCGAAATGCACGCGATCCAGCGGCAAACCGTGCAGCTTGTCGGTCAAAGCGTCGAGGCCGCGCCAGGTATCCTGCGCGATGCGGCGGAGAAATTCCCGCTCGTCGGCAGGCAGGGTTTTGCCGTCGATCAAGGGCGTAGCGGGCCAGCCGGCCAGTCGCTCCCGCAGTTTGGGACGCGCCGCCGCTTCGCCGCCTAAAGCGTCTTCCCAGGCTTTCTTCTTTTCGGCGATGACCAGATCGCCGGTGCCGGGCCCCGGTTTGCCGGTTTTGATCAGCGCGATATCGTCGATCCAATAGGCCCCATTATGGACGCGCATCTCGCGCGGCGAAAAAGTAATGACGAAGGAAGACAATTGGCTCCAGTCCTTGATGCCGATCATGTAATTCAAAGGCACGACGACCTGTTTCCATTGATCGGTAATACCGCTCACCATAAAGCTGCCGACTTCCTTCATCCCGCTCCCTGCCGGTTCCGGACGGCGAAACTGCACCTCGAACTCGGGGTTGAAACCCTCGGCCGGATCTCCCTTGACCCAGAACCTCAAATGATCGTAGTCCGCCGCATCCAGCGAGTTCAAATTCAGCGACGCGCTGAACTCGCCGCTGGTTTCCGGGAGATCCACCGAATCGGCCGACGGCGGCAAGGCGTATCTCACCTGGAGGGACTTCCCCGAAACACCGTTTGTTCGGTCTTCGCCCAGCCGAAACGCCATGCTGGCCGGTTGTCGCTCCACTATGATCTTCCAATCGCTCAATAAGGCGGCTTCGTCCGCCTTACCGTCGAAATCCGCCAAATGAAATTCTTTTAATAAAGGTTCGTCGCTCAGGCCCAGATCGCTTCCCTTAACCGAAACAGCCATCAAACCCAGGCCGACCGTCAATAACAATTGCTGGATTAGGTTCACATCTCCGCCCGCCGGTTATCGTCTTATTGAGCACGAATCGGCCAATTTCATTAAAGTCGCTAAGAATAGAGGATGCCGGCAGGCATCTCAATTCGCGGACGGCGGGCTCGTGCGATGCCGAGTATGCGTAGTTCTCGTGCAGCTCGGCTTATTTCCAGGTCTGAAAAAAGTCTCCGCGTGAAACGGTCATGCTTTTTCGAACCGCCTCAGACAGCATTGCGCAATGGAATGGATTCCAAGCGGAACGATGTACCCCATTTTATTTCCAGTTTCAGCATGAGCGATGCTTTTCACGGTGTGCCAAGATAATAAGAGGGGTGGCAATGCCTCCTCATCTTGCCACCCCTTCATGTGCTCCACCGCTCGAGACTACCTGCGATTCAGCGCGATGATGTTCTCGATCAAGCTTCTACCGGGAAAATCGGCCCAGATGAGGCCGACGCGGGGATAGGGGATGCGCTCCCGGTCTTTGTTTCTCGGGTCCATGTTGAGCAGGTCCACCGTCATCCGCTGCGTCAGAAGCCAAAGGTTGGTCAACTGGTTGGTGCCCAGAAAGGCGATGGAGCAGATGCCCAACACGCAGTTGACCCGCGGAAAATCCGGATACCAGTCCTTCCAGCCCGGCGTGGTCAGGCCGGTCATCAGTTGGGGCGCGTTGGTGCCCGGCGAGCTATGGCCGCTGGCGACGAAGTAGGGAAAAGCGATTTCGGCGCCGTTCAAGCCGATGGAAAAAACCGTATCGGTCGACGCCGTCGCGGCCAGTTGGAGCTGGGATTTGACCGAGGTCCATTTGTCGTAGAGTTTCCAGTTGGTGCTGACTTTCCAATCGTTATCCCGCTTGACGAAGCGGTCGTAATCGAGACCCACTGCGGGCGAGTGATAGAAATTCTGAATGACGACGACCTTGCCTCGGGTTTCGCCCAGGGTCGGATTCTCGCCGGTATACTCCCAGAACAGACCGGGATACCGGGACTTGTAGTCGTCGAAGGTTTCGGCGAAGGACCGGGTGTTTCCCTTGGCCGGCGTGATGTCTGTGGTTTCCGACTGGATATACATGTAAACGGTTTCCCGGGGGTTTTGATTCAGGAACTGCTGCACGGCGTCCAGCACGGTCTCGAAGCTCGCAAACTGGTACACGAAGCCGTGATAGATCTGGAAAGTGTTTTCGTAATGGCGGCAGCGGATATCCAGTGCCCGGATGCCCGCATCGAGTTGTTTCGCGAGCGACATGGATTGCGCCTGAGCATAGTCGCCGCCGTACAACGCCATGGTGTCGTGGGTTCCCGGCACGGATAGTTCGCTGAACTTGCGGCTATCGGGCAGCGAACTCATCCACTGCGGATTGCGGGCGCCGTTGTCGGCGTCGTGCGAATAGGCGGAGTTGTCGATGGCCAGGGAAACCGTGCTTCCCAGGGCGGTGGCTGCGGTAAGGAACCAGGCGGTCAGTGTTTTAAGAGTGTTCACGGCTCGTCTCCTGAATGTATGTAAAGAGATTTCTTTTCGGGTACGGTGACGATGCGTACTGGCGCAAACCGCGGGCCAACACTCGCCTCCTCATGTAAGCGACTGAATTGACTGGGTTATGCCTAAGAGCATGGGGCAGCGAGCCGATCGTAATCCGTCGAGGAATTACGATATTTCGTACACAAAACGATATGGCGTAAAAATGGCGCTGATTTGAGGGGGGCGACCGAGGGGGAACCCAATCCGAAGCGCGTCACCCTGCCTGGCGAGCTTCCCGAGTGCGGGAATTCGGCGCGCGTGTGTCCAGTCTTCGAGGCGATGGCATCCCGGTTGCTTTCAAGGTAAAAGCGCCGTCGTGCCCGGCGGGGCATGGCGAAAGTAACGGGCGAACCCACACCGAACGAGGTCTTGTGATCATGATCCACCGGAAAACCATTTTAGGAGCCGTCGCACTGTTGGCGGGAGTTTGCGGCGAAGCGCTTCCGGCCACTTCCACGGTTGAGCCCGAAGCGCGCTATACCGATCAGCGCCTGAGCCTGCGCTGCGAAAATCAAACCTTGCAGCGTTGCCTGGAAGAAGTCGGGGCCGCCGCCGGAATCCGCTTCCTCATCGGCGAGGCGGAAGCCGACCGCCGAAAGGTATCGGTGACGTTCGCCGACCTCGACGTGCCCGAGGCGCTGCGACGACTGCTCGACGGTTATTCCTTCGTAGCTTATCCCGACAACCAAGGACGTTGGGTGACGCGAGTCCTGGGAAATCCGGGCAGCGCGGACACGCTCCGGCTGATCGCCGCGGAGCCGAAACCCGCTCCCGGCGAGCCTAAGAGCCTGGACGAGTTCCGCCCACTGCCCGGATCGTACGCGGGGATCGATCCGGACGAAGCAAGAGATCCCGAAGCCCAGCAGAAACTTTTCGAAGAGGCTCAAAGGCGCCGACTGTCCGCTTCGGTGGAACGGGCCCTGGATGCCTTACGATCGCCGTATAGCCGATTGCACGAGGAGGCGCTGGATGTACTGGAGGGCGTTGACGATCCCAGGGCTACGGAAGCGCTGATCGCCACCGCCCAAGCGTCCGGCCGCACCTCCGAGTTCCGTCAGCGTGCAGCGCACCACTTATGGCAGCATGGCGCTAGTCAGGGATTCCGCGATCGTGCGGTGATCGATGCATTCGAGCGACTCGCCGGAGATGCCGATCAAGGAGTGCGGTCGTTTGCGCAACGCGTGGTGCGGGACTGGAACGTCGCCATGAACTCGGGTGCCGAGACTGGCGAGGCTTCCACAGAAACAACGATGACGGAATTAGATGGCGGCGCCATTCCCTGACCGGCCTGCTGCGGCGGAAGCTGAAACTGGTCGGTCATCGCGGCCTGACTCAACGTTAACTGTCTCCGGGAAAACCGGGGCGGTTCAGCTGGACGGTGCACGCACCGCACTGGAACGCGAAAGCGTTAGCGTGAACAAGGCTGCGCACCGGGCCGGTTTCACCAGTGCCGCCAACTTCGCCACCGCGTTTCGCCGCCAATTCGGCGCCCCCCCTGAATCAACTGCGTCCGCGGAACTGAGTCGGAATATCCCAAACGCCAGTCCGCATTTCTCAGATTGATTCGCAACAAGACCACACCGTCGATCCCGTTCGCGACACCTATTACGCACTATTTTGCTGTGTTATTATCGGCCTCCACACTGCCATATTTCACTCGTGTTACCGCCGAATTATGTCCGTATCCGCTCTTGCCATACAGCAATTTGCCCTATTGGATGACGCCGAGTGCGAGCAACGAATCATCGCCGCGAAGCGAAAACTCGGCGATCGTTGCGTGATTCTGGGCCATCATTACCAGCGCGATGAGGTGTTCCGCCACGCCGACCTGACCGGCGATTCCCTCAAGCTGTCCCGCGAAGCCTCCAAGTCCAGTGCCCAGTACATCGTGTTCTGCGGCGTGCATTTCATGGCGGAGGTGGCGGATATCCTGTCGCGTCCCGAACAAATCTCGATTCTCCCCGACCTCGCGGCCGGCTGCTCGATGGCCGACATGGCGAACTTGGCCGCCGTCGAGCGGTGCTGGAGCGAACTCGGTCAACTGTTCGATCCCGACGAAATCGTGACGCCGGTGACCTACATCAATTCGGCGGCCGATCTGAAAGCCTTTTGCGGGCGGCACAACGGCATCGTCTGCACCTCCAGCAATGCCCAAAAGATTCTCGACTGGAGCTTCGCCCAGCGGCAGAAAGTGCTGTTCTTTCCCGACCAGCACCTCGGACGCAACACCGGCTATCGCATGGGCATTCCGCTCGACGAGATGGTGACCTGGGATTTCGCCAAACCCATGGGCGGCCTGACCGAAGACGAAATCCGCCGGGCGAGGATCATTCTCTGGAAGGGCTTCTGCTCGGTGCATCAGATGTTCCGTCCCGAGCATATCGACCGCTTTTTGGAGCGTTACCCGGACACACGGGTGATCGCCCATCCCGAGTGTTCTTTCGAAGTCTGCCAGAAAGCCCAGTACATCGGCTCGACCGAATACATTCTGAAAACCGTACGCGAGGCGGAGCCGAACACCCGCTGGCTGGTGGGCACCGAGCTCAACCTGGTCAATCGGCTGGCCGAGGAACTCAAGCCGCAGGGCAAGGAAGTTCATTTCATGTCCCCGACCGTGTGCATGTGCTCGACGATGTTCCGAACCGATCCGCAACACTTGCTCTGGGTGCTGGAAAACCTTGTGGAAGGACACGTCGTCAACCGCATCAAAGTACCCGAGGGTGACGCACGCTGGGCCAAGCTGGCTCTGAACAAGATGCTGCAACTGGCTTGATTCGCAACGCGTCGATGGCGAGCCGGTAGGATGCGCTGACGCAAGGAAGCGAATCGTTCGCAACCGATGCGCTTCCCTTCGGTCAGCACATCCTACGTGCTTTTTCTTTCAGCCACCCCATTTGTCGCAGTCGGTAAATTAGGCCGATTGCCTTATAATTCGTTTTTTTGTCCCGCGCTGTCACATGCGGATTCATTTGGTGGCCGTCGGTAACCGTATGCCGGATTGGGTGACGGAAGCTTATTCGGAGTATGCCAAACGCCTGCCCCGGGAGTGCGAACTGGCGCTGAAGGAAATCGCCCCGGCGAAACGCGGGAAGAATGCCGACATCGTCCGACTGACCGAGGATGAAGGAGAGCGGATGCTGGCGGCATTGCCGCGCGATGTGCATGTAGTCGCGCTCGATGTGGCGGGAAAGGAGTGGAGCACGCCGGACTTGGCCGCAACTTTGGCGCGCTGGCTGGAAAGCGGACGCGACGTGGCGCTTCTGGTGGGAGGACCGGACGGACTCTCTCCGGCTTGCCTGGAACGCGCGAATCAACGATGGAGCTTATCGAAGTTGACTTTTCCTCACCCGGTGGTGCGTATCATCGTAGCCGAGCAGATCTACCGGGCGTGGAGCATTCTGCAGCATCACCCTTATCACCGATAGCATGGACACCCGAAGTCCGCAGATTATTTTGGCGTCGGCATCGCCCCGCCGCCGCGAACTGCTCGATCAACTCGGCATCGCCTATGACGTGATGCCGGCCGCAGTTCACGAACACCCGCAGCCGAACGAGTCCCCCGAAGCCTATGTCCAGCGCGTGGCGGCGGAAAAATCGCTCGAAACATGGAAGAGCAGCGGCGGCAGGCTGCCGGTATTGGCGGCGGATACCGAGGTCGTATTGGACGGGAACATCTTGGGCAAGCCGCAAGATTTCGAGCACGCTTCGCGCATGCTCTCGCAGCTGGCCGGTAGGGAGCATCGGGTCCTGAGCGCCGTTTCGCTGCGGAAAGGCGACCGGCATTGGGAAGCGCTGACTGTCAGCAGCGTGAGCTTTCGCCGAATGAGCCAGGAAGAAATCGAAGCTTACTGGGCCACCGGCGAACCCCGCGACAAAGCCGGCGCCTACGCCATTCAGGGCAAGGGTGCGGTCTTCATTCGGCATCTGTCCGGCAGCTACTCGGGCGTCATGGGTTTGCCGCTTTTCGAGACGGCGGAACTGTTGAAATGTGTCGGGATCTCGGTCCTCAACGTTTCTGCCACCTAGCCGGCGCATGAGCGACGAAATACTCATCAACGTCACACCGCGGGAGACTCGCGTAGCCATCGTCGAAAACGGCGTCTTGCAAGAGGTCTTGATCGAGCGGACCCGCCGCCGCGGGCTGGTCGGCAACATCTACAAGGGCAAGATCTGCCGAGTGCTGCCCGGCATGCAGGCCGCTTTCGTGGATATCGGGCTGGAACGGGCGGCATTCCTGCACATATCGGATCTAGGAGCCACCGATCGGGAGAAAACACCGACCGACCAGATCGAGCTGATTTTTCACGAAGGGCAGGAACTGGTCGTACAAGTCGTCAAAGACCCCATAGGTGCCAAGGGCGCGCGGCTCACCACCGAAATCGCCATTCCGTCGGTGTACGAGGTCTATATGCCTTACAGCCGAACCTGCGGCGTATCGCAGCGCATCGAGTGCGCTCAGGAACGGATTCGGCTGCGCACCGTCATCGAAACCTTTCAGAAGGAGCACGCCACCGGAGGATTCATCTCGCGCACCGCCGCCGAGGGCATCGAAGAAACCGCGCTCCGCACCGACATGCTGTTCCTGCTTAAGCTGTGGAACTCCATCGCTCAGCGGATCAAGACCGTCAAGCCGAAAACCTTGCTTCATGAGGACCTGCCGCTCAGCATGCGGGTCTTGCGCGATCTGCACCGCGCCCGAGTCGAGAAAATTCGGGTCGATTCTCGCGAAACCTACGGTCGCCTGGTCAAGTTCGCCAAGGAATTCGTTCCGGAACTGGCTCCCCTCGTCGAGCATTATTCCGGCGAACGGCCTTTGTTCGATCTTTACGGCGTCGAGGACGAAATACAGAAGGCTCTGGAGCGCCGGGTCATGCTCAAGTCAGGCGGCCATCTGGTGTTCGACCAGACCGAGGCGATGACGACCATCGATGTCAACACCGGCGCCTTCGTCGGCGGACGCAGCCTGGAAGAAACCATCTTCAAGACCAATCTGGAGGCGGCCCAAGCCATTGCGCGCCAGCTACGGCTGCGCAATCTCGGCGGCATCATCATCATCGATTTCATCGACATGCGGGACGAGGACCACAAGCAGCAGGTCCTGCAAGCGCTGGAAAAAAGCCTGGAAAAGGACCACGCCAAGAACACCATCAGCGAGGTGTCTTCGCTCGGGCTGGTGGAAATGACGCGTAAGCGCACCCGCGAGAGCCTCGAGCACATCCTGTGCGAGCCCTGTCCGGCGTGCAGCGGACGCGGGGTGTTGAAAACGCCGGAAACGGTCTGCATGGAGATTTTCCGCGAAGTCATTCGCGAAGTGCGTCAATATAATGTCCAGGAACTCCTCGTGCTGGCATCCAACGAAGTCGTCGAGCGACTGCTGGACGAGGAAGCCGACACCTTGTCGGAACTGGAGACATTCCTAGGGGTTCGCATCAAGTTCCGCGCCGAAACGCAGTATACCCAGGAGCAATACGATGTCGTCCTGCTGTAGCGCCGTCTTTTGAAAAGAATTCTTCGTTTTACCCACCGAACGGCGCTGTATTTCGGTCTTTGCTTCATTGTCATATTGGCGCTGACGGTTACTGTCCTGCGCTTCTGGCTGTTTCCCGGAGCGGCGGAGTATCGCCGCCGCCTGGAAACCGAAATCGGTTTCCTGATCGGCGAAACCGTCCGAATCGACGAACTGTCGGCCCGCCTGCATGGCTTCCATCCCGAGTTTTCCCTGAACGGCTTCCATATCCTGGACTCGCAAGGCCAGCCGGCGATCCGATTCGCCGCAATCCGCGTCGACGTCGATCCGCTTCGCACCTTGTTGACCGGCCAACCCAGCTTCGACCGGCTGCAGATTATCGGAGCGAAACTCTCGATCCGGCGCAGGCAAGACGGCACGATCGGCATCGTAGGTCTGCACGTGCGCGACCAGCCGCCGGCCTGGCTCATGGGCGACGGCCGCTTCGAACTGTTGGACTGCGATCTGGAATGGCTGGATTTGCAAGGGAACAAACCGTCTCTGCACTTAGGACGGGCGAATATCCGGCTTGCCAACAAAAACGGAAAACATAAGCTCGGTGCCGATATCATCTTGCCTCAAAGTCTGGGCCAAGCATTCCGGCTTGTCCTGAATGCGGAAGGCGATCTCTTCCGGGCCGAGGAGTGGTCCGGAAAGCTTTACCTCGAAGGAAAGCGCATCGATACGGCCCGGATAGCCGACGCCTTATCGACGCCGCGTTTCGCCATGAAATCCGGAATAGCGGATTTCAGACTTTGGGGAAACTGGAACGGCGCGCTGAATTCCGTGACGGGAGACGTCAAGCTCGCAAAGCCGTTATTCGTTTTCCATGGGGATTCAAACACCGAAAATCAGCTGGCTTTGGCCTCCCTGGAAAGCCGGTTCAGGTGGCAGCTGGAAAACGACGGCTGGCGACTGGATCTCGATCGCTTCAGGCCGGCGTTGACCGACACCTGGCCCAAGACCCGCCTTTCCTTCGCTCTCACCCGTCGCGCCGGCGGAACGCCTGCCGTCATACGCGCCGCAGCGTCGTACCTCGAATTGGGCGATATCAACACCGTCTTGCACGCTCTCCCGGTGCTCGGCGAAAAAGCCGGCGGAATGTTGAGGGACTTGGCTCCGCGCGGCACCGTACGGAATACCAGTTTCTTTTTCGCACCCGGAAGATCGCTGGGCGAACGCGTAGCCCTGTGCGGAACATTCGACGATTTCGGCTCGAATGCCTGGCAATCGCTTCCGGGCGTTTCCGGCTTCACCGGAAAACTCTGCGGTACCGACAAAACCGGCCGGATCTCGGTATCAGTCGAAAACGGGGATATCCAACCGGCCGCGCTGGGACTGAAGAGCCCGGTTCATCTGAATAAGGCCACGGCCGATCTGTCCTGGCGGCAAACCGACACGGATTGGTCGATTTCATCCCGTTCGCTTTCGCTCGAAAACGCCGATCTCGCCGCACGCGGCCGGTTCGGAGTCGTCCTGCCGAAAAGCCCAAATGCCTCTCCCTTCCTCGATCTTCGCGTGCAACTCGGCGAAACGACTGTGGCCGCCGTCAAGAATTACCTGCCTTTCGCCGTAATCCCCCAAACTTCGCGTTGGTTGGAGCAGGCGCTGATCGGCGGACAAGTCCGAAATGCCCATCTTCTGTTTCACGGCGCGATCGCCGATTTCCCGTTTTATCGGAACGAAGGCGTATTCGAATCCTCGATCGAAGCGCAAAACATCGAACTTCGCTTTCATCCGGACTGGCCGCCGCTGACCCAAACCGACGCCCGCGTGCAATTCCACGGTCCCGGCATGGAAATCGGCTCGACCAAAGGACGAATCGGCCAGGGCCAGATTGTGGAAGCGCACGCCGAAACCAAGGACCTAAAGTCTTCGCCTTGGCTCAAACTGAGCGGAACCGCTCGCGCGACGGTGCCGGATGCCCTGGATTTTCTCGCCCACACTCCCCTTCGGGATATCCCTGAACGGCTCGGCAAGTTCGTGAGCACCGCCGGCGAAACGGATATTTCGCTGAACCTGACCATTCCGCTCGATCAAAAACTGGGCGATACCGAAGTCGAAGGCAAAGCGGAATTCAAAAATGCGACCCTCCGCGTCGAGGATGCCGGGCTGGAACTGGGGCACATCAACGGCCCCTTGCATTTTACGCGAACCGGTTTGAGCGCCAATGCCATTCGAGCCTCGGCGTTCGATCGTCCCGCCGTCATCCGCATCTCGGGACAGAAGGCCGAGACTTCGGTCGAGATCAAAGGCCGAATCGGAGTGTCGGACCTGCAGGAACAAATCCCCGGCAGTCTTTGGCGATGGGCGCGGGGAGCCACGGATTATCGGCTCAATCTCCGGATTCCGGAATCGCTCGATACCGAAAGCGATCCGCTGGTTCTGTCGCTGTCGTCCGGAATGACGGGCCTGGAGTTGAATCTGCCGGCGCCACTCGGAAAGCGCGAAAAAGCGAGAAAAGATCTATTCATCGAAACGGCGATTCTCGCCGGCAGCAAGATCCCGCTTCGGCTGAGCTATGGACACGATGTCACCGCACGGCTCAGGCTCTCGGAATCGGATACCGGCATCGAGCTGGAAGGGGGCGATATCGCCATCGGAACACTGCTCCCCTCCTCCTCATCGGAACCCGGCCTGGCGATCTTCGCCCGACTGGATGAACTCGAAGCCGCCGAATGGCGGCGCTTGCTGCCCAACTCCTCGGACGAACCGGGCAGTACCGGTCTCTTGCGTAAACTGGAATTGAACGTCGGGACGCTATATTGGAACAAAGAAACCTTGGGTCCGCTGATCATCGACATGGAGAGCGAAGACCGACATTGGCGGGGCCATATCGCCAGCGCTTACGGCAAGGGGGGCTTCAAAGCCACGGCCGATTCGATCGCTTTCGATCTGGAACACCTCAAGATACCGAAACTGAAGGCCAATAAAGCCGGACCGGCGAACATCGAACCCATCGATCCGTCCGCCGTACCGAATCTGGCGCTTAATGCCAAGCGGCTACTCTGGCAGGACGCCGATTTAGGCCCATTCACACTCCAAACCGAACGCCACGCTCATGGCATGATCATAAGAACACTCGAGGGCGGGACCAAAAATCACCGCTTCGACATCCACGGCAGTTGGACACGGTCGGCGGACCAAACCGTATCCACGCGTATCGAGGGGAAACTCCGCATCGAGGACATGGGTGATTTGTTGACCGTCATCGGTTATTCCGGCGAGGTCAGGGAAACCCCTTCCGACGTCGACTTCACTTTGTCCTGGCCGGGCGCGCCCCAGCAATTTTCCCGTGCCAGCGTCAACGGCGACATCCGGATGAAGCTGGGCAAAGGCGCGATTCTCAAGGTCGAGCCGGGGCTGGGCCGGGTGCTCGGTATGTTAAACTTGGACACGTTGTGGCGCAGGCTGTCCTTCGATTTCAGCGATTTGTTCGGCAAGGGCCTAGCCTATGACAGCGTCCTGGGAACCTTTCAGCTCGGCAACAGTCAAGCCGTAACGAAGGGTTTTCTAATCGATGCGGTTCCCGCCAAGATCGTCATCAACGGCCGCGCCGGATTGGTGGCGAGAGATTTGGATCAAGTCGTCACCGTCATACCCCACACCAGCGTCGCTCTGCCCATCGCGGGCGCTCTGGCCGGCGGACCCGCAGTCGGGGCTGCCGTGCTTCTGGCACAACAACTGGTCGGCGAGGAAGTGGACAGCATCACCGCGACCCACTACGCCGTCAAGGGTAGTTGGGACGAACCGCAAATCACCAAGATTAGCCGCAACCTGCCGCTCGACATTCTCGACCGGGCCTGGAGCGGCATGAAAGATTTATCAGGTTTTGGCACCGAAACGGAGAAAAAGACGAATGAGTAAAACGGTTCTCGCCGCTATCCAGATGGCGTCCAGTCCCAATGTCAGCGCCAACCTCATCGAGGCGGGGCGACTAGTCGAGAAAGCCGCGTCCCAGGGCGCTTCCCTGATCGTGCTCCCGGAAAATTTCGCCATCATGGGTACATCCGAAGCCGACAAACTGGCCGTAGCCGAAGCCGACGGTTCCGGACCGATCCAGGATTTTCTCGCCCAGACGGCGGAGCGGCTGAAGGTCTGGCTGGTCGGCGGCACCATGCCGATCCGCGCCGACAACGGCAAAGTCCGCGCTGCCTGCCTGGTTTATAACGACAAAGGCGAGCGGGCAGGACGCTACGACAAGATTCATCTGTTCGACGTCAACGTGCCCGGCACCGACGAACAGTATCACGAGTCCAAGACCATAGACGCCGGCAGCGAGGCTCTGGTCCTGGACACGCCGTTCGGGCGACTCGGTTTGTCGATTTGCTACGATCTCCGCTTCCCCGAACTGTTCCGGCAGATGGCGGACAGCGGCATGGACATTCTCGTCGTTCCCTCGGCCTTTACTGCGCAAACCGGCGCCGCTCACTGGGAAATCCTGGTGCGCGCCCGTTCGGTCGAAAACCTGTGCTACACCGTCGCCGCCAATCAGGGCGGGTTTCACGTCAACGGCCGCGAAACCTTCGGCCACAGCATGATCGTGGACCCTTGGGGCCAGGTGCTCGGCAGCCTTCCACAGGGCGCCGGTGTGGTGACTGCGGAATTCGACCGCGACCGGCTGCAGAAAGTGCGGGCCGCGTTTCCGGCCCTGACCCACCGCAAACTGCATTGCCGCTGAGGGCTATGGCGTGTAGGCTAGTTTTTATCATCAGCTTAATTCTCACACCTCATCATGAGTCATGATCCTCTTGTAATCGCCCGGCAAACCCTGCTGGAGCCGGCTGGACTCATAGGCGGCGACATCGACCGCGTCATGGGACAGCTCTTGAGCGCGTCGGTGGATGCCGCCGACGTCTATCTGCAATCCACCCGGTTCGAGTCCTGGATGCTGGAAGACGGCATCGTGAAGGAAGGCAGCCACAGCATAGAACAAGGCGCCGGGGTACGCGCCGTTTCCGGCGAAAAGACCGGATTCGCCTACAGCGACGAAATTACGCTGCCGACCCTGCTCGAAGCCGCCAAGAACGCGCGAGCCATCGCTCGAGAGGGAGCACAGGGCAAACGGGAAGTCTCCGGCCTATATCGCCCGCCACAGCTTTATCTGCCGATCGATCCGCTGCAATCGTTGCCCGAAGAAGAGAAAATCGCCCTCCTCAAACGTCTGGACGAGGAATGCCGGAGACTCGATTCGCGTGTCGAGCAGGTCATGGTGAACCTTGCCGGCAGCCACGAAGTCGTTCTGGTGATCGGCCAGGACGGAGCGCTCCACGGCGACGTGCGTCCGCTTGTGCGGCTCAACGTCAGCGTGATCGTCGAGGAAAACGGGCGCCGCGAACAAGGCAGCTGCGGCGGTGGCGGCCGCACCGATTACCGCTTCTTTTTGGAAGAAGACCGGGCCATCGAATACGCACGGGAAGCCGTGCGTCAGGCCCTGGTGAATCTGGAAGCGGTCGAAGCTCCCGCGGGAACCATGACCGTGGTCTTGGGACCCGGCTGGCCGGGCGTTTTGCTGCACGAAGCGATAGGCCACGGACTCGAAGGCGATTTCAACCGCAAAGGCACTTCGGCCTTTGCCGGGCGAATCGGCGAACGCGTGGCTTCGCCGCTCTGTACGGTAGTCGACGACGGCACCCTGCCCGGCCGGCGCGGTTCGCTCAATATCGACGACGAAGGCACGCCGACGGAATGCACGGTTTTGATCGAAAACGGCATTCTCAAGGGCTACATGCAGGACAAGCTCAACGCCCGGCTCATGGGCGTATCGCCGACCGGCAACGGCCGCCGCGAATCCTATGCCCACCTGCCCATGCCCCGCATGACCAATACATACATGCTGGCGGGACCTCACGACCCGCAGGAAATCATCGGTTCGGTGAAAAAAGGGCTGTTCGCCAAGAACTTCGGCGGCGGCCAGGTCGACATCACCTCGGGCAAATTCGTGTTCTCCGCCAGCGAAGCCTATTTGATCGAAGACGGGAAAATCACCCGGCCGGTCAAAGGCGCGACCCTGATCGGCAACGGCCCGGACGTGCTGACCCGCGTCAGCATGGTCGGCAACGATTTGCAGCTCGATACCGGCGTCGGCACCTGCGGAAAGGACGGCCAGAGCGTACCCGTGGGCGTCGGCCAGCCGACCTTGCGGGTGGACGGGCTGACCGTGGGCGGTACTCGGGTTTAAGACCAGCGCCCCACCCGTTCCTATATCCGAACGATTTAACGATTAGAAGGAGCCATCCGTGCAGGAACCCACGACTTTCGCACGTGAAGCAAAACAACTCGAACAATTGAAATCCCTGGTGGCGGATTGCCTGGCCGAAGCCCGGCGGCAAGGCGCCACCTCGGCGGAGGCCGGCGTCAGTCTGGAGCACGGCCTTTCCGTCACCGCGCGGATGGGCGAGGTCGAAACCATTGAACATCATCGCAGCCGCGGACTCGGCGTCACCGTCTACGTGGGCCAGCGCAAGGGTTCGGCCAGCACCACCGACCTCAGCGCGACGGCGATGCGGGAAACCGTAGAAGCCGCGTGCCGGATCGCTCAATACGCGGCCGAAGACGAATATGCCGGATTGCCCGACCGGGACATGCTGGCCACCGAGTTCCCCGATCTCGACGTTTATCATCCCTGGGACCTGGACGCGGAAACCGCCATAAACCTGGCGATAGGCTGCGAAAATGCCGCACGCCAGTTTCATCCCGAAATCGTCAATTCCGAGGGCGCGAGCCTCAACACCTTCCAAGGGTTACGAGTCCTGGGCAACTCGCTGGGATTCCTGCATGGCTATGCGTCCAGCCGCCACAGCCTGAGCTGTTCGGTCATCGGCCAGCGGGGCGACAGCATGCAGCGGGACGATTGGTGGACCGTGGCGCGAGACGCCCGAGACATGGAAGCGGCCGAGCTGGTGGGCCGAAAGGCCGCCGAGCGCACGGTAAAGCGGCTCGGCGCCCGTTCGCTGAGCACCCGGCAATGCCCGGTCATCTTCGCGGCGGATATCGCGTCCAGCCTGCTGGGCCATCTCATCGGCGCCATCCGCGGCGGCAATCTCTATCGGAAGTCGTCGTTCCTGCTCGACCATCTGGGAAAGCAGATCTTCCCGGCCTTCATACGAATTCGCGAGGAACCGCACCTCAAGAAGGCCTTGGGCAGCGCACCCTACGACGCCGAGGGCGTTCGGACCCGACCTCACCACATCGTCAAGGACGGCATACTCGAATCCTATGTGTTGAGCACATACTCAGCCCGCAAGCTCGGCATGAAAACCACCGGCAATGCCGGCGGCGTGCACAATCTCGTCATCGACCCCGGCGAACTCGATTTAGAGGGCTTGCTGAAACGCATGAACACGGGACTTCTCGTCACCGAGCTGATGGGCCAGGGCGTCAACCCGGTCACCGGCGATTATTCCCGCGGCGCATCCGGATTTTGGGTGGAGAACGGCGAGATCCAGTTCCCCGTGGAGGAAATCACCATCGCGGGCAACCTGAAAGATATGTTCATGAATCTACAGGCCGTCGGAAACGATGTAGACCTGCGGGGCAATACCCGAACCGGATCTATTTTGCTCGAAAAGATGACGGTAGCGGGGAATTGAAGTTCCCCTGACGGAGACACCTTCGTCGGCAAGGGATTGCCGACCTACCACTCACGAAAGGACGGCATTATACAGGGCTAAAGCTTCGGAGGTTATCTTTTCCGAGGAAAATTCGGTCTCCGCGATTTCCCGGCCGCGACGCCCCATCCGCTCCCGCTGCGGCCCATCCTCGATTAACGTTTTGAGCGCTTCGGCCAGAGCGAGCGCATCCGCCGCCGGTACCAGCAGACCGTTGTCGCCGTGACGGACCACCTCCCGACAGCCGGGGGTATCGGTGGTGATGATGGGTTTTCCCGCGGCTGCCGCTTCGAGCAGCGCCTTGGGGAGGCCTTCCCGATATGAGGGCAGGCAGACGATATGGCATGCGGCGAGCACTTGAGGCATGTCGTCCCGCCGCCCCCACCATTCGACCGCCCCTTTCTGCCGCCAGCTTTCGAGTTGGTCGATCGAGACCGATTCCGGATTGTCGGGGTCAGGATCGCCTACCAGGACGAATCGCGCCGCGACGCCTTCGGCGCGCAGCCGCTCGGCGGCCGTGACGAACTCTCCTACCCCCTTGGTCCAGAGCATGCGCGCCGGCAGGACGACCAAAGGGACCCCATCGCGCTCTACCGCCGGACTGAATTCCCGGAGATCCACACCGGCGCCCCGGATCAAGCTCACGCGGGCGGCCGGCAACCCCAAGCTCATCATCTGCTCGTAATCGTCCGGGTTTTCCACGATAACGTGCCCCCGTGCGAAAAGCTGCCTCAACACGGCACGGACCACCGGACGAAGCAGCCGCGCCTTGACGCTGTCCGAAGTAAACAGCCAGCCGAGACCGGCCATGTAATTCACCACGGCACATGGCTGGCTGAACCACGCAGCAATGGTGCCGTACACCACCGGCTTCATGGCGACATGCTTCACCAGATCGGGCCGAATCTTTCGGTAAATCTTGATCAGATCGGCAATCACCCGGAGTTCCGCCATCGGATTGCGGCCGCGCCGCGACAATTCGAGCGGAACGACATGGACGCCTCGCGCTTCGATGATAGCCCTGTGCTGCCGTACCCGCGTCACCACGTAGACCTGGTAGCCTGCGTCACGGGCGGCAGTCACGTGGGGCAGCCAATGCGAGCAAACGAACCAGTCTTCGGTAACGAAAAATAAAAGTTTCTTGTTCAAAACGGCTTGGCTCAATGACCTGGAAAGGCGGAACGTCGTCTTTTCGTATGGCCCGTGTCTTGGTTGCCTGTTCGCACTCGACCCGCAGCCCGTCGTCCCGAAACTCGCGAAGAAAGACTCAAGAAAATAGGACAGTATAATACCCGATGGCGCGAACTTGATCGGTTCAGGGTCAGCATCCGCCGCTTCGTGCCGCAACCAAAAAAGATCGGTCGCGCGCTCGCGCAAACCCATTCAAACCTTATCGGAATCAATGATCGCAAAACCGAGGTTCGGGAAAGACCGGACCTTTTTTTATCTCGTTCGCAACGCAATAGGCACTTTCAGCCTCCGAGCGGTCGGCATCGGCCTGTCGTTCACGGCTCAGGCGATTACCGCGCGGTTCATGGGTTCCGACAATTACGGGCTATTCGTGTACGCCCTCGCCTTCACCCCGATCTTATCCTGGCTGGCCCAACTGGGCATGGTACAGACCTCGATCCGGTACGTCGCGATTTACAACTCGCAGAAAGACTGGGGCGCCATTCTAGGTTTCATGGCTTTCGCGACGCGCAGCACGCTCGGAGCTTGCCTTGTCATCGGGTCAGCCGCAGCGATGATCGGCTGGCTGCTGAAAGACACAATGGACGATCTGCATCGTTATGTTTTCATCCTGGCTTTCCTCCATGTGCCCTTCATGTCCTTGTCCGAATTGCGCGTGGGCGTTCTCCGCGGCCTGCTCAAAATCAGTTTCGCCGAACTCCCGGAAAACCTCGTTCGCCCCCTGCTCCTGATCATTCTGCTGTCGGCGATTTATTTCGGGTTTCACGACTTCGTCGATCCCGTGACGGCAATGCTGATCAGCCTGGCCGTAGCCATGACCAACTTCCTGCTGGGCAGCGCATGGCTTCGGCAATCCCTGCCGGAGGGCGTTTCCGGCAGCCTGCCGTCCTATCGAAAAAAAGAATGGCTGACCATGGCCGTTCCCATGTTCGTCGTCGTCGGCATCCAGCTGCTGATCAGCCAATTGGACATCCTCCTGATCGGATCGATGGTGGGCACGCGGGAAGCCGGTTCGTATGCGGTAGCGGCCAGAGTCGCAGATTTCGCAGCTTTCGGCTTGGTCGTGGCCAGCAGCGTAACCGCGCCTTTAATCGCCGCACATTGGAACAATCGCTTGATTCCGGACCTCCGGCGGCTACTGAAAATCACCACAATAGGCAATGCCTTGTTCGTTTTGACGGCCGCCTCATTCATTGCCGGCACCGGAAAATACATACTCGGTATTTTCGGAGCATCGTTCGTGGATGCTTACCCTCTTCTGATCATGCTCCTGGCCGGAAAATCGCTGTACGCTCTGACCGGTCTCGGGACCATCCTGCTGACCATGACCGGACATCAGAAGGAAGCCACATGGCTCATGGGCGGCGGCTTGGCCGTGCAACTGCCTTTGGAGCTGTATCTCATCGGCGAACACGGCGCCATGGGCGCGGCTATTGCCAGCGCAATCGCAGTCGCCGGCATAAATCTTTCAGCGCTGGTAATCGTCAAAACCAGGTTAAAATTGGGTCTCATCGGCTAAACGCCCAACAACAAAAATCAACGATGAACATGGATCTAGCGATCAGCCCGATACCGCCTTTCGTCAAAGCCGCCAAAGCCATGACGCGGCTTATTCCGCCCGTTTGGCGGTTTAGCGGAATCAGCAACCGCATCGTCAAACCCTTGGTCTGCTCGTTCATCTCCGGGGCCTTGTTTCGCTCCACCATCTGGAATTACCGGGGACGCGACATCGAGATGATCCTCGATCCTTCCGATTGCGTGGGCGGCAATCTGTTCTTCATCCCGCACATGTACGACCGGTGGGAGCGAAAATTCCTGATGAAGCGTTTGCCGAAAGGCGGCGTATTCGTGGACGTGGGCAGCAATATCGGCGCCTACGCGCTGTTCGCCGCGGAGATCGTCGGCGCATCCGGCAAGGTGATCGCCTTCGAGGCGGCGACGGAAAATTTCCGACTCCTGCGAAAAAATATCGAAATCAACGGTCGGAACAGCGTGATCGCCGCCTATCAAATCGGCATCTCGGACAAGAAGGAGATGCTGCGGCTAGGGCTCAATCGGCAAGGCAACCGGGGCGCCAACAGTTTCCTCAAGGCCGAGGGAGAGACGGAGGAGGTCCAGTGCCATTCCTTGTATGACGCTTTGCAGATGGCTGATATCAAAAAGATCGATGTCCTGAAGCTGGATATCGAAGGATTCGAATATCCGGTCCTGAATCGGTTTTTCGATGACATTGCCGATATTCCCCAGCTTAAACCAGCCTACATCCTGGTCGAGATCGAAGGCGGTCCGCAAACGGCCGAGCGGAAACGACAACTACGATCCCTCATTTCGGACAACGGGTACCGCATTCTTCGGGAACGGGAAAATACCCTGTTCGAGCGGTCTGCCTGATCGGTTCGACGATGCCGTCATACACATTCACGATCTTCACCCCGACCTACAACCGGGCTCGGTTGCTGGCCGAGGTTTTTGAGAGCCTCAAGGCGCAGACGTTTACCGATTTCGAGTGGATCATCGTGGACGACGGTTCCACCGACGATACCCGGGCACGGGTCGAGGAATGGCAAGCCAACGCCGGCTTCCCTATCGTCTACGTTCATCAGGAGAATCGGGGCAAGCATGTGGCGATCAATCGGGGGCTGAGCCTGGCATCCGGCGAGTTTTTTCTGATCCAGGATTCCGACGATCTCCTTCTGCCCCACACTCTGAAACGATTCCATGAAATCTGGAATGCCATTCCTCCCGAAGAAAAAGAGTCCTTGGATGGCGTCATGGGATTGTGCGCTTATCGCGACGGGAGCATCGTCCCGAAGCGGTTTCCCCGGGACTCCATGGATATGAGCCATCGGGAATACTGGTTCGAAATGAACATGAAAGGCGACAAGTGTTATTTCGTCCGGACCGAACGGCTGCGGTCATATCCTTTTCCGGAAATCCCCGGCGAAAGATTCCTGGTGGAAGGTGTCGTGTTCAACCGGCTCAATCCGAGATTCCGGTGCGTCAACGAGGTGATGCGGATCATTCAGTATCTGCCCGACGGATTGACCGCCAAAGCGAGGGCAATACGCTATCGAAGCCCGAGAGGCGCTCGGCTTTATTACGGCGAAGCGGTACGCTTGCCCACCGGGATCAAACCCAAGCTCAAGAATATGGCCAACTTCATCCGATACTCGGTCCATGCCGGAGAATCCTTATATGCCAGCTTGGCGGAAGTCGGCTTTCCGCTGCTGTTCGGGATCAGTCTTCCGATCGGTCTGGGCCTGGCGTGGATCGATAAAGCCCGTCTAGCCAGCTCTCGCTAAACATCAATATGGTTTCAACTGATACGCCAGATTCTATTGCTCTTGAAAGCAAGCCCTGTCCCATGGGCTGCGAAAGCCGCGATGAATTGGTTCTGCAAGGAAGGGACAGACTGCATGACCTGCCCGGCACGTATTCCGTGGTTCGATGTTCGGCGTGCGGGTTGTTGCGAACCGATCCGAGACCGACCGCGGACACCATCGGCTATTACTATCCCGAGACTTACGGGCCTTACGCCGGCACCCGCATTACCCATTCGCGTTTCAGAACAGCGGCGAATGCCATTAAGGAATTCGTCAGAAATGCCTTGAGGATACACAGCCTGTCCTTGCCCGCACTCGAACCGGGACGAATGCTGGAAATCGGTTGCGCCTCGGGCAGCTTTCTAGGGCGAATGGCCGATAAAGGCTGGCGAGTGGAAGGCATAGAATTTTCGCCCACGGCGGCGAAGAATGCTCAAGATGCAGGCTTCTCGGTTCATTGCGGGAGCCTGGAATCGGCGCCCGAACCCGCCGAACAGTTCGATCTGGTGGTAGGCTGGATGGTGCTGGAACACCTGCACGACCCCGTGCTCGCGCTCAACAAGCTGCATCGCTGGACCCGGAAGGACGGCTGGCTGGCCATCTCGGTTCCCAACGCGGCCTGCTTCCAACTCGGCTGGTTCAAACAGCGATGGTTTCCCTTGCACTTGCCCGCCCATTTGTACCACTTCACCCCGGAGACTTTGGAAGCCCTGCTGAACGCTACGGGTTGGCGCATCGAGAAGATTCTTTACCAGAAAGTGATGACCGATTTAGTGGCGAGCACGGCTTATCTCATCGAAGACAAATGGCCCAATTCGACCGTTTCCCGCTTCCTCAAGCGGCATCCCGAAATTTTCAACCTGCCCCTTTATCCGCTGGCCCTGATCCTGAGCCGGCTCGGCCAAACCGCACGGATGACGGTTTGGGCCAGACGCGCCGATCGATAAATGAAGGTGCTGCTTCTTAGCCGCTACGGCCAACTCGGGGCCAGCAGCCGGCTCCGCTCGTATCAGTATCTACCCTATCTCGAAAGCCAGGGATTTCGGATCACGGTCGCGCCTTTCTTCAAGGACGAGTATCTCGAACGATTCTATGCCGGACACGGAAAATCGCTGCGCTATGCGCTCGCCGGCTACGGCAGGCGGATCGTATCCCTGATGGGATTACGCGCATACGACCTGATCTGGATCGAAGCGGAGGTATTGCCCTGGCTTCCGGCTTGGATCGAGACCGCCATGGCGCGCGCGGGAATTCCCTATGTCGTCGACTACGACGACGCCATCTTCCACCGCTACGATCGTCACGCCAATCCTGTCATCCGCAAAATCCTGGGCGATAAGATAGACCGCGTCATGCGGCATTCCAAAGCGGTGATCGCGGGAAGCGAATACCTCGCCGAGCGGGCGACTAAAGCCGGCGCCGCACGTGTGGCGCTTATCCCAACCTCGATCGACTTGAACCGCTATCCCCAGAATCCGACCGAACCAAACGACATCTTCACCATCGGCTGGATAGGTTCGCCCACTACGGCGCAGTATTTGCGAAATTTGAACGACGTTTTTTCGGCGATAGCACGGGACCATCCCTTACGGATAAAAGTGGTGGGGGCGGAAGCCGCGCATTTGCGGCTCTCCAATGTTGACATCGAGTATCGCGACTGGTCGGAACAAACCGAAGTGGACGAAATCCGGCGCTTTGACGTCGGCATCATGCCCCTGTCCGATACCCCTTGGGAAAGGGGGAAATGCGGCTATAAACTCATCCAGTACATGGGCTGCCACAAACCCGTGGTCGCCTCGCCGGTCGGAGCCAACCTCAGGATCGTCGAGCATGGCGTCAACGGCTTTCTCGCCTCCACCGAATCGGAATGGAAAGCCGCCTTGCTGGAACTACTGCATAACCCCGACCTGCGCATCCGCCTGGGACAAGCCGGACGAGCCGCGGTCAAACGCGAATACTGTACCGCAGTCAACGGGCCCAAAATGGCAAGAATTTTAAGCGAGGCATGCGGACAATGATGTGTTCGGCTTTATCCTGAAGCTACCGCCCTGGAAATGTTACAGTCCTTTCTTTAGCACCGGTTTAAACATCATGCACAATCAAATCGTCATCTCGATTTTCCTCGCCCTGATCGCTGCCGGTCACGTTTGTGCCGAAACCGTCGATCAAAAGATCAAAATCGGCATGCTGGCTTTCGGCACGCTCAACTGGGAGCTTGCCGTTATTCAAGAGGAAAAACTCGATAAGGCGCAGGGGATCACCATAGAAACGACTCCCCTTGCCAGCGCCGAGGCGGGGAAAATCGCCCTGCAAGGAGGAAGCGTCGATGTAATCGTGTCCGATTGGATCTGGGTGGCCAATCAGCGCGGGCAAGGCATGGATGTCACTTTTCTGCCCTACTCTACCAGCCATGGGGCGTTGATCGTACCGGCCGGCTCTTCCATCCAAGGGATCGCCGATCTCAAGGGAAAGCGGCTAGGCATCGCGGGCGGCGGATTGGACAAAAACTGGCTGCTGCTGCGCGCTCTGGCTCAAAAACAGCACGGCCTGGACCTCGACAAGTCCGCCGACAAGGTCTTCGGCGCGCCGCCGCTGCTCAACCAACAGTTGCAACAAGGCAAGCTGGACGCCGTCCTGAATTACTGGAATTTCGCCGCCAAACTGGAGGCTCAGAATTATCGTCGTCTTATCGATGGACGCGGCATACTTCGAGGCTTGGGGGTAGACGCCGATGTACCGAGTCTCGGTTATGTTTTTAGGGAGGACTGGGCCAATGCTCACGAGAATGCGCTTTCAGGATTTTTGAAGGCGGCGGACGCGGCCAAAAAATCGATCTGCGAGTCGGACGCCGTTTGGCGCAAGGTCGTCCCCTTAACGCAGGAAACCGACGAACGGATTCAAAACGCCCTGCGACAGCATTACTGCGACGGAAGAATCAAAAGCTGGGGGGAAACCGAGAAAAAAGCCGCCGCCGAAATTTTTGCGCTGCTGCATCAATCGGGCGAGGGACGATTGACCGGAAAGTCTGGAACGTTACCTGAAGGAGTGTTCTGGCGCTAACCGATTCGGCTTATTTGTAAAAAAAGCTGACACTTTAACTTCCTGATAAAGATGTAAAAACATATGAAAAAGGATACGGACATAGGTTTATCCGGATTAATCACTCATTCCGGCTTCTTGATAACAGAAAATGTCAGTTTTTTTTACAGTCGCAAAACGGTATAGCCGGTTTATAGTCGTGCCATTTGTCTTAGCAATCTAGATTTAATGGAAAATCGCTTCCTGGAAAGCCCGTATTGTCTTTTGCAACACTGGGACAAAAGACATGGCCCGCTTTATGCTCCTGTTATTGTCGAAATCTGACTTCAAACCCTGTTAATTAATGCTTTTTGGGCTTTTTTCTTAATTTGCCTGTAATCCGCCGGCTGCGGACGGTACGCTCAATAACTTTATTTGTCTTTCAACACCAACAAACGAATGGAAATTCTGCTATGAAATCAAGAGAAATAATAATAGCCTTGGGGGCGGCTGCCTTGGCTTGCAGCAATGTTATGGCGGATTCTTCCGCTGGCAAGGAGGCGTGCAACGGTTTGCCCTCCCATGCCGAGCTGAAAAATGCTCTCATCAGCGCCGTTGCCAGCGAAAGCAGCGGACTGGACTTCGACATGTGGGGCACCATCGTCAATCGTGATGGCGTAGTCTGTGCGGTTGCCTTCTCCGGAGCTAACCGTGGCGCCCAATGGCCCGGCAGCCGCGTAATTTCCGCCCAAAAAGCCAATACGGCCAATGCATTTAGCCTTAATGGCCTAGCACTCTCCACCGGTAACCTTTACTCGGCCGCGCAAGGAACCTCCGGCGCCAACGCGGAAACGATGCTCGGCGGCAGTTTGTACGGCCTTCAGTTCAGCAATCCGGTAAATCCCGGCGTGGCTTACGGCGGTAACCCGAAGCACTATGGTCAGGCCAATGACCCGATGGTGGGCAAACGTCCCGGTGGCGTAAACGTATTCGGGGGCGGATTGGGCCTCTACAAGAATGGAAAGATCATCGGTGCCGTGGGTGTTAGCGGCGATACCTCCTGTGCCGACCACAACATCGCCTGGCGCGTTCGTAAGAACCTGGGATTGGACCAGATGCAGGGTGTCGGCGGTGTATCGGGCGATCCCGCTCGTCCGGACAATATTATTCTCGACCAGTATAACGGCAACGGGGATGGCGTCACGGCCGGCTTTGAACAGCCCGGCTGTATTAATGACGCAGGTGGCAGTCCTCTCACTTTGCCGGCGGTACAGAACTAGACGAACGCCTGTTATCGATCTGCATTTAGCCGGGCCTTGCGCCCGGCTTTTTCATTTCAGCCGAGCGGCCATAAGGCGTTTCGTTCCGCTCACTGTCACTTGGAAGTGAGAGAAACTATTTTTGTCCCTTTCTTAACTTCGGCACTGCCTCCAACAGACGCTTGGTGTAAGAGTGAGCCGGCTTAAAAAGAACTTGCTGAGTCGACCCCATTTCGACGATCTTGCCCCGGTGCATGACCGCCACCCGATCGGCCAACTCGGCCACCACGGCCAAATCGTGGGTGATGAACAAATAACTGAGACCACGCCGATCGCGCAGATCCCTCAAAAGCTTCAAAATTTGGGCTTGGACCGAAACGTCGAGGGCGCTGGTCGGCTCGTCGCACACGATCAGCTTGGGATCGACAGCCAAGGCCCGCGCGATGCAGATGCGCTGCCTCTGTCCGCCGGAAAATTCGTGCGGATAACGCAATCGGGCCTCTTTCGGCAAACCGACGCTGTGGAGCAAATCCTCGACTCGTTCGCGCCGCTCCTTCTCGGTCATGGACGGATGCAAGGCACGTAGTCCCTCTTCGACGATGTCGCCCACGACCATGCGCGGATTCATGGAGGAATACGGGTCCTGAAACACGATCTGCATCTCGGCGTAACGTTTCCGGCGTTCCTCGCCGCGAAGCCCGGTGATATCGGCGCCATCGAAGCGGACCCGCCCACCGGAATTCTCGATCAGATTGAGAATCCCCTTGCCCAGGGTAGTCTTGCCGCATCCGGACTCGCCCACCAGGGCCAGGGTCTCGCCCTGCGCCACCGAAAGCGAAACACCATCCACAGCCCTGACATAATCCACGGTCCGCTGAAGGATGCCGCGCTTGATCGGGTAATGGACCTTGAAGTCCTCCACGACTAGCAGCGGGTCCGAATGATGTGTTTCGGGCCGGGCTAGGCAGGCGTCCAAGCGGGGCATGACCGTGAACAGCTCGCGGCTGTAAGGATGCTCCGGTTTTTCGAAAAACCCTTCTCGATCGCTCTGTTCCACGATCTTGCCGGCGCGCATGACGGCCACGCGGTCGGCCAGTTCCGCGACGATGCCGAAATCATGGGTGATCAGCCACAGCGCCATTCCGCTTTCGCGCTTCAGTCGCTCGAGAAGCTCCAGAATTTGCGCCTGAATCGTCACGTCCAAAGCGGTAGTCGGCTCGTCGGCGATCAAGAGGTCCGGCTCCCCGGCCAGAGCGATGGCAATCATGACCCGCTGCCGCATGCCGCCGGAAAGCTGGTGGGGATATTCATTCAGATGCCGCTCCGGATTCGGCAGTCCCACATGATCCAGGAGCTCCGAGGCACGATTTCTCGCCGCCCTGCCCTGCAAACCCCGTTGCAAGCGCAGGACTTCGCCGATTTGCCGTCCTACCGTCATGACCGGGTTCAGCGAACTCATGGGATCCTGGAAAATAATGCCGATGCGCAGCCCACGGATGGCGCTCATGGCATATTCCGGCAACCCGAACAAATCGGTGCCCCCAAGACTCACTTGCCCCCTCATGATTCGTCCATTGTGGGGCAAGAGCCTTAATACCGACAGCGCCGTGACCGATTTTCCCGAACCCGACTCGCCCACGAGGGCGAAAGTCTCGCCCTTGTCGATATGAAACGAAACCCCGCTAACGGCAGGTATCAGCTCCGCGCCCTGACGGAAACTCACGTGGAGATCGGAGACCGACAAAAGCGAGCTGGCCGGTTGCCGCTCTACACCGGTTTCCAGCACCTCAGAGACAACACTCACAATTCATGCTCCGAAATTTCGGCCACCTTAAGAAAATGTTTTAGAAGCCCGATTTTGAGCGGCTCATTGCCGTGAACAGGAACCGAAATACGCGCCGAATAACCTTGCTTTCCGTAGACATGATGGCTGCCGTTGATTCTCTTTAGCTCCCATCCATGCCGCTCCGGCAATTTCCCTAAAGCTTTGCCGGAAATGGTTTTCAAACGGCGATCTCCAAAATCCTGTCCGTCTGTGCGAGACCTTTCTCCTCGACCTCAATGGACAAGCAAGCTTCTACGGCCTCATGAAGATTCGCCAACAACTCCTCTAAGGTTTCGCCTTGAGAAGCACAGCCTGGAATCGCAGGAATTTCAGCCCAATAACCGCCCTCCTCGGCCTGATGGACGATCACTTTTAATTTCATGAAAAGCTACCTCCGGGAATCTGGAAAAAATACCATGGCCTTATCGAACATGATGACAATGGCTAGTCCATCACTCCGCCCGCCTCGGATCGAAAGCATCCCGCACGGCATCCGCAAAAAGATTGGCGGCGAGCACCAGGGTGAACATGAACAGAAACGCGGCCGCCAACGACCACCACACCACCGGGTCCCGCGCCATTTCGAGCCGGGCGCTGTTGATCATGTTGCCCCAGCTCTCCATGGTGGGATCGACGCCGATATTCACGTACGACAGCACGGCCTCGGCCAGCACGAGCGAACTGAAATCCAGGGCTACCGAAATCAGCACCAGATGGAATACGTTGGGCAGGATATGCCGCGCCAGGATCGTGCCTTGCCTGACGCCCAGCGCCCGAGCCGCCTGAACGTATTCCATTTCGCGCAACTTCAGGGTTTCCGCGCGGAGCAGGCGGCACAAGCCGGTCCAGCTGGTCATGCCGAGAATCAGGCAAAGAAACAGCAGCCTGAAATCGGCCCGCAGCGCCAGGCTGGCGAAGTCGTCCTCGTGCCGGGCCATGTACACCTGCATGATGAGCATGGCGGCAGCGATGAGCAGCACGCCGGGGATGGAATTGAGGGTGGTGTAAAGATACTGGATCACATCGTCGACCCAGCCGCGGAAATAACCGGCGAGGATACCGAATCCCAAGGCCAGCGGCAGCGTAGCGAAGGTGGTCAGGGTGCCGATCAAAAGCCCGGTCCGAACGCTCTTGAGGCTTTGGTAGAACACGTCCTCGCCGACCTTGTCCGTGCCGAGCACGTGATAGCGCAGCCCCAGCTCGCCCAGCGTGCCGCCGCATGCCAAAATGAGGAACAGCGTCAGTAATGCGGCCCGCCACGGAATTTCCGTTCGGCCGAGGGCGATGCGCTTGAAACTCTCGGCCGGACCGATACGGTCCTGGCGGCTGCGCCAGGCGACGACCAGCAAAGCCGGCAATAGCCAGACCAATACTCCCTTTCCAAATCCCTTCATGCCGGTCGTCAGAATATCCGCTATATTCTCGTGTTCCGGATCGGCCAGATGCGCGCCGCCGTATTGCAAACGGGGATAGTCCCATCGTTGCGTACCGTCCGGCTGACGGATCATTTCCTTGGCATAGGCGTAGGACGAAAAAGGCGCCGAATAGGTTTTTTCCACGCGCGTCCGGATCGGCGTCATCCAGCTGTCCAGCACGCTGATCACCTCGCCTTGGTATTGGCCGTTTTCGCCTTCAATCCGCGGATGAAAGTGGATCGAATCCAATACGGCAATGAAAAGGTAAGCCAGCAGAATTACCAGCGACACCATGGCGCTGCGGCTCTGCGCCACCTTGCGCCAGGGCCGGCGCAAATGCTCGCGGCCCCTGGCCCGGACGACGAGCACGGCGAACCCCGCCAGCAGGATGAAGAACAGAATGTCGGTCCAGAGCAGCTTCAACATGTCGGATTACTTTGCGAGCGGCACACCTAAGTCCTTGCAAATCTTGAGAAGATTAATTGTAGGGTGGGTTAGCGCAGCGTAACCCACCAATCCGAGGTCTCTCGGTGGGTTACGGCCTCGCGGCCTAACCCACCCTACGAGAACTCGCCTCCTCGTGATTGAATTGCAGCGCCTCGATCAGAGTTATCCTGAGGCTTTTCAACAACTCTTCATGAGTTCTTTCCTGGCAATTCACGCCGGGGATTTCTTCGATCCATCCCACCCGCCATTCGCCGATTTGCTTGGTAATCGCCGTGTATTCTCTGTTCATGTGCGTCTCCGCATTTAACACCGTTGCAATGGCCTGTCTTTTTCGACGCTTGCGAGTCCCGCTCAACCCAGCCTCACCCTTGGATCGACCAGCGTATAGGAAAGATCGGTCAGCAGAAGACCGAGGACGTAAAGCGCAGAGCCTAGAAACACCATGGCGCGCACGATGGCGAAATCCTGCTGGCTGATGGCATCGATGGTATAGCTGCCTAGCCCCGGAATGGCGAAGAACGATTCGGTGATCAGACTGCCGGTGAACAGCAAGGGCAGCACCACGACCACCCCGGTCAAAATAGGAATCATCGCATTCTTGAGCACATGCCCGAACAGCACCTGCGGCTCGGACAGCCCCTTGGCCCGCGCGGTACGGACATAATCCTTCTCCACTTCCTCCAGGAACAGGGTTCGATACCAGCGCACGCCGGAACCAATGCCGGCAACCACGCTGATGGCCAAGGGCAGGATCAGGAAACGGATAGCGTTGACTCCGGAGTCGTAACCCGAGATCGGCGTGAGCTGCAGCAGTTTTCCCAATAGGTATTGTCCGCCGATGATGTAGAACAGGAACGAAACGGACATCAGCGCGACGCACAAGGCAATGCCCCAGAATTCCAGATAAGTCAGCCGGAAAAACACCAGGAGTAGCGCCAGGCTGATGTGCACCAAAAGCCCGACGATGAGCGAAGGCACCGCGATGGCGAGGGACGGCCACATGCGCTGACGGATATCGGCGCCGATTTCGCGTCCGCTGTCGGAACGTCCGAACCGAAACATAAACAGACCCACCGACTTCTGATAAAAAATCGTCCGGGTCGCCTTCTCGGCGCCTTCCGCTTTATCGTTCCAGAACAGGGGCAAATCGTAGCCGCGCTCGTGTTTCCACCCTTCGACCGCCTCCTGGGTGACATGCTTCTCCCCGAGATGCATACGCGCCATGTCGTCCGGCGTATTCACCACGAAGAACAGCAGAAAGGTCAGGATGTTCACGCCCAATAGCAGCGGAAGAGCGTAGAGCACGCGGCGGATGATATAGCGGATCATAACGCGGTGGACCTCATGCGGCGGCGATAGGTCGAATAGGCCGGGACGATCGCCGCGACCAGCAGCCCCGAACCCGCGGCCAGCGGCCAATAGATCGGCCGGTTCCACTCCGCCCGCTTGAGCTCCCGCTGCTCGGCTTCGATGCGCCGGTACTTGAGCCCGTTGTTGGCCATCAGATTGGGTTTGAGGTTGCGGAACCAGTCATGATGCAGCGAAAAAGCCTTGGGATGATAACCGAATAACCAGGGCGAATCGTGCCTAAGGATTTCCTGCATGGCCTGGATGATACGGAAACGCTCCTCCCCGTCGTCCATGTTGCGCATACGCTCGAACAAGCGATCGAATTCCGGGTTCTTATAATTGGCCGCGTTCTCTCCGCCCTTGCCCACCTTGGCGTTCTCGCCGTACACCAGGAAAAAGAAGTTTTCCGGGTCGGGATAATCGGCATTCCAGCCCCACATAAAAATCTGTGCGTTGCCGTTCAGCATCTTCTGCTGGAACTGGTTGTAATCGGTGGTGCGCAGCACCAGCTGAATGCCGAGCTTGGCGAATTGCTTGCGGTACCAGTTCAGAATCGATTTGTCGTCGGGGCCCCGCGCCACGGTATCGAGATAAAGCACCAAGGGCCTGCCGGTCTTGGCGTCGACACCGTTGGGGTAGCCGGCCTCGGCCAGGAGCTTTTTCGC
Source organism: Methylocaldum sp. 14B (assembly GCF_002005105.1). Taxonomy (GTDB): domain Bacteria; phylum Pseudomonadota; class Gammaproteobacteria; order Methylococcales; family Methylococcaceae; genus Methylocaldum. The sequence continues at coordinate 1,694 of NZ_MSCV01000006.1, read as the reverse complement.
GGCCTCGATGTTCTTGCGGCGCGGCGCGCCGTCCGCCCAGTCGTACACGTAAGGGTTGATCCCGTCCTTGCCCTCGACGTGACCGAAAATGTCCGGAGGCAAAATCCCCAGGGCCGGAACGCCGCGTCCGTTGATGAAAATATCGATGAATTCCTCGTAATCGACCGCGATGTTGATGGCTTGGCGAAGCTTGGATTTGGCCTCGTCCAGCCCGCCCACCGTGGCATCGAGCATGTTGAAGCCCATATAGAATATGGTCGTCGTGATCGCCGTCTCCAAGTGGATATCCTTGGCCTTCATCTCCGGCGTCAGTTCGGCATCGTTCTGCCCGGTGAACTGGACGGCCTGATCGAAATTGTCCGAAGCGATCCCCGAGGCGTCGTAATAGCCCTGCAGGAACTTGTTCCAATAGGGAATCGTTTCCTTTTCCAAAGTGAAGACGACTTTCTCGATAAACGGCAGCTTTTGCCCGGCATCCTTCAAGTAACCCTTCGCCGCATCCTCCGGCTCGCCCTCTGCCGGGTAGAACTCATCGTGATAATTGGGGTTTTTCAGCAACACCATGCGCCGGTTCGGATTGTTCTCCGCCAGCATATAGGCGCCGGTGCCGACCGGATACCAGTCGAGGGTGATGTTCTTTTCGATCAACCCCCTCTGGGCATAAAACGCATCCGCTTCCCAAGGCATGGGGGCAAAAAACGGCATCGCCAGCCAGAAGCGGAACTGCGGATACTTGCCGTGCAGCCGGATCTTCAAGCGGTGCGCATCGGCGATGTCGACGCCCTCCACGGTATAGCCGCGAATATCGAAAAATTCCGATTTATCCGGCCGGGCGTCGAAATCCTTCGCCATCCGCTCGCCCGTCTCCTTGAGACCGACGATATAACTCTTCATCATCTCGGCGATCGGAGAATGCAGCTGGGGATGCACCAGCCGCTTGATCTGATAAGCGTAATCCTCGGCCGTCAGCTCTCGGGCGCCGGTTTCGGCAAAATCGGTAATCGTGCTTATTTTCGCCAATTCGCCTTCGGTCAGCGCGTGATAGCGAAAGCTCCCATCGCCGTTCCTGGCGAATGCCGGATGAGGCTGAAACAGGATGTTCGGACGAAGGCGAATATCGTATTCGCTGTACGCTATCCGTTCCTCAGGCGCGTTGTCCGGGAGCGGACGCAAATCCTTATCGAGGTAAGTCACTATTGGCAGAGCCTCCGCCGTCAGCGGCTCGAGCTGATAGGGCCTTTTCAGATAGGCATACTGCAACAGCGGCTCGTAAATCTGGGCGATGATCTCGTATTCATTCGAGCTGTAGGCCCGCGCCGGGTCCAGGTGCTTGGGCCGCTCGGTGAAGGAGGTATAAAGAATGTTCCTGCCCTTGTCCCCGGCCGGATAAGGATTGTTCAGAGGACTGCCGCAGGCGGCAAGCAGGAAAGTCAGCAGCAGAACCGCGGCCGGCCGGAATAAATGTATAAAGCTTCGACGTGCAAAAAAAAGCTCGCGGCCGGAACTTGCCAGACCGGAAAAACGATGTACCGATTCTTGCCTGATCACCATAGGCGGCCATTATACGCGAGCGAACGGTGCGATAGTCGCATCGTTAGCCGCGTTGCAGGTGAACAGACACCGCTCAGTCCGTAGGTCGGCAATCCTTTGCCGACAGATCCGCTGTGTCGGCAAAGGATTGCCGACCTACTTAA